>JBGAKC010000002.1:0-167726 GCA_044224605.1 Hyphomonadaceae bacterium
AACTGGGCCGCCTACACGGCGGACGAGCATGCCGTCTGGGACTTCCTGTACCGCCGCCAGCTCGACATCCTGAAGGACCGCGCCGACCCCGCCATGCTGCAGGGCCTCGAGGCGCTGAACCTCAACCGCGGCGGCATCCCCAACTTCGCCGTCATCAACGAGGAGCTCAAGGCCCGCACCGGCTTCACCGTCGTCGCCGTGCCCGGCCTCGTGCCGGACGAGGTGTTCTTCACCCACCTCGCCAACCGCCGCTTCCCCGCCGGCCAGTTCATCCGCGGCCGTCACCAGCTCGACTACCTGCAGGAGCCGGACATCTTCCACGACGTTTTCGGCCACGTCCCCCTGCTCACCAACCCCGTCTTCGCCGACTACATGGAGGCCTACGGCAAGGGCGGCCTCCGCGCGATGAAGTTCGGCCGCCTCAAGAACCTCTCCGCCCTCTACTGGTACACGGTCGAATTCGGCCTCATCGAAACTCCTAAGGGCCTCCGCATCTACGGCGCCGGCATTTCTTCCTCGAAGGATGAAAGCATCTTCGCCCTAGAAGACCCCTCGCCGAACCGCATCCGCTTCGACCTCGAACGCATCATGCGCACCGACTACCGCATCGACGACTTCCAGCAGACCTACTTCGTCATCCGCTCTTATGACGATCTCTTCCGCGCGACGGTAGACACCGACTTCGCCCCCCTCTACGCGCGCCTGGGCGACGGTGTGACCCACAGGCCGGAAACAGTTCTGCCCACAGACACCGTCATCACCACCGGCACGCAGGCCTACGCAAAGAGCAAGGCAAAGGCCTGACAGGAACAAGCACGATGCGCTTCGCTTCGTTCTGCGCCCGCTAAGCGAGGAGAGTGGATCGCGACGTCTTCGTCGCGAGATGAAGGGGACTGCGCGTCTTCGCGCGGACCGCCCTCGCCATTATGTTCCGAAACCAGAGCCAACCACCTCAGAAGTCCAGCTTCCGAGATAGCACCCTCTTGTCAGCCGCCGCCGAAGCGCGACGACCACTCCGCCACCTGCGCATCCTCGATCTTCGAGAACAGCTGCGGCGGCACATTGATCGCCATCCCGCGCGGCAACGCATCGAGAAGTGCAGCGAACCCGCCCGCTCCCAGCTTTGCCGGATCAAGGCTGCGCCGGTCCTCCGGCACGCCGATCGCCTCGAGGATTTTCTTCGCCGTTTCCGGAATGATCGGCTGCGCGATGATCCCGAACAGCGCCACGAGGTTCAACCCAGTGCGAATACCCACGGCCGCCTGATCCACGCTCGTCTTGTAGGCCGTCCACGGCGCGGACTTGGTGATGTACTCGTTGCCCGCCGCCCAGATCGCCCTTGTCTCGGCCGCTGCTTTCCGGAACTCCATCGCCTCGTAATGCGCGATCAGCTGCGGCAGCCGCGTCGCGAGCTCGTTCACCATCCACGCCTCATGCTCGCCAGGCGTCCCGCCATCGGGCACTTTCGAGTCGAACTTCGAGGCAGCATACTTGGTGATGCGGTTCACGAAATTCCCGAGCACGTCATTGAGGTCGGAGTTGATCCCGGCCTTGAAGCTTTCCCACGTGAACGCGGTGTCCGAGCTCTCCGGCGAATTCGCGATCAGATACCAGCGCCAGTAATCGCCCGGCAGCAGCTCCAGCGCCTGGTCCATGAACACGCCGCGCTTCTGGCTCGTCGAGAATTTCCCGCCATACCAGTTGAGCCAGTTGAAAGCCTTGAGCTTGTCCACCAGCTTCCACGGCTCCTCGGAACCGAGAATGGTCACAGGGAACGACACTGTGTGGAACGCCACATTGTCCTTGCCCATGAACTGAACGTAGGTGACATCGCTCGCACCCTTGTCAGTGCGCCACCAGCGCTCCCAGTTCCCGCCCGAGGCTTCCGCCCATTCGACCGTAGAGCCGATGTATTCCACCGGCGCATCGAACCAGACGTAGAAGACCTTCTCTTCAAATCCCGGCCGCGGCTTCCCGTGCCGCGTAACCGGCACGCCCCACGACAGGTCGCGCGTGATCGACCGATCGATCAGCCCCTCGTCGAGCCATTTGTACGCGATCGACGTCGTCAGGTGCGGCCAGTCCTTCGCACGCTCGTCGACGAACTTGCGCACCTTGTCCTGCATCTTCGACTGCAGGAGGTAGAGATGCCGCGTGTCGCGGATCTCGACATTCTTCGATCCCGACACGGACGAATACGGATTGATCAGCTCAACCGGGTCCAGCAGCGTCCCGCAATTGTCACACTGGTCTCCGCGCGCTTTTTCGTAGCCGCAGTTCGGGCAAGTGCCCTCGACATAGCGGTCAGGTAGAAAGCGTTTGTCGTCGACCGAATAGACCTGCTTCGACGTCCGCTCGTCGATCAGTCCCTTGTCTTCCAGCACATCGCAGAAGTGCTGCGTCAGCTCCCGGTTGGGCCGGTTCGACGACCGCCCGAACCAGTCGAAGGACAGGGAGAACCCGGCGCCGACGCGCTTCTGGATATCGTGCTGCTCGGCGCAGTATTCCGCCACCGTCTGCCCCGCCTCGATGGCGGCCAGCTCGGCGGGCGTGCCGTGCTCGTCGGTCGCGCAGATGAACAGGACCTCGCGCCCCATCGCCCGGTTGAACCGCGCATAGACGTCCGCCGGAAGCATCGACCCGGCTAGGTTCCCGAGGTGCTTCACGCCGTTGATGTACGGCAATGCCGATGTGATGAGGATACGGGACATACGCTTCTATTGGCCTGCTTTGGTGACCTGAACCGCCGCATGATACCGCGACGTGGAGAACCCTATATAGCGATAGCTGAGCCTCCGCACCGCCACGAATTCCTGCCAGGCCTTGTACTCGTGTTCCCGCCAGTTCGGGTAATTGTAGTATTCGTCGAACAGTATGACCGTCCCCTCGCGGATCCGGTCGCCCAACTGCCCCAGGACATAGCTGGACGACTCGTAGGTATCGCAGTCGATATTGACGAAGCTCACCGGCCCCGGATGCGCCGCGAGGAAGCCTGGCAGCACCTCGTTGAACCAGCCCTTGTGCAGCTGAACATTGGCCGGAACACGCGGCAGCTTGCCCTGCACGGTGTAGCGGCCCTTCTGCTCGTGCGTGCCGACCCAGTCCTCCTGTAGCCCGATGAAACTATCGAAGCCATGCACCGGGCGGTTCCCAACCAGCCCCGCGATCTGCCGGATCGATCCGCCGGCCGAAACGCCGAACTCGAGCACCAGACCGTTGAGCCCTGCCTCCCTCTCCCGCTGCAGGCACAGCTGGATCAGCGGCTTCCTGCCGGCGCAGAGCATCGCTTCGTTGAGATGGGCTTCGATGTAATCGACGGTGTCCTTCTTCGCACGCACCCGCAGATCGAGGTACATGTCGTTCAGAAAGTACTTGTGAATCAGCCGGCTATAGATACGGCCGAGAATTTTCTTGTCCATCTGGGTCCCACGTCAGCGCGGCTTGTAACACGGGGGTTCCGCGAAACCAGCGTGACGGAACGACAATCCTGGGGGGCGCTTTCACCCCCTTATCGGCGTCACCTCGCATCGACGCAGCGCTTCTGCGAGACGGCTTCCCGGCCCAGTTTCCAGCGGACGGGCGAGCACCAGCAACACCCGCTGGTAGGTCTTCGTCGCATTGGCCGGGACAAGGGCGATCCCCCGCGTGTCGGCATCCACGATCATCGCCTTGCGCGTTTTCGAGTCGATCACGACATCCCAGCGCGCCGGCCCGGTCATGTCGCAGATCAATACGTGCCGGATGCCCGCCTCGGCGTTGAACTGTACCCAGACCCCGCGTTCATTCCGCTCACCCGCCGCGACCTGGAACATCGGGTCGACATCCGGACCCGTGACCAGGTTCACATCCTTGCCGCCCAGCCAGAGCATCGCGCCCGCCGGATTCGCGGCCGTCGCCAGCCATGTTTGCGGAATCTCGTTAAGCGCAATGGCCTTGCCGGCAACCCGCGAAGCGGCCTGAACACGCAGCGCAGGCGTCATGGCGGAGAGCTTTGCCGTCGCAAAGGTGCGCGCTTCCGGCGAAAAGCCCTGCAGCTCGGAAACGAACTTCGTCGCCGGCCCGGTCGGCTTAGATTGGGCCGTGGAGGGCTTCGTCGATGGAACGACGGGCTTCACCGGCGGCTTCGGCTTCTCGACCGTGACCGGTTCCGATTTCGAGGACGGCTCTTGCTGCGCGTTCGCTGCCCCACATGCGAGGGCGAGGCAAGCTGCGAACCAGAGATGGCTGGACTTCATGGCTTCACTCCGAGTCGCCCTACGCGAGGGGAGTGTGACACGCTTCGCTTCTGGCGGGATAGCTCAGCCGACCGCAGTTGCCTTGCCCGCAACCCGCAATGTGACGGCCCGGTCAGCAATCGAGTCACCCGCCGGCGCCGCGGCTTTCTGCGGCACGAAAATCACCTGCACGCCCAGGCTGCGAAGCTTCTGCGAAACGGCGTTCGCGCGACTCGGCCCGGCAGCGTTCTCGACCACAACCTGCTTCGACCCGCAGCTGCGGGCTTCCTGCGCCATGCGCTCGACCAGCTGCTGCGAGAATGCGTTGAACTCGGTCGAGTCCTTTTCGAAATAGATGTCGACGGCACGGGTCGAGCAGGCTTTCGGCGCCTGCGCCGTGGCGCTGTCATAAACGAACCCGGCCAGTCCCAGCAGGGCGGCGACTATCGTCATCGCGGTCAGTCGCTGCATATCGGCCTCCCAGTCCAGTCCCTATACGATCAGGACCTGAGGCTAGTTCCCGGAACGGCGTTCGAAGGGCGCGATCCGGGCGGATTGTGGCGCAGACGGGGTCATTTCAGGCCAGTAATGTCGGGGCTTGCGCGACGACACAGTGGCGCCTATTCCCCCGTGATCCGCGGGCCGCGTTAGCTCAGCGGTAGAGCAGCGGTTTTGTAAACCGAAGGTCGGGGGTTCAATCCCCTCACGCGGCACCACAGCTTGCTTTGCATAAGCTGACAGATCAGCCGGTTGATCCGGAACAACTCCCACTTTTTCAGCAGCTTGATGGCTTGCACACCTTCCGCACCCCTGCGCCTGCGATAAGGTAAATGCGCATAGGGATAAAAATCGGGCTGGGGACTCAGGAGGGACTAAGTGGGGACCATCAAGTTCTGGCGTGCGCTGTCGACGGCGACGGTGGGCGCTCTGGCGGCGCTTGCGCTTCAGGCATGCGGCGGGCCTTCCGCCGGCACCAACGCCGACGTGGTCATGGGCAAGGACCAGGGCCCGCAACTGGAAACGCGCAAGGGCGACTCGCCCCGCGCCTCGGGGTCCGGCGAATTCGAGTTCGTCCGCTACTCGATCGACGTGTCGCGCGACCTCCCGCGCGCCTGCCTCACCTTCTCCTCAACGCTTAATCCCGCAACCGATTACCGTCCCTTCCTCGATCTCGGTAAGGGCCCCTCGATCGCGCTCCAGACGGATGGCGCGAACTTATGCCTGGGCGGCCTCACCTTCGGCAATGACCGCGACATCAAGATCCGCTCCGGCCTGCCATCGAATGACGGACGCACGCTTCCCTTCGACGAAGATGTGACCATCTCGTTCGGCGATCGCCCGGCCTATGTCGGCTTCAAGGGCGATGGCGTGATCCTGCCGCGCATCGACGCCGACGGCCTCGCGCTCGAGACGGTCAACGTCGACAAGGTGAAGGTGACGATCTCGCGCATCACTGACCGCGCGCTCGCCTTCAAGACCATCACGCAAGGCTACTCGCACAGCCAGGGCGGCTGGGGATATATGGACTACGGTTCGGACGTCTATGACGTCTCCGAACCGGTCTGGGACGGCACGCTGAACACCCCGGCCTCGCCCAACACGGCGAAGACCACCGTGTTCCCGATCGCCAAGGCGATCCCGAAACTGCAGCCCGGCGCTTATTTCGTCGAGCTCAACCAGCTCGATGCCTCAGGCGACGTCCCCAACAGCGCGGCGCAGGCCAAGCGCTGGCTGATCATCACCGACCTTGCCCTTACGACCTACACCGGCGTTGACGGCATGTCGGCGACCGTGCGTTCGCTGCAGACGGCCAAACCCGTCTCCGGCGTGAAGCTGGAGCTGGTGGCCCGCAACAACGAAGTTCTCGCCCGCGGGAATTCAGATGGCTCCGGTCGCGTAAATTTCTCCGGCCCGATCATGCGCGGCCAGGGCAACGTCGCCCCGCGTATGCTGATGGCATACGCGCCCAATGGCGACTTCGCGATCCTCGACCTCGACCGCTCGCCGGTCGATCTCACCGAACGCGACATTGGCGGACGCGAACCGGCGCAGGCCGCTGACGCCTTCGTCTATACCGAGCGCGGCGTCTACCGCCCCGGCGAAACCGTCCAGATCACTTCGCTGATCCGCGACGCAGCTGCGAACTCGCTGAACAACCGCGCCGGCTCCGTTATCGTCTACGGCCCCAACGGGCTCGAGGCGGGCCGCCTGCGTTTCAAGGACGCCAAGGCGGCCAATGGCGCCGTTTCCTATCCCTTCCCCATCCCGAAGACCGCCGCGCGCGGTTACTGGCGCATCTCGACCGAAGTTGATGGCGCCGGCGTCGTTGGCGGCGAAAGCTTCTCGGTCGAGGACTTCGTACCGCAGCGCATCAAGCTGGACGTCGAAGCCGACACCAAGACGCCGATGCGCGCAAACGAGACGCGGCCGATCACGGCCAACGTCCGTTTCCTTTATGGCGCGCCGGGCGCTGACCTTCCCGTTGAAGGCAATGTCCGCGTCGAGACGGATCCCAACCCGTTCCCGGACCTGAAGGACTATGTCTTCGGCCGCCACAACGAGGAGTTCCGCGAATCCACCTTCCAGCTGGCGACGGCGCAGACCGACTCCAGCGGCAAGGCGGTAATCTCGCTCGATCCACGCGCGGCAGAGAACAGCAAATCCTCGCGCCCGCTGCGCCTGCGCGCAGTCGTCTCGGCCATCGAGCCGGGCGGCCGGGCTGTTCGCGACGACGTCCGCATCTCCTACAGACCAGAGGCCCGCTATGTCGGCATAAAGCCGGCCTTTGAAGACCGTTCGTCGAAGGAAGGCGAAGCCGCCAGCTTCGAAGTCGTGTCGACAGATCGCTCCGGCGCGCTGAAAGCGGCGAACATCAACTGGCGCCTCGTCCGCATCGACTGGAAGTATGACTGGTACCGCGCCGACGGCGGCGACTGGCAGTGGCGCCAATCGCGCCGCGTGGTCGAACTCGAAACCGGCAATCTCAAGATCGCCGAAGGCCAGAAAGGCACGATCAAGACGCGCCAGCTCGATTACGGCGATTTCGAACTCTACCTCACCGAGGAAGCCAATGGCGGGGAAGCCTCCTACGCCTTCTGGTCGGGCTGGGGCGGCCAACCGGTTGACGGCGTCGAAGCGCCGGACCGTGTCCGCGTCCAGGTTCCCGAAATCCTTCCGGCCATCGGCAAGGAAGTGGACGTCACGATCGTCGCGCCTTATGCGGGCGAAGCAGAAGTCGTCGTCGCGTCCGAGAACGTGATCACCACGCGCGCGCTGAGCGTGAAAGCCAACGAAGGCGCCCACATCAAGCTGCCGGTCACCAAGGAATGGGGCGCCGGCGCCTATGTGATGGCGACAGTCTACACGCCGCGCGATGTCGTGAAGACGCCCAAGCCCCGTCGGGCCGTCGGCGTCGCCCACGTTTCGGTCGATGTGGCGCCGCGCACGTTCAAGCTCGACCTTGCAGCCCCGCAGGTTCAGCGCCCCAACAGCAAGATGACGGTCAATGTCACCGCGCAGGGCCCGAACGACAACGGCTATGTCCAGCTGATGGCGGTGGATGAAGGCATCCTCCTGCTCACCGGCTTCAAGTCACCCGATCCGGCCGATTACTTCTTCGGCAAGCGCCGTCTCGGTGTTGAGCTGCGTGACGATTATGGCCGCCTGCTCGACCCGAACCAGGGCGCAGCCGGCGATGCACGCTCCGGCGGCGACCAGATCGGCGGCGCCGGTCTCACCGTCGTGCCGACGCAATCCGTCGTGATGGTCTCCGCTCCCATGAAACTCTCGGGCGGCAAGGCGACGGTTACGCTCGACGTGCCGGCGTTCAACGGCGAGCTGCGGCTCATGGCCGTGGCATGGTCCGACACGGGCCTCGGCGCAGCCTCCAAGCCGGTCACCGTGCGCGACCAGGTGCCGTCGCTCCTGGCCCTGCCGCGCTTCCTGTCGCCTGGCGACAACGCCGTCGCCACGCTGACGATGGACAACGTCGAAGGTCAGGCGGGCACGTACAAGGCCTCGATCCAGGCCACTGCGCCTGTCCGCGCCGTGACTGGCCAGCTCTCGGCCAACCTCGCCAAGGGCCAGCGCAGCGATGTCGATGCGACGTTCTCGTCCGCCGCCGAAGGCATTTCGAACATCTCGTTCAATGTCACCGGCCCGGGCAACTACACGACCTCGCGGACCTATCCGATCCAGACGCGATCTGCCTGGATGCCTGCTAGCTATGTGACACGCACGACCGTGCAGCCGGGCGCCAGCTTCTCGCCGGCGGCCAACGCGCTCGGCTCGTTCGTGCCCGGCTCCGGCTATGTGCAGGTATCGTTCTCGCCCATCCCGATGGATGCAGCCGCGCTCTATGATTCGCTCGACCAGTATCCCTATGGATGTACTGAGCAGATCACGAGCCGCGCCCTGCCACTGCTCTACGCCCAGCAGATCGCGGCTCTCGCCGGCCGCAAGACGCCGGGCGACATGCGCAACCAGATCCAGGACGCCGTCTCCACCCTTCTCAACCGGCAGGGCATGGACGGCGCGATCGGTCTCTGGCGCACGGGCGATGCGCTCTCGACGCCATGGCTCGGCGCCTATGCGACGGACTTCCTGTTCCGCGCCAAAGCCGCCGGTTACGTCGTTCCGGATGCCGCGCTCGACAAGGCTTATGACGCGCTCGAGGACTTCGCGGTCCGCGAGAACAAGTATGCGTCGAGCTATGATTTCGACGTCTACGAAAGCAAATACACCAACGACACCGCGCAGAAGCTGATGGACCGTTCGGTCGCCTACGCCGCCTACGTGCTCGCGAAGGCCGGCCGGATGGACAAGGCTCGCCTGCGTTACCTGCACGACGATCGCCTCAACCGCATAGAAAGCCCGCTGGCCAAAGCCCAGATCGGCGCGGCGCTCTACATGATCGGCGACAACGCCCGCGCCAAGTCGGCCTTCGATGCGGCAGAGGCCTCGCTCGGCTACGTCAACAATGGCGATTATTACCAGACCACCCGCCGCGATCTCGCCGGCGTGCTGGCTCTGGCGCAGGAAGCCCGGCAGACCGAGCGCGTGAAGCGACTTTCGCAACGCGTGGCGCAGGATCTGCCCGAACCCGATCGCCTGACGACGCAGGAGAAAGCCTTCCTCCTCCTTGCCGCCAATGCGCTCTCGGGCGGCCAGGCGCGCGTCAACATCGCCGTCACGGGCCAGGCCAATGCTGTCTCGAGCGGCGTCTACAAGATGGGCGACGCGCAGATGCGCACGCCGCCCAGCTTCAGGAACAATGGCCAGGGCCAGCTGTGGGTCACCTCCGTCGCGCGCGGCTCGCCCGCCTCGGCGCCGGCGCCCGCCTTCGATGGCCTTCAGGCCGTGAAGCAGCTGTGGAGCACGAGCGGCTCCGCCATCGACGGAGCCAGCTTCCGGCAAGGCGACCGCCTGATCGTGGCGATCACTGTGGCCGGTTCGGAAAACCGCACGTCACCGCTGGTGGTGGCAGACCTTCTGCCGGCCGGCTTCGAGATCGAAGCCGTGCTGCGGCCGGAGGACGCCGGCGCCAATGGGCCCTACCGCTTCCTCGGCGAACTCGTCTCGCCGAACATCGCGGAGGCGCGCGACGACCGGTTCGTTTCAGCGTTCGACGTCTATGACCAGCGTCGCGTGACGGTCGCCTACATGGTCCGCGTGGTCACGCCCGGCTCGTTCACGATGCCCGGCGCGGTCGTCGAGGACATGTACCGCCCGGACACGTTCGCCCGGACCCTCTCGCGCACGATCACGGTGGCCAAGCGGTAGCGATGTGGAGAACGCCGGCGCGTCAGGGTTTCAGCGAGGTTCGTCATGGACGAACCCGCTAGCCCGCGCTGGAAGACCGTTCTTGCAAGGCTGAAGCCGCGGAACTGGTGGTGGCCGGAAGAGTGGTGGCGCAAGGCCGCGCTCGTCACGCTCTACTTGCTCGCGCCCGTCCTGCTGCTGGATCTGCTGTTCCCGCCGCCGCTGACGCGCTTCGAACATGTCTCCGGCGTCGTGATGGACCGGCGCGGCGCCGTGCTGCGCGTGTTTCCGGTCGATGACGGCAAGTGGCGCATGCGCGCGCATGTTTCCGAACTTGATCCGGATTTCATCTCGGCGCTGCTGGCCTACGAAGACAAGCGTTTCATGTCCCATGGCGGCGTCGACTTCGCGGCGCTAGCGCGCGCGACGGGCTCACTGGTCACGTCCGGCCATATCGTCTCCGGCGGCTCGACGCTCACAATGCAGACGGCACGCCTGCTGGAGCCACGTCCGCGCAACATCGTCTCGAAGATCATCGAGTCGATCCGCGCGTGGCAGCTCGAGCGGCGCTACAGCAAGGAAGAGATCCTCGAACTCTACCTCACGCTCGCCCCCTATGGCGGCAACCTCGAAGGCGTGCGCGCAGCCTCCTGGGCTTATTTCGGCCGGGAGCCGGACAATCTCTCCCCCGACCAGATCGCAATGCTGATCGCGCTGCCGCAATCGCCCGAAGCGCGGCGACCTGACCTGCACCCTGCAGCCGCCATCGTCGCGCGCGAACGCGTGCTGATGCGGCTGGCCGATCAGGGCCTCTTCGCGAAAGACCTTGCCGCCGAGTCCGCCGACTATCCGGCCCCCAAGCGCCGGGACTTTCCCACTCTGGCGTGGCACGCCTCAGAAGAAGCGCTGGTCCGCGCGAAAGACGCCGACAACATCCGCACGACCTTGGACCTTGCCCTGCAGAAGGAAGTCGAGGGCATCGCCACGCGCGCGGCCGGCGCCAAGCGCGAAGGCGTGCAGGTGGCCGTGATGGTCGTCGATATCGCAACGCGCGAGGTGCGCGCCGTTGCTGGTTCAGCTAACCGCGCCTCCGCCGGCGGCTGGATCGACCTGACTAACCGCCCCCGTTCACCGGGCTCGACACTGAAGCCGTTCATCTACGGCATGGCGTTCGACGATGGCGTCGCATCGCCAGACACACGCATCGCCGACGCCCCCCGCCGATTCGCCACCTACCGTCCCGACAACTTCGATCGCACCTTCCGGGGCGACGTCACGATCGCGCAGGCCCTGCAGCACTCGCTTAACATCCCTGCGGTGTCCGCGCTCGACGCTGTCGGCGCACAGCGTTTCGCCGCCGCCTTGTCATTCGCCGGCGCCGACCTGTCGATGCCGCTAACGGGCGATGACGACGCAGGCCTCGCCATCGCTCTGGGCGGGGCGGGATTGACGGTGCGGGAGCTGGCGCTTCTCTAT
This sequence comes from Hyphomonadaceae bacterium, assembly GCA_044224605.1. Lineage (GTDB taxonomy): Bacteria > Pseudomonadota > Alphaproteobacteria > Caulobacterales > Hyphomonadaceae > UBA7672. Next base: position 11,451 of record JBGAKC010000002.1, read on the forward strand.
TCCGCGCTTGGCGACAATGGCCGCGTCCTGCCGTTGCACTGGCTGAAATCCGAAAGCGAAGCCGCGCTGACAAGGAAGGAGCAGGCGTCGCAGATCATGTCAGCCCAATCGGCGCGGCAGATCATCGACATTTTGAGTTCGGCTCCCGCGCCCGCAGGCCGCATGCCGGCGTTGCTGACGCAGGAAGCCCCGGTGATCGCATTCAAGACCGGCACATCCTACGGCTACCGCGACGCCTGGGCCGCCGGCACAGGCGGCGGCAGCGCCGTCATCGTCTGGATCGGCCGCGCGGACTCGGCGCCACGCCCGGGCGTCACCGGTCGCGATGCAGCCCTGCCGGTCCTGTTCGATGTGTTCGACGCCATCACACGCATCACGCCGAAGCGCTCCTCGGGTCCGCCGCTGCGCGAGGACATCCCCGGTGAACACGTCCCGCCGCCGGCACTCGCCCGCTTCGAGCACGAGAACGCCCCGCCGCAGATCCTCTTCCCGCCGGACGGCGCGGAGGTCTGGAAAGATGGCGAGCACACGTCCTTCGTTCTCGCTGCCGAGGGACGCGGCAAGCTGGAATGGTATGTCGACGGCAAGCCGCTGGCGCGCAATGTGGCGGGCGACGCCATCTGGCGTCCGCGCGACGCAGGCTTCTACGAGCTCAACGTCGTTGACGGGAACGGCCGCACGGCCAAGTCGCACGTCCGTATCCGCACGCCGGATGAGGACTAGCGCGCCAGCGCCTGCACAGCGTCGTTGATCTGCACCGCCTCGCGCCCGCCCTTGATCAGATCGTCGATCAGATCCTTCGGCAGACTGACGGCTGTATCCGCCGCGCCAAGACGTTCGTATTGATCGGGCGACAGGTCCGCGAACGAGATCATGTCCATCCGGAACTTGACATCCTTGCAGTCCCAGCTTTCGCCGGCGCCGAGCTGTCTCGCCTGTTCAATCGACAGTGAGCACCGCCATACGACCAGCTCGCGCTCCCAGTCGGAGAGCACGCTGCCGAACGCATCGCTCGCCGCTCTTTTAGGCGCATTCACCGCAGCCGACATCACGGCCTCGATGACCTGCGGACCGTCAGGCCCGGCTTCCTTCAACGCCCATTCGCCGGTGGCGTACTTTTCCGAGTTCACAACCAGGAAGGTGAGCCGTTTGATCTTTACGCCATCGCGCGCCGAGAATGGCCCATAGGCAGTCTGCGCCGACCGGCGCAATGTCACGAGGCTCGACACACCGAAATTGTCGGCCACGCCGCCATCTGTGAGGTGCAGATAACGCATCTTCCCCGGATCGCGATACATCTCGAACGCCCGCGCCGTCTCGCGCAGCAGCATCGGCGCTGCGCGATCCTTCTTCACCGTTTCAACCCACGCAGGCAGAGGCGTTGGACAGTTCTCTGCGTAGCTCTTCAGGATGATCGGCCGGAAGGCGACGGGCACGGACATCGAGGCCGCAACCGCGTCAGCAATGCGTACGTTGCCAAGATCGCTGCAGATGGCCTGGAAATACGGCGCAGCAAAAGCGAAGGGCGTTCCGTTGTAGAGGTCGGCTGCGTTGATCACGATGCGGGGGCGAGCCGGCATGTCGCTCATGCGTCCGCCAGCGAACACTTCCTTGTCCAGCCAGTTGGCGAGCTTGTCCGGCCCGTTGAGGCCGCCCTGCAGCAAACGTTCCCAGTTCATGGGCGAGGCCCAGGTTGTGTGCAGCTGCCCCTGCCAGTCCTTGTCGAGCGCCGCAGCGCGGAAGCCGTCGAGCCCCGCCGCGCCGTACTGTCCGAAATACGCCGCCGTGATCGAGCCGCCCGAGACTGCCGTCACCAGTGCGACCTTGTCGATCAGTGGCCGACCCTGAACATCCTTCGTGTCACGAAGCTGCAGCAGGACGCCGAGCGAGAATGAAGCCGCCCGCGCGCCGCCACCGGAGAGAGCCAGCGCGATCGCATCGCCCTCGACGCCGAGATCGATCTCGACCGGCGCCTGCGGCGGCGCGCTCATGGCGACATTGATCGGCCGCGTATCCGGCGCGCCCACGCACGCGGTCGCCAGAACAGCCAGCGAGATTGTTGCGAAGCGCATGGATCAACCTTAGACGTCCCGCTGCAACTTGGTCAGCAGCCAGCGCCAATGTCCAGACGGGCGAAGCCTAGCCCAGCGTCTTTCTCGCCCGCGAAACGAGGCGGAGCGTGGAGGGATCGCGCTGGCCGGGATCGGCGCCAGCGATGGCGTTGTCGAGCTGTTCGGCCAGCACCTTGCCGAGCTCGACGCCCCACTGGTCGAACGGGTTTATGCCCCAGAGAATGCCCGCCGCGAACGTCCTGTGCTCGTAGAGCGCGATCAGCGCGCCAACGCTTTCCGGCGAGAGGTTGTCCAGCAGGATGGTGGTCGAGCCGCGATCGCCGGGCATGTGCATGTGTTTCGCCTGCGCCTTGGCTTTCTCTGTCGCCATGCCCTTGGCGAGCAGCTCCTGTTCGGCGGCGGCCTCGTTACGCCCCTTAAGCAGGCCCTCCGCCTGCGCGAACGCATTGGCGAGCAGGGCGCGACCCCGCCCCTTGTCGCCATCGCCCGCATTCAGCGCCGCCACGAACTCGATCGAGCTTTCGCGCGTGCCCTGATGCAGAAGCTGGTGGAAGGAATGCTGGCCCAGCGTTCCGACCGAACCCCATGTGATCGGCGCTGTCTCGGCCAGTCGTCCGCCCGGCGCATCCGCTGCATTCTTGCCGTTGGATTCCATTTCGAGTTGCTGGAGGAAATCCGGCAGCTTCTTGAGGCGATGCGCATAAGCCAGCACGACACGGCTCGGCGTGGTCGCGGCCGTATGTATGAACACGTCCATCATGGCGAGCCGCGCAGGCGTGTTCTGTTCCAGCGGCGTGTCGCGGAAATGCATATCCATCTCGGCGCCGCCCTTCAGGAAGTGCGACCACACATCGGGGCCCAGTACGATCTGCAACGAGAGGCCCACCGAAGACCACACTGAATACCGGCCGCCCACAGCTTCATCCATCGGGAAGATGCGGTCCTCGGCAGCGCCCCAGGCCTTCGCCTTGTCCGGCGCCGACGACACCGCAGCCAGATGGTTATTTGCCTGCGCATCGCCCAGCGCCTTTACAAGCCACTCACGCGCGAGCAACGCGTTGGACGCGGTCTCCGGCGTCTTGAAGGATTTCGAGACGACAAGAACCAGTGTCGTCTTCGCATCAAGCCCTGACGTGGCTTCGGCAAAGTCTTCCGGATCGACATTTGCGACGAAACGGATCTGCGGGCCGGGGGATTTGTAGTCACGCAGCGCCTCCCAGATCAAGCGAGGGCCGAGGTCTGACCCGCCAATGCCGATGTGCAGGATAGTCTTCACTTCGAAGCCAAGCCCGCCGCTCGCCGCCTTCTTCGCGAAAGCCGCCGCCTTCTCCGCTTCGCGCATCATCGCGTCGGCCGCCGGAATTCCCCTGCCATTGCCACGCAGCGCCCAGTGCAGGGCTGGCCGATGTTCCGAGGCGTTGACGATCTCGCCCGCGAACAGCGCCCGGATCTTCTCTTTCAAGCCCCGTTCGTCGGCCACGGCCTGCATGGCCGACATCACCCCTTCGTCGATGAACTGTTTCGCGACATCCGCTTCAAGATGCGGGGCCTTCCAAATGAACGCATCCAGATTTTTGCGATCCGCCGTGAGAAGGAGGCTCCGCCCAGCCAGCCGCTGATATTCGGCCTCAACCCGTTTCCAGCTGGAGAGCGTCATTTTGCGATATTCCCTTGCGGAGCCACTTCGGTTGATGAATTTGGCGCACGCTGGCGCAATCGGCGAGCCCGAATGCAGGAAAAGCGGTTAGTCCAGTTCTGAAGGCAGGCGTTATGCGGTTTGGTTACCTGATTCCGTCGCTCGTTGCGGGCGTTCTGACCCTGTCCGGCTGCGGCGGCGAAGCGCCCAGGGCGGCGGAGCCAGCTGCCCCCGCCAAACCGGCGCCCACACTTGCCGAACTCCCGGCGCCGTACAACGAAGCGGACTTCGACGCCGGCAAGAAGCTGTTCGGCCGCAAGTGCGCGTCTTGCCACTACGTGCAGGCGGACAAGGGCGATCTGGTCGGACCGAACCTGCATGGAGTCTTCGAGCGCGGCGTCGGCACGAAGCCCAACTACAATTATTCGCCCGCGCTGAAGAATTTCGAGCACGAGCAATGGTCCCCCGAACTGATCGACAAGTGGTTGGTGGAGCCGCAGGGCTTTGTCCCGGGCACGGCGATGTTCTTCCCGGGGCTCAAGGAGCCGACCGACCGCCGCGACCTGATTGCATACCTGCAGATCGAGTCCCGCAGATAGCTATACTTCTTCACGGTCCGCCCTCCTTGCATGAGGCTCGGCTCGGTCCGCCGAGCAACCCTCATTATGGCATGAGAGGGCGGGCTACCGGCCGAGAGAGGCGGACATAACGTCTAGAGCGAGAATTGTTCGCGCAGTATGCGCTCGTCGAGCGCGTGGCCTTCGTCGAACAGCATGGTGAGCGACTTGCCGAGATCCTCGCGGATCTCGACGCGCGCGACATCACGCACCTCCTGCGTATCGGCGGAAGCTGCAACCGTGCGCCGGTCTGCATCCAGAACCTCGATCTCAACCCGCGCATCGTGACGCAGCAATGCTCCGCGCCAGCGCCGTGGGCGGAAGGGCGAGATGGGCGTCAGGGCGAGCAGGTTGGCGCCGATCGGAAGGATCGGGCCGTGCGCTGAGAGGTTGTAGGCCGTTGACCCCGCTGGCGTCGCGACCAGCACGCCATCCGCCGCCAGCTCCTCAAGCCGCTCCCGGCCATCAACAAGGATGCGCAGCTTGGCGGTCTGTGACGTCTGGCGCAGCAACGACACCTCATTGATCGCCTGCAGGTGCATGACCTTCTGTTTCACCGTGACCGCCGTCATCGCCAGCGGATGAATGACGGCCTGGACTGCAGCATCCAGACGGGCGGGAAGGTCGTTCTCCCGGTATTCGTTCATCAGGAACCCCACGGTCCCCCGATGCATCCCGTAGACAGGCAGCTTGTCGGCATACCGGCCCCGCAGGGTCTCCAGCATCCAGCCGTCCCCGCCCAGCGCCACGATGACATCGGCCTTCCCGATCTGGGTCTGGCCATATTTGCGGGTCATGGCGTCCAGGGCCTGCCGGGCCTCCGGCTTGGCCGATGCGGTAAAATGGATCTTTGGATCGGCCATGGTCAGGTCCCGCTGCGACGCCCAGCTATAAAGCTGAAATCCGTAAATGACGACAGAATGACTTTCCGTTCGGGGCGCCATAAAGTGCGTCCAATAGGAGTGTTCCCATGGCCGATGACCTCAAATCGATCAGCGTGAAATCCCGGTGCAGCGCCGAGGAATGGCAGGCGCGGGTGGATCTGGCCGCCCTCTACCGGCTGGTCGCCCTGTACGGGTGGGACGACATGATCTTCACCCACATCTCGGCCCGCGTGCCAGGGCCGGAACACCACTTCCTGATCAACCCCTACGGCTACTTCTTCAACGAGATCACCGCTTCATCGCTGGTGAAGGTCGACCTGGACGGCAATATCGTCGAGCCGACCGAATATATGATCAACCCGGCGGGCTTCACGATCCACTCGGCCATCCACGCTGCGCGCGAGGACGCGAAGTTCGTACTCCACGTGCACACCGACGCCGGCATCGCGGTCGCCTCCACGAAGGAAGGCCTGTTGCCGATCAGCCAGCATGCGCTCATCGTCCTGCCGAACCTTGCCTACCACGAGTATGAAGGCATCGCCCTCGACCTCGGCGAACGCGAGCGCCTCGTGCGCGACCTCGGCGACAAGACCAGCATGATGCTTTGGAACCACGGCACGCTCGCCGTCGGCGAGACAGCCTCACAGTGCTGGATGTCGATCTTCTTCCTCGAGCGCGCCTGCCAGATCCAGGTGCTGGCGTCGGCTCAAGGTCGCGAGCATCTGCGCATTGCGCCACCTGACTCTATCGAGGTGGTTAAGGAACAACAGGCCGCCTCGCGCGGCATCGGCGCCATGCTCGCGTGGCCGGGCTGCCTGCGGAAACTGGATCGGGAGTCGCCGGGTTACGACACCTGACGACGGAATAGTCAGGGGAAAAACTATGGTTGGGGGACGTGCTGCCGCGCGCAGCATCTTGTTCATTGTGGGAATTGCACCGCGGGCTCAACCAGCTCATGCGGGCGCGTAGAGTCTCGCCGAGGGCGTGCAGCAATGGTTTGCGACTGTATCGCGCAAGAGCGGTGACGTCGGGCAGGCCTGGCGCGCTGACGACTACACCGGGTAGGGACTCGGCGATGGCTGTGGCCTCACGCCAAGGTCGAGACCGAGATCCGCATCGACACAACCTTTGATGACCGCTCACAATACAGGATCGGCTTACAGAAGGTCTTCGCCCTGTCCGAGCACGCCTCATTCGCGTTGCAGGCTTCGCTCTTGGCGGCGAGGCCATGGAGGGACCGGCATGCCAGGGCGAAGGCTGTGAGACCCGCGCCGCCATCGGAACCTCTTTCTCCCTGGTCGGGCAGGAGGGGTATGTGAACGTCGAAGGCGCCCGCCGCTTTCGCGGCGACGGCTGCAACCGCTGGGCGGCCTAGCCGGCTACCCGCCTCGAATTCGCCCCCCGGCTGGAACCTCACCTTGAAGTCCAGGACGGAACAGGGCGATGACGCTCACTCCACAAAGGCGGAGGCCGGCATAGACCACGACCTCTTCGGCATCCGCGTCGGCGTCGGCTGGCGCGAGGAAATCTCACGGAAATTCGAGCAGAAGGGCCGGATCGCGCCCGCCCGCGCAACCTTCTGAGACCGATTGTCCCGCGCCGCAACTAACCCTGACGCAGCCGCAGCCCTTTGTTAATGTTCACCCCAGCAATATGGCGGGAATCGCATGATCGCGTCTCGCTGCGACCTAGGGGATGGGAATGGCCAGGCAGAAACCCATCGAAGTCATCACACCGCCCAACATGCTGAAGACAAAGGTCGGCGGTGCGTTGCCGGCGCTCGACCAGCGCGCCATCGCCAAAGCCGAAGCGGCGCTGGGCAAGATGGCCGATCAGTTCGACGAGTGGATCAAGGAAGAGCTCGCGCGCCTGCTCGAAGCCTGGGCTGTCTACGAGAAAACCTCCGGCGACGCTGCCTCGAAGAACGAGCTGCATCGCCGCGCCCATGATCTCAAAGGCCTCGCGCCCACCTACGGCTATCCGCTGGTTGGCCGCTTCTGCGCCACGCTCTGCAAGCTGACAGGCGACGAATACGGCGACATCCGCGCGCCAGAGCGCCTGCTGAAAGCGCACGTCGACGCCGTGAAGGCAGCCGTCATCGGCAAGATGAAAGGCATGGACCACAAGATAGGTCTTGCGCTCACCGCCGAACTCGAAGCGCAGACCAAGTCGATCATCGCCGAGCAGGCGCCTGACGTTCCCGATCCGCCTGAAGCCTAACCCATCACTTCCTTGATGCGCTCTTCCGTGAGGCCGTAACCAGCTTCAGCCGGGATCACGAGCACTTTGCCGTCAGCGCGTTCCTCGACCTGCGGCTCCACCGTCACGACTTTCTGCACGCGCGCCGCCGCCTCGGCTTGCGCCGCGCTTGACGATCTCGCCAGCACCTGCAGGTTCAGCCGCGTCGGGAACATCAGCTTGGCTTCGCCCTGCAGCCGCTTCGCCAGCAGGTCCTGCGGCGCCACCCACTGGTGATCCACAGCTTCGCGTCCATCGTGGCGCACGACCTGTCCACCCGGCGCGCGGACAAGGAAGAAGTGCGTGTCGAACCGGCGCGGCTCGAATGACGGCGTAATCCAGTGCGCAAACGGCACGAGCCGGTCGAGCGTCAATCGCAGCCCTGCATCACGCACCAGCTTCAGCAACAAGGACGGATCCGCCTCGACGACACTTCGCATCACATCGAAGCCGGCTGACTCCGCTGGATCAAGCTCGCGCCCGCCACGCGTCGCCAGCAGCAACCCGGATTCCTCGAACACCTCACGCGCCGCCGCGATCCGCAGCGAACGTTCGTAGTGATCGTAGCTGCCGTCCGAAAGTTCATCCCAGGCCGGATCAGAATCCGAGGTCGCCACCTTGCCGCCCGGAAACACCCAGGCGCTGGCTCCAAACGCCATCCCGGCGCTCCGGCGCACCATCAGGACCTCGAGGCCAGGGGCGTCCCGCACGATCAGGACGGTCGAGGCGGGCTTGGGGGCGTCTGTTCCGGGGGTCATCAACCACTTCCTAACCTTGAAAAATACTTTGCCAACGCCGTCTCCGGATTTGCTCGAAATTCACCATTCCGGCTTCGGCCGACCTTCAGCCAGCTCTGTCATACAGGGGACAACTCACCACCTCAGCCGGAACCCTGCAATGACCCATGCGCGCGCCTCGCATCTGCGCCTCGTCGTGAACGAGCCCGCCCCCGTGACGGCGCGTCAGCCTCGTCTGCGCTTCCGCCCCGTGGTGCGTCTCGCCGACGGCTCGCCGTTCGGCATGAACACGGAAGCGGACTTTGCCTTCGAAGACACCTTCCAGCCGCGTCACCTGTCGGATGCCGCCCTCCCGTCGGCCGCCGCGTGGCTGGGCGATATGATCGAGCGCGCCGCCCGTCTGGCCAAGGATACCGGCGCGGACCTGCGCCCCCTGTCGATCACGGCCCCAATGGCTGCGCTGGCCGACAAGGACGCCCCGATGGCCGCTGAAGCGGGCGTCTTGCGCGCCGGCCTGCTGCCGCAGGAGATCCGTATCGACTTCTGCGACGGTTCGGTTGCAGCCCTCGAAGACCTCGCCCTGGACCGCGTGGACGCGTTCCGCCGCCGCGGCTTCCGCGTCGGCCTCGATGCCCGCAAGTCCTGGAGCACCCCGATGGGCGCCCGTGCCCGCATGACGTTCGAAGCCGTCCGCCTCGACCCGTCGCGCTGCGAAGCCCTCGAAGTCCCGATGACCCGCCTTGAGGTCGCGTCGGCTGACGGCATCGCCCTGATCGCCGAAAACGTGCGCTGGCGCGATGCCGAGAAACTGGCCGAACTGGGGGTGCATTTCGCAATGTCGCCCCGCGCCGACGGCTGAGTTAACCTCTCGCTAACCATAAAGGGCGGAGCTAGGGCCTCGAACGAGGATCCCACCCGTGACCGATTCTATCGGTTCAAGCTCCAAGGCTCTCCAGCAGGCGCAGGTCATGACCGCGCTGCGCTCCGCCTCCACGGCGACGGGCGTGGACTTCGGCTATCTGATGAAGACTGCCCAGCGCGAGAGCAATTTCGATCCGAACGCCAAGGCATCCACCTCCTCCGCCACAGGCCTTTTCCAGTTCACCAACGAAACCTGGCTCAACGTCCTTGATCGCTACGGCGCCAAGCATGGCGTGAAGACCGACGGCCAGTCGCGCGCCGATCTCCTCGCCCTGCGCGAAGACGCTGGACTCTCCGCCCGCATGGCCGGTGAACTCGCCGGCGAAAATGCCAGGATACTCGAGCGCAAGCTCGGCCGCGCGCCGACCGGCGCCGAACTATACGCTGCCCACTTCATGGGACCCAACGACGCCGCCCGTCTGGTCGAAGCCGCCCGCGCACAGAAGACCGACTCAGCGGCTGAACTCTTCCCACGCGCCTCGCTGGCCAACGCCAACGTCTTCCATGGCAAGGATGGCGCAACCCTGACTTGCGCCCAGCTCTACACCAGGCTGACCGGCGTTGACGTCGCCTTGGCCGATAGCGGCAAAATCCCTGCAGCGAAGCTCGACGGTTCGAGCGCTCCCGATCCATCTTTCCTGCTACAAGCCCGCATGGGCATTGCCCAGATGTCGTCCAGCCTGATGACAGCGCTGTTCAGCCTGCAGACGGACGACAAGCGCGGCTAAGCGACGACCTTGCTCGCGAGGGCCGCCTCGATAGCCGCATCACCATAACCGATCGACTGCAGGATCTCGCGAGTGTGCTCTCCCAGTTTCGGCCCTGGTCCCTTCGGACCATCGTCAACGCCATGGAACCTCGCGGGGCCCCCCGGAGATTTGAAAGTTCCCCCGTCCTTGCCCGGCATGTCGACAATGCCGCCGGCCGCATAAACCTGCGGGTCAGCCGCAACATCCGCCAGCGTCTGACACGGCGCCCAGGCGATCTCCTCCGCCGTTAGGCGCGCCGCCATCTCGTCCTTCGTGAACTTCGCAAACGCCGCATCGAACATGGCCGTGATCTCGACTGCATGATCGCGCCGCGACTTGCCGTCCTGGAACCGTGGATCGTTCTCGATTCCGGGCAATTCAAACGCCCGCGCCATGCGCGGCAGGTCCGACTTGCCGGCACGCGCCACGATGCAGATCCAGGCGTCATCCTTGGTACGGAAGAAGTTGGTCAGCGGGTTGTAGGCCTCGGCCCGCGGCCGGGTGGACGCGTTGCGGCCGAAAAAGAGCTGGATCGCGAGATCGGTGTGCAGCGTGTAGAGTCCCGTCCGGAGCAGACTCACGTCTACCAGCTGCCCCTTGCCGGTCTTCAGCGCCTGGATCAGCGCGGCATTGATCGCCGCTACAGCCGCGATGCTGGTCGTGTGGTCACCCGCCGCCGTACGGATCGGAAACAGCTCCGAACCCTTCGGCGCAGTCAGGCGCGCAAGGCCCGACCGCGACCAGAAGCTCGCCACGTCGAAACCCGGCGCATTGGCATCCGGCCCTTCGAGCCCGTAGCCCGTCAGGGCGCAGTAAACGAGCTTCGGGTTCCGCTTGGACAGGATTTCGTAGGACAGGCCCGACCGCTCGATCCCCCCGGGTCGCACATTGGTCAGGAACACGTCCGCCGCGTCCGCCAGCTTACGGATCACCTCCCGGCCCTCCTCCGTCCGTGCGTCCACCACAATGGACTTCTTCCCCCGGTTATCACCGTCAAAAGCCGGGTTATCGGTCAGATGTTCGTTCTTTGCGCCCTTGGTCGGGAAATTGGTCCTGACCGGGTCCCCGCCCGGCGGTTCGATCTTGATGACCTCGGCCCCCCAATCCGAAAGGATGCCGCCGGCCCCGGGCGCCGCGTAATACGTCGCGTGCTCAATGACCCTGATGCCCTGAAGCAGCATTCCAATCCCTCCAAAAACCCGTGCCGGTAGCCTGAAAATCGCCCCGGCCGTAAATATCCATTAACCCGGGCCAGCAATTGTCATTTTTCGAGTGAGTTCAAGCCGCCAGAGGCCGGACGGCCGCCCAGAAGGCTCAACGGATGACGATCGCCACCATGCGCAGCTCTCTGACGCAGGACGATATTCGCCGCCTGATCCGCGGCGACACGCCCGAGGCGCGCGCCAACGTCGCTCACAAGATCTGCCGCCGCATCGAGACGATGGAGCTGGCGCCCGAGGAACACGAATCTGCCCGCCAGATCCTCGACCTCATGTGCAACGACGCGGCTGTGCTGGTGCGCCGCGCACTCGCCGTGACGCTGCGCAATTCGCCCAAGCTCCCTCGCGACATCGCAATCAAGCTGGCGAAAGACATCGACATCATCGCCGTCCCGGTTCTCAAGAACTCGCCCGTCATCACGGACGAGGATCTGGTCGAGATCGTTCTCGCCGGCTCACCGGAAAAGCAGGTCGCGATCGCCCAGCGCCCGGCGCTCGGCGAAGGCCTTACGGAAGTCATCACACTCTACGGCTCGAAGCAGGCGGTCGAAGCCTGCGCATTGAACGAAGGCGCATCCTTCTCCGACGACGCCTATGCCGGCCTGCTCAAGCGCTTCTCGAACGACGACGACATCAAGCGCGCCGTGATCTCGCGCTCCACGCTTCCGGTCCACGTCACCGAAAAGCTGGTTTCGATGGTCACGGGCGAACTGTTCGACACGCTGGTCAACAAGCACGAGCTCCCGCCGCAACTCGCCATCGAGATCGCTTCAGGCGCCCGCGAACGCGCCACACTCGATCTCGTCGAGCAGGCCGGCCTCTCAACCGACGCGCCGCGCTTCGTGCAGCAGCTCCACCTCAATGGTCGTCTGACGCCCTCACTGATCATGCGCGCGCTGTGCCTCGGCCACATGAGCTTCGTCGAGCATGCGCTGGCAGAACTCGCAGGCGTACCGCGTTCCAAGGCCTGGCTCATGATCCACGACGCCGGCACGCTTGGCCTCAAGACGATCTTCGAGCGTGCGGGCCTGCCCTCCGGCATGTTCACGGCCTTCCGCCTCGCCATCGACATCTTTCACAAGACAGAGCTGGACGGCGGCCCGAATGACCGCAACCGCTTCCGCCAGAAGATGGTCGAACGTGTCCTCACGCAGTTCCAGGCCATCCCCCGCGCCGACCTCGAATACCTGCTCGACAAGCTCGACGCCCTAGACGAAGCCCGCGAACAGGGCGCCGTCGCTCCGGCGGCCTAAAGCCCAGTGGCCTCGTCGAGGCCAAGCGCGATATTGAGGTTCTGTACCGCTGCACCTGATGCGCCTTTGCCGAGATTGTCCAGCAACGCCACCAACCTCGCCTGCTGCGTTCTTTCGTTCCCAAAAACGAACAACTTCATGTTGTTGGTGTTGTTCAGCGCCTCGGGATCGAGCTCGCCGACATAGCCGCCTGCGCCGGCGCGCTGCTTCTGGAGAGCAGCAGCTTCCTCTTCCGACGCAACCGTGACGAAGCGCTCTCCTTCGTAAAAGTCAGTCAGCGCGTCACGCAGCTGCTTCGGCGAAGGATTGCCCGGCAGCGCCCACAGCTGCAGCGGGACTTCAACCAGCATGCCCTGGGCGTAACGGCCAACGCTCGGCGCGAACACGGGCGGGCGCGCCAACCCGGCATACTTCATCATCTCCGGGACGTGCTTGTGCGCCAACGTCAGCCCATAGGCGCGGAAGGCGTCATGCGTCGTTTCCGGCGGCGCGTTCGAGAACTCTTCAATCAGCCCCTTGCCGCCGCCTGAATAGCCGGACACCGCATTGACAGTGACGGGAAAGTCCGCCGGAATCAGCCTTGCCCGCACAAGCGGCGCAGTCAGGGCGATGAAGCCGGTCGGGTAGCAACCGGGATTGGAAATGCGCCTGGCGCGCTCCAGCAGCACGCGATGTCCATCGACCAACTCGGGAAATCCGTAGACCCAGTTCGGATCGACCCGATGCGCCGTCGAAGCGTCGATGATCACCGTGCGGTCGTTGGAAACAAGCTTCACCGCTTCCTTCGCTGCGTCGTCCGGCAGGCAGAGGATCACGGCGTCCGCCGCGTTCAGCATCTCGGCCCGCGCACTCGGATCCTTGCGGCGCTCCGGATCAATCGACATCACCTGCAGGTCGCGACGCCCCGCCAGACGCTGGCGAATCTGCAGACCCGTGGTGCCGGCCTCGCCGTCGATGAAAACTTTCGGACCCATGGTTCAGAACCCAGCAGCAAAAGCCAAAGAGAAAGGGCGCTCCGGTTCCCCGAAGCGCCCTTCTCGAAATACGTATTCGAGGCGGACTAGCGCTTCGAGAACTGGAAGGAGCGGCGGGCCTTGGCCTTGCCGTACTTCTTCCGCTCGACCGCACGCGGGTCACGGGTCAGCAGCTTGTTGGGGCGCATGGCGACACGCAGTTCCGGCTCAAAGTTCACGAGCGCGCGCGCGATGCCGTGACGGACAGCGCCGGCCTGGCCGGTGAGGCCCGAACCAGCAACCGTGCAGACCACGTCGACTTCCGTCTCACGCTTGGCGGCTTCGAGCGGCTGCTTGATCATCAGGCGCAGCACCGGACGGGCGAAGTATTCAGTCTGGTCCTTGCCGTTGATCGTGATCTTGCCCGTGCCGCGCTTCACCCACACGCGGGCGGTGGCGGTCTTGCGGCGGCCGGTGCCATAGGCGCGGCCGAGCTTGTCGATCTTCGCAGTCGCGGGCGCCTGCGCCGGCGCGGCCTTGACGTTGAGGTCCTTGATGCTGCTCAGGGATTCGACGGCTTCGGCCATGATCAGGCGACTTTCACGTTCTTGGAGTTCTTGGATTTGAAGTCGACGACTTCGGGGTTCTGAGCTTCGTGCGGGTGTGCCTTGCCGGCGTACACGCGGAGCTTCGCGAACTGCTTGCGCGCCAGCGGGCTCTCGCCCGGCATCATGCGCTTCACGGCCAGCTCAACCACGCGCTCCGGGAATTTCGATGCGAGGATCTTGCCCGGCGTCGTCGTCTTGATGCCGCCCGGGTGACCCGTGTGACGGTGATAGACCTTGTCGCGCATCTTGCGGCCGGTCATCGCCACCTTGTCGGCGTTGATCACGACGACATGGTCGCCGAGGTCGACGTGCGGGGTGTAGTCGGCGCGGTGCTTACCACGCAGGCGCAGCGCGATGTACGAAGCAAGGCGGCCCACGACCACGCCTTCGGCGTCGATCACCACCCACTTATTCACGGCGTCGGCCGGTTTTACGGAAACGGTTTGCATTGCTCCCTCGCGGAGCCTTTCTTGGTCTACGTTTTAAGTCTGAAATTCGAACGCGTGCAGCTATAGCCCGGACCGGTGTTTGTCAACATGCGTCGGGCGAGCCTTCGCAGGGCCTGAAAACACTGAAAATCCCAGTATTTCCCGGCGATTCACTCCCCGCCGCCCCCTCCGCCGTCGCCCCCGCCATCGCTACCGGAATCGCCTGAATCGGAGCTATTTCCGTCGTCGTGGCGGGTTTTGTGGGCTCCAGCCCCGCCGAACAGCGCCGGACTAGCATCGTCCCCAGTCCCGCCAGCCTGCTTGCCCCGGCGCTTGAACGCCCCCGCCATGATGAAGAACTGCGCCACGGCCAGTCCCAGAACGAGGACGAAAACGATTGCGACAAGCGTATCCATGCCCCCTACCTAGCATGCCCGGCGGCCATCTTGGCAGTCTCGCCGTGTTGAACTCGCCCGCGCCGGGCGCCCGATCGACGGCCGGTCAGCGCCGCCTATAGTCGCGACACAGAAAAACGGGAGGGGATACCATGAACCGCAGATCCTTCATGACAGCCGCGGCCGCCACTGCGCTGCTTCCCATCCTGACCGCGGGCCGCGCCTCGGCCGAAGCCGGCATCAATTATGACGCGATCGCGGCTATCCGGGGCATGGGCCTAAACCCCGATACCTCGCAGGTGATGAAAACCGCCAGCTACTTGACGGATGTTCTTGGCCCGCGCCTGACCGGATCCCCCGGCGTCCGCAAGTCCGGCGAATGGGTCGTCTCGAAGATGAAGGAGTGGGGCTTTAACGACGCAGCGCTTGAGCCTTGGCCAACCGACCCCACCGGAGCGAACAACGGTTTCCCGCGCGGCTGGGCCAACACGAAATTCTACGCGCACGTCACATCGCCGATCCCCTTCCCACTCTCAGGCATGTCGGTCGCATGGACGCCTGGCACCAAAGGCCTTGTCAGCGGCGAGTGCATACTCGTCACCGAAACCACCGAAGCAGAGCTACGGGCGAACTATTCCGACAAGCTCAAGGGCAAATGGATTCTGGGCCAGGCGCCGCTCGTTCCAGCTGCACAGTGGGACCCGGTCGCCAAGCGCCTCACGCAGGAACAACTCGACGCGATGGAGGTCCCAGCCCGTCCACCCGAAAACGGCATACCCCAACCGCCCGCGCCACCCCCCTTCACGCCGCCTCCGGCGACAGCCTTCAATCGCAATGCCTGGTTCTTCCAGCAGGGCGCTCTCGGCGTTCTCGCGACCAACAAGGGCCACGGCATCGTCAACGTGCTCGGCGGCTCACGCACAGACGCGCCCGACGCCCAGCTCCCACGTATCAATATCGAAGCCGAACACTACGGCCGCATCGCCCGCTCACTGCAGCAGGGCCAACCCGTCACGCTCGAAGCCGACATCCGCAACGAATGGTACGACAACCCGCCCATGTTCAACGTCGTCGGCGAAGTCCGCGGCAGCGAACTTCCCAACGAGGTTGTCATCATCGGCGCTCACTTTGACAGCTGGCACGCCGCCACCGGCGCCACGGACGATGGCGGTCCGTGCTGCATCGCGCTCGAAGCGCTCCGCCTGCTGAAGGCCACCAAGGCGCCTCTCAAGCGCACCGTGCGCGTCTGCCTGTGGACTGGCGAGGAACAGGGCCTGATCGGCTCGCGCCTCTATGTCGCCAATCATTTCGGCGGCGTGCGCGGCGTGCCCGTCGCCGGCAATCCGCGCGGCGTTGTCCAGCCGGTCAAGCGCGATCACGGCCGCTTCCAGGCCTACTTCAACCTCGACAATGGCGGCGGTTCGATGCGCGGCGTCTATGCGCAGGGCAACAATGCTGTTGTCCCGATCTTCCGCAAATGGATGGAGCCGTTGCGCGATCTCGGCATGACGCACGTCTCGACGCGCTCCACCGGCGGCACCGATCACCTGTCCTTCGACGCGGCCGGCCTGCCCGGCTTCCAGTTCATCCAGGACCCGCTGGAATACGAACCCAAGACCCACCACACCAACATGGACTATTTCGAAGAGCTGCAGCCCGAGGACATGCGCCGTAACTCGGTCTTGCTCGCCTGCTTCGCCATGCTGGCGGCAAACCATGACGGCAAGCTACCGCGCAAGGCGCGCCCGCCCGCCGACACGCCTCCGCCGCCCTCTACGTCGCAACGCCTCGTGCAGCAAGGCACGCCGTGAGCGCCGACGCCGGCGAAATCCTCGCGCGGCTTCTCTCCGCGCCCTTTCCCGCCACGCTCGAGGCGCCGGTGGTGATGTGTTCGTTCGACGCGTTCGAGGAGCTCCTCGCGCCATCGACGCGTCGTCTCGTGCAGGTGATCGACAGCGGTTATCACGATCCGCAACAGGCCGAAGCCGACCCCGTCGCCATCGAGCTCGACTATCGCCGCCGCTTTGCAGAAGCCGTCGCCAGCGCCGAAGAACATTTCGGAACGGCCCTGCGCCCTGGCTCGGACGCGGCTCCGTGGTCACGCTTCGATGCAGAGTTCTTCAACTTCGACCAGCACGACCTTGCCTGCTGGCCGGTCGGCAACCGCCTCGCCATCATCCATTTCGGCTGGCAGTTCGGTGATGATGATTTCGAAACCGCGCTCAGCGCCCACATCGCGCCGGACGACCGCAAGGGCTAAAGCCGGCCGCTGACCCCGCCCCAGCTTTCCGGCGCCACGTTCTCCAGCGACTGCGAGAACGTCCACGCATGGCCGCCGCAATCGATGACTGTGTATTGCCGCTCACCATAGGGATGGCTCTGCGGCGGCGCCACAACATTGTCGCCAGCGCCGGCGGCAACGACGCGCGCATGATGCGCGTACACATCCTCGACCCGCACCATCACCGAACATTTCGGACGCGGCTCTTCCGCATGCGTGAGGACTACATGCCCGCCAGCCGCATTCATCTGGATCCGGTGATCGGCGATCGTCACGCGCACGGTGAACCCGAAGGCGCGTTCCAGCCACGCCGCAGCTTCAGCCACCGATGAATAGGGAAGCTGCGGGATGATGAAGCTCGAAGGCATCGACGCGTTCGATTTCATCTCCGCTCCTCAGCTGTTGATCCGCGTCGTCCAGACCAGCCGCGTTGCGGCCACAAGCACGATAACGCCCAGCGCCTGATGTGTCAGCGACAGGTCGAGCGGAGCAGCATGCATCAAGGTGGCGATGCCGAGAACTGCCTGCATCAAGACCAATCCGCCAAACAGGATGAACAGCGACCAGTGTTGGGCCCGGAACTTCCACGCGCTCCACGCCCCGACGGCGAGCAGCACATAGGCCGTCAACCGGTGAACGAACTGCGCCATCGCGGGATTCTCGAACAGGTTCCGCCAGAACGGGTCCAGCATCCACATCTCGTCCGGCGCGAACTTGCCGGCCATCAGTGGCCAGTCCGTATAGCCACGACCGGCATCCAGCCCCGCCACCAGAGCGCCTAGCGCCATTTGAAGGCCGACGATCCAGATGATCGCCGTCGCCCATCCGGCTGCGGCCTTCGGCGCCTCGCGCTTCGTCGCGCCGAGTTCCAGCCACAGCCAGAAGCAGTAGGCGATGATCAGCAACGCCAAGCAGAAGTGCGTCATCAGGCGATAGGGCGCAACTGTTGTCAGCTCGGAGTTCACGCCGGACGACACCATCCACCAGCCGATCAGGCCCTGCAGCCCGCCCAGCGCAAACAGCACGATCAGGTGCGGCAGCAGTTTCTTCGTCGTCCGCCCGGTCACCCAGAAAAAGATCAGCGGTAGCGCAAACGCCACGCCGATCACGCGGCCGAGTTCACGATGGCTCCACTCCCACCAGTAGATGCCCTTAAAGCCCGCGATATCCATGTTTGGATTGAGAAGGTGATATTGCGCCGTCATCGACTGGTACTTGCCGAACGCATCCGCCCAGTCGGCGTCGTTCATCGGCGGGAAGGCGCCCAGCAGCGGCTTCCATTCCGTGATCGACAATCCTGAATCCGTCAGCCGGGTCGCCCCACCGACGAGGATCATCGCGTAAACCAGCCCGGCGATGACCAGTAGCCACGCCCGCACCAGCCCCACGCCTTTGGCGGGAGCCATTGGATTCAAAGCCAAACCGGCAGCGACAGCCTCGCTCATTGCGCGCTTATCCTACCTGTGAGATCGGAAGGCCAGCGGCCTGAAGGCCGCATGTGGAGCCCCCGTGCGTAAAGCCCTCGGATCCCTCATTCTTGTGGCCTGGATGGTCGCCTACATCGCCGTCGCGGCGGTGATTGGCGACCGTATCGCGTCCGAACACTGGGCCTGGAAGCTGATCTATTTCCCGATTGTCGGCATGGCCTGGGTCCTGCCGCTCAAGCCGCTGCTCCGCTGGATGCACGCCAAGGACGGGCCACGTGAGAGCCCGGACGTCTAGAAGAACCGCCGGAAAACCACGGCGATGAAGCACCAGATCGACGTGGCCAGCATCAGCGAAACGCCGGCCACGTAGAAGCCCGGCCGGATCGCCGCATAAAACAGGCCGGCGATGAAGGCCGCCAGCGCCAGGAAGCCCAGCGCCCAGCCCGGCGCATGCCATACGATCGGTATCTGTCCGGTCTCCGCCTTCGACAGGCGCGACTGGTGCCAGGCCTGATAGAGCATCGACGGCACGCCGCCGGCGATCGCTAACACCGTCACCACGAACCACATCTGCTCGATCGGCATCATGAGCGCCAGAACCGGCGGCGTCAGCGACATCACGATCACGCCGATCGTGCCCAGCACCATCGCCTGCACAAAATGCCCGTCGGCTTTCTCGAAGCGCCCGTCCTTCGTGAACGCGATGAAGACCGCGATGAACCCCGAATAGGTCGCCGCGATCGTCGCGAGCAGTCCAAGTTGCGCCAGCGGATCCATGCTTCACCCCGTTCCGGTACGCAGCCAATGTCGTATCGGATCAGCAATCAACCCGCCGCACAAGGAAACGGGGCGACCCGTGAGGACCGCCCCGCGAAACCCCGCGTCCACTCTTTGGGAGTGGCTGCTTGTTTCCAGCTTAGAACGACGACAGAGCGTTGCCGAGGCTCGTGAAGGTCTTGCCTTTACGGTCAGCCTCCTTGAGCGTCGCGTCGCCGAAGTTCCAGCGCAGCGTCACGCCGATAACGTCCGCATCCGGAACGTCCCCGCCGAGACGGCTGTAGGCCGCACCGATCGAGAACGGCGAGTTGTCGAAGCGGTATTCCAGACCAGCGCCGAAGCTGGTGATGTCGCCGTCGATGCCGCCGGCGTCCGCACGAGCGAAGCTCGCGCCGAGGTCGAAGCGGAGGTTGTCCGAGGCGAAGATGCGATAGGCGGCGTTGAGACCCCAGGCATCCACATCGTTGTCGTCATCGTTGGCGTAGTTGACGTTGAAGGCCAGCGTGGTGGTGTTGAAGTACTGGGCGTACTCGCCACCGACGAAATAGACCGTGCTGCCATCCGAGTCAGAGACGCCGGCGAAACCGCCCCAGGCGTTGTTCGCGCCGGAGGTGATCAGGTGGCCCGTCGCCGAAAGCGTGCCGTCAGCGTCGTCGCTGTCGATGTAGGAGCCGTCGACGATCGCCGACCACGCGCCGCCGGTCGAGAAGATCACTTCGCCGTCGACGCCGTACGCATCGCCGTCGCCGAAATCCGTGTCGACGCGCGTGTAGTTAGCGCCAACCGAACCCGTTTGAGCAAAGGCAGCGCCCGAGACCATGGAGAGACCCGCCATGAGAGAGGCGGTCACGACATATTTTTTCACGTTCTTATCCTGTCGATTAGGAGCGGGCGGATTGCCCGCGGCGCTGATCTATCCGTAGGCGGATAGATTCGTCTGTCACACAGGAGTCACACACGGCGCCTGCCTTTTTGGCGCCCCAATCCATTAACTGGGCGATGTCCAACCGGTACCAACCGGCGCGGCTGAAGAAGTCCTTCTACCGCCCCGATCTCGCGGAAAAATTTGTGCGCCTCAGGCCTCAATCTCAATCATTTTGACCTCGAAACAACTCGGTTCGATTAAGGCCGATCACAACAATTTTTCGATAGCCTGTCGCAGTTCAGAGCTTTCCGGCTCTACCCGTGACTTGAAGGCGGCTACGGGTTTTCCCTGCCTGTCGGTCAGCAGCTTGTGGAAATTCCACGCCGGATGCGCCGCACGCCCAAGTTCCTCGCGCACCCATTTGTAGAAGGGATGCGCCTTGCCGCCCTTCACATTGGTCTTCTCCGTCATCGGGAACGTCACGGCGTAGGTGACCGCACAGAACGCTGCGATCTCCGTTTCCCGCGCCGGCTCCTGCCAGAGGAACTGGTTGCACGGCACGCCAAGCACGGTGAAGCCGCGATCATGATAGCGCTGATAGAGATGCTGCAGTCCGGTATATTGCGGCGTGAACCCGCACTTCGACGCCACGTTGACGACAAGCATCGCCTGTCCCTCGAACCGCTTCAGCGGCAGCGGCGATCCATCGATGCCGACAAACTCGAAATCGAAAGCAGTCGTCATCTACAGCGCCTTCACGATGGCTTCGCGCAACTCCGCGGCCTCCGGCACGGTCGTCGGCGCGAACGCCCGCAGCGCCTTGCCGTCCTTCCCGATCAGCAGCTTGTGGAAATTCCACACTGGCTCGGCCGGATCACCCAGCTCGCCCTTCATCCATTTGTAGAACGGATGCGCGCCATCACCCTTCACATCCGTCTTCTCCGTCAGCGGAAAATCGACGCCATACGTCCTCGAACAGAATGTATGGATCTCTGCGTTCGTCCCCGGCTCCTGCCCCATGAACTGGTTCGATGGCACGCCAAGCACCACCAGCCCCTTGTCGCGCATCTCATGATATAGCCGCACCAGCCCCTCATACTGCGGCGTCAGCCCGCACTTCGACGCGACGTTCACGATCAACACCGGATGCCCGCTGAACTGTTTCAGCGGCAGCGCCTTGCCGTCGATCGACATGAAACTGAAATCATGCGCGGTTGTCATTGCTGTGCTCCGGGATTGCGGACGGCATCTCGCTCACTTTGTCTGGATACGCCGTATCGGAACAAACGCACAGGGGGGCGAATGGCGTGCGATGTGAACTGACTGGCCTGGCTGCTGGCGCGCTGTCCGCATTCGCCGCTCCTGCGCACGCCCAGAAGACTTGGACGAGCGCGGACAACGTCGTGGCCCTTGCTGTTCCGAAAGCGTGGGAAACCTTCCCTGAACCCGCCTACGACTTGTTTTCGGAGGCGTACATAGAGGACAGGGCCGTCGCCAATTGCTATGTCAGAATGCAGTCAGCTGCGAACGCGAAAGGCGCGACACGGGATCAGCTGAACGCCTTTCTTTCAGGCAAGACGGCCGAAACCGTGAAGACGTCGGCCCCCGTCACACGTTTCTGGAACGCTCGTCAGATGAGCGGCGTGCGCCTGCTCGAATTCACATTCGAACCCATCGAGGATGACATGCGACCGGATGAGTCGATCGTTCAGTTCGGCTACATAAACGGAGCAATGACCGCGGCCTTCCAGCTCACCTGCGCCGCGCCAAAACCGCTGGCGCCGCAACTACCCAAGGACATAAGGCGCTTCTCGATTCAATCACCATCCAGCTGGACTGACGCCGGTTCGCTGGCCTCCGGAGCGGACTGCGCCACCCGTTCGATCCCATTCGCCCTGTCCCACGCCCGGCCTTCGTCGATCAGCCGGTCCGTATTCGTTCTGATCGCCTCGCCGAGTTGCTCGATGAACTCGTCCTTGCCCAGTCCCGGCGGGATCGGATCGAGGAACTCGATCACCGCTGGACCCGGATACTTGCGATAATCTTCCTGCTGCCAGCGGAGGCCGAGGTTCGTCGCCACAGGCACGACCGGCCATTGCGACGCTTCCTGCATGTGCCACACGCCCGCGCGGATGCGCTTGTGCTCGTCCACCTTGGTGAGGTGGCCCTCAGGATAAATCAGCACGATGCGCTTGTCCTCGGCCGCCTTTGCGAAACTGGCCGCGAGGTCCTTGCGCGCTTCCGGCCCGCCGCAGTTGTCGATCACGATCGCGCCCAGCTTCTCAAGCACCTTCGGCACCAGCGGGAACCGCTCAAGATGATCGCCCGTCACGAACGCGATATCCTTGAACTGCACATACATCATGAAGCCGTCGCCATAGCTTGAGTGCTTCGGCGCGACGATGAAGGGCGGCGGCGGCAGCCGCTCCATGCCCCGAGCCTCCGGCTTGATGCCGACCAGCTTCATCAGCTGCACCATGCGCCTGGTGTAGCGCCTCACCGCCCAGCGCACGCCATGGTGACCCGGCACAAGCGCCAGCACGGCGGCCATCAGCACATATAGGATCGATATCCACCAGAACCCGATGGCGAAGAAAAATGATCGCATGCTTCCCCCATGGCAATACGCCCGGGTCGCATTCCATGCCTGTGAGGTCAACGCCTGCCGGCAGCCAATCAGCCGACCTTGGCAATCTTGTCCTGTGTCTTCAGGTCGAAGTCGCTGGCGTCGTGCCGCTCGTGCAGCTGGCTCGCCGGATCGCCCCATGTCCGGTTGACCATCCGCCCGCGCTTCACTGCAGGCCGCTTCGCAATCTGGTCCGTCCACCGGATGACGTTCTTGTATTCGTGCACGGAGAGGAACTCGCCCGCGCCATAGAGGATGCCCTTCACCATCGTGCCGTACCACGGCCACACCGATATATCCGCGATCGTATAGTCGTCGCCCGCAAGATACTCCGTCTCGGACAGCCTTCGGTCGAGCACGTCGAGCTGGCGCTTCACCTCCATGGCGTAGCGGTCGATCGGATATTCCCACTTCGCCGGCGCATACGCGTAGAAGTGTCCGAAGCCGCCGCCCAGGAACGGCGCCGCGCCCATCTGCCAGAACAGCCAGTTCAGCGCCTCGGTCCGCGTCGCACGATCATGCGGCAGGAACGCGTCGAACTTCTCTGCGAGATAAAGCAGGATCGATCCGGACTCAAACACGCGCACCGGCTTCGGCTCGCCATGATCCGCCATCACGGGAATCTTGGAGTTCGGATTGATCTCCACATAGCCGCTCGAGAACTGCTCTCCCTTGTTGATGTTGATCAGCCACGCATCGTACTCGGCGCCGGCGCGGCCGAGCGCCAGCAGCTCCTCGAGCATCACCGTTACTTTCACGCCGTTCGGCGTGCCGAGCGAATAGAGCTGGAGGGGATGCTTGCCGACCGGGAGGACCTTCTCATGCGTCGGCCCTGCGATTGGCCGGTTGATGTTCGAGAAGCGGTGCTCCGTCCCCTTGTTCCAGGTCCACACCTTGGGAGGCGTATAGGTGTCGCTCATGCGGGCAGTCCCTCGCGGAATTCCGGTCCAACGGCCCAAGATGTGCGGCCGGGCGCCCACCCTTACAAGCCGAAATCGCGCGTCAAGGCGTCGCCATCGATGACCCCACCTGTTCTGTGCCTCAAGGATAACTGACAACACGCGCCGATGAGGCTAGCCTTGAGGCAAGCTGGGAGATTCCAATGCGCGCGCTTGTCCTTGGGCTGACCATCATCGCCTTGCCTGCCTGTACGCAGATGCCGGGCGCGAGTTCCGCATGGACCGATGGCGTCAAGTTCACGCCGATGGGCGCGGCAAACCCTGGCGCCTTCTCGGCCACGCTGGATGGCAGTACGAGCGCAGCGGGCCCCTACACCATCCGTGTCCACATCGAGAAAGGCGGAATGATCGCGCCGCACACGCATCCCGACACGCGCGTGGTCACCGTTGTCTCCGGCGAACTCTGCTACGGCTTCGGCGCCCTGTTCGACCCCGATGGCTGCAAGCTCTATCCCGAAGGCAGCTACTTCACCGTCCCTGGCAACGCGCCGCACTACGGTTACGGAAAGACCGGCGATGCAGTGTATCAGGAGAGCGGCGTCGGCCCGTCGGCGTTCGTGCCTGTCGCTGGTGCGCAATAAGCACCGGCCCTTTTCTTTCCCTGTGCGCAGCACTTGGGGGAGGAAAATTCAAGCCACCACGCTTTCCCGCGCTGCCTGCTCGGCCAGGTCATGCGCCCGTGACTGCCGGCTCCACAGGTCGGCATAGAGACCGCCTGCATCCAGGAGCTCGCGGTGCGTGCCGCGCTCGACGATCTTCCCTTCGCTCAGCACGATGATCTCGTCCGCGCCCGCCACCGTCGACAGCCTGTGCGCCACCATCAGCGTCGTGCGCCCCTTCGCGGCCTCGTCGAGAGCGCCCTGCACTTCCGCCTCGGTCGCCGAGTCCAGAGCCGATGTCGCTTCATCGAGCACGAGGATTGCAGGGTTCTTCAGGATCGCGCGCGCGATGCCGACCCGCTGGCGTTCGCCGCCGGAGAGCTTGACACCCCGCTCGCCGACGCGCGTCTCCCAACCCTTGGGCAGCTTGTCGATGAACTCCAGCAGCTGCGCCCGCCGTGCAGCATCGCGCAAATCCTCGTTGCTAGCGCCCGGCCGGCCGTAGAGCAGGTTCTCCTTCATCGACGTGTTGAACAGCACCACTTCCTGCGGCACGAGCCCGATCGCGTCACGGAGGCTCTCCTGCTTCAGCCCGCGCACATTCTGCCCGTCCACGAACACCGCCCCGCCCTTGGTGTCGTAGAACCGAAACAGTAGTTTCAGCAGCGTCGACTTGCCCGAACCCGATGGTCCCACGACCGCCAGCTTCGTCCCGGCCGGCACTGTGAACGACACATCGTCAATTCCTGCCGAGCGCGCATCGTGCGTGAACACGACGTGGTCGAACCTCACCTCACCGCCCTTCACCTGCAGCGGCTTGGCGTCCGGCGCATCCGACACTTCCGCCTTCATGTTGAGCAGGCCGTACAGCTTCTCGAGATCGATCGCGCCCTGCTTGATCTCGCGAAACGCAAACCCCAGGATCGACAGCGGACGGTAGAGGTTGCTCATGATCAGCACCACGGCCGCCATGTCGCCTGCCTGCACCGTTCCGTTCACCGCGCCCATCGCCGTGATCGCCGCAACCCCCGTCAGGCCGAGCGCCATGATGATGTCCTGCCCCGCATTCAGCAGCGCCAGCGAGCGCGACACATCCACCATGTGCTTGTTGTAGGTCCGCATCGCGCTGTCATAGCGCTCGGTCTCGCGCGCCTCCGCCGCAAATGCCTTCACCGTCTCGAAATTGGTGAGGCTATCCACCGCCAGCGCCCGCAGCTCGGTATCCGCCGCATTGAGCTTTCGCCGCTGCTCGGTCCGCCAGTTGGTCAGCACCCCCGTGAACGTCGCATACAGCACCACCGTCGCCACCGCGATCAGCGCCGCGATCCAGCTATACCGCGTCGACAGCACGAACGCCGCCAGCGCCAGCTCGATCAGCGTCGGCCCGATGTTGAAGGCGAGAAACCGGATCAGGTAGTCGAGCGCCGCCACGCCGCGATCAATCACACGGTTCAGCGCGCCGGTTCGCCGCGTCTGATGGAACGCCAGCGACAGGCCCTGCGCATGTCCATAGGACTCGACGGCGATCAGCCGCTGCGCATCCTGACTCACCGGCGCGAACAGCGCATCGCGCGCGTACGGCAGGTTGCTCGACAGTATCCGCGCCCCCGTCCACCAGCCCAGCAGCAGCAGCACCGCCGCCAGCGTCGCATCGGCGCCCGACATCTGGTTGATGGCGTCCCCGAAGAACACCGGCGCGTAGACCGCGAACACCTTGCTCGCCAGCGTCAGCACCAGCGCCAGCACCATCACCGGTCGCCACTTCTTCAGCTGCGGCCGCGCCATGATCTTGCCGATCCGGACGAGGGAGACGCCTATCCCCGCATCCCCCGACTCGATCGCGTCAACGTCGCCGGGAGCTGCTCTTGGGTGCATGGCCATGGCGATTATGTAGGCCCGCCACCGAGGAAACGCCAGAGTTCCCGGCCTGGCCCTGCCGCCAGCCCGATGTCAGCAGTCCCTGTGGAAAAGCCGCACGCGTCTGGCTTTGCCTCCGGCCCGAACCGTCGCATCTATGCTTCTCAGAAGAAGTGAGAAGAAGAATGCCCGGAATTACATCCGTGACTGTCTATTGCGGCTCCGCCCCAGGATCCGATCCCTCCTACCTCAAACTCGCCTCCCGCCTCGGCAAGGCCATCGCCGCCCGCGGCTGGCGCACCGTCTATGGCGGTGGAAACGTCGGCCTCATGGGAGCCGTCGCCACAAATGCGCGCGACGCCGGCGGCAAGGTGCTCGGCGTGATGCCTCATTTCTTGCGCGAACTCGAAGGCGTGCTCGACGGCATAGAAAACCGCTACACCGACAACATGCATCAGCGAAAACAGGCCCTGCTCGATGAAGCTGATGGCCTGATCGTCCTTCCCGGCGGCATCGGCACGCTGGAAGAGGCCGTAGAGACGTTGAGCTGGGCCAAGCTCTCGCTCCACCGCAAGCCGATGGCGTTCCTTAGCGAGAACAACTACTGGCAGCCCTACTTCAAGCTGATAGACCACATGATAGAAGGCGGCTTCCTGCCAGGGTCCTTCCTGCAGCTGATGGCTGACACCAACAGCCCCGAAGCAGCCCTCGA
Source organism: Hyphomonadaceae bacterium (assembly GCA_044224605.1). GTDB lineage: Bacteria > Pseudomonadota > Alphaproteobacteria > Caulobacterales > Hyphomonadaceae > UBA7672. The sequence continues at coordinate 38,265 of JBGAKC010000002.1, forward strand.
CGCCCTGCACCAGCGCGCCATCATACTGGATTAGGCCCAACCTCGCCCGACCGTGATCGCCCTGCGGCAATAGGGAAACCCGCCCGTATTGCCGCAGCGCCCGGGCCCTCTTAGGTTGCCCCCGCCGGGTGGAGTTCGGGGGAACGCACCACCGCCCGAAACAAGGATAACTGGCCGAAAACGGCCGGCGGAGGAGGAATCCGAATGCGCGCCTACCTGATGTCGCTGGCTGTCTGCGTGCCTGCCCTGCTTCTGGGCTGCACCAACAACAACCCGACCGTTTCCGCCGAACAGGCCGCCAGCGGCAAGGCCAACGCCGTCGGCGCCGCCGCCGTCAACAAGGACCGCATCCTGAATGCCGCGAAGGAGCCCGGCTCGTGGCTCACTGTCGGCGGCGATTACGATGAGCAGCGCTTCAGCCTGCTCGACCAGCTGAACGAGACCAACGTCTCGAAGCTCGGCCTCGCCTGGTATTCCGACATCGACACGGAGCGCGGCCAGGAATCCACGCCCGTCGTCGTTGATGGCGTGATGTACCTCACAACCGCATGGTCGATGGTGAAGGCCTACGACATCCGCTCGGGCGCCAAGCTCTGGGAATACGATCCGAAGATCGACCGCGCCAAAGGCGCCGACGCCTGCTGCGACGTCGTCAACCGCGGCGTTGCCGCATGGAACGGCAAGATCTATTTCGGCGCGCTCGACGGCCGCCTGATCGCGCTCGACGGCAAGACCGGCAAGGAAGTCTGGGCCGTGAAAACCGTGCCTGACGGCACGCACCACACCATCACCGGCGCACCCCGCATTGCGAACGGCAAGATCTTCATCGGAAATGGCGGCGCCGAATACGACATCCGCGGCAACATCGCTGCGTTCGACGCCGAGACCGGCAAGAAGCTGTGGAACTGGTTCGCCGTGCCGGGCGATCCGGCGAAACCCTACGAACAACCCGAACTCGAAATGGCTGCCAAGACGTGGAAGGGCGATCAGTACTGGAAACTCGGCGGCGGCGCGACGATCTGGGACACGATCGTCTACGATCCCGACACCAACCTCGTCTATTTCGGCACGGGCAACGGCTTGTCGTGGGCGCAGGAAGCGCGCAGCCCCGGCGGCGGCGACAACCTCTTCGTCTCCTCCATCGTCGCGCTCGACGCCGACACCGGCAAATACGCCTGGCACTACCAGGAAACGCCGGGCGACGAGTGGGACTACGACAACTGCAATCCGGTCATGGTCGCCGACCTGCCCTATCCGGGCGGCAAGAAGCACGTCGTGATGCAGGCTTCGAAAAACGGTTTCTATTACATTCTCGAAGCGAAGACCGGCAAACTGCTCTCGGCCGAGAAATACGTTCCCGAAACCAACTGGGCCACGCACGTCGACATGACGACGGGCCGCCCGGTCGAGAACCCCGATGCGCGCTACTCGAAGAGCGGCAAGCCCGTCATCATCTGGCCGGCCGCGCTCGGCATGCACAACTGGCATCCGATGGCCTACAGCCCGGAGACCGGCTACGTGTACATCCCGGTCACGGTATCCAACGCGCCCTACGCCGCGCAGGACAACTTCGTCTTCAATCCGAATGGCTGGAACACCGCCACCGACTTCTCCGGCGGCGCAGCCCTCTACACCAAGCCGGGTGCTCCGCCCCGCGGCAACGTCACCAGCTACATCCTCGCCTGGGACCCGGTGAAGGCGAAGGAAGTCTGGCGCATCCCGAACAAGGAATACGGCGCCTCGGGACTTCTCGCCACTTCTGGCAATCTCATCTTCTCCGGCAACCACAACGGCGAATTCGCCGCCTATGACAGCCGCACCGGCAAGGAACTCTGGACCGCGCCGACGCAGGCCCGCGTCGTCGCCGCTCCGTCCACCTTCACGGTCGACGGCCAACAGCAGGTGGCGATCCTCGTCGGAGCCCGCGGCCTGCCGCCGGGCCAGAAGCGCACGGTCGGCGTCAGCGCCAACAACTCGCGCATTCTGGTGTTCAAACCGGGCGGCGCCGCCAGCCTGCCGGCCGAAATGGCAACAGCAGCCGCTCCTGCCGCCGGCAAGAAAGTGACGATCAACCCGCCGCTGCTCACCGCGAACAACGAAACGGTCGCGGCCGGTGAACAGGCCTACGCGCAGAACTGTGCCGTCTGCCATGGCCAGCAGGTCGTGCCAGGCGCCGGCGCCACTGCGCCTGACCTTCGCTATAGTGCGCTCCTGCCGTTCAAGGCCCAGTTCAACGGGCCGGTCCGGGCTGGCGAACGCGCTACGCGGGGCATGCCCGGCTTCGGCAACCTCCTCGACGAGGAAACCACCGACGCTATCCTCGCCTACATCATCAAGCGCGCGAACGACGAGAAGGCCGCTCAGGAAGCCGCTGCAGCCAAGGCGAACTAGACATAAACCACCGACCGAACACGAAGCCCCCGGCCCTGCGGCCGGGGGGTATAGTGATGTCCGGAATTAATTGGCAGACTTCGGGCTGATCCAAGACCACCAAACAAGAACGGCAGGAAAGCGATGGCTTCCTGCCGTTTTTCGTTGTGGTCGGCTTAGGCTGGATTTCGCCGGTAGCGGACAATTCTACCCAATCGGATTCCCTCCTAGGGAACCTCGATCTCCTGTTGGGTCCCAGCAGGAAGTTCGGTCAAGCTAAAGCTCCAGCCGGATCCTGTTCGCTTGATTTGGATGTCGAACGTGGGACCTTTTCCGCTGCCGTTCATGTACCAAAGACGGATGTTGTCGCCGTCAACGGCCAAGAATCTCATGAAGTGCATGTCGACGTAGGAGCCAATGCGGTCCGCAATGGCCTCGGCAATGTCTAAGGCTCCAATACGCGTCGTAGGGTTCATCGCCTCACCCTGACGCTACTGCGAAATGTCCGCAACGGGCGATCGACGACGTTCGGGGATTTCCCTGCCGGAGTCTCGATCTCGCCGAAAGCGGACGTAGAGTTTGGCAGGCGTCTGGTCTTTTCAATGCGCGCTAGGTTGCCGATTTTAGCCAGGACGCGAACGCCCGGATTTGCTTTTCGCGAGGATGATCCGGACGCCGGACCACGTAGAAGCGATAGCCGGGCAAGCTGAGATCGAACGCCTTTACGAGCGTCCCTACTGCGAGCTCGTTCGCCACCAGCACGTCGCTGAAAAGCCCAACCCCCTGCCCGCCGATGACCGCTTCGATGGCGTGCGATTCCTCGCGAAAGCTCAGATGCTGCAGGTCCTTGTAGTCCGGCACATCAGACCATTTGCGCCGCGCCGCGTTTAGCCAGCGTCGCCATGTCGGTGGGTCGCGATCGCCCGGCGCCCAGTACGCGTGAATGAGCAGACCCTTCGCGAGATCGGCCGGCCGCTTTAGTCGCGCCGGCGCGAGCAGCTTTGGATTGTATACGGGCCAGAACGTATCGGTGAGGAGCACCTCGGCGACGCCTTGCGGATCGCCGGTGCGGCTGGTGGCATAACGAATGGCGACATCGCTGTCGCCGGCGTCAAGGTCCAGCACGCTGTCTGTTCCAATCACCTCGAGAGGTGCGCTGGAGCGCAGCTTCCGCCAAGCCGGCAGCCGAGGCACAAGCCAGCGGCTGGCGAAGGCGTTCGTGGCCGTCACGCGCAAAGGGAGTTCCTCACTCAGGCGTCTGACCGCGACGATTGCGCCTTCAAACGATTCAAGCCCGCTGCGAATGGCTGGAAACAGGCTGGCGCCGGCGTCGGTCAACGTCATGGGCCGCGGCCGGCGGCGAAACAGCGCCTGCCCGCAATAGCGTTCCAGAAGTTTGATCTGATGGCTGATCGCGGTTGGCGTCACGCCCAGCTCCGCGGCCGCCTTCTTGAAGCTCATGTGGCGCGCCGCCGCGTCGAAGGCGCGCAATTCTACGAGAGGGGGTAGCGACTTCATGGAGGCAGTGTAGCTGAATTCAATTCATCCGCAGCTGAAAACTTCGCGTTTGCGCTGAAGGGGGCTTCGCCGGAGATATTGCGGGCAGATAATTGGGGAGCAGGCGTCATGGGATCGACCTCGTTCGTTGCCGAAGCCGCGGCCAGCCTTGCAGTCGGCTTCAAGGGACAGGTCCTCCGGTCTGGGGACGCTGGCTACGAGGAAGCGCGCAAGGTTCACAACGGCCTGGTCGACAAACGGCCGGCCCTGATTGCGCGATGCAATGCGGTTACCGATGTCGTCGCCGCGCTCGGCGCGGCCCGCAAGCTGGGCCTTGAAGTCGCGGTTCGCGGCGGCGGTCACAACGTCGCCGGTCGCGCGACCATCGATGGCGGCGTGATGATCGACCTGTCGCCGTTGAATGGCGTCGTCGTCGATCCGAAGGTGAAAACCGCACGCGCGCAAGGCGGCGCGACATGGGCCAATCTAAACGCCGCAACGCAACCGCACAGTCTCGCCGTCACGGGCGGCGTGGTCTCCGCAACCGGCATCGGCGGACTTACACTCGGCGGCGGCCTCGGCTGGCTGATGGGGAAATACGGTCTCGCCCTCGATAACCTCCGCTCCGTCGAACTCGTAACCGCGGATGGCAAAGTCCTGCAGGTCTCCAGGCAGTCGGAGCCCGATCTTTTTTGGGCCCTTCGCGGCGGCGGCGGCAATTTCGGCATCGCGACCAGCTTTGAATTTGATCTGCACGCGGTGGGTCCCAATGTTATCGCCGGTCCCATTGTTCACCCGATCACGAGCGCACGCGGGATGCTGAAATTCTTCCGCGACGCAACGCAGTCACTGGCTGACGAACAGATCCTCTTCGCAGGCCTCACACATGCGCCCGACGGCTCAGGCACACCCGTCGCCGCGCTGGTTACCTGTCACTGTGGCCCGCCCGTTGCGGCGGAGCGAGCGGTGCAGCCGCTAAAGCAATTTGGAACTCCGCTGCTGGATGGGATCGGGTCGGTTGCCTATGATCAGCTCAATGCCAGTCTCGATGGTTCTTTTCCGAAAGGCGCCTTTAACTACTGGAAGTCGAGTTTCCTGAACGATCTCAGCGATGCTGCTATCGAGACGATAGTCGATTGCTTCGCGCGCTGTCCAACTGCCATGAGCCAGTTTCTCATCGAGCATTTGCATGGCGCGGTTGCGCGGGTCGACGTTAGCGAAACGGCGTTCCCGCATCGCAAGGAAGGGTACAACTTCCTGATCCTGGCCCAGTGGACCAATCCCGCGGAAACGAATGCCTGCATCGAATGGGCACGCGAAACGACCAGGCTGATGCGGCCGTTCTTCGCCGCGGGGCGCTATGTCAATTATCTTGACGATGACGAAACCGGCGATCCGGTTGCGGCCGCCTACGGCCCCAACTACCGCCGACTTCAGCAGATCAAGGCAAAATACGACCCGGCGAATGTCTTCCGGATGAATCAGAACATCCGGCCGCTGGCGTGATGCGCGCGGGGGGCTTCCTACGGTCGTGCTTTGTCATTGGAGAAGCCTCGTGAAGATCGCCGGCATAACGCTTGTGGCAATGCTGCTGGCGGGCGGCGGCCCCGCTGTGGCGCAGATCGCGCCGGTCATTCCACGCACAGCGGAAGGGCGTCCAGATTTCCACGGCGATTGGGTGACGCGGTTTCCACCGGAGATCTTCCAGCGGATCGAGGGCGCTACGGGGCTGGTGGTCGGCGATGAAGAAGCCCACGCGCTGATGCTCAGTATGTGGAAGCACGATCAGGAAAGAAATGTTTCTGACCCGGGCGACGAACTCGCCACAGTCTATTTGCTGCCCAAGGTGAAGGGTGAATGGCGTACATCCATGCTGACGAGTCCAACAGACGGAAAGGCGCCGCTGACGGCTCATGCCGAGGCGCTCAGGAAACGATCGGACGAAATGTTCGAGGCTCCAGCCGACGGACCAGAACTGCGCGACTGGTCCGAGCGCTGCCTGTCGGGGACCGGAACGGCCCCGTTCGGCATGTATCCTACAGGAAATATTCGACAGATCGTCCAGACCCGCGACCACGTGGTGATCTATTCGGACGACAGCGGCGACACACGAATAGTCGCCATTGGCGCAGAGCATCGGCCTGCAGCGATCCTGACATTCACCGGCGATTCCGTGGCGCGATGGGAGGGAGATGTGCTGCTGGTCGAAACGCTAAGGCTGCGGGACGAGTGGCCCGAGCGTACGTTGCTGCCAGGGCTCGTAGTGGGAGCAGAGTCGAAGGTGATCGAGCGCTTTAGTCTCCTCGGACCGGACGAATTGTTCTATCAATTCACGGTAGAAGACCCTGAGCTCTACAAAGAGCAATGGAGCGCCGAATACGTCATGGCGCGTCAGACAGCGCGGTTCCTCGAACACGCCTGTCATGAGGGCAACTACAGCCTCGGCAACATCCTGCGCATAGCTCGCGCCGCCGAACGGCAGCCGGTGAAGCCCTGACGTCGCTCGTCGCGTGCTATGTTCTTTGCATTCCTGGAATTGCCCCAGCAGGTCTCGAGTTCGCTGTACGGCAGAATACGGCAACCGGGTTGAGTCGATCCAATTGCGTCATTTGGCGTTGACGCCGCATTGCTGCCGGTCGTCGCCGAACTAAGTCGCTCCCTAATTGTAAGGATCCAGGTCGGGATACTGATCGAGAATTGGCCGCACGCACTTTTCGTAGATGTGGGCTGCTGCCGGTCTCGTAGACTCGCTCCTAAGCTAACGCCGCCTGTGTTTTTGGCCTGTGCCTATGTTGGGCATTTCGCGTCATCGCGGCTTTGATCTGCCGCTCATGAACACTGTTGTGGCGAGGCAACCGTTTCCGGCGAGATTCGGGCGTCGTTTTGGCAAGTCGTGAACGGGTGGAATGACCCCCATCCGGTTCCATTGAAACCCGGGTCCGTGTCAGACAAGCCGCACACGCAGTTGGCCAAAACCTTGCGGCGCCTTGTCAAACGCGCGACAAAGCAGGATGGAGTGGGACGTCTTACAGAACGCCGCTTTTGTGTCGTGCGATATTGTCTCGCACGGCGATGACGACGAACATGAGCGTCAAGTCTCACGCATTAAGCAGCTCAACGCGTGCATCTGCGAGCTCTGCGATGGCCGATTCGGCGTCGACGTGATTTGGGCGTCGGGGGGCGATGGCGGTCATCTCGCCCTTTTTGGCGCAGACAAGTGCAGGTTGGCGCTGCAGCTCATTTTGCGACTGAGGAGTTGGGCGGAGACAAGTGAGGCTGGACCTGGCAATTTCCCTCTGCGGCTCCGGCTGGCCGCTCACTTCGGTCAGGTGTCGGTGATCGAGGGGGCGGACGGGCGCAGGGAGCTGGTCGGAGACGGCATCAACACATGCGGCGGCATCATCAAGTTCGCGCCGGTCGGGCAGGCCATCGTCACGCGTCCGTTTCGCGATCTTTGTGAAGCGGATGGAAGCAACCAGACCGATGAACTGGTAAAGAGCACGCGCTTCGGCCGCGAACAGCAAGTCTATCTCAAGCACGACCGGGCAATGCTGATCGCGCCATTGCTGTTTCCTGGCGCGGAGGATGGCCAGGCAAGCATGACCATGCTCCCGGAAAAGCAGCGTGTCGACGGCGCCATGAAGCGGCGGCGGTATTGGGCGGCGATCTATCACGCCAAACGTCTGTTGCAGGTCGACTCGGCTGACAAAGAGGCCGTTCGAGCACTCCAGACCCTGACGCCCACTGACCTTGTCGTGCATGCGAAGGACGGCGTCGCCGCCCACCCCCTGCTGTCGGCGCTGAACCGGCAGGCGTTGCAAGAACTCGTGCGGGCCTCCGAATTGGTCGAACGCGAGGACGGTGAAACCATCTGCTCGCAGAACGACACGGGCGACGCGATGTTCATCGTGCTGAAGGGCGGGATCGGCGTTGCGATGCGCGCGGCGGATGAAAATGGCGTCCCTGCGCCCCTCAGCATTCGCTTTGGAGAGGGCGATATTGTAGGCGAGCTGGCGCTGGCTCTTAATCGGCGGCGCACCGCCACCTTGCAGGCGATCGGGTCGACGGCTTTCCTGTCGATCAACTATGCAACGCTCACCAACCTTATCAAGACCGCTTCCGTGTCCGACCGACTGGAACGCGTGTTCAAGGATTTCCTGCTGGAGCGCTCGTTGCGCTTTGTCTGCCAGAATGCGCCTTATCTATCGAAGGGGCCGCACGCGCCGCTCGCGCGACAGACCGATCCGTGGGAGATTCTGGCGGGCAACGCGCACCAGTATAAGCTCGGCTGGGATGAGGCGGCGCAGCAGCTGTCCTCGAAGGAGCGCTTCTCGGAGCCTGGGGTTTACATTCTCGCCGGCGGGGCGCTTGTCGAAAGCACGCAGAACGAATTCGTGCCGAAGCGTCTGGATGCCGAAAATCTCCCCCTGGTGTGCGTGAATTTGCCGGGAGTGCTGGTGAGCGCCATGCACCCGTTCCAGATCGATCTTGCAGCTGGCGGACCGGTGGTGAACCTTGTTCGCATTTCCGATCGATCGCTTCGCGCGTTCGGTCCCAACGTATTCTCCAGCCTGGTCGACCAGCTCAAGAGGCAGTTGGCCTCGCAATTCGCGCTGGATGTCTTCATCAGCTATTCGCATCGCGACGAAGCCGTCGCCTCAGCCTGGCGTAGAGCACTCGAGGGTGCGGGCCTGCGGGTCTACATGGGGCGTCCGGACCCAATGCGAAAATTCAAGAAGGAGATCGAGCTCGCTCTTGCTGAAGCGCTGGTGATGATCCCGTTCGTTTCGGAGCGCGCGACAGGTCCTTCGGGAGAGGCAGGCTGGGTCCAGCGGGAAATTGCCTATCGCCGGACCTTGTTCGATGAAGACCACAGCAACATTCTGCCGATCGAATTGACGCCTGGCCTGGCCGCTGTGTTTGCCGACGGCTTCTCCGCCGTGCCGGCGCCCGAGGGTAGGCTGGAAAGGGTTGCGGAAGTCATCGACGCCATCAGCGAGGTCAGGGATGGCAAGCGCGCGCCGCCCTTTGCGACCGGGTTGCCGGCGGATTTGCAGCTCTAAGGGCGGTCGCAGAAACGTTTCCCGGGTGCAGCTGGATATCGCCAGATTGGTCGCGGGGAAGGGCCTTTCGATGACAACTCGGGCGAAGCGCTGTAGCCGCCACGCATGACCGGCATGCCAGCCGTGGCCAGGATTGACCGCCCGGAGGCGATCATATGTGATTCGTCATCGCTTTCTTGCGTTATCCCTGCGCGGGTGCATAGACGATTGGCTTGTGATGGCGCACGTGGGAAGCCGATGACCCTGCAGGAATTCACGCCCGAGAATGCCCTCGAGGATGCGATCCTTGATACCAAGCGTGGCCGCATTCATTTTGACACCTTGTTCGGAGTGATCGCGGACCTCAATCTCCTGATCCCGAGCAAGACCAAGGTGGAGGCCGACTTCAGCGGGTTTAGCCCGCTCCTGCTCGAGAATGAAGCAGCGCCGTTCGTGGCCGCATTCTCGTCCTTAAGCCGACCGGCGATCTACAAGGACGCCGCAGCTTATGTGCTCCAAATGAACGGGCGAGATTTTGTCCTTCGACTTCCCCCGCAGTTCGGCATCATGCTCAATCCAGGATATGTGGTTCAGATGGCAATCCCGCGCGAGACGGTCGCTGACCTGAAGCAGAGGTTCAGGACTGACTAGCCGTCTCGAGCTTGTCGAGAGAATGGCTGTTTTCAGCGAGGTCCCGCCTGACTTGCAGGGAGGGGACGAGCGGCAACTGACGAGCGACGTTGCCGTAGGAAAGAGAGTGGCGGGGGTCGGCGTTGGTGGACCTATCCGGCCATTCAGAACGCCGGTCCGGCCGCCGCCTCACGCGCAACTCCAAGCCGCCAAGAGAGAACTACTTCCAGCCACGGACCTTGGCAAAAGTCCGCTGCGCAAGTTCGGCCCTGCTCAAAGCCTCGAACAGGTCTAATACGCTGGAGGTCGCGCTCTCATCTGTATCGAACCGAGCCTTGATCGTTCCTAGAAGATGCTTGCGCAATGCCACATCTGTTTGTTCGTCGCCCGCGAGCTTCTGGCGATCGGCGAGGGGAAGATCAGACCAAAGCTTGCGGATGACCGTGGCCGATTCACCCACGTAATCGACCGCGTCTGGCTCCTCAACGAGGAAGTCGAGAAAGAGGAGGGTGAAGAGGCCTGCCGCCTCCCCTGCCTCAGTCGACCAGCCGTGTTTGTCGGCGCATAGGTCGATCCCATCTTCAATTCTGTACCAGAAGGAATCACGAAGGGACTTGGCCTGATCCCGGACGTAGATGTCCTCTTCTAGATCGGCGAGCCATTCATCGGCAGCTTCGCGAACTATGCAGTAAAGTTCGCCCCGCTGGGCTTGCGACAGGCCTGGATAAGCAATTTCCTCGCGATCAGCGCGAGCCCATGCAGGCATGCCGAGCCCCACGGCGAGAGACAGGCAGAGCGCCAAACGTGTGATCATATCTGTTTGCCTCGCGAAAACAGCTACCATTACAGGGAAGATTGGCAGGCTTGCCCGTGGCGTTCAAGAATCTGTCGACCGTGCTATCCCGCCAAACTCCGCGGGCTCAATCCACCTCTTGATTTGGAGGGGACCAAGCGCAACGCGTGAACGTCTCAATTGGGCGGCTTCCTGTCTTAGAGCCTACCGATCACTAACGGCTGCATTGGACCGGTCCTGTCACTGAAAACTGCGCATATTTTTCGGCGAACATAACTATACCCGCCGGCCCTGCGGCCGGGGGTTTTTCGTTTGCGGCTTCTGCTGTATGAGCCCGGCCATGGTCTGGCGTGCGATGTGCCGCCCCCATGGGAACTGACACCGATGCTCCGCATCCAGGAACTGAAACTGCCGCTCGATCATCCCGAGCCCGCGCTCCGCCAGGCGATCATCAAACGCCTCTCGATCTCCGACCAGGCGCTTGTCTCCTTCACCGTCTTCAAGCGCGCTTACGACGCCCGCAAGACCTCGGCGATCCAGTTGATCTACACGATCGATGCCCAGGTGAAGGACGAAGCCTCCGTCCTCAAGCGGCTGGAAAAAGACAAGCAGATCGGCCGCTCGCCGGACATCTCCTACAAGCAGGTCGCCAAGGCGCCGCCCGGAACTTCGCGCCCTGTCGTCATCGGCATGGGCCCGTGCGGGCTCTTCGCCGGGCTCATCCTCGCCGAGATGGGCTTCAACCCGATCATCCTCGAACGCGGCAAGATCGTTCGCGAGCGCACGGTCGACACGTTCAAGTTCTGGCGCAAGGCCGTGCTCAATCCCGCCTCCAACGCCCAGTTCGGCGAAGGCGGCGCAGGCACCTTCTCCGACGGCAAGCTCTATTCCCAGATCAAGGACCCTCGCCATCTCGGCCGAAAGGTGCTCACCGAATTCGTCGAGGCCGGCGCGCCCGAGGAAATCCTCTACGTCTCCAAACCCCACATCGGCACTTTCCGCCTCGTGTCGATGATCGAGCACATGCGCGAGAAGATCGAGAAGCTCGGCGGCGAGATCCGCTTCCAGCACCAGGTCACTGACATCCTGCTGCACGACCGTTCCAGCCAGAAACACATTGCCGGTGTCGTCCTCGCCAATGGCGAGACCATCGAGACTACCCACGTCGTCATGGCGCTCGGCCACTCCGCCCGCGACACGTTCGAAATGCTCCACAATCGTGGCGTCTTCTTCGAGGCGAAGCCCTTCTCCATCGGTGTCCGCATCGAACACCCGCAATCGATCATCGACTGCGCCCGTTTCGGCGAAAAGAACGCAGGCCACCCCATCCTCGGCGCTGCCGACTACAAGCTCGCCCATCACGCCAGCAACGGTCGCAGCGTCTATTCCTTCTGCATGTGCCCGGGTGGCACGGTCGTGGCCGCGGCCTCCGAAGAAGGCCGCCTCGTCACCAACGGCATGAGCCAGTATTCGCGGAAGGAGCGCAACGCCAACGCCGGCATCGTCGTCGGCGTCACGCCGGAGGACTTCCCCGGCGACGCAAAGACCAACCCGCTCGCCGGGATCGCCTTCCAGCGCCATTGGGAAGAGCGGGCCTTCATAGCAGGCGGCTCCAGCTGGATGGCCCCCGCCCAGCTCGTCGGCGACTTCCTGGCCCAGCGCCCCTCCACCGAACTCCGCTCGGTGACCCCGTCCTACAAGCCCGGCGTCACGATGACGGATCTCACTCTCTGCCTTCCCGAATACGCTACCGTGGCCATGCGCGAAGCGCTGCAGGCTTTCGGCCGCCAGATCCAGGACTTCTCGATGGACGACGCCGTCATGACCGGCGTCGAAACGCGCACATCAAGCCCCGTCCGCATGACGCGCGGCCAGGACTTCCAGTCGCTTAATGTCAAAGGACTTTATCCCGCCGGAGAAGGCGCCGGTTATGCCGGCGGCATCCTCTCTGCGGCGGTCGATGGCATCAAGGTCGCTGAAGCGGTCGCGCTCAGCACGACCGCCCGGGCCGCCGCCTGATCTCAGTCTTCGCTGCGGTTGCGCAGCATGATCACCGCGGCCACCACCGCGCCGACAGCGGCGCCGATCGCCAGCGTGCGGAGCGGATGCTCCTTCACTTCGCGTACCACGAACTTGGCCGCCTTCCGGCCGCCACGCACCGCATTGTCCGCCACGTCGCTGGCGAACTCGCCCGCGTCGTCCAGCGCCCGCCGCGCCCTTTCAGAGAATTCCGACATGTCTTCCGCCACCCTTCCGGCCAGCCCACTGACCGATCCATTGTTTTCCGTCTTGCGCGCCGTCACCATGATCTCATCTCCGACTTATCCGGTTTCTAATGTCCGGTGGAGATCTTCGTTCCCGGCTGACGCAAGCCTTGCGCCAAGCTAACCTGCATGCATGGCCACTGCCCAGCAGCAACTCGATGGTTTCCTGCAAAAGTATACGCCGGAGATGGCTAAACTCGGCCACGCGGCGATCACCCATCTGCGAAAACGCCTGCCGGGTGCAGTGACGCTGGTCTATGACAATTACAACGCCTTGGCCGTCGGCTTCGGACCGCCGGGCGGGAAAGTCTCGCAGATACCGTTGTCGGTTGCGCTCTATCCGCGCTGGGCGACCTTGTTTCTGATGTACGGCACATCACTTGATGACCCTGAAGGCCTGCTCGAGGGCAAGGGGGCGCGCATTCGCTCGATCCGTCTTGCCGATGGCCTGAAGACGCTGAAGAGCGAGCCGGTCGACCAGCTGATCTCGGCTGCGGTCATGCAGGCGAACTGGAAGCTCGATCCTCGCGCCAAAGGCGAGCTGATCATCCAGTCGATCTCGCCGAAACAGCGCCCCCGCACACCCTGATCTGCCCTCCTCCAAAAAACTTCGAGCGGGGTCCTTGCCTTCCATAACTGTGTGGTTATTATAACCACGTGGTTATGGATAGACAGCAATGACGCCATCCGAACGCCTTGACGCAACCTTCGCTGCTCTCGCCGACCCGACGCGCCGCGCGATCCTCGCCCGGCTCGCACGGGGCAACGCCTCGGTGGCCGAGCTCGCCGAACCTTTCGCCATGAGCCAGCCGGCCATTTCGAAACACCTCAAGGTGCTCGAGAACGCCGGCCTTATCTCGACGGCTCATGACGCCCAGCGCCGCCCGCGCCGCATCGAAGGCGCGCGTCTCGGAGAGGCCACCGCCTGGCTCGAGGAATACCGGCAGTTCTGGGAACGCCGCTACAGCGCCCTCGACGAGCTGCTGGGCCAGCTTCAGGCCAAGCCCCCGAAATCTCCCCGCAAACGCCACTAGGAGAATCAAGATGGCATCCGTTCAGAAGATTTCCCCTTTCCTCATGTTCGACGGACCTGTCGATGAAGCGGCGAAGTTCTACGTCTCCGTCTTCCCGAACTCTGAGATCAAATCGGTCAATTCAATGTCGGCGACCATCGTCGCGAACGGGACCGAGATCCTGATGTTCAATGGCGGCTCGCACTTCAAGTTCACGCCCGGCATCTCGCTCTTCGTGAAGTGCAAGGACCAGGCTGAGGTCGACCTCTACTGGAACAAGTTCGTCGTTGGCGGCGGCCGCGAAGACAATTGCGGATGGCTGCAGGACAAGTGGGGCGTCTCCTGGCAGATCATCCCCGATGCGCTGGGCCGCTACCTTGGCGATCCTGACCGCGAGAAAGCCAATCGCGCCCTGCAGGCGATGCTGAAGATGAAGAAGATCATCGTCGCCGATCTCGAAGCGGCGGCCGCAGACTGACCTCCCCGAAACAACAAACAACAGAGGAAACGTCCATGATCCGCAAGATCGAGAAGGCCCAGGTCTCCCTTCCCAGCGACACGGAAGTCCGCGTCACGCGCGACTTCGCAGCGCCCCGCACGCTGGTCTGGCAGGCCCACACCGACCCGAAGCTCGTCCCGCGCTGGATGCTCGGCCCGCCGGGTTGGTCGATGCCGGTGTGCGAAATGGATGTCCGCCCCGGCGGCAAGTATCGCTGGCGCTGGCGCTCGGATGAAAACGGCAAGGAGTTCGGCTTCTTCGGCGAGTTCAGCGACGTCGACGCGCCCGGCAAGCTTGCCCACACCGAGTACTACGACCCGGGTGACATCGGCGGCGCAATGCCCACGGAGAACCCCGCGAAGATTCGCACCACCTTCACCGAGAAGAACGGCGTCACCACCCTCGTCACGCTGATGGATTTCGGATCGAAGGAACTGCGTGACGCCGCCGTCTCCACCGGTATGACCGACGGCATGGAGATGGGTTACGAACGTCTCGACATGCTGTTCGCCGAAGTCCAGGGAGGCTGAGATGATCAAGCCCGCCGAAGTCTCCCTGCCCAGCGACACCGAAGTGCGCGTCACGCGCGACTTCAAGGCGCCGCGCACGCTCGTGTGGCAGGCGCACACCGACCCGAAACTTTTTCAACGCTGGATTGGAGGCTATCCGGGCTGGTCGATGCCGGTGTGCGAAATGGATGTCCGCCCCGGCGGCAAGTATCGCTGGCGCTGGCGCATGGACGAGAACGGCAAGGAGTTCGGCTTCTTCGGCGAGTTCCGTGAAGTCGAGGCGCTGGCCCATATGGTCCAGATCGAGCAGTACGATCCCGGCACGATGGGCGGGGCGATGGATGCAAGCAGCCCGACCATCAACCGCACAACATTTGCCGAGATGAACGGCGTCACCACGCTGGTCACGTTGATACAATACGTCTCAAAGGAAGCGCGCGACGCGGCCATCTCCACCGGCATGACCGATGGCATGGAGGTAAGCTACGCACGCCTCGACACGCTCGTCGCCGAACAGCAGGGAGGCTGACGTGGTCAACAAGCTCGAAATCACCCTGCCGTCAGACCGCGAGATCCGCATCACCCGCTCCTTCGACGCCCCGCGCGATCTGGTGTGGGACTGCCACACCAAGCCCGCGCTCGTCCGCCGCTGGCTGCTCGGTCCACCGGGCTGGGAAATGCCAGTCTGCGAAATCGACCTGCGCGTCGGCGGCAAGTACCGCTACGAATGGGAAGACAAGGACCGCGGCGTGAAAATGGGCATGGGCGGCACGTTCACCGCCGTGAAGAAGCCCGAACACATCCGATCGAAAGAGAAGTTCGACGACGACTGGACCGGCGGTGAGACCGACGTTTCCCAGGTCTTCACCGAAAGGAACGGCAAGACCACGCTCACCCTCACCGTCCTCTACGCCTCGAAACAGGCCCGCGACGGCGCCGCCGCCACCGGCATGACCGACGGCATGGAACACGGCTATCAGCGCCTCGACGAAGTTCTCGCGAGCCTCGCCTAGATGCCCACGACAGCGCGCCAGACCACCAGGGCCAAGACTACCGGGAAGAAGAGCGTCGCCGAGAAGCCGAAAACGGCCCGGCAAAAGACGCCCGCCCGGCTTCTCCCCGACGACGCCTCCGCCTTCCTCGCCGCCCTCGACCATCCGCTCAAGTCGGATATCGAGGCAGTGAGGAAGCTCATTCACGCCGCCGATCCCGCCATCGCCGACGGCGTGAAGTGGAACTCGCTGAGTTTCCGCCACACCGATTGGTTCGCCACCGTGAACCTCCGCTCGAAGGACGTGATCCAGCTGGTCATGCACACCGGCGCGAAAGCGAAGGACAATCCGAAGCTGAAAATCCCTGACGAGAACAACCTTCTCGTCTGGCTGGCAAAAGACCGCGCCCTCGCTACGCTCGGATCAGGCAAGACGCTGAAGGCCAACGCCAAGGCGTTCACCGCGATCGTGAAGGCGTGGGTCAGGTATGTCTGATCGGGGATCGCCGGGCGCCTGCCCGGCAGTCGCTGCGCAGCAGCGAGCTTTCAGACAACATCGCCACGCGCCGCATTGCCGGGCAGGCGCCCGGCGGTCCCGGATTTATGGCGCCGCTTGCACCAGCCGCGCCCGCGCCTTCTCGGCGCCGATCAGGACCAGCATCTTGTCCATCTCTGGACCATGCTCCTGGTCGGTCAGCACGCGGCGCAGCGTCATGAACAGCGGCTTGCCCTTGCGGCCCGTCTTGGCCTTCACGGCCTCCGTCCAGCTTTTCCACGTTTCCGGCGTCACCTCACCCGCCGGGAACAGCTTCGCGGCCTCGCCGACGAACGCCTGATCGTCTGCATCCAGCTCCGGCCCGGCCAGTCCGCCGCCATAGACAACCGTCAGCCACACCGCCACGTCGGGCACACCCTTGAGGTTACCCTTCACCGCATCCCAGAACTGTGGCGTCGCCTTGTCGCCATAGGGCAGCTTCTCAAGGCGCGGCTTCACTTTCTCGAAGCTCATCGCATGCGTCAGCTGCGCGTTCAGCCCGTCCAGCTCGTTCTCGTCGAACCGCGCCGGCGCCCGGCCCATCTTCGAGAAGGAGAACTCCATCGCCAGCTGCTGCAAACTCTCGCGCGCTTCCACCGGATCAGACGTACCGATCTTCGCCAGCAGCGAGCAGATCGCCATCGGCTCATACCCACCCGCGCGCAGCTCCTGCACCGACAGCGAACCCAGCCGTTTCGACAGCCCCTGCCCGTCCGCGCCGATCAGCAGCGGCATGTGCGCCATCTCCGGCGGCTGCGCGCCCAGCGCCAGGAAGATCTCGATCTGCGCGCCCGAATTGGTGACGTGATCCTCGCCGCGGATCACATGCGTGATCTTCGCGTCCACATCGTCCACCACCGACGGCATTGTATAGAGGAACGAGCCATCCTCGCGGATCAGAACCGGGTCCGACACCGACGAGGTGTCGATCGACTGCTGACCGCGCACCAGGTCGTTCCATTCCGCGCGTCCGCCCGACAGCTTGAAGCGCCAGTGCGGCTTGCGCCCCTCCGCTTCCAGCTTCTTGCGGTCTGCGTCCGTCAGCTCCAGCGCCGCACGGTCATAGACCGGCGGCTTGCCGCGCGAGAGCGCGATCTTCTTCCGCCGCTCCAGCTCCTCCGCCGTCTCATAGCAGGGATAGAGCAGGCCCCTGGCCTTCAGCCCTTCCGCCGCCTCGGTGTAGCGGGCGAACTTCTCGGACTGCTTGAACGTCTCATCCCACGTCATGCCTAACCAGGTCAGGTCCGTGCGGATGCCTTCCTCGTTCCCCTTGGTGGAACGCTCAAGGTCGGTGTCGTCGATACGCAGCACAAACGTCCCGCCCTGTCCCTTCGCGAACAGCCAGTTCACGAGCGCAGTGCGGACGTTCCCGACGTGCATCTTGCCCGTGGGCGAAGGCGCAAAGCGGACTTTGACGGTCATGGTTCAGTCTTCCGGCTGCCGGAGTGAGCGGGATGCATGTACCCATCCGGCCCGGCTTGGCAAGCAGCTGCCTGACGCTAGCCAAAAGCGACGGAATTCCGGGCAATAAGCTCCGACAGCAGGGTGGCGTCGAACACCTTCGCCCCATAATCGATCGAGAAGCTGGACAGCCGCGACAGCAGGTTCACGCCCACAATCATGGCCGGCTCGTCCTTGAGCCCCCACAAGTCGAAGATCGGCGCATCGGCCGCCACACAGCCCGCGTCCTTCACCGAGAACGCCTTCATGTCGACCTTCGGCAGGGCGATAGCCTGACCGACGATGACCTGACCGGTCACGCCATAGACGCGCACATTGTCCACGCGCTCCAACCGCGGATGCACACGTTGCAGCGCCTTGCTCAGCGGTATGTTGGCGATGCAGTTCTGCGCGCCGGTATCCAGCATCAGCCTGGCGCCCACATTCCCGACCTTGCCGTCGATCTCCGCCAGCAGGCCGTTGCGTACGCGCATATTGCCATGTGGCGCCGTCCGCTGCTGCCGCTTCGACGGCTCGATGCGCACCTGCTTGCCCTGGATGTTGAACACCAGCCGCTTGCCGATGAACACATCGGCGCCAAGGATGCCGTCGATCCGCGACAGGCCGGCGTCCGGCAGCACGGCCGCGCGAATGTCTTTCTTCACCACAGCGCCCGTCTGGATCTCGCTGACCAGCGCCAGCGGCGTGACGGCCGTTCCGGTCGTGCCCGCAACCGTCGCCTGCCCCACGATCGGCGCGCCGAGATCGGCAACCACACGCTCGGCCAGCACCGTCGTGGTCGACCCCGTGTCGACCATGAACTGGTACGGCCCCTTATCGTTGAGCATCACCTTGGCCGTCGGCCGGCCGTAGGTGTCGACCCACGCATCCAGCGATGTCGTGATGTCTTCCTCGATCGGCACAGCCAGCCGCGAGCCTGTCACCTGCGCCGAAGCCGCGCCGGCAAAACCAATCGCCGGGATCACGCCCAGCATCATGCGCCGTGTGAAGTTGATGGTCATGGGCGTCCTCCCGCCCGCCGCCTTGTGGCGACCTTGTTATGCCGGGAGCTTGCGCCTCGCCGGACAGTCCCGCAAGCGGCCTGCATCAGTCCGGAGAGCGTAATTCGCCTTACGCGGTCAGCTGAAAGAGACCGAATTCCGGGCCACCAGCTCCGCCAGCAGCCTGGCGTCGAACGTCCGCGCGCCATAGTCGATCGAGAACGACTCCAGCCGCGACAGCAGGTCGACCCCGACGATCATGGCCGGTTCGTCATTCAGATCCCACAGGTCGAAGATCGGCGCATCGGCGGCGATGCAACTCGAGTCCTCGACCGTGAACGCCCGCATGTCCACCTTCGGCAGGAAGACCAGCTGGCCCGCCACGCCCTGCCCGGTCACGCCGTAGATTCGGGCGTTGTCGGCGCGGACCTGCCGCGGATAGCGCTTCAGCAGCGCGGCGTTCAGCGCCTTGTTCGCGATGCAGCTCTTGGCGCCCGTATCCAGCATCAGCCGCGTCAGTATCGTGCCGACCCGCCCATCGATCTCCGCGAGCAGTCCGCTGCGGATACGCATGTTGCTGGGCGGTGAAGCAGGCTCTTGTCGTCTGCTCGGTTCAATGCTGACGGTCTTGCCGCGAATGTCGAACGCCACCCGCCGGCCGGCAAACACGTCCGTGCCAAGGATGCCGTCTTCCTTCCTGAGCGTCTTGTCCGGAAGTACAGCGACCGAAATATCTGTCTTCTCGACAACTCCAGCCCGCAGACTCGCCAACTCGACGAGCGGCATGATCGCCGAGCCCGTCGCTCCGATCACGGTCACATCTCCAAGCGGCTCGGCGCCGAGTGTCTCGACATGCCGCGATGCGATCACGGTTGTGGCGGAACCGGTATCGACCAGGAACTGGAACGGTCCGCGTCCATTGATCATTACCTTGATCGTCGGACGACCATACATATCGAGCCAGGAGTCGACGATATAGTCCGGCTCCGGAGCTTTTGCGCCTGGCAGCATCGCCTTCTGCGCAAACGCCGGCGCCGACAGCCCGAGGGCCGGCAAGGCGCCGAGCATCCACCGTCGTGTCAGTTGCGCCACCGCCTTCGCCTGCCGCCATCACGCCTTCTGCGTGCAAGCTTGAGCCGCACCGGGTTCAGCAGCAAGGCCTAAAACGTCGGCATCGATGCATAGAGCAGCAGGACAATACCGGCGAGCGACACGGTCCACGCCAGCGTGCGCACGACCGGTAGGCCGATGGCATAGATCGGCAGGAATGCAACCCGCCCCCAGAAGTAGAGCTGGGCGCCAAGAGCCCCGAGCTCGCTTCCGCCCCTCAGCGACATGTCGGAGATAATGGCGACGATGAAGATCGGGAATGTCTCGCGGAAATTCTTCCAGGCCCGATCGAGACGGTCGCCGATCTTGCCGATGTCCGCAGCCGGCTCGTCACGCGGCCCCAGCGCCCACGGCAGTCCCCGACCCGCCACGCTCGGCAGTACGGCTGCCAGCAGGTAGACGATGCCAAGCGCGGCGCTCGCCCAGAGCATGTTGAGTTCAGTCGTCGAAAACCCCGGCGCCACTTGGCCCATGATGAACCTCCCCGTTTCTGATGATGCAGCCTAACCGCGTCGCACGGCGCGCCAAACAGCAAGAGCGCCGGCTAATCGCCAGCGCCCTTGCGTCATGATCGGAATTTTTCGCGCTGTACTCGCCCGGCGCGCGCTACTTCACGCGCTGGATCGTCTTGATCGCGAGCGGCGGCAGGCCGGACTTCTCCGAGATGACTTTGTCCTGCGCCTCGATGGCTTCGCGGATGGCCTTGTCCTTGTCGTACGGATCGTCGAGCACGTCCGCGGGCACCTTGCGGTTCGACTTCTGCGAGCCGTCTTCATAGATGACGTTGAACAGGACGAAATCCGTGCGAGCCGTCGGCTTCTTCGCCATGGCAAAATCTCCTGGGGCTGCGGGAAAGGTGCGGATCAGTCCGCGAGGCTCATCTGGGCCGTATCAAGGGATTCGCAAGAGGCTGCGACACCCCGGCGCTGCTTTTCGGAGATAATGAAAGATCAGGCCGCCGCGCTGGCCATTGCCGGCGCTGCGCAGGTCTCGACCATTTCGGCCATCGCCGCCGCTCGCGCGCCGACGCCGCCGGTGATCACCGGAGCCGCACGGCCCTGGATCGCCGCAAGGAACGCCTCGTCGGCGGCCTTCAGCGGGTCGGGCAGGATTTCCGACACATCCGCGCGGATGTCGAAGCGGGTCGTGTTCTTCACTTTCCGGGTGATGAAGTCGATCTCGACCGTGCCCGAGGCATACTCGATGCGCATCCAGCGCTCGCGCTTCTCGGCGCAACGGGACGCGATGAGCTTGGCGTGGCCATTGTTGGCGAACAGCAGCTCGGCCGAAGCCTGATCGAGCAGGCACGTGTGCGAGGAGAAGCCGGCGCCATCCGCGCCCTTCACTTCGCCGCCGAACAGCTCGGCCGTCAGGTCGAGGTCGTGGATCATCAGGTCGAACACGACCGACACGTCTTCGCAGCGGCCATCCGGCGAGGCCGGACCCATGCGCACGCCTTCGACGCGCTTGGGACGCTCGCCCGTGGAGAACAGCCCCATTGCCTCGAACACCAGACGCTCCTGATGGCCGACCGAGAGAACAAGATCCTTTTCGAGCGCCAGCTTGGCCAGCGCGCGGGCTTCGACGCCCGTCAGCGCGAGAGGCTTCTCGACGAGCGCGTGCTTGCCGGCTTCGAGCGCCTTGCGGGTAAGCATGGCGTGGCTGGAGGCCGGGGTCGCGATCACGAGCGCATCACAGGCGTCGGCGATCGCTTCGAACGAGGTGAACACCTCGCCCTTGCCAACCTTGGTGATGACCTTGCCCGCGGCCTCAGTATTGAGGTCGAACACGCCGACGAATTCTGCATGGAGGGAAGCTGCGAACTTCTGCGCGTGATAACCGCCGAATACGCCGGCTCCGATGACGCCAACCCGGACCTTGCCCTGGTGGCTGCCAATCACAGTGGCCGTTCTGGCCGAGGATTCGGTACGCTTCACTGAAACACCCTCCGACACACCTTGCGGCGCAGGTTCAGCAGATACGCGAATAACGCAGGCGCACAATTAGCGGGCCCAACAAGCTTGGTTACGCTATGTTTCAACCCGTAAGCGCCCGAAAAGGCTTGGAAAACCCTTGCAAACACGCAATGAGACGACTGCGACTAAATGGAGGGCGTGATGCCATCTGTAACATCCCGTGAGTGGCGCCTGAAACAGCGCCCGGTAGGCGAACCGAAACCCTCGGATTTCGAACTGGCTACGGTCGAATCCGCCGAGCCTGGTCCCGGCCAGGTTCAGGTCCGGAACCTCTGGATGACGGTCGACCCGTACATGCGCGGGCGGATGAACGACGCCAAGAGCTACGCCGCCCCCTTCGAACTGGGGCAGGCCATGAACGGCGGAGCCGTCGGCCAGGTGCTGGCTTCCCGTGATGATAATTTCAAACCGGGCGACCTTGTGAGCTCGTTCGCGGGCTGGCGGGAGGCGTTTACGGCCCCCGCTGCGGCCGTGAACCTGACCAAGCTCCCGAATCTCCAGCTGCCTCCGCAGGCCTATCTGGGCGTCGCCGGCATGCCAGGCCACACCGCCTGGGCCGGCCTGCTCAAGATCGGCGAGCCCAAGCCGGGCGAGACCGTGTTCGTCTCTGGCGCCGCCGGGGCGGTCGGCTCCCTCGTCGGCCAGATCGCCAAGATCAAGGGCTGCCACGTCGTCGGCTCCGCCGGCGGCAGGGACAAGTGTGACTACCTGAAATCCATCGGGTTCGATGAAGCCATCGACTACCGCGCCGCCGGGGACCTCAAGGGCCTGACCAAGGCCCTGCATCAGGCCGCCCCCAAGGGCGTAGACGTCTATTTCGACAATGTGGGCGGGGATCACCTCACCGCAGCGATCGCATGCGCCAACATGCATGCGCGCATGCCGATCTGCGGGATGATCTCGCTCTACAACGCCACCGGCCCCATGCCCGGCCCCAACAACATGACCAACATCATCGGCCGCCGCATCAAGATCCAGGGCTTCATCGTGTCCGACTTCGGGGCGACCTACCCCGAGTTCGTGAAGGAGATGGCGGGCTGGATCGCCTCGGGCCAGATCAAGTACGAGGAAACCGTCATGAACGGGGTCGAAAAGGCGGTCGAAGCCTTCCTCGCCCTCTTCAGAGGGGGAAACACCGGCAAAATGCTCGTGAAACTCGGCTAGAACCCCTATATACCGGCAGGACTTCGGTCCGCCGCAGTTCATATTCCCCAGTATTGAGTTCCCTGCCGCGCTTATCGCGGCCGCATGTCAGAAAGCCTCCGGACGCGCGTCCTGCGCGGCCGCTCTTGTGAAAGTACCCAAGCCTATGGCCCGCCTGTTCGATAGCTATGTGATGGTGGACTGGAGCGCCGCCTCCAAACCCGCCACCGGCGCCGATTCCATCTGGATCGGCGCGCTGACCCCGGACTCGCGCCTGAAGCTGGCCTTCAAGGCGACGAACCCGCCCACGCGCGCGAAAGCCATCGAAGAGCTGACCGACCTCCTCGGCCGCTGCCTGAAGCGCGGCGACCGTGTGCTCGTCGGCGTCGATTTCCCGCTCGGCTTCCCGGCCGGCACGTCCGAAGCGCTCAAGCTCAAGGGCGAGCCCTGGCGGGGCATACGCGAGTTCCTGCTTAAGGAAATGAAGGACAAGCCGGACAACTCCAACAACCGCTTCGCCCTTGCGGCGCGGATGAACCGTCTCATCTCAAACGGCCCGTTCCCGTTCTGGGGCTGCTCGAAGAAGGACGAGCTCACCACCCTGTCGATCAAGAAGTCGCGCGAGCATGGCACGGACGACATCGCCGAGTTCCGTCTCGTGGAAGAAGCCGCGATGGCGATGAAGAAGGCGCGGCCGCAACCCGTGTGGAAGATCGCCTACGCCGGCGCCATCGGCGGCCAGACCATGACCGGCATCCCGGCCATCGAACGCCTGCGCGAGAAGTTCTCCGCGCTGAAAGTGTGGCCGTTCGACATGCCGCTCGCGAAGCTCGACAGCGAGGCCCTCGCCGATGCGCGCATCGTCGTCGCCGAAGTGCTGACGTCGCTCAACGCGACCAACCAGCAGTCCTCCGAGATCCGCGACGAGGCGCAGGTCCGCACACTCTGCGAAGCTCTTGCCGAACGTGACGCGAGCGGAAAGCTTGGCGCGATGTTCGCAGGGGAAGCCAAGCTCACCGACGCCCAGAAGGCCGCGGTGACGTCCGAGGAAGGGTGGATTCTGGGGATATAGCACGGATTTTTCGCGCTATTCCCCGCTCCCGGGCTTGAGAATCGAAACAAACGACAGCCTCATCTGTCGGGCCGCTTCATCGCGGCCATTTCGAACCCAATCCTCGGAGCGGGCCCATGAACAAGTCTGACCTCATCAAGTCCATCTCGGACTCGACCGGTCTGAAACAGACGGAAGCGACGCGCCTCGTCGATGCCGTGTTCGACACGATCACCTCGAACCTCAAGCGCGGCGAGCAGGTGGCCATCTCCGGCTTCGGCACATTCGTCGCCAAGACACGGGCCGCACGCGAGGGCCGCAACCCCGCAACCGGCATGACGATCCATATTCCGGCCCGCACATCGGCCGCCTTCAAGCCCGCAGCGGCGATGAAGGACCTGAAATAGAGACAGAGCCCTCGCCGCCCGGCTGCTCGCTACACTCTGGCGGTTGATGGGGCTCTCATACGGCGCGCGGTTGTCCAATGACGCCGCGCGCCGTTTTCGTTTGGGCGCCAGCCATCCCCACGATCCGGAAGCGGCCCCTGGGTCCGCGTTCCCCGCGAAAGCGGCGGGACACGGCCGAGAGCGGGTCTAGTGAACCGCAGGCGCAGGCGCAGCGTCCTTCGGCAGGCCGAAACGCACGCCGCGCGCCGACTTCCACTCCAGCGCCAGCACCTGCCCCATCCCCGCCAGCACCGACGCGATCGAGATACCGATGATCACGCCCCACACGCCATAGTCCGTGTGCAGCGCCAACCACCAGCAGAGCGGCAGCATCACGAACACGTAGCTCCCCACGTGGATCGCCGTCGGGATCCACACTACGCCCTGCGCCCGCAGCGCCATCGACCCCACGGCCTGCAGCCCGTCAAAGATCGTCACGAACGCCACCGCCGCCAGCATCACCGACAACAGCGGCACAAGATGCGCACCCGCCGAAGCGACTTCCGAACCGTTCAACCACGTCACCGCAATCGGATCACGCAGCAAGATCAGGACCGTCGCCATCACCAGCCCCAGCAGCACCGACGCCACCACGCCCAACCGCGACGCCTCGCGCACGCCGACAGCATCGCCGCGGCCGAACCGCTCCGCCACGCGCACGCTCGTGGCCGTACCCATGCCGACATAGATCATGAAGATCACGCCCATCATCTGGACCGCGAGGCCATAGACCGTACCCGCATCAATCGACACCAGGGTCGCGATCGCGAACGTCATGTTGAATGAGCCCCACTCGGCAATATTGGCGATGCCCGTGCCGACGCCCACCATGTTCTGGCGCCTGAACTCTCCTGCATCCGCCCTGCCCACACGCCGGAACGCCGGCGTCAACGCCAGCGCCGCAATCAGGAAGCAAACCAGCATGAACCAACGCGAGCCCGTCGTCGCCCACACCACGCCGACGGCGCCGTGCTCCGGCACGAGGATCAGGCCTGCGATGAGATTGAACACCACCGCCGCCATGTTGATCGCCGTCGCGATGTTTGGCCGCCGCAGCGCTTCAAGGTAGAATTGGCAAGCCATTCCGCCCATATGCGCGATGGCCCCATAGGCGAGGACGTGCGTGCATGTCGTCGTGTGTTCTGCCAGCGCCCGATCAAACCCGATCAGGTCCACCAGCGGTCGCGCGATCATGATACAGGCGAATGTGGCGAACACCCCGTAAGCCAGCGCCACCAGCATGCCACGTCGGAAGATGCGTCCCGTCTCCGCGCCGCGGCCCGAGCCATTCAGCTCCGCCGTCAGCACCTGTACGCCGATCATCAGCCCCATGCCGAAGCCGAAGAACACACCGATCGGCAGCCATCCGTTCAGCACATAGGGCAGCTCGCCCGGCGCATACCGGCCCAGCAGCACCGCGTCCGTCAGCGACATCAGCATGAACGACGCGCGCGAGAGCGCGACCGGCACGGCAAGCCGGGTCAGGTCGAGCATGTCCTTGGGCCTTGCCCAGGCGGGCAGTCGGCTGGGGGCAATCATGGGGCGCTCCATAGCGCATCTTCCGTGCGCCTCTGGCCTCTGCGGGGCTCGCTTAATCCTCGGGCGGCTGCCAGTCGTCAACTGGCCTGAAGTTCTTTGCTCCGGGTGTGCGCTCAAAGACGCTTCCCGGCGGCGCGTCGAGGAAGGGGATTATCGTGGGGTCATAGTTGGCGATCGTGTTCACGTCATAGACGCCATGGTTCTCTGCATCGTCCATGTAGTCCTGGTCCTCCAGGCCCGACATGAAGCGCCAGCCGCTGTCCATCTCATTATCCGGCGCAATCTCACGATACATGAAGCCGACGGGTTTCCCGCGTACCGTGATCATGTCGGAGGCAATGCATCCGCCATGGCCCTGAGCCAGGGGCCGGATCTCTTCAGCCCTCAATTTGAACGCCTTCCTGGCCATCGCGGTCTCCGTCCCGCCCCACATGGGATGAGCCGCGATACGATGCAACGCACTATTTGGAGAAGCGGGCGCCGCCTAACGCACGCAGCGCGTTTCCGTGCCTTCCTCGTCGACCATGGCCAGACTGTTGCGCGTGATGCCCAGCGAGCCTGACTGCAGCTCGTCCCGCATCATCTCTTCGCCATAGGAGTCGAGCTCATCACTGTCGAGCTCCTCGCCATTCATCGTGAAACGGATGACGTCGAAGTCGGTGACCCGCTCACGCAACGTCCCGTCGCCGGGAATTCGCCAGGTCGCTGCGATTTCCATGATGACCTGACCGGTCATGTCGTCACCGTTCATCGCCATGATAAGCGTGGAATGCGACGTGCCGTCGGCCTTGTAATTCATCTGCGCCGTGATGAAGCCGTCCGGCGTCGCCGACGAACACGACCATGTGCCCACCAGCAATTGCGATTGGGTCTGGGCCATGGCCACGGGCGCACAAGTGAGCGCCGCCGCGATGGCTGCGAGTGTCAGATATTTCATGTCCGTCCCTAGCTTGAGTTCAGTTCACCGTTTGCAGCTCGTCACGACGCCATTCTCGTCCGTCGATGTCATCGTCGTCGGCGTGATCACCGCCGTCGACGTCGTCGATTGGTTGACCACCATCTGATCCATCATCGGCTGGATCATCGCGATCGGCACATCATTCGCGCCGGCCTTGCCGCCGGTCACTGTCATCTTCGTCACTGACTCGCGCAGCTTGCCGTCGGACAGGAACTCCCAGGAGCCCTCGCCAACGCCCGTGACGTTGAGGGCCATCCCGCCCTGGTTGACGGCGATCTTCGCGTCCATCGTCGCCTTGCCGCCCTCTAGGTAGTTGACTGCCGCATTCGTCGTGACGCCTTCGGACTCCGCGCTGCAGTTCCAAGTCCCGAGGATCATGTCGGCCGGCGTATTGGCCGCCGGCGTACTCGCACAGGCGCCCAGAGAAACCAGAGCTACAGTCGCGACAGCAATCCGTTTCACTACGAGAATCCTTTTCGAGCTGCTGCCCAGCGCCTCGGGATACGATTGTGCGTCGAGGAAGTCCATAAACGGGCTGTCATGCCCTTTGGTTCTGCGGGCAGGTTGACTGCGAGCCAGCGCAGCAGGACTTATCGACTATGATAATGCAGGCCAGATTCATGCGGGCAATCAGGCGGGCCGTGACGCCCGGTCTCGCCATCGCGCTTGGCGTTCTCATGGCGGGATGCGGCAATGCGGAGCCGGTGTGCCAGAACGTCGTCAAGCGCGAGGCCATCTCCCCCGATGGCCAGCTCAAGGCCGTCCTGTTCGAGCGTTTGTGCGGCGCGACGAGAGGGCTCTCTTCGCAGATTTCGATCCTGCCGGTTGGCAAGACCGAAACCGGCAAGGGCAATGCCTTCATTGCGGACACGGCCGGGGGCCTTGCGCCTGCTGCTGCGTGGGGTGGGCCGGACGTCGCAATGGAATGGACGTCGCCAGAAGCGATCACGCTTGCCTATGCACCACGGGCCCGTGTCATCGTTGCGGAGCCGTCTGTCCGTGGCGTGATCATCAGCCACGAGATCAAGGACTAAGCACACCAGCGCACGCACCGAGATCGCGCAGGTCGCAGCGCGCGATAGGATCGAAGTAGCAGGCTTTTAAGTTACCTGCACTTCACGCGCGGATGCAGCGAAGAGCCGTTCACGACATTCAGCTCTTCCCCGCCATTGGCCAGCTCCAGCCGCACCGCGCCGTCCCATTGCGCGTCCGAACTGGTGAAGTGCCCGTCCACGCGCGCCGCGGTTTCCCCGTCAGGCGCCACGCCCGTCACATCGATCTTGGAATCCGGAAACACGATCTCCGTCGGCGTCACCATCACAGCCAGCGCCCCGCCCGCGCCACACTCCCCACTCGCATCCCAACTGCCGAGGAACGCCGCTGGTATCTCCTTCAACGTCGCCACCGGCGGCGGGTCATCGCAGGCCGCGAGCGTAAGAAGGCAAACAGCAAGGACAAATCTCATTACGGCCTCCGGAAGCGATAAGTATAAGCCGCCCGCTGAGTCGTCGCGAGAGATCAGCTCTTCCGCTTCGCTGCCAGCTTCTCGGCCAGCAGGAACGCCAGCTCGAGCGCCTGTTCGTTGTTCAGACGCGGATCACACTGCGTGTGACAGCGCTCCTGCAGATCCATCGCCGTAATCTGGTGCGAACCGCCCGTGCATTCCGTAACGTCCTGCGCGACATCGAAACACTCCGGCGTATTCAAATGCAAAAGCGTAACCGCGACTCTGTCCGATCTGCTAAATCGCGCCTGCAGCAACTCGCCTGCGGCAGACGACCGGCTTTTCGAACTCCAGATTCAACAGCCCGTCCACAAGGCTCACCATGCTTCCGGTCCCTTGGGTCACCACATCGAGGAGGCGCCGCCGAAACGGCTCTGGATCCACCTTATGTCCATCGACCACGAGGTCTACAAGCTTCGCCTCCGTGATGTCGAACAACAACAGGCTGCGGCTGTTCTCCAGCCTCTCCAGCGTCCACGTGCCCTTCATAGACATGTGCGCCTTCATCGCACGCGGACCAACTCCCGGCACATCGCCGACAGCAAGGCCCATAATATCATCCGCGTAGATGCCATCGGTCCCGAACACCGGGTAGTGTTGAAACTGCATGCCAACGCCCCGCGGATCATCTCCTCCGGCAGGATCGCACGTCCACGCTCCCACAATCTGCGCCCGCTGCACCTCCGCATACGCGACGCTCGCAAGGCCGAGAAGAACCGCGAAACCCATCCCCCACCGCATCAGGCCTTCTCCCTACCGCTTCGACGCCAGCTTCTCCGCCAGTAGGAACGCCAGGTCGAGCGCCTGCTCATTGTTCAGCCGCGGATCGCAATGCGTATGATAGCGGTCTTGCAGGTCCATCGCCGTGATCTCCTTCGAGCCGCCGGTGCACTCCGTCACATCCTGCCCGGTCATCTCAAGGTGAACGCCGCCCGCATGCGCGCCCTCGCCCTCGACGATGTCGATGAACGACTTCACCTCGCCCAGGATCCGCTCGAACGGCCGCGTCTTGTAACCGGAATTGGTCTTCTCGACGTTGCCGTGCATCGGGTCGGACGACCACACCACGGTCGACCCATGCTTCTGCACAGCCTTCACCAGCTTCGGCAGGCCTTCCGCGATCTTGTCCGAACCGAATCGCGCGATCAGCGTCAGCCGCCCCGGAATGTTGTCTGGGTTCAACCTGTCGATCAGCCGCAGCATGTCGTCCGGCGCCAGCGACGGCCCGCACTTCATCCCGATCGGATTGCGGATGCCGCGGCAGAACTCAACATGCGCGCCGTCCAGTTGCCGCGTGCGATCGCCGATCCACACCATGTGCGCCGACGTGTCATAGAACTCGCCCGGACGCGTGGAGTCCTCCCGCGTCATCGCCTGCTCGTAGCCGAGCAACAGAGCCTCGTGGCTCGTGTAGAATTCCGTCTGCGACAACGCCGGCGTCGTCTCCGGCGTGATGCCGCACGCGGCCATGAAGTCCATGGCGTCAGAGATGCGTGCAGCAAGGGCCCTGTAGCGCTCGGCCGCGGGTGAGCGCTCTACGAACCCGAGCATCCAACGGTGCACGTTGGCGAGCGATGCATAGCCACCTTGCGCGAACGCCCGCAGCAGGTTCAGCGTCGCCGCCGACTGCGCATACGCCTGCAGCAGACGCTGCGGATCCGGTGTCCGCGCTTCCAGCGTGAACTCCATCCCGTTGATGTTGTCGCCGCGATAGCTCGGCAGCGTCACGCCATCGATCGTCTCCGTCGGCGCCGAACGCGGCTTGGCGAACTGCCCCGCGATACGCCCCACCTTCACGACAGGCTTGCCGCCCGCGAACGTCATCGCCGCGGCCATCTGCAGAATGAGCCGGAACGTGTCGCGGATATTGTTCGGGTGGAACTCCTTGAAGCTCTCCGCGCAATCCCCGCCCTGCAGCAGGAAAGCCTTGCCCTGCGCCACATCGCCCAGGCGCGCCATCAGCGTCCGCGCCTCACCGGCAAACACCAGCGGCGGATAACTCGACAGCTGCTTCTCCACCGCCTCCAGCTTGCGCATGTCCGGATAATCCGTCGGGATGTGCAGCGCAGGCTTCGCCCTCCACGAAGACGGCGACCAGTCGCGCGCCATGTCCTCGGCCATCATCTGCTTCGAAGGCTCAGCATCGCCGAAGCCTGCATCAATACGATCACGCATAGGTCAGTCCTGCATCGCGGCGCGAACGATCGCGCCAATATGAATCTCGGCCGCATCGGCCAGCCTGTAGCCCGGTTCAGTCCCATCGAAGGCAAGGAAGAGATCAGTGCCCGACAGCACCACCACCTCCGCGCCTTGTTGGTCGATCAGTTTGCGCCCGGCGTCACGGAAGTAACGCCGGTCGTCGTCAGTGGCGACGGCGCTGGTTGCGAGCGCCATGTAACGCTTGCCGACTTCGTCGAGGTCGGCGCCTTCCGGCGCGGCGATCTCGACCGAGGTGACGCCACCATAGAACTTGGATTGCATAACTGCGCCTGAGCCAAGGATACCGATGCGCTTCACGCCCATCTTGCCAAAATAGTCATTCAGCTCCGGGATCGCATTGATGAGCGGCAGCGGCGAAATCGCGATCAGCTCCCTGATGCAGAAATGCCCGCCCATGGATGTGACGGCGGCGGCTTTTGCCCCCGCTGCCTTCATCCGGCCAATCAGCTCTGCGAAGATTTCCGCCTGCGCCTGCGGATTGCCGGCCAGGAGATTGCCTACCATCTCGTGCACGTCCGCATTGCAGATCGTCAGCTCGAGCTTCCGGTTCGCGGCGGCAAACGCGCGCGTCAGCCCACGATAGTAGAACTCCGTGGCCGCGGGCCCGATGCCGCCGATCAAACCGACATGCATGACTACACCAGCCGTTCCGCGATCTGCACCGCGTTCAGCGCCGCGCCCTTGAGCAGCTGGTCGCCCGAGATGAACAGCGCCAGCGAATGGCCCGTCGGGTCCGACACATCCTCGCGGATGCGGCCAACCAGCACGTCATTCTGCCCGCTCGACTCCACCGGCATCGGGAAGTGGTTGCGCGCGCGATCATCGACGATCTTCACGCCCGGCGCCTTCGACAGAACGGTGCGCGCCGCATCCACCGACACCTTGTCCGCGAACTCCGCCGTGATCGCCATCGAGTGCGCCCGAAGGACCGGCACGCGCACGCACGTCACGCCCACGCGCAGCTCGGGCAGGTTCATGATCTTGCGCAGTTCCTTGACGACCTTCTGCTCTTCCCCGTTGTAGCCATCGTCGCCGATCGGCGTGTTGTGGCTGAACAGGTTGAACGCATACGGATGCGGCAGCACTTTCGGCTCGTAATGCTCGCCCTTCAGATAAGCGCGCGTCGCCTCTTCCAGCTCATCCATCGCCGGACGCCCCGCGCCCGACGCCGACTGGTAGGTCGATGCAATCACCCGCTTCAGCTTGCCTGCCTGGTGGAGCGGCCACAGCGCCATCACCATGATCGCCGCCACGCAGTTCGGATTGGCGTAGATCTTCTGCGACGGCTTGATCTCGCTGCCATTCACTTCCGGCACCACCAGCGGCACGGCCGGGTCCATCCGGAACGCCGACGAGTTGTCGATCGCATACGCGCCCGCCGCCGCCGCGATCGGCACATACTTCTTCGAGATATCCGTCTCGGACGCGAACAGCGCCACGTCGACGCCCCGAAAGGCGTCGTCCGTCAGCACCTGCATCTCGACATCCTTGCCGCGGAACTTGAACCGCTTGCCTGCCGAGCGCTCCGACGCGAACGCCTTCAGCGTGCCCGTCGGATAGCTCGACGCCTCAAGGCAGCGCAGCATCTCCGCGCCCACGGCCCCGGTCGCGCCAATCACGGCGACGGTCTTCGTACCAACGCCCGCGCTGGAGCTACGCTCTGCGGTCTGGCTGGCCTGGGTCACTGGGTAGTCTCCTCTTGAGCCGGGAGACGGGGCGATCTCTGCCCCATCCGGTTTCCGGCGGGGCTGGTCGGCGGGCTTGTGGCTAGTTCGTAAAAGCCAAGCGCGCCATCAGCCCCGCGGGGGTAATGGTCTTCCAGTAGCGCTTGAAAAACGAACCTTGCATGGGCGGGGCTTCTACCGGGGTCCTTGCGGAAGGTCAATCCTTGCAAGGGAATGGGCTGATTAACAGCCCGACAGGCATGATCTTGCCGCCTGGACCTCAGCCCGGCGCAGGCACCCGCACGATCACCGGCCCGCCGCCTGCCCCCCGTTTCGGCATCACGAAGCCGACCTTCTTGTCGAGGGCTTCAGCCTCTGCCTGCGCGACACCGACATCCTTCAGCACCGCCAGCAGCGCTTCCGCCGCCGGCACGCTCACATCCGGCGCGACGCCCTTGCCTTCCCAGTCCCAGTCCGTCTTCGGATCAAACGTCCGCCCGGCCGGAATGAAGGTCGAGAAACCGTTCGGCAGGTCCACTGGAAAACCGAAATGCCCGGCCCCCGCGCTCGTCTCGCCATAAAGCTTCCCGCGCCCCGATATCTTTACCTCCAGCAGGAAGTGCTCCGCCGCCGACCCCGAAAAGCCCGACTGCAATACATAGAGTTCCGTGCTTGCCAGCCGTGGATGCGCCGACGGCTTGGCGAAGTGCTGCAGCCTCACCTGCCCCGGCTTCGACGCCACAGCCCGGAAGGTCGGCCCCTGCAACAGCATGTCGGGCCGCTCGTCGATCACAGCCTTCGCCGTTTCCATCTGCACCAGATCGACCTGCTTCGTGAACAGATCCGAGAACATCGCATCGATCTCATCGACGCCCCCGCCACGATGCCCGCGTGCATCCACGATCAGCGTCTTCACGCCCGCATTCGTCGCCAGGAATTTCTCGAGATCCGCCATCGTCTCCGGGTCGCCCGGAAACACGCCGAACCGGATGTAGGCGATATCGGGCGTCAGCTTGTCCGCATACTCGATGGCCTTCATGCCCGGCCCCGGTCCCGGCCCGCGAATGATCCGCGGCCCGCCCGACCCCGCCGGCGGCAACGGCGCCAGCAACCGCAGGTGCCGATCCTTGTTCACCGCATCGAGATCGGCCTGCACCTTCTCCGCAAACGCGAAGTCATCCGCCACGGCATATTCAACGCTCGACGTCCTGCTCCGCAGCATCGCCGCGTACTTGGCCCCGATATCCGGATAGACGTAGTTCTTCTCCAGCGCCGTGGCCAAAGCCTCCAGCACTTCCTTCCGCTGCACCGGCGTCGTCTGTGCCTGCGCCACCGGAGCCGCGGCCAGAACGGCGGCCATCATCCATCCCGCAAGTCTCATCACGGCGCTCCTCGAGTGAATCACGGCCATCATCATCATCTTCCGCCCCACGCCGTCGATTTTTCCGGTGTCCGGACACTCTCTTTGCCCGCCCGGACACACATCTGCGAGCCTCTTGCCCTCCAAATGACCCCGCCCTATCGTCGATAGGGAAGCCGCCGCAAGAGCCGGTCTCCGGGGAAACAGTCATGATCCGCACCACGCTCCGCCTGCTCGCCGGCGCAACTGCCGCCGCCCTCGCCGTCTCGTGCCAGACAGCGCCGCCCGCCCAGCCTATCACTCTGCTCGGCGTTCCATGCGCCAGTCCGCCGCCGCTCCATTGCCCGGACACGGCCTGCCCCGGCGCGCTCACCTCCACGCCAGGCACTGCCGTCGACCCGAAGGCCGACAACCGCGCCTACTTCCTCGACTATCCGTGCGACCTGAAGCCCAGCGAGAAGGTCACCTTCGTCCTCAACCTCCATGGCGGCGGTTCCATCGCCAACTGGCAGCGCCACTACTTCCCCATCATGGACTTCAAGGAGAAGTACCGCCTCGTCATCGCCACGCCCTACGGCCCGGGCGGCATCTGGCAGGGCCCGCGCGACGACCAGCATCTTCGCAACATCGTCGAGGCCGTCGAAGCCGCCATCGGCAGAGAGAACATCAAGGCCTTCTGGCTCGCAGGCCATTCCTTCGGCGGCCAGACCTCCAACCGCCTCATCATGACGGATCCGTTCTTCCAGGCCCGCGTCGATGGCTGGGTCTCGCTATCCGGCGGCCGCCTCGGCTCGAAGCGGGAAGACGTGCGCGCCGCCATTCCGCGCGGAACGCCGCCGCCTCCCTCCGTCACGCCCGGCGCCACGCCGCTCGCAGGCGCTCCGCCCGCAGGCGGTCTCGCCGCCGACGCGTCGGTCCTTCCAGAAAAACCATTCTCCTTCATCTACGAAGCGGGCGAACACGAATGGACCGCCGCCGGCGTGCCCAAGGAATCGAAATGGGCGCAGAAGCTCGGCTGCGGTCCACAAGCCGCCCCGCGCGAGATCGTCGATGTGAAGGCCGGCTATGTCTATGATGGCCGCCCGCAGGACAACCGCAATGTGGTGTGGGGCATGGACCCGCGCCCAGGCGCCGCGAAGATCTGGGCCTATCCCAACTGCAAGGGCGGCCGCGTCGTCGCCGACATCTCCCGCCTCGACAAGGGCCACACCGAAGGCCTCGAACCGAAGATCACCGAAGAGATCATCCGCATGATGCTCTCCGCGAAATCCGGCTGACGTCCGCCGTAGGACGGCGAAAAA
This sequence comes from Hyphomonadaceae bacterium, assembly GCA_044224605.1. GTDB lineage: Bacteria > Pseudomonadota > Alphaproteobacteria > Caulobacterales > Hyphomonadaceae > UBA7672. Next base: position 73,121 of record JBGAKC010000002.1, read on the forward strand.
TCTTCGCCTGTCATTTCAGCGCCCTGGGTCCGGAAAAGGTGGGATAGCGCTGTTATCCTATCCGGGCTTTTCCCACCTCCCGGGCGCGGGCGTAATCTCCCGCCCATGACAAAGGCACGCACACGCGCAAACGGGGTAGGCTCCCCATCGCTTCCTCAGCTCTGACTGACAGCGATGCAGCGCGCGTTCGTCGAGCTTTGTGCAAGCGTTCTCTCGACCTCCCAGATGAACTGCAACCGTCCGCTTGTCTCTTGGATTTGTGGGAAGGTGCTTGCGGGCGAGACCCCGACACCCCCCGGGCCTTTGAAGGCCGTACGGAGCATGGAGCTTGCCCGCGTGCCGTTGTTCGACCTGAGCAGTTGCCCGGGACGCCGGTGAAGCGGCGAGCCCCCAGACAAGGATAAGCTGCATGATCTTGCGCCGGAACGCGCTCGGCGTCGATGTCGCCGGGGACTGGATCGACGTGTTCGACGCTGCGAACAACCGTTCGGTCCGTGTGACGAATGATAAGCTTGAGACGTACGCCAGGGGGCTCGCCCCGGACTCCGTCATCACATCAGCGCGCGCACTTGAACGCGCACAAATCCCAAACCGACCCAAACCTGCACCAGCGGGAACGCCTTCGCGCGCCTACTTGAACGCCAGCGGCTTCACCAGCTCCGCCTCGGTCGCGCACCAAGCCGCATCCGGCTTCGCCCCCGACGCCCGCACCGCCGCAATCTCCGCCTTCGCCTTCGCCATCTCGGCCTTGAAATCAGCCGAAGACTGCAGCGCCGCGAATACCCCGGCCGCATTCGTCCGCGCCGCCTCGACTGCGCTCATGTTATGCACGCCGCAAACCATCCGGCTCTCGCCATAGGCCCGGCCACGCGCAAGCACCTCGCTCGCCCGATCCGGCGCGAGCTCGGCCATCACGAGTCCAGCCGTCCACCCAAGCGAGGCATGCCCCGAAGGATAATCGAAGCTCTTGCCCAGGGCCTCCGACCTCTCGATGCAGATATTCCCAGGGTTGTGCAGATACGGCCGCGTCCGCTTGTAGAGCTGCTTCGCCTTCTCCGCCGCGGCCCCCGCATCAATCGTCGTCCGCGCGAAGATCGCCCCGAGTGTCGGCGCATTCTCGATCGTCAGGTCCGCCCCCACCGAGCAAGCGAAATCCTTGATGAGGTCCTTTGGCAGATACGAATTGTCGCTCTGCGCCAGTTTCCAGCGGTCCGACCCCTCGAGCGCGCGCAGGTCGCGGAAAATCTTCCAGTCGAGATCGTTGCGCGCCTCGCCTTCCTTCGGCGCCGGCGGAATGGTCGCCACCGCGTCCGGCATCGTCGCCGCCGTCAGGAAGCCGCCAGTCCGCACCATCTGTCCGGCTGGAAGCTGCGCCGTGGCGACGGCCGCCCCGGCCATCGGCTGCTCCACCATCGCGGACGGCCCGCCCGTGCACGCCACGAGAACGGCCAAGCCGATCGCCAGCCCGGCATACGTCGCCGCTTCAGCCTTGCGCATCACGACTCTCCCTGTTGCACCTGTCTAAGGCGCGAAAACGGGCGCAGGCAAGCCAGATTGCCGCCCTTCACGGGGCCGTGCGAGAACAGCGCCAGAATGACCGGGGAGAAGCCTTGTGATTGAACGCCAGCTCGATATCGCCACGAAAGACGGCGCCAGCAGCACCTTCATCGTCCACCCCGACCGCGGCGGCCCGTTCCCCGTCATCGTCTTCCTGATGGATGCGCCCGCGATCCGCGAGGAACTCCGCGACATGGCCCGCCGCTTCGCGACCTCCGGCTACTACGTGATGCTTCCCAATCTCTACTACCGCTCCGGCGAGATGGAGTTGGGCCCGCTCTCGTCCGATCCCGAGCACCCCTCGCGCAAGAAGATGTACGACCTCATGAACTCGCTCGGCATCTCGATGATCATGTCAGATATCGACGGTATGCTCGCCTTCGCCGATAGGGACCCGGCCGCCAATGCGAAGAGCGTCGGTACAGTGGGCTACTGCATGAGCGGCCGCTTCGCCGTCTGCGCCGCAGGCCACCTGCCAGATCGCGTGAAAGCCACCGCCTCGATCTACGGTGTGAAGCTCGTCACTGACAGCGAACACAGCCCTCACCTTGTCGCGAAGACTTCACCCGCCGAATTCTACTTCGCCTGCGCCGAGCGCGATCACTGGGCGCCGCAGGAAATGGTCGACACGCTGATGAAGGAGCTGAAAGGCGCCAACGGCGAAGTCGAGCAATACCCCGGCACCGACCACGGCTTCGCCTTCCCCCAGCGCCCCGTCTACAACAAGCCCGCCGCTGAGCAGCACTGGGAACGCGTGCTCTCATTGTTCAGAAGAAGGTTGCGCTAGTACTCGAACAGCTTCGCGTCCCGCTCGGCGCGTTTCTGCGCGGCAGCGAGGATGTGAGCGGCAAGGACCTTTTTCGTCCCCCTGCCCTTCAGCGTGTTTGCGGGATCGAGCCCGTGCTTGTCGATGACGACGCGCAGCTCCTTCGCATCGAACTTCGCAAGGCGCGCCTCGAACTCGGCGGGCGACTTCTTGTATTCGATGTGCGGATGAAAACCCTCGACACTGCGCTCGGCCAGGCGCCGCTCTGCCAGCTCCTGCCCGAACTTCGCCAGCGCATCCTCAAGCTTCTTGCCGAAGGCGGGATTGTTCACCGCCTCTTCGGTGACAACCTTGAACATGCTCGACAAAGCCTTGTCGATCATATCAGGCCCACCCTTTCCCTGAATTCTCCGGCGAACTTGCGAATAACGTTGGCGGTTGCGCCGTACTTTTGTTCCAGCGTCCGTTTCGCCTCCGACCACTCGGCCGCGCGCGCGATCTGCTCGGACTGCGGGATCACGGTATCGAACACATGGAACTGCTCGCGCAGCAGCGCCGCCTCGCTCCGGTGCAGCGTGTTGTTCTCCTCGAACTTCGTCACCAGCGTCCAGATGCGATCATCCGTGAAGCGCCGCTGCTCCATCGATCGCAACGCCCGCTTGCGGAACGCGAAGATGCCGAGCCGCGAGACATAGTCCGGGATGGTCGGAATGATGATGAATTCCGAAAGCTCGATCGCCGCCTCCGCGAACATCGAGATGCCCGGCGGGCAATCGAACAGCACGAGATCATAGCTGTCCGACACGTTCTCGATCGCCGAGTGCGTCAGGCGGGAGAACCGCGTGTTGAGCTGCCGGATATCGAACCCCTGGCTCACCCATTTCTCAAGCGCGTGCCGTTCGATGTAGCGGAACTCCGGTGTGGAGATCAGAATATCTAGCTGTGGATTGCCTGCGACGTCACTCACGCGTCCTTCGACGAAGTCACGGAAGAAGCGCGGCTCGCCGCCATAGACGAACTGGTTGAAATAGTCGTCGATCGTCCGCCCCGCCTGGCGCAGCTCGATCCAGCGATCCTGCCCCGCCAGCATCATCGACACGTTGGATTGCGGATCGAGATCGATCACGAGCACGCGCAGTCCGTCGGAAGCGAGAGCCTCCGCAAGCGTCGCGACCGTGGTCGACTTGCCGACGCCCCCCTTCATGTTGACAACGGAAACGGTGCGCGGCGCCACCGGCTACTCCCACTCGCGGTCTGGAAACTCGTTGCGAAAGGCGTCGGCCGGTTTGGCGCTCAGGTCAAGGCGCTGAACCTGTTGCAGGCCTGTGGATTACGATGATGAAACCCAGCCGGGACTATTTCTTCCTGCCGTCCCCGCTCTTGTCCTTGGCGGGCGGCTCGGTCGGGAACGGGTTCGTGCCGGGGTCGATATAGATAAGCCCCAACTCGTCCTCCATGCGCTTCTGCTCTTCGGCCGCCGCCTTCGCCTCACGCGCGGCCCGCAGGTATTCCTTCTGCTTCGCCCATTTGGCGGCCGTCTCGGGCTCAGCCCACTTGTTGGGCATCCACCACACGCCGAGACCGACGATCAGAGCGACCGCGATCAGGATGTAGTTCAGATATTTCCAGCCGAGGAATTTCGGATTCCACTCGAACTTCACGATCCGTCTCCTCTGCTCAGACCGGCTTCAGTTCCGGCGGGACAAATTTCTCGCGCATCGTCACCAGCTCCTCGGCGATCGAGGGATGCAAGGCGCAGGTGCGATCGAAGTCCGCCTTGGAGGCGCCCATCTTCACCGCGATCGCCACGGCCTGGATGATCTCCGGAGCATCCGGCCCGACGATGTGGACGCCAACGACGCGCTCGTCCTCGGCCCGAACCACAATCTTCATTAGCACACGTTCCTCGTCCCCCGTGAGCATATCTTTCATCGGGCGAAACTTCGTCTTGTAGATGTCCACCACACCGAACTGTTTCCGGGCCTCAGCCTCGGTTAATCCGACCACCCCAACCGGCGGCTGAGCGAATACGGCATGGGGCACATCCGCGTGATCGAACTCGGTCGGCCGGTTCATGAACTCAGTTTGGGCGAACGCCTGGCCCTCGCGGATCGCCACCGGCGTCAGGTTCAGCCTGTCGGTTACGTCGCCCACGGCGAAGATGTGCGGCACGTTCGTCCGAGAGTACGAGTCGACTATCACCGCGCCTGTCTCGTTGATCTTCACGCCGGCCTTTTGGAGCCCGAGCCCCGCCGTGTTCGGCTCGCGGCCCACCGCCAGCAGCACCGTGTCGCCCGACGCTGTCTCATTGTTCGAGAAGTGGACCGTGAACTTGTCACCAAACTTCTCGATCTTCGTTGGCGAAGCGTTGGTGATCACCTTCACGCCCTTGCGCTTCAGCTCTTCGTGCACGTGCGTACGCACGTCCTCGTCGAAGCCGCGCAGAACGGTCTCCTTACGGATCGCAAGGCATACCTTCACGCCGAGGCTGTTCATGATCCCGGCGAATTCGACCGCGATATAGCCGCCGCCAATTATCACGATGTGCTCGGGCAGCTTCTCAAGATGGAACATCTCGTTGGAGGTGATCGCGTGCTCGACGCCTTCGATGCTCTTCGGTGCGGACGTGTGCCCGCCCGTCGCGATCAGGATCTTGCCCGCCGTCACGGTCTTGCCGGACTTCACCAGCTTCAGCGCATGCGGGTCCACGAACTCCGCGCGGTCGTCGATCAGCTCCGCGCCCGCATTGCGAAGGTTGCGTGCGTAGATGCCAGATAGCCGGTCGATCTCGCGATGCATGCGATCCATGAACAGGTTGTGGTCATAGCTCGCGTTCTCGACCTTCCAGCCATAGCCCTTCATGTGCTCCAGCGAGCGGCCGAACTCGCTGGCGTAGACCATGTACTTCTTCGGGATGCAGCCGCGCACCACGCAGGTGCCGCCCGCGCGATACTCCTCCGCCGCGGCGACCTTTGCGCCTGACATGGCCGCAAGCCGCGCGGCGCGCACGCCGCCGGAGCCCGCGCCGATCACGAACAGGTCGTAGTCATAGGCCATGTGGAAATCCCGGCTGACAGGGCCCCATATCTAGGGAGTCCCGTCCTCCGGCGAAAGCCCGCTAAATCTAGGGTTTAGCAGGAGGTTGGCTGTCAGCCGGCGTGGCGGAGGAAGCGCTTAATTTCCACCCCACCGACAGCATGTAGCCGCAGGACGCAACCGCCTTGCCGTTGAAGGTTGCGGGTTTCATCGGCAGGGCGGTCATCATCTTGAGCGCAGCGTCGTCAAGGCCTGGGAAGCCCGACGACTCGACAATCGCCGTTCTTAGCACCTTTCCGCGATCATCCAGGCAGGCCTCGACCGTGGTTAGGCCTTCCTCGCCCGCCTTGCGCGATGCCGGCGGATAGAAATCGGCCATCACCCAACTGAGCGCAGCGCGGTCAATGCCCAGCGTAGGCCGATCGAGTCCTGGCTCTCCCATGTTGTGGGCGCCATCCATGCGAAGTTTGGCCAATGGCAAGGGAGCCAATTGGGGAGGCGGCGGCAGATTATCAGGAAGCTGCGCAGCGGCAGATCCGCACGACAGCCAAGCGATAACTGCGCTCACACGACCGATACCCATGATGCCCCCCCCCCCGCTGCGCTCCGGCTATTTCACCGCCAACGGCCACGTCGCGCTGGCGCCTGTTGCGGCCTGACCGGCCGTGTCCTTGGCGTAGGTGTAGAGCGGCTTGCCCTTGTAGGCCCACTGCTTTGAACCATCATCGCGTGTCACGACCGTCCAGTCGCCATCGTTCGCAGCGCTGGCTCCTGCCGAGAGCGGCGGCCATGCCGTGGCGCAACCGCCGTTGCAGGACGATTTGCCCGGCGTCATGTCGCGCGCGAACGTGTAGAGCGGCTTGCCATCCGGCGCGATGAACGCGCCGTCCTTTTCACTGACGCCCGGCGGCGTCGCCCACGCAGCGCTCATCATGGCGAGCGTTCCGGCAGCCATCAATCCGGCAAGGATGCGCATGTGTCACTCCTGATGCATTCCGCAATTGCGGAGACGTGCAGGAAGCTAGCACTGCGCCCCTGCCCGGCAATCCCTACAATACAGGCGTGATCAGTGCGGCGAGGCAGGAGCCGGCGCGGGAATGGCGCCCGGCGGCAGACCCGGAACGGTCGGAGCCGGCTGGGAGGGCGGGGCCGGAGGCGGCGGCGTCGGCCAGGCCTTGCGGACATCGTCCAGCGCCTTGGCGGCGGCGACCTGCACGTGGGCGCGCAGCTGTTCGGCGCTCTTTTCGCCTACGACCTGCATCTTCTCGTTGATGGCCTTGCCCTCTTTCGAGTCGATGATCTTCAGCAGGAGCTCAAGCTCCTTGACGTTGAACTGCTCGGTGAGGGTCTCGGCGAGCTGTTTCTTCACCTCTGGCAGCGAAGCTTCGAGGTTCTTGATGACAGACTGCGCGACCTGACGGGCTTCCTGCGGCTGCAGGCCATCCTGGAACATCATGCCCTGAACCTGCTGAAACGCGATCTGCTGGAGACCGGCCTTGTCGACCGGCGCGAGCACGCCCGTGTCGATAATCTTCGTGGCCAGCCGCATCTCGGAGGCCGACGCGGCCCCCGGCTTCGCCGGTTGGCAGGCTGCGAGGGCAACCGAGGCAGCAAGAACCGCAATGGTCGTTTTCATCATCTGTGTTCCCTGTCCGTCCCGGCGGACGGCGTTTGGCGAGGCGTGTGGCGTGTAACACCCGTCCGGGTCAATCCCTAGCGTGGATTTACGACCCTCGCCGCGGTCGATTCCCCAACGATCACCTGATCGGCATAGCCGATGAAAAGCCCGTGTTCGACGACCCCGGGGATCAGGTCCAGCACGGCCCCCAGCGCCTTCGGGTCGGGAATCGCCCCGCAGGCCAGATCGAGGATCAGATGCCCGCCATCGGTGTGGAGCAGGCTCTCCCCGGTCGCCATCCGCCATGAGCTCTTGGCAGCACCCAGCCCAAGCGCCTCGATGTGCGTATGGATGCGCCGGCGGGTGAGTTCGGACCCGAAGTGGTTGATCTCGATCGGCAGCGGGAACTTGCCGAGCGTCTTCACTTCCTTGCCCGCATCAGCGATCACGACCATATGGTCGGACGCCTCGGCGATGACCTTCTCACGCAGCAGCGCGGCGCCGCCGCCCTTGATGAGATTGAGAGCCGGATCGAACTCATCGGCGCCATCAATCGTCAAGTCGATTCGCGTCAGCTCATCCGGCGCCACAACTCGCACGCCCAGCGACCGCGCCAGCTTGTCCGTCGCCTCCGATGTCGGCGTGCCGACAACCTTCAGGCCTTGCGCGACACGCTCGGCGAGCAGCCGAACGAAGATTGCTGCAGTCGATCCGGTTCCTAGCCCCAGCACCATGTCCGGCTGGACCAGCTCAAGCGCGGCCTTGGCGGCGTTGGTCTTTGCGATATCCGACATCGACCGCGAACCGACTCAGCTCTTCTTGCCCGGCGTCTCGCCCGCAGCGGCGCGGGCGCCCGCAGTCATCATCTGCATGAAACTGTCAGTCGCCTGCCCGCCCATCGAATACCATTGCTTCAGGTAGAACTCGGGGCTCACCAGCTCGATGTTCTGCTCGATGCGCTGCTTCACCGAGTTCACCAGCGTCTCGTTGACCGGCGTGAGGTCCGGCAGCCCAAGGAAAGCCCGCGCCTCTTCCGGCGTGCATTCCACGGTGATGTTCATTTTCATGGCCAGCTCCTATCGCCCCGGGCGGACCAGAGCGGATTCCAGCGGGTTTGGAAACAAGTTCCGCTCCCGATCCGGTCCTGAATGGCATTTCCGCCCGAAGCCGCGCCATGAGTATGGATATTATACCCGGATATAATTGACCCGGCATGCAGTCCGGTTCATAAGCCTGCTCCCACCGGAGATCGCCATGACCACCGCCCCCGCCAGCATCGCCTTCGAAGGAAACCGCCGCATCGCCCTGGGCTCGCTGGCCGATGTCGCCGCCGCCGTCCGCAAACGCGCCGGCAAGACGACGCACGAAGGCATCCTCGTATTCGACTATGTGTCGGGCAAGAATTTGAGCCTGAACCTGAGCGGGTCGGAGAAGGACATTCGGGCCCGCTACGCCTCAGCGCCGACCGCCGCAACGGCCGCTCCGGAAGAAACACCGACCGCTCCGCGCGGCCCGGGGCGCCCTAAACTGGGAGTGGTGCCTCGGGAAGTGACACTTCTTCCTCGCCATTGGGACTGGCTCAATGCACAGCCCGGCGGCGCATCCGTCGCCCTGCGCAAGCTGGTCGAGGAAGCGCGCAAGACACGTGGCCAAACCGACACATTGCGCGCACGGCAAGAAGCAGCGTATCGCTTCATTTCCGCCATTGCTGGGGACTGGCGCAATTACGAGGAATCCACCCGCGCCCTGTTTGCCGGCGACGCCGATCGCTTCCGGGACATGACCGAGTCCTGGCCTGCCGATGTGCGCGACCACGCCCGACTGCTTGCTTCCGCTGCCTTCTCCTCCCGCAAGACCTGACCGAATTCTTCCGTGACAGACATGACAGACGCCATACCGCCGCCCACGCAGGCGTCGCAGGCCGGTACGAAGCCGAAGCCGCTCTGGCGCGTCTTCCTGGTCTTTCTCGCGCCTATGATGCTGGCCAACACGCTCCAGTCCCTTTCCGGCACGATCAACAATATCTTCCTTGGCCATATGATCGGCGTCAGCGCCCTTGCGGCGGGTACGGTCTTTTTCCCCGTGCTGTTCTTCTTCATCGCCTTCGTGATGGGACTCGGTGCGGGATCGTCCGTCCTGATCGGCCAGGCGTTCGGCAAGGGCGACCATGATCGCGTGCGCGCTATCGCCGGCGCCACGTTGGCGCTGACGCTGCTGTTCGGCATCATCATCGCGGTCTTCGGCGGCATCTATGCATCCGAGCTGATGCACTGGCTGCAGACGCCTCCTGACATTGTCGACGAAGCTGTTGGCTACGCCCGCATCATGATGATCTCGATGCCGGCGCTGTTCACCTACCTGCTGGCGACCTCGATCTTGCGCGGCGTCGGCGACGCCGTGACGCCGCTTTGGACGCTGGCGTTCTCGACGGTCATCGGCCTCATCATCACCCCTGCTCTCATCGACGGCTGGATCGGCCTGCCAAAGCTCGGAGTCGCCAGCGCCGCAGTCGCGTCGCTCGTATCCATGGTGCTCGCGCTCGCCTGGCTCGCTTGGTATTTGCTGCGTAAGAAGCACGAGCTGGCGCCCACGCCGGCGCTGCTCTCGAAGGTCAAGCTTGATCCTAAAGTGCTCGGCCTGGTCCTGCGTCTTGGCGTGCCGACCGGCGTGCAGATGGTCATCATGGCGGTCGCAGAACTTGCACTGCTCGGCCTCGCCAACGGCTATGGCTCGCACGCAACCGCCGCTTACGGCGCGATCAACCAGATACTCGCCTATGTGCAGTTCCCCGCGATGTCGATCGGCATCGCCGCATCCATCCTCGGCGCGCAGGCGATCGGCGGCGGCCGCAGCCACCAGCTCTGGGCGATCACGCGCACGGCCCTGGTACTCAACGCCATCATCACCGGCGCGGGCGTTCTGGCCGTCTATCTGCTTTCGGGTCCCATCGTCGCGATGTTCATCACCGACCCGCCCGTGGTCGAGCTGACCCAGCACTTGCTGCACATCGTCCTGTGGAGCAGCGTCGTGTTCGGCATGGCCGTCGTGTTCTCAAGCATGATGCGCTCCTCTGGCACGGTCCTCGCCCCGACCAGCATAGCGATCTTCGCCATCGTGGCGGTCGAGGTGCCTGTGGCGATGCTTCTCTCGGGCGCGATCGGCATCGACGGCGTCTGGTGGGCCTACCCTTCCGCCTTCTGCGCGATGTTCGTCCTGCAAAGCTCCTTCTACTTCCTCGTCTGGCGCAAGCGGTCGATCCGCGCGCTGGTCTGAAGAGTCGCTTTACCCCGAGGGCAGTCTGGCCTCGTCCCTAACCTGTGCTAGGGATGACACTGTCAGGCATACCGAGGGAGTGACCTATGGCGCTGGAAGGCCTTCAGCTTCGTTCGCTGGTGAAGAAGAGCGGCGAGCTCGAACTGTCGCTTGTGAAAACCCCCACGCCGGATCCTGCGCCGGACGAAATTGTCGTCCGCGTCGAGGCCTCGCCGATCAACCCGTCCGACCTTGGTCTCCTCATCGGCCCGGCTGATCTTTCGACTGCCAAGGTCACAGGCACGAAGGACATGCCGGTTGTCACAGCGAAAATTCCCGAGGCCATGATGCGCGCCATGGCGGCGCGGGCGGATGAATCCATGCCTGTCGGCAATGAAGGCGCAGGCGTTGTGATCGCCGCTGGCTCCTCGCCGCAAGCGCAGGCGCTGATGGGCAAGACCGTCGCGATCCTCGGCGGCGCCATGTATTCGCAATACCGCACCGTGAAAGTGCAGATGGCCCTGCCGCTTCCGGCCGGCGCCACGCCTGCCGACGGCGCTTCCTGCTTCGTGAACCCGCTGACCGCGCTTGCGATGGTCAAGACGATGCAGATGGAAGGACACACGGCGCTGGTCCACACCGCCGCCGCATCGAACCTTGGCCAGATGCTCAACAAGATCTGCATCAAGGATGGCGTCCAGCTCGTGAACATCGTCCGCAGCGACGAGCAGGCGAAGATCCTGAGGGACATCGGCGCGAAGCATATTGTCGACTCTTCCAAGCCGACCTTCACGGAAGACCTGATCGCGGCGCTGGTCACCACCGGCGCCACGCTCGCGTTCGACGCCATCGGCGGCGGCAAGCTGGCCGGCCAGATCCTCGGCGCGATGGAAGTCGCGCTCAACTCGAAGCCCGGCGCCTACAGCCGCTATGGCTCCTCCACGCACAAGCAGGTCTACATCTACGGCCGCCTCTCGCTTGAGCCGACCATTCTCGGCGCGGCCTACGGCATGGCGTGGGGCGTGGGCGGGTTCCTGCTGACGCCATTCCTCCAGAAGGTCGGCAACGCGGAAGCGCAGAAGATGCGCGAGCGTGTCGCGGCCGAGCTGAAAACCACCTTCGCCAGCCACTACACGAACACGATTTCGCTGCGTGAAGCGCTGAACCTGGAGACGATCCGGGCCTACAACCGCAAGGCGACGGGCGAGAAATACCTGATCAATCCGAGCCTCTAGGACAGGCGGCGCCTTTCCTCGAAGAACCGGTATGCTAGACAGGCGCCCTTGGGGAAATGCGCAGCTAAGGTGCAGGCTATCCGCCGCAAGAGCGGAAGCCCGTCAATGGGAAGGAAGACGCGTTGGTTACGAGACTTGAGGCCATTGCCGAGCTGACCGCGCCTGGCCAGCCGCATGAGATCATCGAGATCGAGGCCATCGGCCGCCGTGTCCGCGTCTTCAAAAACGCCCCGAAGAACCTCGGCCAGCTCTATGCCGAGGGCCGCAGCGACAAGACCTTCCTCGTCTATGAAGATGAGCGTCTGACGTTCGAAGAGACGTGGCGGAAGTCCTGCACGCTCGCCCACGCGCTGGTGAACGACTACGGCGTGAAGAAGGGCGATCGCGTCGCCATCGCCATGCGCAATTATCCCGAGTGGATCATCGCCTTCATGGCGGCCACCTCGATTGGCGCGCTCACCGTTGCGGTGAACGCTCTCTGGACGGCGGACGAGATGTCCTATGGCATCGGCCTGGCCGAGCCGAAGGTCGCTTTCATAGACCAGGAGCGGATCGACCGCCTCAACCTGCTGCCGGATCTGCCCGCTGACCTGAAGCTCATCGGCGTCCGCACCACGAAGCCGCTGCCAATCAACGTGCGCAGCTATGCCGACGTCATGTCGGGCCCGGAAAAATCCGAACTGCCGAACGTCGACGTTCTACCGGACGATGACGCGATCATGCTCTTCACGTCAGGCTCAACCGGAAAGCCCAAAGGCGCGGTCTCGACGCATCGCAACGTGTTGCACGCGCTGCTGTCGTGGGAGCTTGACCTCCTCGCCGGCTTCAACACCGGCCTGATCGAGCGGCCGCCAGCAGACGCGCCGCAAGCCGCCGCGCTGCTGGTGATCCCGCTCTTCCACGTGACCGGCCTGCATTCGGTCTCGCTGTCATGCTTCCGCCTGCAACGACGCCTGGTCTCCATGTACAAATGGGACGTCGAGAAAGGGGCCGACATCATCGAGCGCGAAGGCATCACCAATTTCACGGCGACGCCTGCCATCACAGGTGACCTCGTCGTCTATGCTCGCGAAAACAACCGGCGTTTCCCGACACTCAGCGCAGTTGGCGGCGGCGGCGCTTCGCGCGCGCCGGAACAGGTCCGCGCCATCGACGCCGTCTTCGAAAAAGCCATGCCGGCCACGGGCTGGGGCATGACCGAAACCAACGCCATCGGCGTGGGCATCGCGGCAGCCGATTATCTTCGCAAACCCGAAAGCTCAGGTCGCTGCTCGGCCGTCCTCGACATCCGCATTGTCGATGAGAAGGGCAACGAGCTTCCGACCGGACAGCGCGGCGAACTCCAGATCCGCGGCGCGTCGATCATGCGCGGTTACTACAAGCGCCCCGACGCCAACGCCGCCGAGTTCGTCAACAATGACTGGTTCCGCACGGGCGACGTCGCCTATGTCGACGACGAGGGCTTCCTCTTCATCGTGGATCGCATCAAGGACCTCGTGATCCGCGGCGGCGAAAACATCGGCTGCGGCGCCGTTGAATACGCGCTGCAGGAACACCCCGCCGTCGTCGAGGCCAGCGTCTATGGCGTGCCTGACGAGCGCCTCGGCGAGGAAGTCGCCGCTACGATCTATGCTAACGCGCCCGTCACGGAGCAGGAGCTCCGCGATTTCCTCTCGACGCGGCTCGGGAAATTCCAGATCCCGCGCTACTTCCACTTCGAGCGCGAACCGCTGCCGCGCGGCGCCACGGGGAAGATCCTCAAGAAGGATCTTCGCTCGGAAGCAACGAAGCGGCTGGCGGCCCGCGGCTGATCAGTGTTCGCGCAGAAGGATCGCGCCGGCATCGCCGTCGGACCGGATTCTGACGATCGAGGACAGGAAGGATAGAAGGGCTTTCATCGGGGAGGCTCCTTGCGGCTGTACCGCCGCTTTGTCAGCCTCAGATAAGACCTCCCGGCCCCGCCTCAACCGTTCCGACAGGCGCCTTTTCCAAACCGTCTGTTCAGCAGGGCTGTGGTCAGGCCACAGCGACTGACAGACGCAACGAAGACACGCGCATCAGGCGCAGTCCTGCCGCCACATACCCGGCCCCGATGCAGAACCCCGCAGCCATGAAAGCCTGCGGCAGCACAGCCGCGACAAGGCTGGCGAGGAATGTCGCGACCCAGAACCACGCACTCAGCGTCATCGCCCGGGCCCGCAACAGCTGCACCGACAGCCCCGCGAGACCAGTCACGAACACCAGCGCGCCGATGCGATAGAAATCGATCCCGAACACCGTGCTGTCAGGACCGACAAGGCTCGCGACGCCCGAAAGCCCGACCAGAAACGCGGCCAGTCCCAAAAGGCCGACGACCTCCGCATTTGCAATGTAGACGGCGATTAGTCCGAACAGCAGACCAAGATCGATCACGCCATAAAGCGTCTCGAGCGGCATGGAGTTCGCTTCGTACGGAATGAATGTCGAAGCGATCCGCAAAAGTCCGCCCACAACAGCCGCCGCTGCGCCAAAGCGCACCAGCGCGGCCGTCCGCAACGCCAGCCCCGCCGCCGTCATTCGTAGCTCACCACTTCGAATTCCACGCCGCCCTTGTCGCGAAAGTAGAAGCGCCGGCCGGGGTAGTAGTCGGCGTGTGCGTAGGGTTCATAACCGGCCGCGCGGATTGTTTTCTCTGTCGCGTCCAGGTCCCTCACGCACACGCCAACATGGTTGGGCTGCCCTTCGCCTGCGTCCTTTTTCTGGTCTTCTGGAGCCGTGTAGAGCACCACATAGGTTCCGTCGGTTCCGACGTGGATGGAGTGGCCGCCAAGCTTGCCCTGGCCCTCCCAGCGGATGCGCCAGCCGAACACGTCCACGAACAACTGCGCCGTCTCGCGCGCCGACGACGTCGTGACATTGACGTGCTCGAGGACAGCTTGTCCGGGATATTGGTCCATCGCCTCGCGCATGCCCGCGCCGGGGAAGCTTGTAGCCGTATCTGCCATGTTCAGACCCTTCATGCGTCCCGTCTGATGCGGGTTGCTTTCTGATGGGTGGGAGTCGTAATTCCTCAACCTAACTTGAGGTCAAGGGAAATTTTACGGATGTCCGAAGCAGCCCCTCCGTCCGCCACCTGGCCGCTCACCATCGGGGAACTCGCCGAGCGCACCGGTCTCTCCGTCTCGGCGATCCGCTTCTACGAGACGAAGGGGCTCGTTGCCCCCGCGCGCAACCAGGGCAAGCAGCGGCGCTATCTCCGCTCCGACATCCGCCGTCTGTCTTTTGTACTGATCGCCCAGCAGCTCGGTTTCTCGATCGAGCAGATCCGCCACGCCCTCGCCAGCCTGCCGTCCGGCCGAACGCCGACCCAGAAGGACTGGGAGCGCATCAGCCGCAATTTCCGCGGCGAACTGGAAGATCGTATCGCTCGCATGACGAGGCTGCGCGACCGCCTCGACGGGTGCATCGGATGCGGCTGCCTCAGCCTCAAAAAATGTCAATTATATAACCCCGCAGACCGGTTGCAGCGGCGCGGACCTGGCCCCCGCCTCATTCTGGGTGATCGGGACGATCCCGCCACATGAAGCTGCACTGATGACAGGCCTTGTCGCTTGCCTTTCTTTTCCGAACGCTCCATCGTTAATGCAAAGACGGAATGGGACGACTGGGGAAAGCTATGCCGAGTGACGTGTCGCCGGTGATCAACATCTTCCAGGCTGCGCCGGAACGGCCGCCGAGCACCTTCAATTTCGAGAAGCTGGCCGCGGATTTCGGCAAGAACCGCAATTCCGACTGGACGGTCGGCGAGGCCTTCCTCTGCCTCCTGCTCAGCGCTGTTTCCGCTGACGGCATCTTCGCCCGCGAGGAGCAGGAAGAGGTCAAGGCCCTGCTTATGCGTTCGCGCGCGCTGAAGAGCATGGACCAGTCCACGCTCGCCAAGGCTAACGCGACGATCCAGAAACGCCTTGCCGAACGCAAGAACGGCCTCGAGGAAGCCTGCGCCGCCCTTCCGAGCGACATGCGTCTTCCGGTCTTCGCGCATTGCGTCGACATCATCCTCACGGATGGCCAGCTCGTTCCGGTCGAGGCCGACTTCCTCAACCGCATCACGACGATGATGGAACTCAACGCCGACGAGGCGAAGCGCGTGATGGAAGTCCTGCTGATCAAGAACCGCTTCTGATCAGCCGTCTCCACTACTTCGCGTAGGCGGTCTTGTAGCACTCCTGCTTCTTCCCGACGCATGCCACGACTTCGTCGAGCACCGGATGGTGCTTCTTGTCGAGGATGTTGCGGAACTCCTTCTCGGGAAGTGACGACACAGGCTGGTAGGCCAACTCCGACAGCGTCCTGAACGCGATCTCGTCGAGCGCCTCTTCTGAATATTTCTCGCCGGCCACTGCGTCACGCGCATCTGGATCAAGCGCCTGCAATGTTCGCACAGCCGTCAGCTGCGCCACGAGATTCCATGTGCTCGGCAGCAACTCGTCGACCGCCGTCGTCTGGTCCAGCACCTTCACCAGGCCTGCCGGCGTGTCGTCCTTTAGCAGCAGGAAGCCGATATTCCCCGTTGAGTTCACTTCGCCGACCTTGGTTGCGCCTGCCGCCATGCGGAATTTGCCGGCCTGCTCGAGATACCTGCGAGCGGCTTCGGCCTCGGCCTTGCGCTGCTCGTCAGGCTTGGCGTCCATGTCCAGCAGCGTCGTCATCACTGTGCCCATTCCGTGGAAGGCCTGATATTTCAGCGGGTTCGTCGGCGACAGCGCATCGCTATCCGCCCCACGCATCATCGCCTCGAATTCCTTCACGGCCAGATAGGGCTCGCCATGCCGGCGCCAGCACTGACCGCGCCAGTAGTGGAGGTTGAGACCAGAGGCTTCCGGCGCAGCGCCTTCGCCAAGACCCGCGCCGGCTTCCAGCGCCTTTGACGCCTCTTCCACCAGGTGGTCACAGCCATTGTCCCAATACATGTAAGCCTTGGGTTCCTTCTCGAGGCCGCCGTTTGTCACCTTGCGGAAGTAGTAAGCGCCACGGGCCACGTAGCCATAGTATTTCAGGGCGGGATCATTCAGCAGCACTGCCGCATTTGCCTGTATTTCCGGCCATTTCGGATCCAGCTGCTCGGGCGCAATCGTGTCCGTCAGCATCGAGCTTGGAATGCTCCAGTCCAGCTGCGCCGCCTTCAGCAGCGCGCGCTGCGAGGCCGTCAGCCGTTTCGATTCAAGCGCGCCGAAAACGACCATGGCCGTCGACTGGTTGAGCGGCCGGCCGAGGAAATGCTCCTTGGCGTATTTCACGCCGTCCAGCACCAGCGCATCCGGCTGCGCCTTCAGCGCGCGCCAGGCTTTTTCGGTATCGTTCTGCGCGGCGACCGTCTGGTTCGTGACCTCGCGCTGCTTCACTGCGCTGTTGTCCTGCGCGGTGCGGAGGTCGCTGCGCGTGATCGACTCGCTGCCGATTTCCTGGAAGCGCCGCGCACGCGTGTCCTCCGTGAACGTACGCAATGCAAAGATCTGATAGCCCAGCATGCCGCCGATGCCGGCGAGCAGCAGGAAGAACACGGAGAGGATGCCCCAGAACGAGCGGCGCTCACGCTGCATCTGGCTGACCAGCATCCGCGCAGCCGCGCCGGTTTCTTCAGACCTGTCAGTCATAACGCGTCTCCCCACATCCCTCCGCCGCGCGTCCCCCCGGCTGGAGTATCAAAACAGATTGTCGAGCACGGCCCCTGCAGCGTCCGCGACCAGTTCGCCCTTCGTGGCGCGCCCGCCGCCGAACAGCAGCGTCGCGGCTTCACGCACATTGCCGTCGAGCACCAGCACCAGAAGGAAGGTGTGCTTGGTCTGCTCCTGACGCAGACGCAGGAAGGTCATGAACAGCACGCTCGAAACGATGCCGCACGAAGCAGCTATCGTCTGAAGATGCGCATCCGGCATCCGGCTCAGCGCCGACAGGACCGGAATGCCCCGCGCGCTGTCGCCAAGGATCATTGCGGCGACGGCAATGAGAAACACGATCGTGGCGAGAACCCAGGCAGCGAACGCTATGCTGCAGACACGGCCATCATCGTTGCACTTGCGGTGCAACAGATCACTCAGCACGGTGCGCAAGTCTGCGCCTTCCGTCCGGGCCGCCAGCAGCTTGAGATGCAGCGCCTTCGACATGATCCCCACAACCCGCCCGCCTTCCCGACGGATTCTCCCGTTGTTCCAGCCATACAACACCCGTTTTGGGGCTTCGTGAAGCCTCGCTGGACGCCTGACACAGTGCATTTGAGCATTGGGCGACACAGTTGCTCAGTTTCTGGGCGGAGGCCCGGTTGCTCCACTCACCCGAATCTTCTCCCCACGCGCAGGCGGCCGACCTGCCGCTACGCAATAGTCCCATGCAAATGTGTTCGGATAAGGCTCGGGCGGGACAAAGATTTCAGTTTTGAGACCGCAAGAATTCCGCGCATGTCTGCTGGAGCGGCGCACTTGTCGGAGCGCAAAATCACCCATAAACGTTAATATGGGTGTCAGTGATCGGGTGGATGGTATGCGGGACAGGGGTTTTAGCCAAAGACTCTGCTCCGGGTTGGCGATTGCTTGCGCGATTGCCATCTCGGCCGGTTGCGAATCGACGGCGCAGACGCCGAAGCCTCCGCCTGTGTTCTCGAAATTCCCGCAGGACTGTTTCATTCGGGTGGGACGCCTGCCCGACGCAGACGCCGTCCGCGATCGCATCGCGAGCACCTGCGCCAACGAATACCGCACTGCGCAAAAACTTCCTGCCGAACTTGCGAACGCGGGCCTCACCGCAGCAACGGCCTACAATCTTCTCAGGGATTACGACCGCGCCCGGCCGATCCTCGAAGCCGTTGTGAAGGAAAACCGAGCAACGCAGGCGACGCGCGACGACGCCGCTTACCAGCTCGCGGTCAGCTATTTTGGCCAGGCGGGCAAACTTGCGGAAGGTGAACCCGACCGCGCCGCACTGTTCGGATCATCGATCTCGACGCTTGATTCGCTGCTTCTGAACATTCCGCGCGGAACGCCTTTCTACTACAGTGCGGTGCTGCAACGGGCGGAGGCTTTCGAGGCGCGCGGCGCCGGCATCCTCGACCATAACAACGCGATGGAAGGCTTCTCCCAGATCGCGAACATCGAAGACTCCAAGATAGATCCGAACCAGAAGAAGCTGGCGCGCGAGAAGCTGATCGCGGTGGCGACGACGGCCGGCGCCCGTGAATTGGCCAAGCCGAACGACAATGATCCTGCCGCGGCGCAACGCGCCATCTCCCTCTACGAGAAGGCCCGCCTGGTCGAGAAGAACAATCCATCCATCAACCTCGGCCTCGGCAAGGCCTGCCTCGTTGTCGCGCGCAACGCGCCAGAGGGTGACCGGGCCGCATGGTATGACAATGCGCTGAAGGCCTTCACTGTCGCCAAGGCCGGCAATGCCGAAGGCGCGGATCTCGGCCTGGCCCAGGCCTCGCGGGGTCTTGGACAACTCAGCTCGGCGATCACGTATTACATTTCGGCAGGCAGCGATCCTGCCACGCTCAACGAACTCGGCGAGACGCAGGCTCAATACGCCAAGACGTTGACGGATCCGACCGCCAG
Organism: Hyphomonadaceae bacterium; assembly: GCA_044224605.1. Classification (GTDB taxonomy): domain Bacteria; phylum Pseudomonadota; class Alphaproteobacteria; order Caulobacterales; family Hyphomonadaceae; genus UBA7672. The sequence goes on from JBGAKC010000002.1 coordinate 92,168, forward strand.
GCGCACCGCCTATCAGGCCGCCGAGGCGACCTACAAGAAGCTGCTGGCGCCGCAGGACCTGCCGAACGATCGCAGGGCGGGCTACCTTATCAAGCTGGCCGAAGTGCAGGGTCAGCAGGAGGGCCGTGTTGCCGACGTCCGCAAAACGCTCGAAGCCGCCATCGCCGCCGACGGCAAGGCGCCCGGCACCAATCTCCAGCTGGCGCAAAACTACTACGCGCAGGGCCTCTACGCTGACGCGAAGATCTATTTCGACAACGTCGTCACGCTGACGGGCGCCGCTCCGCTCGCGGCAGAGAAAAAAATGAAGGCCGACGCCTATCATCATCTCAGCCTGATCCGCGCGCGCGACGCCGTCTCAGCCGCGATGCTGAGGGACACGGTCGACCTGGCCGACAAGGCCGTCGAGTTCGGCGGTCGCGTGTCGCCCTATCGCGAACAGGATTGCGTTGCGCGCATCAAGCGTGGCGGCAAACAGGTGCTGACGGGCGACTCGATCTGCTTCTCGGCGGACGACCAGTCGCAAGGCCTCCTGCTCCGCGGCATGTACAATCTCAAGCAGGCGCAGCTTGCCGACGCCGGCGCCCAGTCGGGTTACTGGAATTCCGCCAAGTTCGCTTTCGATCAGGGACTGCGCCAGCTCAACGGCCCGGCCGACGCCACGCGCCCGACATTCTCGTGGCCGGGTGCGATCTCACCGGCGCCGTCGGTGTCCGACCTGCTGAAGTTCGGCAAGGCCGTCGTCGATGGTTGCTATGGACAGCCCGTCCAGACCGATCTCGGCGGAGCGGCGTTCAACGCAGCCAAACAGTTTTATGTGGACTACGGCGTGTTCAGCTGCCGCTAAGACGGCGCCACACGCGACAGAGGGGAGTTATGAATGGTCAGTTCTGGCGACTACGCACATGGTCCGGTTCCGACGGTGTTTGTCGAACCCACGCCTCTGCCACCACCCCCGCCTCCTCGCCGCGACGAGGAAAAAGGCGGTCTCGTAATCTCCAAGGGCTTCCTCGGCGCCCTGGTGGTCCTGTTGCTCGGCGCCGCGATCGCCGGCACCGGCTTCTTCTGGTTCCAGGCCAACAACGCCCAGAAGACGATCGGCGAGCGTGACAAGCAGATTGCCGCCCTGAAGAGCGACATTGACACGCGTGACAAGACGATCGGCGTTCAGAAGGCAGATCTTACTGCGCGCGATGCGACGATTGCCGACTTCAACCTGAAGTATGGCGAGCTTGAAAAGCTGGATGCCGCCGCCGCCGCGGAGAAGAAGAATATCGAGGAGGTTCTGACCCGCCGTCCGCCCAACACTCCCGGGATTCCGGACAAGCTGAAGAACCCGCCCGCCTGGCGTGATGGCGCGGTGCAGGCGCTCAAGACCTATGTCGACGCCCTGCACAAGGAATTCGTGCGGATCGACGCACCCCGCCCGACGGTAACGGTGAACCCGCGGCCGACGACGCCGGATCTCCGGCCGAACGGCGGCTGAGGCGACACGCGCGAGCGCATTCACGCTCGTCGTTCGGCGTGTGGGATATTGCCACCGTTGCGAAAACGCGTCTCAATGCGCGCGGCGGTACGTAGTTTGGCATTGGTAGGGAAATGCAGTCATGGCTGAAGTTCTGAACATCTTCCAGGCGCCGCCGGAGCAGGAGCGCGCCGCCAGTTCAACCTTCGACCTCGGCAAGCTTACCGAGCAGTTCAAGCAACAGCGAAATACCGACTGGTCGGTCCCTGAAGCCTTCCTCTGCCTTCTTCTGTCAGCGGCTATCTCTGATGGAAACGTGTCGCTGGAAGAGCAGGCCGAGATCTACGCGCTCGCCCGCCGCTCCCGCGCGCTCAAGACGGTCAACGCGAACCAGCTCGCCGCCGCCAACGCGTCGGTAAACAAGCGCCTCAAGGAGCGTCCTGAAGGCCTCAAGGAAGCCTGCGAGTCGCTGCCACTGGACATGCGCCTGCCGGTCTTCGCCCACTGCGTGGACATCATCCTCGCGGACGGCGCACTGCTCGCCGTGGAAGCAGACTTCCTGAACAAGATCATGGGCTATCTCGGCATCAACCCGGACGAGGGCAAGCGCGTGATGGAAGTGATGCTGATCAAGAACCGGTTCTAGATCGCGCCATCCGGCTTCCGACCCGACTTCTTCATAGCTGATTTCTCGTCGCGGAAGGCCTTGGCCCACCCGGCCTTGACCGCCTGCCGCCCGCGCGCAATCGCCAGCGCGTCCGCCGGCACGTCCTCGACGATCACCGATCCCGAACCGACATAGCCGCCCGCGCCGATCGTCACCGGCGCCACAAGCGCCGAATTGGAGCCGACGAATGCGCCCTCGCCCACGACGGTGCGGTATTTGAAGAAGCCATCGTAATTGCCGAAGATCGTTCCGGCGCCGATGTTGGCGCCCGCGCCCACTTCGCCATCGCCCAGATAGCTGAGATGGTTCGCCTTCGCGCCATCGCCGATCGTGACGTTCTTCACCTCGACGAAGTTGCCGATATGCGCTTCCTTGCCGATCACCGCCCCCGGTCGCAGCCGTGCATACGGCCCCACCAGCGCGCCGGCAGCGACCTTCGCGCCCTCGAGATGCGAGAACGCGCGGATCACCGCCCCGCTCGCCACGCTTACGCCAGTCGCGAACACCACGTTCGGCTCGATGGTGGCGCCTGCCGCGATCTGCGTGTCGTGACTGAAAAACACTGTCTCCGGCGCCGGCATCGTCACGCCCGCAGTCATCATCCGCTCTCGCACCTGATCCTGGAAGATGCGCTCGACCTGCGCTAGCTCTGCCTGGCTGTTGACGCCCTGCACATCGCGTTCCTCGCAATGCGCCACGGCCGCCTTCAACCCGCGCGCGCGCGCCAGTCCGACAAGATCCGTCAGGTAGTATTCGCCCTTGGCGTTGTCGTTCTTCACCTCTTTCAGCAGGTCGAACATCAATCTGACCGGCGCCGCCATCACGCCGGAATTCGCCAGCTCGATCTTCAGTTGCGTTTCACTGGCGTCGTTCGCTTCGATGATCGCCTCCAGTGATCCGCCCGCCGTCACCAGCCGCCCATACCTGTTCGGCAGCTTGGCCTTGAAGCCCAGCACACAGACACTCGCGCCCTTCTCGATCTCCGCAAACGCCCGCTCCCCCGCTTCCTTCGGCGCCAGCGGCGTATCGGCATAAAGCACGATCGCACTTCCCTCAGCGCCCTTCAGCGCTTCGCGCGCCGCATCGACCGCGTTCGCCGTGCCCAGCTGTTCGCGCTGAACAACCACGTTCTCGGCGCCCACAAGCTTAGCCGCCGCATTCGACAGCGGGACCATGTCCGGGCCGACCACCACCACGCTGCGCTTGCACCCCAGCTCCTTCGCCAGCGCCACGCTCCAGGCCAGCATCGACCGCCCGCCGATCTCGTGCAGCACTTTCGGTCGCGGCGATTTCATGCGCGAGCCCTTGCCCGCGGCGAGGATGATTGCGAAACGGTCGGCCATAGCCCGTCCTTCCGGTCGATTCTCAGTCGATCCTGACTATCATACCCCGCCAAATGACCAATCTAGCTGGATACACCATCGCCTTTGACCTTGACGGCACGCTGGTCGAGACCGTCGGCGACCTGCACACGGCCCTGAACCACGTCCTTGTGGCCGAGGGCCTGCCGCCGGCCACGCTGGCGGACGTCCGTGGTTTTGTCGGCCAGGGCGCGCGGGCGCTGATCATCCGCGCCTGTGGCGTCCACGGCATCCACCACTCCGACGCCAGGCTGGACGAACTCACCGAGGCCTATATCGTTGCTTACGCGCGAGACATCGCCACACATTCCATCCCCTTCCCAGGCCTTGTTTCTTCGCTCGAGCAACTCGCGTCGTTCGGCGCAACGCTCTGCGTCTGCACCAACAAGCGCACGAACCTTTCGAACCAGCTTCTGGACAAGCTCGGGCTCACGCATCATTTCGCGGCGGTCGTTGGCGGCGATACCGCTCCCTCCCGAAAGCCGCATCCGGACCACTTTATCGCAGCTGTCCGTGCGGCTGAAGGCGATCCAGCCCGAGCACTGATGATTGGTGATTCATCCTACGACGTCCAATCCGCCAAGGCGGCCGGCGCTCCGGTCGCCGTTTACGCTTACGGCTATACGGACACGGCGCCGGACCTGTTGGGGGCCGACGCCGTGTTTAAGCATTTCGATGAACTGCCGGATCTTGCGGTCCGGCTACTCAGTTAATCAGCCCACTCCGCGGGTATAGCTCGCGGGTTTGCCCGGCTCAGGGCGCGCGCCTTTCTTGCGCGGGGGCATACCGTTGACCATGTTGCTGCGCACGTCCGTACGCGCCGAGCGCATGGCGGGCACGAAGCCAGCATCGATGAGATTGATCGAGACGTCGAAACCGCGGCTCGCCCAATATTCCTCGATCTTCGTCTTCAGCTTGCGCGCGCCATCTTGGTCGCAGAAGTCGCCGTTCATATAGTTCTCCAGACACCTGATGGGGCGCCTATGACGTAAAACGCCAATCGGCCCCGGTAGGTCCCTCAGTTCTCGCCTCCCGCTTTGCGGTATCGGCGTACTGTCAACTTAGGAATGCAGTTGAGGCTGCGCATGATGCAGCCAAGGTTTTTTGAAGATGAATTGTGGCGGCCGGGCGCGTTATGCCTTGGTTAGATGAACGTTTGTTGTCGAACCGATTGAGGCGCGGCGCGCCGGAAACCGGCAGGCCTGCCGGCAAGCGCCTGAAATCACTTGCAATTGCCGCAACTTGACGGGCTGGCGCCGTCGCGACTATGAACCGCTTCCCTCTTTTCCGGGGTTCCCGGGCGCGTAGCTCAGCGGGAGAGCACTCCCTTCACACGGGAGGGGTCACAGGTTCAATCCCTGTCGCGCCCACCATTCCTCGATCCGATTCCCGAGCGATTCCCGCTCAACGCTCATGCCGCGCCGCAGAACATTTCCCGTAATCGCCGTCCTGTCCTGATTGTTATCGCCTGACGCCGTCAGACCGGGGGGTTTCCCGTGGACAGTGCTCTCCCCTTTTGTGAAGGCTGCGCCCCACGGCAGGTTAAATAGAAGAAAGCCTGCACTTGGGAGGGTTTTGGTCGATGGCGTTTCTCTCGCCCCGAATGATCACAACGATGGACGAGGCCAGGAAGCACCGGACCTGGGCACTCTGGATCCTGATCATCGTTTACATCTTCAATTTTATCGACCGGCAGATCGTCAACATCCTGCAGGAAGACATCAAGGCCGACCTGAAGCTCACGGACACGCAGCTCGGCATGATGACCGGGCTCACCTTCGCAGTCGTCTACTGCACGATGGGCATCCCCGTCGCGCGCATCGCCGACTCGACCAGCCGCAAGGGCGTGATGGTCGTATCGCTCGCGATCTGGAGCGCCTTTACAGCCATCTGCGGTCTCGCCACCGACATTAACATCGGGGGCATGACGATCCTCTCGGGCTTCATGTTCCTGCTGATCGCCCGGATGGGCGTCGGCCTCGGCGAAGCCGGCGGCAGCCCGCCGGCCCACGCGATGATCTCAGACCTGTATGAGAAGGAAAAGCGCGGCCGCGCTCTCGCGCTCTATTCCGCCGGCCTCTACGCCGGCACCCTGCTCGGTTACTATCTCGGCGGCTGGCTGTCTGAAGAAATGACTTGGCGTCAGGCCTTTTTCGTCGTCGGCATTCCAGGCGTCATCTTCGCGGTCATCGCCTGGACGACCGTGCGCGAGCCCGTGCGCGGCCTCTCCGGCGCCAATGCGTCGGTCGACAAGCCAACTTTCTTTGTTTCCTTCAGGAAACTCTGGTCGCTGAAGGCTTTCCCCTACTACGCCATCGCCACCGGCGCTGGGACCTTCATCACCTACGGCCTCGGCAACTGGATGCCGTCCTTCATGCCACGCACCTACGGCGTGATCGACCCGGCCTCCGTGGGCGGCGCGGTCAAGTATATCGGCCAGTGGGGCATGCCCGAACTCCAGAACGCCCTAGGCATGTGCAAGGCGGAAGTCGTCAACGGCGTCAGCCAGCTGGCGAAGGACTGCTACGAGATGAGCAAGACCGAGATCGGTCTGTTCTACGGCACCTGCAGCGGGGTCGGCGGCATGATCGGCACAGTGGCCGGCGGCTACTTTGCTGACCGTCTCGGCGCCAAGGATCGCCGCTGGTTCCTGTGGGTTCCGATGTGGGGCAAGATCGTCGGCGCGCCGCTGTTCATCGCCGCGATGCTGGCCCCAAACGTCGAACTGTCGCTGCTGCTCTACTTCCCGGGCATCACGCTGGCGGCCATGTATCTCGGGCCGTCCCTCGCGATCACCCACCATCTCGTGCCCGCCTCGATGCGCGCCATGTCGTCCGCCGTGCTGTTCTTCATCCTGAACATTCTCGGCCTCGGCACCGGTCCGTTCGTCGTCGGCATCATCTCCGACTGGATCGCGGCCAACGCGGAGTCCCTGTCGCAGGCCCACAGCTTCCTCGGCGACAGCATCGATCAGGTGAAGCAGATGTCGCTGAAATGGGCGATGATCATCGCCGTCGTGTTGATGACCCCGCTGGCCATCCTCTGGCACATCGGCGCGATGAAACTGCCCAAGGGCGAACTGGACGATGAGGGCGACGCCGTGAAGGAAGCCCTTACCGAAGGCGACCCGAAAGGCCACACTCAGACGACAGGCCCGTCGGCCTGATCGACAGGTGAATAGATAGTGGTGAGTAGTGAGTGGATTCCCACTTACTACTCACTATTCACCACCGACGCCTGCAAAGCGGGCTCAATCGAACCTGAGTTCCCCCTCGCCGAGCGGCGCGAAGATATCGTCCAGCAGCTGGTCGCTCACGCCCGCCAGCGTCGCCGGATTCCAGTTCGGCTTGTTGTCCTTGTCGACGATCACGGCGCGTACGCCTTCCTGGAAGTCGTGGCTGTGCACCTGCCGGCAGCCGATGCGGAACTCCATCCGCATGTTGTCCTCGAACGTCTTCATCTGCAGCCCCAGCGCCAGCTGCCGGTGCGCCACCTTCAGCGTTTGCGGCGACTTTATCTTCAGCGTCGCCAGCTGCGCCTTGGCCCAGTCACCCGGCTCCGCCTCCAGCGCCATGAAGATGTCCTCAACCTTCGGCTTCCAGAAACAGCGGTCGATCACGTCGCGATGCTTCTCGAACGAACCGGATTCGTCCCAGTCCATCGCCTCGAGCACAGAGAGGTCGCCCTCGCACACCGACGTCTTCAGCGCCGCCAAAACGCCGGACTCGGCATAGTTCGTCGCCACGCCCGCCGCGCACACATCTCCGCCCTTCAACCGCTCGCCTGTCAGCGCCAGCCACATGCCAAGCGGCGGCCCCAGACGCGGCAGGAACCAGCCGCCGCCCACATCCGGGAACAGCCCGATCCCCGTCTCCGGCATGGCGAACGTCGTCCGCTCCGTCGCCACGCGATGCGAGCCGTGCACGCTGATCCCGACGCCGCCGCCCATCGTCACGCCGTCGATGAACGCCACGTAGGGCTTCGGATAATTCTTGATGCGCGTATTGAGCCGATACTCCGCCCAGAAGAAGGCCTGCGCCGCGCTCCCGTCCGCAGCCCCGCTCTCCGCCAGCATGCGAATGTCCCCGCCCGCGCAGAACCCGCGCGTCCCCTCCGCATGATCCACGACCACCAGCTCGATTTCCGGATCATCCGCCCACGCCTTCAACGCCGCGTCCATCGCGAGGCACATCTCCTCGTTCAGCGCATGCAGCGCCTGCGGCCGGTTCAGCGTGATTCGCCCCGCCACGCCCTGACGATGGATGATGACGTCGGCCATGCTCTTCCCTGTTCGCTGAAACGCTAGTCCAGCCAACTCTCTATGGGTTGAATTAGCCGGGCTCAATCCACCCTGAGGATTCCTGGAATCCCAATCGTCATGGAATCAGCCCATGAGTCCCTTCGCGACGATCAAGAAGGGCTTCCGCGCGGCGACAGGGCCGCGTGCTCCTGCCCGAGGGCCGCAGAAGGCCGGCGCGTCGCTGTGCGAGTTCGAAGAAGCAGCTCATGGAGGCGGTCGCCATGCATTGGCACACCGTTCGCTTCGACGCGCGCGACAACCGCGTCGAGATCTATCGCCACGCCGACGACATGTTCGACGGCGAGCCCCTCATCCTGATTGATGCCGACCTGTCCAAGTTCGGTAGTTCGCCCGACGCCGCCGAGAAACTGGCGACCTGGCTCGGCCGCATCGTCCTCTCGGACAACCCGGCCGTCCGCAAGGCGCTCGGACTAGGCTAGCTTCACCAGATAGGCGTGTGTTCCCTCGAGCACGAGCACCGACGCCTGGTTGTGAATCGTCGCCTTCATCCGCACGATCCCCGTCGTCCGCTGCCGCTCCAACCCCGTGATCTCAAGCAGCGGATAGAGCGTATCGCCCGGATAGACAGCCTTCAGGAACTTCGCATTGACCTCGATGAACCCGATCAGGTCCGTCCCGATCACATGCGGAAACAACCCCGCCCCCGCCGCCGTCAGCGTCAGCACATGAAGCCCATGCGCCAGCAGGTCCCTGTGCCCCTGCGCCGCGCAATACGGCCGGTCATAATGGATTGGATGATTGTCTCCAGACAGCAGCTGAAAGGCTGAGAAGTGCGCATCCGTCAGCGTCCGTGCGGGACATGGGAATTGCTCGCCGACCTCCAGCTGATCGAACCCACGCTTGGGAAGGAGCGGACGGGACATGGGATCGAAAGGTAGGGTCATTGCTCAGGTCCTGCCTCACTCGATGAAATCCGCACGATTCCCTTAGGCGGTGGGCGGAGGCGGGCCATTGTTCTTTGGGCTACGTTGGAGGAGCCAGGTGATGCCTCCAGCAAGCAGGCCGCCGACGACACCGGACGCGAGCACTTCCCCCAGTTGACGTTCAACGACGCCCCCTACTGCCTCAACATATCCCGCGACACTATCACCCGCATCACTTCGTTCGTGCCCTCGAGGATCTGGTGCACACGCAGGTCACGCACGATACGCTCCACGCCATAATCGCTCAGATAGCCATAGCCACCATGCAGCTGCAGCGCGTCGTTGGCGACCTTGAAACCCGTATCCGTGACAAAGCGCTTCGCCATCGCGCACCAGCGCGTCGCCATTGGCGATTTCGTGTCCAGCTCCTTCGCGGCGGAATACAGCATCATGCGCGCCGCCTGCGTCTCCGTCTCCATGTCGGCGAGCTTGAACTGCGTCGCCTGGAAGTCCGCGATCTTGTGGCCGAACTGCCGGCGCTCCTTCACATAGGCCAGCGCCTTGTTCGTCGCCTCCTGCATCCCGCCCAGGGAGCACGCGGCGATGTTCAGCCGCCCGCCATCCAGCCCCGCCATCGCAAAGCGGAAGCCGTCGCCTTCCGCGCCCACGCGCCGGCTCGCCGGTATGCGGACGTTGTCGAAGATCACCTGCCGCGTCGGCTGCGAGTTCCAGCCCATCTTCTTCTCGTTGGCGCCGAACGAGATACCCTTGTCGTCCTTGCGCACGATGAAGGTGGAGATGCCCTTCGGACCGTCCTGCCCCGTCCGCGCCATCACGACATAGACATCGCTCGTGCCCGCGCCCGAGATGAACTGCTTCGACCCGTTGAGGATGTAATCACCCCCATCCTTCTCCGCCCGCGTCCGCAGGCTGCCGGCGTCCGATCCCGCGCCCGGCTCCGTAAGACAGTACGATGACAGGAGTTCCATCGAGGTGAGCTGCGGCAGCCATTCCTTCCGCATCTCGTCCGTGGCGAAGCGATCAATCATCCACGAGCACATGTTGTGGATGGAGATGTAGGCGGCCGTGCTGATGCATCCCTGCGACAGTTGCTCGAAAACCAGTACGGCCTCGAAACGAGACAGGGCCGACCCGCCCACGTCCTCGTTAACGTACAGACCGGCGAACCCCAGGGCGGCCGCCTCGCGGATCACGTCCACAGGAAAGTGTTTCTTTTCATCCCACTCGGCCGCATAGGGACGCAGTTTTTCGGCCGCGAAGTCTGCCGCGGTCTGCCGAATCAAATTCTGTTCAGGCGTCAGGTCTGCTGTCATTGCTGGCTGTTGCGCCTCCGGTTCAGAAGCTATTCATTAGTCGCGTACCAATCCTAGTCCAAGACTTCCCTCAACAAGACCCGCGCAGGCTGGCCTCCCCCCATGGCGTCTCTGATTTCCGACCCCGCGCCGCAATACCGGGTGCGCCCGGCCCGCGGTAACGAGATCGGCGAACTCCAGAACATAGACCTCGCGTCCGCCACGCTTTTCCGGGGCACCGGCCTCATCGATTTCGGTCCCCTGGGCGAACCGACCCAGCCCATCCCGGAAGACCGCCTGCGCCGCGGCTTCGGCGACGGCCTCATCTGGGTGGCGGTCGACGGCATGGAAGAACTTGTGGGTTTCGCCCTCTGCTCGGATCGCGGCCCGGACCTCTACCTCGACCAGCTCTCCGTCCTGCCCCGCCACGGCCGCCAGGGCCTAGGCACCCGTCTCGTCCGCCGCTGTCTACAGGAAGCCGAAGCCCGCTCCTTCAAGCGCGTCTCGCTCAGTACATTCCGGAAGGTTCCCTGGAACGGCCCCTTCTATCGCAAGCTCGGCTTCCGCGAGATCCCCGGCTGGCGCCTCAACGACTGGCAGGCCGAGATCCGCGAGCTCCAGAAACAGACCATGGACGTCCGCCTCCGCTGCTTCATGGAGCGCAAGGTGAAGCGGGGGCGGTAGAGAGCAACGGCGTAGCTGGGCACGAGCGCATGGCACGATCGCTGACAGCCGCAGGGGCCTATTTCGCGATCATCTTCGCCCTTGGCTTCGCGCTTGGCGCCATCCGTGTCCCGCTTCTGGCGCCGCATGTGGGCGATGTCGCCGCCACGCTTATCGAGCTTCCCATCATGCTCGCCGCGTCATGGCTCGCCTGTGGCTGTCTGATGCGACGCCTCAAGATCCGATCGCTTGGCCATGCAGCAATCATGGGCGCAGGCGCATTCGCGTCACTCATGAGCGCCGAGGCCGTCATGGCGATACTTCTCTTTGGGCGAAGCCTCGCCGATCACCTCGCCTCCTATGCAACGCCCGCAGGCGGAATCGGACTCGCCGGTCAGGCCATCTTTGGCGCTTTTCCCATGGTCAGGCGGGCGCCGTCGCATGGCCGCACCGCCACACCAGATGACACCGCCGGTCACACCGACTAAGTGTTCCATCGGAAGGAACACAATATGCCCAAGTCGATCATCACCGGCGCCTATCCCGCCTCCCGCATGCGCCGGGTGCGCCAGTTCGACTGGTCCCGCCGCCTTGTCCGCGAGAGCAAGCCCAGCCCCGACGACATCGTCTGGGGAATGATCGTCCATGACGGGAAAGAGCCTCGCGTCCCCGTGAAGACCATGCCCGGCGTCGACCGCCTCAATGTCGATGAAGCTGCGAAGGCCGCCGTCCGCGCCCGCGAGCTGGGCATCCCCGCCATCGCAATCTTCCCGCACATCGATCCGAAGAAGAAGAACGAAGGCGGCGACGAAGCCGTCAATCCGGAAGGCCTCATCCCCACCGTCATCCAGGCGATGAAGGCCGCAGCTCCCGAAGTCGGCGTCGCCTGCGACGTCGCCCTCGACCCCTTCACCAGCCACGGCCATGACGGCTTGCTCAGCGACGAGGGCTATGTCCTCAACGATGAGACCGTATCTGTCCTCACCGAACAGGCGCTCGTCCAGGCCCGCGCCGGCGCCGACATCGTCGCCCCGTCCGACATGATGGATGGTCGCATCGGCGCCATCCGCGCTCTGCTCGACGAGGAAGGGCATGAGCACGTCATGATCCTCTCCTACGCCGCCAAGTACGCCTCAGCCTTCTACGGCCCCTACCGCGACGCCGTCGGCACCGCTTCCGTCCTAAAGGGCGACAAGAAGACCTACCAGATGGATTTCGGGAACGCCGAGGAAGCTCTGCGCGAAGTCGCGATGGACATCCAGGAAGGCGCCGACATGGTGATGGTGAAGCCCGGCCTTCCCTATCTCGACATCGTCCAGCGCGTGTCGTCCGAATTCGGCGTCCCCACCCTCGTCTTCCAGATCTCCGGCGAGTACGCGCAGATCAAGGCCGCTGCGGCCCAAGGCTGGCTCGACGAGGACAAGGCCATCGTCGAAACGCTCAGCGCCTTCAAGCGCGCCGGCGCCTCGGGCATCATCACCTACTTCGCCGAGCGCGCCGCCCAGCTTCTGGGAAAATGAGCTAGTTCAGCGTCGTATCGGCCATGTGGCCGTAGCTGATGTCGCTGCGCAGCCGCATGTGCCGCTGGTGCAGCTTCCACATCAGCCCCTCCAGCACGGCCATCCGGTTCTCGGCCAGCCGCGCATTCGCGCTTTCCTCTTCGTGGCGCAACATGACGTCGAGCAATCGCCCGACTTGCTCGGCAAGAATGCCGACCTGCTCCCGCACCTGCACGAGTTCTTCTTCGCAGCTCACTGGCTCGCCTCCAAAAAGGCGTCCCCGGGCAATTGCCCGGAGCACATACGCGCCGACCCAGCGAAGGTTTCACTCTGATCCTGTTCGCACTGCAATTCAAACCGAGGGCGGAACGTCAGGCTACTTTTTTGTCCGGTTGAGCACCGCCTCGCGGATCGCCCGTGCAACGAAATATGACGCCACGATCCCCACTGCATCCGCCAGGAAGTCCACGACCGACCCGGACCGCGTCGGAATCCACTTCCACTGCACCACCTCGATCCCTATCCCGAGGAAGGCCACGTGCCCGATCCAGAACCACATATACCGCCTCGGCAGCACCAGCACGCCCGGCCCCGTCAGCACCGCAAAGCAAGTCGCGTGAAACACCTTGTCCTGGTAGGGGAACAGCGGCGGCGGCCCAATCCCCGGCGCCGTCAGCACATAGGCCGCATAAGCCATCGCCCCGCCCGAACACAGCGCGATGACCAGCTGCGCCAGCAGCTCCGGCCGCGTCACACCTCCCTCGTCCCGATCACCCGCCATCCCAGACCTCCAACGATGCACAGGCGAATCGGCAGACGCGTCGCCGCACTGTCGACACTGTCTATCGACAGACTCAGCCGATTGGTATTAATCCCGCCTCTTCGCGGAAGCGCTGTGGGGGCGTCGAGACCGCGAAGACCGATAGGCATCCTCCCGTGCGCCGCGCCACAGACCGCATAGCCAGCCGCCTTCCGGAGCGCCTGCTCCAGTCATGAGCGCCCTCCCCGCGCCCCGTTCAGGCACTGACCGTGTCGCCATCCGCGCCGCCACGCCCGCCGATGCGCCGGCCCTCGAAGCCATCGAAACCGCCTCCTTCACGTACGATCGCATGTCCGCCCGCTCGCTCGGCCGTCACCTGCGGTCGGGCCGCGCCGACATCTTCACCGCCACCCTCGGCCGCGAGATCGTAGGCTACTGTCTCTTATTCTACCGCGCCGGCACCACGCTCGCCCGCCTCTATTCCATCGCCACCGCCCCCGCCGCCCGCGGCAAGGGCGCCGGCCGCCGCCTCATGGAAACCTGCGAGCGCGCCGCCCGCAAACGCGGCTGCGACCGCCTCCGCCTCGAAGTCCGCGAGAAGAACGCCCCCGCCATCGCCCTCTACGAACAGCTCGGCTACCGCCGCATCGGCCGTCATGAAAACTACTATCAGGACGGCGCGCCCGCGCTTCGGTTTGAAAAGAAACTGGTCTCCCCGTGAACAATGACTGGATCCTGATCGCCGACGACCTGCGGGACCTCGCCGCCCTGGGCGCCCCGTTCCGCATGATGACCACGCGTGACTACGTGCTCCAGCCGAAGCTGCTCTCCGGCGCGCGCCCCAAGATCATCAACCTCGCCCGCAGCTACAATTACCAGACCGACGGCTACTATGCCTCGCTCCTCGGCGAAGCCCGCGGCCATCGCGTTGTCCCCACCGTCGAGACCATGCTCGACCTCTACGACCGCGACATGCACGAGGACGCGATCTCCGTCCTCGAGGAACTGCTCAACAAGGACCTCGACAAGTTCCCCGGGAACGGCCCCGTTCCCGAACGCCTTATCGTCTGCTTCGGCGAGGTGAAGGACGAGCGCTTCCGCAAGTTCGCCCGCCAGATCTTCGACTGGTATCGCGCGCCCGTCCTCATCGTCACCACCAGCGAGAACGGCCAGCCGGGCCACTACAAGGTCAAGCGCATCAAGCTTTCTCCATTCACCCGTTTGGAAGACGAGGAGATGGAATTCTTCGTCGAAAGTCTCACCACCTATACCGGCCGTGTCTGGAAGAACCCCAAGGCTCGCACGATCGCCAAATGGTCGATCGCTGTCCTGCATGATCCCAACGAAGCGCTAGCCCCCTCCAACATCGAAAGCCTGAAATACTGGGCGCGCCTCGCCGAGAAGGACGGCGTCGAGATCGAGCCGATCACGAAGAAGGACTTCAACCGCCTCGCCGAATTCGACGCGCTGATGATCCGCGAGACCACCTCGATCACCAACCACACCTACCGCTTCGCCAAGCGCGCCGTGGCCGAGGGCATGCCCGTCATCGACGACCCCATCTCGATGATGCGCTGCACGAACAAGATCTATCTGTGGGAGCGCCTGCTCGGCGCCGGCCTGCCCGCCCCGGAAACCATCGTCATCCAGGACAAGACCGATCTCGAGGAAGTCGCCGACCTGCTGAAATTCCCCGTCGTCCTTAAAATCCCCGACGGGTCCTTCTCGCGCGGCGTCAAGAAGGCCAACGACATGGACGAGCTCAAGTCCATCGTCGCCACGCTGCTGGAAGAGTCGGACCTCTGCATCGCCCAGAAATTCGTGCCCACCGAATTCGACTGGCGCATCGGGGTGCTCGACAGGCGCCCGCTCTTCGTCTGCCAGTACAAGATGGCCCGCGGCCACTGGCAGATCATGAATCACAAACCTGACGGCCGCGCGATCGAGGGCGGCCACAAGACGATCGCCATCGCCGAAGCCCCGCAGGACGTCGTCGACATCGGTGTCCGCGCCGCCAACCTCATCGGCGACGGCTTCTACGGCGTCGACATCAAGACCGGCCCCAACGGCCCCATCGTCATCGAGATCAATGACAACCCCAATCTCGAACACGGCATCGAAGACGAAGCCGACAAGCAGGCCTGGAACCACCTGACGGAGTGGTTCGTGAAACGGCTATCCAAATAGCCTTAGCTGGCCTCGGCCCAGGCCGCCCGAATCGCGCCGCCCAGCCGGGCCTTGTCCGGATACTGCGGCGACATCTCGTTGGTCACCGTCTCGGTCACCTGCTCGATCGTCTGGCCTGCGCCCTTCAGCGCCATCACCCGGTTGCGCACCTGCATCAGGTAGATGCGATACCCCGCGATGATCCCCGCATCGCCTCGCGGCCCATGGCTCGGCACCACATGCGCGGGCTTCATCGCATCGAGCTGGTCAAGCGTCGCCAGCCAGTGCGAGATCCGCGCATCCGGCGACATGACCGACGGCTGCGGCCGCATCGCGAGATCGCCGGAGAACAGCACGCCCTCCACGAACACCACCGTGTCGCCGAGCGTATGGTTCAGCCCCATCGCCGTGATCTTCGCCGTCACGCCGCCAAGATCGAGCGTGTAGTCCTTCTCGAACTCGATATCCGCCTTGCGGTAAGTCGCGCCCTCAAGCAGTTGCTTGTTCAGCTCCGACCGCGCCGCGAACATCTCCGCCAGCCGCATGCCGGAGGCAGCGATATCCGCCTCCTGATCCTTCGACCGGATCATCTTCGCGTCCTTCGGAAACGCATGCGCGCCAAGGTCATGCTCGGGATGCACATGCGTCGTCACGATGTAGATCGGCTTGCCCTTCCCGACCTTCGCGACTTCCTTCAGTACGATCTCCGCATTGCGCGCGCCCATGCCGGTATCGACTACCAGCACTGCCTTCGACCCGACGATGATGCCCACATTCGGAACCAGCGGCGCAGACCCATCCGGTATCGCCCACACATGCTGCGTCAGCTTCTCGGTCACTCCCTCGCGCACAAGGGCCGGCTGAGGGGCGCTCGCCTGCTGCGCAACGACAGGCGCAGCTGCAACCGCAGCCAGAATCGCCAGAGCCACAACCCGCATGGCCACTCTCCCGCTCAGTTTTGCCGGAGTTAACCCCATTCCCCGCCCGATGGCGAGTTCCGCTTCAGTGAACATGCAGGCGCGCCCGCTTTCACGAGCGCGCCCTCTGGCAAGGCAGCTGTCCGGAAAGAGTGTCGGCTCAGCGCGTGGAGAGTGTCAGGTTTTCCACGGACTCGGGGTCATACGCCTTGCCATTTCTGTAGATCTCGACGTGCACGTGCGCTCCGGTTGACCTGCCGGTGTTTCCGACCGTGCCGATCGTTCCGCCCGCTTTCACGGTTGTACCGACGGCCACGCTGATGTCATTGAGGTGTGCAAACTTCATCGTGACGCCATCGCCGAGGTCGAGTTCTACAACCCGGCCGTTCGGCCCCTTCTCGCCCGCGAACGTCACCGTTCCCGCCGCCGGAGCGTGAACCGCAAGACCTGCCGAGCCCTTCACGTCGACGCCGACATGAAACGCCTGCTGCCCGTTGAACGGATCGGTGATGTATCCGAACTGCGAAGAGATCTCCGCCGGCTGGCCCAGGACCGGGCTGGTCTCGCCCGACAGCCTGAAGTCCGCCTTGCCTAGCTTCTCGCCCTGTTTGACCTTCAGCGGCTCATTGAGCGACTTCGCCTTCCCGCACTTCACGCCATTGGCGACAACCTCGACCGGCGCCACGCCGACAAAGTCGCCCTTGGCGATCTGCTGGCCCGTCACCACGTTGGCCGACGTTACGGTTTCGTAGATGGCGAGGCACACCGTGTCGCCGGGCTTGATCGGCTTGTTCGATTTTTCCTGCAGCTTCACAATTGTCGCGCCAGCGACACCCGGCTCAACCGTGATCACCTGCGCTCCGAAAGGCGCCAGAATCTTCGTCTTCTGCAGCTGCCCCTCAGGCGCCGGCGTCTTGGGTGTCACCGGTGTTTTCGGCGTGACGGGAGTCGGCGGCGTCGGGGGAACTGCAAGCGGCGCAGGCGGTGTCTGATCCCATCCGTTCAGCGGCTTCAGTGGCGCCGGCGGAACCGGCACAGCCATCGGCGCCGGCTTCGGCGCAGCCAGCGGCGCCACCGGAGCGAGCGGCGCCGGAGCAGCGAGAGGCGAAGGTGGGCTCGGTGGCGCGACTGGAGCGACCGGCGCTACAGCTTCCACTGGTGCAACTGGCGCAGGCGGAGCCGGCGGCGCATAGAACACCGGCTTGCCGTTAGCGTCGAACTCGTCAGAGCAATGCACGGTGAAGCTCAGGCTGCCGCCATTGCCGCGCTTGCCGATCGGCGCGCCGCGCACAACCGTCTGGTCCTTCGCGACGCTGAGGCCGCCCAGCCCATCCAGTTCGGCGACACAGCCATTGCCGTCGCTGTTGCGACCCGTGCCTTCGAGCGAAACGCTGAAGCCCTGGGCGATGCTGCCGCTCGTCGACGTTACCTTCGCGGAAAAAGAAGCCCGCACCAGACCATCCGGCGAGACATAGACCTGCTGCCCGGCGACCGGCGGTTGGGGCGCCTCAGGAATCTGCGGAGCCTCCGGCGCTTCCAGAGCTTCCGGCGCAGGAGGCGCGGGCGGAGCCGGCACAGCGGGAGGCGGGGGCGGAGCGGGCGTCGCCAGCATCACCTGCGCCACCGCAATCGGTGCGCCGACAAGACCCAGCGCACACGCAGCAATCACCGCGGAGCGCGCCGGCTTGCGCTTGGCGAGCGCCAGCGTCCGCGTCACACGCAACACAAGGCTGCGCCCGTCAGCCAGCGACATCGAAGCCGCCGGCAGTGCATGCGAGAGACCCGCCGAGAACCCGGCCACGTCGCGCAGCGTCCGTGCATAGGCGTGCCGCGCCGAAGACAGCTCGACCACGCCCTCGTCGCACGCCAGCTCGCGCGCCACATCCAGCTCGCGGCGGACCAGCCAGGCGAACGGGTTGAACCAGAAGATGTCCGCCGTGATGCGCTCCAGCGGCCTGCGCCAGCCATCGCCACGCGCGATGTGCAGCGTCTCATGGCCCACCACCAGGTCTAGCGCTTCAGCGCTGAGCTGATCCTCGATCCCCTCCGGCAGGTAGATCACCGGACGGAAAACACCGCAGGAGAAAGGCGACATCGAAGCTTCCACGATCCGCAGGCGCGGCGTCCGGCGCAGGCCCAGCCGCTGCGACCAGCCAGCCAGCGCCATCGTGGCAGGCCCCGGTTCTGCCGCCCGCGAATTGTTGACGATGCCCAGGAGCGACCGGAAAGCCAGCTGCGCCGCCACCCAGCGAATGACCCAGCCGATGATCAGCGCAACCACGGCCAGCTCGGCCCAGTGCAACGCGCCCAGCCACGCAAGAATGCCGCCGCCATTTTCCACAATCGTTGCTTCGACAGTCGCCGGCTCAACCGCCACAACCGCCGAAACCAGCTCCGCCGTCGGCTGTTCGATTCCGTGCGTTGCCGAAATCTCAGCCGGCGCCAGCCCCAGCCCCAGCGCCGAAACGACCGGCGCGGCAATCCACGGCGCCAGCAGCAGCATCGTCACTCCGCGCCAGATCCACTGCCGCGTCCGCCCGGAAACGTTGCTGTTCCGCTGCAGTACCAGCCCGGCCACGCACAACACCGCGCCCCACGCGATCGAGGAGACGGCAAGCATCATCAGCGTGTTCATTGTCCATCCTCCGCATCGTCATCGGCGTTCAGGATTGCATCGAGCTCGGCGAGCTCTTTCTTGGTGAGGTGCGGGCTGTCCGCGAACATCGAGGCCGGCAGCGCGCCCTTAATGTCGAACACCTGCCGCGTCAGCTCCCGCGCCATCGCGCCGAGCACCTGCACACGGCTCAGCGCCGGCGCATAGACCGCCACGCCATGCACCTCGGACCGCTTGAGCAGCCCTTTCTCCTCCATGCGCGTGACGACGGTGCGCGTGGTGGAATAGCTCCACCCCGTCTCATCGCTTAACCCATCGTGGATTTCCCGCGCGCTCTTCCGTCCATCGGGCCAGAGCTGTTTCAGGACCGACAGTTCGGTCTTGTTGGCCGTTGCTGACATTGCATTCCTCGTATCGGAATCGACACTCGCTACATTTGTAGCGTATCAGCTACGCGTGTCAACAACCCGCTGCGGAATGCTTGTCGTCCCGTCCGGCAGTACGCCCGCCATCTGCCCGGCCTTCAGCGACTCCAGCCGCAGACGGACCAGTTCCACCAGGCGCGGGTCATTGCGCCACAATGCCTGGTAACGCGGATCCGCGCGCACTTCTGGTGAAAACTCATTGAGGCCAAAGGGCATGGTCTCGGGAATGTAGAGCGTGCTCGCGGCGAGCGCTCCATCCAGCAGGTCGATCGCGCGCGACGGCTTGCCGGCGACGGCGAATTCGATCGCCTGGATCCACATGATGTCACCCTTGCCGCGATTGATCTCGACGGGCACCTGCGGATCCTCGCCCGAGCCGCTGTTGGCGCGAACATCCTTCTCGATCAAGGCGACGAACGGCGCCGTATCGCCTCGCAACGCGGTGACGGCAGATGCCGTCCAGTCGAGCCATTTCTGGACTTCCGGCTCGGGCTTTCCCTTCCACAGGTCGTCGCGCACATAAGCGCGCAGCTTTTCGAGCCGGTCTGGATCGCGCCGCGTTAGGTAGTTCACATACATCTCGCGCAGGATGAACATGTTGGCGCGATCCTGCGTGATTGCGGCCATGTAGGCGGCATCCGACTCCTCGAACCTGCCCAGGCATTTCAGGGCGCGCGGCACGCCAAGCGTTCTCCATCCAAATTCCGGATCGATCTCGATGGCCGTGCGCGCGTGCTCAAGCGACTCGATGCACCGCCCCACGCCGGAGAGATAATAGGCATACGAAAGGTGGGCTTCCTGGTTGTTGGGATCGAGCGCCAACGTACGTTGGAGCATGGTCCGCGCTTCCTCCCATCGCCATTCGAAACGGCGATAGTACTCGCCCAGCGCCCCAAGCGCCCCGGCAGCATCTGGATCGGACGCCAGAGCGCGCCGAAGATAGGACGCCGCCTGTGCCGCTTTTTCCGGCACGCGAATGCCCTGCTTGAAGAGTTCGCTCGTGGCGCCCATCGATACGACCCGCGCCTTGAAGCCAAGTCCCATCGGCGATTCTGGATCAATCCGCAGCGCCTCATCGATGAGCGCGTTCGCCTTGTCGCCTGCATCCAGCGCGAGATCGGCACGCCCGCGCATCCGCGCATTCTGGGTGCTTTCCAGAAGGGCCCACGCGTCCATCAGCATGCGATACACTCTCGGGTCCTCGCGTCTGGGCGGAGCCAGCATTTCAACGCGATCGGGCCCCAGCCGCAGCACGAGCTGCTCGACGACGGACGCCGCAACCTTCTGCCGAAGCTGCTCAAGGTCACCCGCAGGCCCGGTTGCAGAGCCTGTCCAGAGGTTCACGCCTTTCCAGCCATCAACGAGTTCGACGGACAGTTTTAGCGTGTCCCCGCTTCGAGACAGGCCGCCGTCCAGCACAAGGTCGGCATGCAAACGGTCGCGGATCTCGCCCAGCGGCTGCGACGCCAGCGCGAACGACGACGCATCCGACACCACGCGCAAGCCGCGCACCCGCGAAAGCGTGTTGCGAATCTCCCGGGCCATTCCGGTCGCCAGCTGACTGTCTTCCGGCGTCGTCCCGAGATTGTCGAACGGAAGCACCGCGAGTGTCAGCGAGCGCTTGGGATCGGGCTGCCATTCCGGCTCGCGTCCTGCCAGCCACCAGGCCCCCGTTGCGACCAGCACCGCAAGCACGGCCAGGGCCGCAATGACACTCACGTGCCGCTTCCGGATCGCCGGCTGTATTCCCGCCGCCGTCTCGGGTGACGCTACCGGGGGAGCTGTCTCCGCCTGCTTAGCCACCAGCCGATACCCGACCTTTGTGATCGTCTCGAGTGTGAAATCCTTGCCACCGGTAAGGTCGGATGCCCGGCGAATACGCGAGATCACCCGGTTGATCGCATCATCCGAAACGACCCGGCCGTCCCAGCAGGCGGTCGTCAGGTCGTCCCTTGTCACCACCTCGCCCTTCGCCCGGGCGAGCACGATCAGCACCGCCATCACCTGCGGTTCAAGCACTTCACGGCCCGACTCGAAGACGATCTCCCGTGTCGATGGCCGCACTTCCATGCCGCCCAGCCGGAAAATCGGTTCGCGCGCGAGCTCCATGATGACGGCGTAAGTCCTCATCCCGAGGTCCCGCAAGCCGAAGCTGCGGAACTCATGTTCTTGTTTTCATTCATCATCGGCAAAAAGTCAGGCGTTTATCAGGCGCAGGTCCTGATCTTTTTCGGGCAGCGGGCACAGCCTCCTCCCATCGGCGCCGGTCAGGAGCGCCAGATGACAGGAGATTGTCCGATGACCGCCACCCGCATTCGCATCGCCATCGCCGCCACGCTGGCGCTGTTCGCCCTCCCTGCCAGCGCCTTCGCCGATGACGGCGCCTGGAAGGTCGGGTCGAGCTACGTCATCCGGTTCGAAAAGCTGGACACCTCGACCGCCGCCGGACGGGCCGCCCTGCTCGCCCAGGTCGAGCGCTCCGCCGCCAAGCTCTGCGAGGGCGTCTACACCCGCGCCAAACGCCAGGCCTGCGCCGCCGAAGCCGTGAAATCCGCCCTGGCGAAGTCGCCGGATCTCGCCGGAACCATCCAGCTCGCCCGCCTGGAACGCGACGGCCAACAGCAGGCGCAACGCTAGTCCCAGGATTGCACCCCGGGGACCAAAGCACCCGCCTGTCGCGGGAGGCGGATTACCTCATCCGCCTCCCGCATTCTGTTTGACCGATTTCTAGGCAAACGGTGAATTCTCTGCCCAATCCATTGGCGCCTCACAGGTGAGTCTCAGCCAAACGCGCGATTGATGGGCAGAATCGAGCCTCTCCGCCTAATCAACAGGCAACGCCGCGCAAGTCGGCGACGCCTGTCGAGAGGACCCCCATGACCATCCTTCAAACCGGCCGCCGGGCGGCCGTGGCGCTGGCCTGTGTGCTCGCCGCAGCCCCCGCCGCCTTCGCAGAAACAAACTCCGGCGATACCGCCTGGGTGCTTACCGCCACCGCGCTCGTCCTGATGATGACGCTGCCGGCGCTGGCCCTGTTCTATGGCGGCCTCGTCCAGTCCAAGAACGTGCTCTCGGTCCTCAGCCAGTGCGTCGTGATCGCTTGCCTGATGTCGGTCCTCTGGCTGGTGGCGGGCTACTCCATTGCCTTCGGCGACGGCGGCGAGGCCAACGCGATCTGGGGCGGCCTCGGCAAGGCCTTCCTCGCCGGCGTCGATGCTTCGAGCCAGACGGGCACGATCCCCGAGTCCGTCTTCTTCATGTTCCAGATGACGTTCGCGATCATCACGCCGGCGCTGATCGTCGGCGCCTATCCCGAGCGCACCGGCTTCGCCTTCGTCCTGGTCTTTTCCTCGCTCTGGATGCTGCTGGTCTACGCCCCGGTCTGCCATTGGGTCTGGGGCACGGGCGGCTGGCTCTATGCGCAGGGCGTCCGCGATTTCGCCGGCGGCCTCGTCGTCCATGCGACGGCGGGTTCGTCCGCTATCGTCGTCGCCCTGCTCGTCGGCAAGCGCAAACACTTCCCCAACGAAATGCGCCCGCCGCACAGCCCCGTGCTCGTGATGATCGGCGCAGCCCTTCTCTGGGTCGGCTGGTACGGCTTCAACGCCGGTTCGGCGCTCTCGGCTGGCCATAGCGCCGGCAACGCCATGCTGGTAACGCACGTTTCGGCATCCGCGGCGGCGCTGACCTGGATGCTGATCGAATGGATCCGTTTCGGCCGCCCCGGTCTCGTCGGCACCGTGACAGGCCTCGTCGCCGGCCTAGCCACGATCACGCCTGCAGCGGGATCAGTCGGCCCCGTCGGCGCGCTGATCATCGGCATCACGGCCTCGATCATCTGCTTCTACGCAGTCACGCTGATGCGCAACAAGCTGAAAGTCGACGACAGCCTCGACGTCTTCGCAGTCCACGGCGTCGGCGGCGTTCTCGGCACGCTGATCCTGCCGATGCTCGCGACCGTGGGCCCGCTGTCGCCCGGCCTCGGCTCCACCGACATGGGACAGCAGGCCTGGGTGCAGTTGCAGGGCGTCGTCACGGTCATCGCGTGGTCAGCTGCGGCAACACTGGTGATCGCAAAGGTCACGGGCCTCATCTTCCACCCGCGCGTAAAACATGAAGCCGAAGTTGAAGGCCTCGACATGCACGTCCACGGCGAGCGCGCCTGGCACGGCATCAGCTAGAGGAACAAGGACCGCCGGGCTCCCGCCTCTACAGCTTCCCGCGAACCACAGTCTGCACCGGCCGCTTCGCAGCGGTCGGGCCCGCCGCCAGCGCGCGCGCATGGCCGACCCAGTCATCACGCCGGATGCGGCCGCGGAAGTGCTTCAGCTTGCTCTCGACCCAGTCGATCTCTTCCGGCGTCCATTCCGCAACCTGCCAGAAGTAGAACACGCCGATCTCGTGCAGCAACGAGGCCAGCATCGGCCCAACTCCGTCGATCAGCTCCAGATTGTCGGGCGCGCCAAAAGCCGGTTCGGAGAGAAGGTTCGCCTTGTCGTCCGCCCGCCGCGCCACATTGATCGGGTCATTGTCGCGCACCGGCCGTGGTGGAGCTGCCGCAACAGCCTCGCGCACAACATGCAGCCCGGGTCCGGGGCGCACATCGAGACCCTCCGCCCGTGAGCGCAACATGTGATGCAGGGCCGCAAGACCATACTCGATTGCCGTCAGCCTGTTCTCGACCGCTACCAGATCATGCCGACTGTCGATCGCCTTCACGGCGTTCACCACCGGCTCCAGGTCCGGTCCCGGCATGCCGCCCAGCGCTTCTTCCAGCCCGGCGAGCCGCCGGTCCACCGGCTGCAGCGCCGACTCCAGCGCTCCGAAGCGACTATGCAGCGGCGCGAGGTCGATCGGCGGTCGATCGAGCGCCATCACGAACGTTTCGAGGTCTTTCAGCGAAGCCAGCACAGGTTGCAGGTTCGCGGGCGGAATGCTGCCGATCGCGGCCGAGATGTTCGAGAACCGGCCCGCGATCGTATCCATGTCGTTGCGCCGCGCGCCCTCCAGCCGCGTACCGAGCTCGACGAGCTTCGTCTCCAGCGCCGCAATCCGCGTGTTCACCGGCTCCAGCCCGTTCATCGCAATTCCCAGCGATGCGATCCCGCTGTGAACCGGACCGAGGTCGACTTCCGGAATCTTGAACTCGCGCAGCATGCCTTCCATTCGCGAGAGGCGCTCGTCTATCGGCCTGATATCGGTCGGCTTGATCTGCGCCACTGCATCGCCAACCGACGACACTTTCGTCAGCACCGGATCAAGATCGACCGACATCGACCCCAGCTTCATCTCCAGCGCATTCAATCGCTGGTGCAGAGGCCCGAGATCCGTCTCCGGCACGCGGATATCGCCCACGGCGCTCTGAACCCGCATCAGCCGCTCCTCGAGCGGCTGCAGGTCCACGTCGGCAGGCTTCTCGCTGCGGATCAGCGCCCCGAGCGCGGCGATCTCCTTCTCGAGGTCATCCCGCGACGCCAGCAGGTCGAACCGAGCGGCCTGCGCAGCCAGGCGCTCGCGGCTCTCCGCGGCGTCCGCGTGGCGGCGATTGAGCCACCACCACATCAGTGCAGCGCCTGCAACGGCGGCGAGCACCATCAGGGCGAAGATCTGGAGCAGCAGGAACCACATGGCTTTCTCCAATGCGAACCGTCAGGTCGGCGAACCGGCCCGGACGGGGTGAATCTCGATACGGCGATTGCGGGCGCGTCCCGCATCGGTGTCATTGTTGGCGATCGGCTTGCCTGATCCGAATCCCTCGGCGACCAGCCGCTCCGCCGGCACGCCGCGCGCAATCAATGCCGCCCGCACCGCCTCAGCTCGCTGGAGACTGAGGAGAGCGTTGTAGGCTGACAAACCGGCATTGTCCGTGTGCCCCTCGATCCGCAGCACGCCGGGGCAGGCCAGCGCTGCGGCGACAACCGAATCCAAAAGCTTGCTGCTCGACTGGTTGACCAGCTTGCTTGCGGTCGAGAATTCAATCTTCGCCCCATTTAGCACGCCGGCCATCGTGGCGTCGCAGGAAGCGAGTTGTTCTTCCGTCGGCGGCGGCGCTGGCTTTGCTCCAATCGCCGGCCGTCCGGATGATGATGGCGCACGCTCGTTCTCCATCCACGTGAACCGCTCGAACACCAGCGTCGCGGGAGCTGCCTCGCCGAACAGTGTCGGGACCTTGGCCTGCTTTACCGCGGCAACGGCCTGCGTCGCCGCCTCGCGCGTCGGCGGCCTGCCCTCCAGCGTCACCCATTGTCCCGATATCTCGGCCTTCGCCCAGTCCGCGCCAACCTCCGCCAGCGCCTTCCGCGCCGACGCCTCCGTCACCGCCTGAACCTCGCCAAAGGCAAATGGCCCGAGCGCCACGATCGCCAGCGCGAGCAATCCCAGCAACGGAACCAGCCCCCACGGCACAAACGGCCAGCGCCTCGGCCCGTCCACGGAGCCGGAAGCAGGCGCATTGCAGTGCGTGTCGCTGGCCATCAGCCGTCCTGTCTGGGCGTCATCACCATAACTGGATAGCAGCCGCCCTGCCGATTGAAGTCCCTCCGGGCGCGAGTCCTACGAAGGGTTAATCTGTCATCGGAAGGCCCGTAAACACGGCTTTCCCGGCCCGCTTGCCTCTCCACATCCTCTCCCGTATAAGCCCGCCTTCCCAAAAAGGCGGCGGTTGTCGCTGCCTGTGTAGCCGGGGTGAGCCCAAATCTCCTCAAGAGATGGCCGGTGTTCACCAGGGCGAAATGGAGCTGAAAATGTCCAAACCCCAAATCGTTCTCAATGTCGACGTGCGCGAGCGCACTGGCCGCGGCGGCGCGCGTGAAGTTCGCCGGGCCGGCAAAGTCCCTGGCGTCCTGTATGGCGGCGACAAAGCCCCCGTCGCGATCTCGATGGACAAGAAGACCATCGTGCAGGCCCTCAAGTCCGGCAAATTCATCTCGCACACTGTGACGCTCGAACACAAAGGCGAGCGCCAGCTCGTGTTCGCCCAGGACATCCAGTTCCACCCGGTCAGCGACGAGCCGACCCATCTCGACCTCTATCGCGTCGAGCCGGGCCAGATCATCCGCGTGGCCGTTCCGGTTCACGTCACCGGCCAGGGCGTGTCCCCGGGCATCAAGCGCGGCGGCGCCATGAACATCGTCCGCCACGAAATCTGGCTGTACGCCCCTGCCGACGCGATCCCGGAGCACATCGAAGCTGATGTTTCGTCGATGGATATCGGCGACGCGCTGAAGATCTCCGCAATCAAGCTGCCGGAAGGCACGCGTCCGACGATCGCCGACCGCGACTTCACGATCATCACGGTTGCGGGCCGCAAGGCCAAGGACGACGTGGTCGACGAGAAGCCAGTCGCTGCTGCCGCGGACGCGGCTGCCCCGGCCGCTGGCGCTGCTCCCGCCGCCGGCGCTGCACCGGCCGCTGGCGCCGCTCCGGCCAAGGGCGCCGCCCCGGCCGCCGCGAAACCGGCCGCCAAGAAGTAAGGACGTAGAGCCGGCGCATCGACAGATGCGCCGGCGCCTCCTTCGGGACGGCTCTGATGCTGCTCATCGCAGGCCTCGGCAATCCCGGTCCTCAATACGAGGGGAACCGGCACAATATCGGCTTTCGCATGGTCGAAGCGATCGCCGACGCGTATCGCTTTTCGCCCTGGCGTATGGAATCGAAGTTCGAAGCGCTGATCTGCGAAGGCACGCTGACGACGCCTGATGGCGCCAGCGTGAAAGCCATCCTCGCCAAGCCGCAGACCTACATGAACAACTCGGGCGCATCCATCGCCGCCATCATGCGCAAGCACTACCTCGCCCCGTCCGACATCGTGGTCTTCCACGACGAGATCGACATGGCGCTCGGCCGCTTCCGCATGGCCACCGGCCGCAGCGCCGCCGGCCATAACGGCATCCGCTCCATCTACGCGCTCGCCTCCACCGAAGTCCGCCGCGGCCGCATGGGAGTCGGTCACCCAGGCGAGAAGAGCGCCGTAAAAGCCGCGGTCCTCGCCGACTTCCACCCCGCCGAACGCCCCGCTGTCAACGCGCTGCTCAAGGCCTGCGTCGACGCCCTGCCATTCCTCGTCGCCGGAACCAACGACGAGCGCTATCAGACCGAAGTCATGCGCCTGGCGCCCGCTCCCAAATCGGACCCGCGCAACCCACCGAAGGAAGACAAGTAATGGGCTTCAAGGCCGGAATCGTGGGCCTGCCGAACGTCGGCAAGTCGACCCTGTTCAACGCCTTGACGCGCACTGCCGCGGCGCAGGCGGCCAACTATCCGTTCTGCACGATCGAGCCGAACGTCGGAGATGTGGCGATGCCCGAACCGCGCCTCGATGTGCTGGCCAAGATCGCCGGGTCGAAGGAAATCATCCCGACGCGCATGAACTTCGTCGATATCGCCGGTCTCGTTAAGGGCGCCAGCAAGGGCGAAGGCCTCGGCAACCAGTTCCTCGCCACCATCCGCGAAGTCGACGCCGTGGCCTACGTGCTGCGCTGCTTCGAGGATGGCGATATCACCCACGTTTCCGGCAAGATCGACCCACTGGCCGACTTCGAAGTCGTCGAAACCGAGCTGATGCTCGCCGACATGGACTCGCTCGAGAAGCGCCGCCAGAACGTCGAGAAGAAAGCCAAGGGCGGCGACAAGGACGCGATCCAGACGCTGGAACTCATCAAACTTGCCCTCGAACAACTTAACGCCGGCAAGCCCGCGCGCCGGGCGCTGGTGAAGCCCGAGGACCAGAAGGCCTGGAAAATGCTCCAGCTCCTTACCTCCAAGCCTGTCTTCTACATCTGCAACGTCGATGAGAACTCGGCCGGAACCGGCAACAAGTTCTCCGACGCCGTCGTCGCCCACGCCAAGGCCGAAGGCTCCGCCGCGGTCGTGATCTCGGCGAAGATCGAAAGCGAAGTCGCCGTCCTCTCCGACGAGGAACAGAAGGAATTCCTGGAATCCCTCGGCCTCGAGGAGCCCGGCCTCAACCGCGTCATCCGCGCCGGCTACGAACTCCTGGGCCTGCAGACCTATTTCACGGTCGGACCGAAAGAGGCGCGCGCCTGGACGATCAAGAAAGGCACGACGGCCCCGCAGGCTGCCGGGGTCATCCACGGAGACTTCGAGAAGGGTTTCATCAAGGCCGAGACGATCGCCTACGCCGACTACGTGAAATACAACGGTGAACAGGGCGCGAAGGAAGCCGGCAAGGCCCGCCAGGAAGGCAAGGACTACATCGTTCAGGACGGCGACGTCATGCACTTCCGCTTCAACGTCTGACGCCCCGAACGGCAACCGCCTCGGACCCCATCTTCTGAGATCGCGCTCCCTCGCCTACTTCTCCCAGTAGTACTTCGCCCGCTTCGCCGTGCCCGTGCCGACCTCGTTCATCGTCGCCGCATCGTACATCCGTCCGTTCACCATCACGCTCGCGATGTGATCCGAGTTGCGGATATCCGTCAGCGGGTTGTCGTTCAGCACGACGAGGTCTGCCAGCTTGCCGACTTCAAGCGAGCCGATGTCCTTCTCCATGCCCAGCTTGCGCGCGCCCATGATCGTAGCCGCCCGCAGCGCCTCGACCGGCTTCCACCCGCCCCGCACCAGCGACCAGAGGTCCCAGTGATCGGCGAGTCCTTCCTCCTGCCCGTGACCTGCCGTCGACACGTTCACGCCGCGCAGCATCAGCTTGTGCGCCTCGCGCGCCGAATACTGGTCGACATAATCCTCTTCCGGCGCCTTGGTCGAACGCACCGATGACGGCTGCAGGATATGGGGAGGCACATGCTTCGATAGGATCGGATGCCGCCAGACATCCGTGTGCGCCCGCCAGTAAGGATCGGCCGCAAGGCCGCCATAGGTCACGATCAGCGTCGGGGTGTAGGCGACCTTCGTCTGCGAGAACAGGCTGATCACGTCCTCATAGAGCACCATCTGCGGAATGTTGTGCTCCAGCGCCGTGTTGCCGTCCTGGATGATGGTGATGTCCTGCGCGAACAGCGACGCCCCCTCCGCCACCACCTGGATGTTCTCGGCGATCGAAGCCGCAACCACCTGCTGCCGCTGGTTCCGGCGCGGCTGGTTGTAGTTCTTGATCCCCGCCGCCCCTTGCGCCTTCAGGCGCTGGATGTGCGCCAGCGCATCCTCATAGTCCTTGATGTCGTTCAATGTCCCCGGCGAGCGCGCGCCGTAAACGATCTCGCCCGTCGAGAAGATGCGCGGGGCGAGGATCAGCCCGACCCGCTGCATTTCCTCGGCGACGAAGATCTCGCTCGCCGTGCTCGACGGATCGAACACCGTCGTCACGCCAAGCGCGAGGTGGCCGATAGCGCTCCAGTTCTGGTTGGGCACGATGTCGTCATCGCCCTGCGAGCCATGCGCATGCGCATCGATCATGCCGGGGATCACCGTCTTGCCCGCCAGATCGATCGTGCGCGATCCCGCCGGCACGGTCACTGCCCCGGTCGGGCCGATCGCAGTGATCCTGTTGCCTTGAATCACGATCGTGCCGTTCTCAATTAGACCTCCCTTATCGTTCGCCATGGTGAGGATGCGCGCATTCGTTAGCACGGTCGTCCCCGCCGGTTTCGCGGCCGTCACAGGGATGGAGAGATCGGCGCCGGTCTCAGGCGCCTTGTAGGCTTGGTCTTCTCCTTCCTTCGCCGGAGCCAGGGGCACCATCGCATCCGCGCTCGCCAAGAACAGCGTCGGTCCGAGGCTCCAGTTGAGCTGCCTGCCGCCATCGGACCAGGTGAGATAGGTCGCGCCGCCCTTGCTCGCCTTCACCACCGGCATGGCCGACCCGCCCTTGCCCGAAGCCACCTGCTGCGGCCCCAGCGCCAGCGGCATCACATAGGCCGAGAAGTTGTCGCGGAAGGCGATGTTCCTCCCATCCGGCGAGACCTCATATCCCGCCACCATCTCGCCACTCGCATGCGTCCGAGCCGCCTCGCCGTTGAGATCGACCGACACGAGCACACCGTTGTCTTTCTCCCCGCGCGTCAGAAAGATGCGATCATTGCTGTCGGCGTAGTGCGGGAACCGGCCATCGCCCGTCACCTTCGTCATCGCCCCACCCGCAGCTGGAATGCGATAGACGCCCGGATCATCCGACCATGTGTCGGGCAGCAGATATCCGCCCGATCCCTTTTCGAACACGATCGTCTTGCCATCCGGCGAGAAGCGTGGCCGGCGGTAGTGTCCCGGATCGGTCGTCACAGTCTTCGCAGCGCCGCCCGCCGCACCGATCGTGCGAATATGGCCAAGTCCGGCATCGGTCCATTCGACATAGACAATGCTCTTCCCGTCACGCGACCAGGACGGAAACAGTTCCTGCTCCGGCCCCTTCGATTGCGTCACACGCGCCGGAGCGCCATTCGGCAGCTGCTTCACATAGAGCTTCCCAAGGCTCTCGAATACGACCCGCTTGCTGTCGGGCGACACCGAAACATAACGCGGCATCTTCGTGCGGAAGGTGTCTGGCGCCACTTCGATCTTCGGCTGCGGTGGATCGATCACGACGCGCGTATCGTTGATGCGGAACGGGATCACCGATGAATTGCCCGCCATGTCGACACGGCGGATCTTTCCGCCCGCCCAAAACACGATGCTCTTGGAATCCGGCGTCCAGTCCATATCTGGATAAAGTCCGTTGACCGCCCACGTCTCCTGCAGATCCTGGTCAAGCGCATCATAGATTTTCGTCAGCGCGCCGGACGTCAGGTCCTTCACATAGAGCTTCGACAGATTCCGCTCGCGGCGCACGAAAGCCAGCTTCTTGCCGTCCGGCGACGGGTTCGGTCGCGTCGCCCCGCCTGCGCCCGTCACAACGGGCGAAACCTCGCCCGTCTCGAGATCATACCTCTCGATCGAGAAGATTCCCGTGTTCGAATCCTGCGCGTATTCGAACGTATTTCCAGGCGTTACGTTGCGGGTGTAGTAGATCGACTTTCCGTCGGCCGAGTATGCCGGTTCGCCCAGCTCCTTCTGAAGCGCCTCGCTCGCCCGCTTCACGGCCACATAGCCGTCGCCGCCGCCGATGTTGTAAACCCAGATCTCGCCTGTCCCGAGCGAACGCCCCGTCGTGAAGTGCTTCCGCGCCGCGACGAAGCGCCCGTCCGGACTCCAGGTCGGCTCATTCAGCAGGCGGAACTGTTCCTTGGTCAGCGGCCGCTTGTCGGAACCGTCGACATTCATCACCCAGATATTGTCCCCGCCCCCGCGGTCGCTGGTGAAGGCGACACGTTTTCCATCCGGCGAGAATTGCGGTTGCATCTCGAAGGCGAGGCCCTCCGCGATCCGCGTCGGCGTCCCGCCTGCGATCGGCATGGTGTAGATGTCGCCCAGCAGGTCGAACGCGATCGTCCTCCCATCCGGACTGACGTCGACATCCATCCAGGTGCCTTCATCCACATTGATGCTCACCTGGCGCATCGGCAGAGGCGGCGCGGACACATCCCATTTCGCCTTTTCGTCCTTCTTGGCTTCAGGCGCTTTCGGCGCTTCCTGCGCAAACGCCATCGCAGCCGCCGCGCTCGCCGCCGCCGCGACGCCAAACATCAGACGAAGCTTCATGGAGTTCCTCCCGCCACTGGCCTGAGCATAGACCGCCCGTGTCAAAGCGGGAAAGAGGAGCGATACGCGCAAGTTTTTTCTGCGCGCGCAACATCAAGCCCTACCCAGCCGCAACAAACGCCGCTAAACCGCGCGCGCATCAGATGAAGTGAGCCCCCCCCGTGTCCCCCGACTCGACCCAGCAGTCGGTCTCGTCCACCCCTACCCGGCGCCTGTCGCTGCCGGAATTCGTGGCGTTGACGGCGGCGCTCATGGCGCTGAACGCGCTGGCCATCGACATCATGCTGCCGGCCCTGCCGCAGATGGGCGCTGATTTCAAAGTGCCGCAGGAAAATGACCGCCAACTGATCATCGTCGCCTACATGCTCGGCTTCGGCGTCTCGCAGCTGTTCTATGGCCCGCTCACCGACCGCTTCGGCCGCCGCAGCGTGCTGTTCATCTCGCTCTTCTTCTATGTCGTCGCGGCGATCATGTGCGTCTACGCGCCGACGTTCGAGCTGCTGATTGCCGCCCGCGCCTTCATGGGCGCCAGCGCCGGCGGCAGCCGCGTGATTGCCGTCTCCGCCGCTCGCGACCTTTACGTCGGCCGCCAGATGGCCAAGGTCATGTCGCTGGTCATGATCGTCTTCATGTCCGCCCCCATTGTCGCGCCGTTCTTCGGCCAGCTGATGCTGAAGTCGATGAGCTGGCACGGCATCTTCTGGGTGCTGGCCGTCTTCGGCGCGATCATGTTCCTGTGGGTGCTGATCCGCATGCCGGAAACGTTGCCCAAGGACCGGCGTGTTCCGCTGAACCTGCCCACCATGTTCCGCAACTACTGGAAGGTGATCCGCACGCGCGAGGCGCTGGGCTACACCATTGCGTCGGGTTTCCTGTTTGGCGGCCTGATGAGCTACATTTCCTCATCAGAGCAACTCTACCACGAGGTCTACGATACCGGAGACTGGTTCGCGCTCTGGTTCGCTGGCGCCGCCATCGCCATGTCGATCTCGAACCTGGTGAACTCCCGCCTCGTCGAGCGCGTGGGGATGCGGCCGATCTCGCATTCCGCCCTTATCGCCTTCGTGCTGGTCAGCATCGTCCACGCCATCATCGCGATGCAGGGGCCGGTGCCGTTCCCGTTGTTCTACACGCTGGTGATCATCGCCTTCTTCGCCATCGGCTTCCAGGGCCCGAACTACAATGCGATCGCCATGGAGCCCTTGGGAGCCCTCGCTGGCTCTGGCGCGGCCTTGATCGGCTTTGCCTCGTCTTTCGTCTCGGCCTCCATCGGCGGACTGGTGGCGCGCCAGTTCGACGGCACGGTCACGCCGATCTTCATCGGCCACGCCGTGGTCGGCTCCCTGGCCCTGCTCACGATCTTCATCACGGAGAAAGGCAAGCTTATGCAGGTGCATTACGGCCCCGGCCACGAGCCGTCGCAACGGAAGTGATTGACTCCTGATCCGGGCGCCGCTCACTCCCGTACTGGTACGGGGAGCTGCCCATGATCACGGTCCACCACCTCAACAATTCCCGCTCTCAGCGCGTGCTCTGGCTGCTCGAAGAGCTCGGCGTCCTCTACGAGGTGAAACGTTACGAGCGCGACAAGACCACCATGCTGGCCCCGAAGGAGCTCAAGGCCGTCCACCCGCTCGGCAAGTCCCCGGTCATCACCGACAATGGCAAGACCATCGCCGAAACCGGCACGATCATCGATTACCTGATCGGCACATACGGCCATGGCCGTCTCATACCGCCCGCCGGCTCGGACGACCGCCTGCGCTACACTTATTGGATGCACTATGCTGAAGGCTCGGCGATGACCCCGCTGCTGCTCAAGCTGGTCTTCACCCGCCTGCCCATGAACGCCCCCGGCCTCTTGCGCGGCCTGGTGAAGAGCATTTCTGACAAGGCCAACGCCCGCCTCGTCGATCCACAGATCGCCACTCACCTCGATTACTGGGACAGCGAACTGTCCAAGTCCGAATGGTTCGCCGGTAACCAGTTTACCGCCGCCGACATAATGATGAGCTTCCCGCTCGAGGCCGCCGCCGCCCGCGCCAACGCCAAGTCAAAGCCCATGGTAAAGGCCTTCCTCGACCGCATCCACGAGCGCACGGCCTATCTCGCCGCCCTCAAGAAAGGCGGCCCCTACGACTACGCGACATGACGGGCATGCCTCCCGCCTTTGCAGAATTCCTGGCGGCTGCCCTGGTCATGGAACTCACACCGGGTCCCAACATGACCTGGCTTGCCTTGCTCGCCGCCCGACATGGCAGGACCGCCGGACTGCAAGCGGTGGCGGGGATCACCGCCGGGCTGTCAGTCCTTGCCGTCCTGTCCGCCATCGGCATGGCGGTGGTGATGTCAGCCTACCCGACTGTCTATGAAATCATGCGCTGGGGCGGCGTACTCTTCATGCTCTTCCTCGCCTTCGAAGCGTGGCGTGGCGAAAGGCAGGAGAGCAACGGCTCGGGCCACAACCACTACTTCATCCGCGGCTTCGTGGTAAACTTGCTTAATCCGAAGGCTGCAGCCGTCTTCCTGGTCATGATACCCGGCTTCGCGGGCCAGATCGACACGCGCCCGATCATCCTGATGACGTTGATTTATCTCGCCGTCGCCGCGCTTGCGCATGCGCTCATCGTCGCCTTCGCGGGCGCGTTCACCAAAACCCTGTCAGATCCGGCGCGGGAAACCGTTGTCCGGCGCGTCTTCGCCCTTCTGCTTGTGGCCATCGCTGTCTGGTTTGCCTTTTCAACAGGCCAGTCCCGGACCTGAACACGCCGCGGCGCCAGCCTTGCAACCAGCCCGGCATGAGCAACGCACTTCTCAGAGTTAAAACCTTCGGCCATGGCTCCAGCTGGGGCTATCGCGTGGTGAACGGCGTCGGCCAGACGCTGGTGTCCCGTCGCGGCTATCCGAAAGAGACCTTCGCCCGCGTCGCCGGCCGCGCCGCCGCGGACGCGCTCGCGCCGATCACCAGCCCGATCCGCTACTCGCCGGATCCGTCGGAGTCCGTGACACCCGCCTTCAAGGCCCCGAAACTGCGCGCCCCGAAAGAGCCCTTCTGGAAATCGCTGTTCGGCTGATCGGTCACTGCGCCGGACACTCGCCGTACATCTTGGTTATCTGCGCGCTGTATTCAGCCATCGTCATCATGCCGAGCTTGGCCCTGCGCGCGTCAAGGCCAGCCGTGTCTTCCGTAGGCCTGGGTTGCTGCTTCCCGTCGATGCAATCGAAATTTGTGCCGTAGCGCTGTAGCCGCCCCTCCTCGAGCGCTAGGTCGTCAAGCAGATTGGCATAGTTCTGCCCCTCCATTTGTCCACTCATCGCTAGCGGCTCGAAGATGGCCAGCATCCGCTTCTTGAACGCGTTGTCGTTCGTATGACTGATGACGCTCAAGGCTTCGTCGGCAGCTCGCGGACTCAACGACAACAAATCGCTCCAGCTTATCGTATCGAGAACCGCGATCAGCCGCCTTGTATTCTCGCCGTCGACGCGATCGAACACGGACCGCGTGCCGTCGATGAAGGCCTTGCGCGTCGCTTCGGTCTTGATGGTCTTGAAGCTTTCGATGATCAGCGTTCGAAGATACTGATCACGGGCGTAGATCGCGCCGATCTCGGCCACGACCGCTTCGCCGCGCGCAACCTTGCCCTCGAATTCGCTGGCCAGCGTTGCGGCGCTCTTATCGGCTGCAGGCGTCTGTCCCTGCGCTGCCCACGGCCACAACCATGCGCCCACCGCCAAGCACGCTATCGCCAATGCAATCGTTCTTTCGCGGATCATGGCTTCCCCTCCCTGACCAGTAGCGGCAGCCTGATACCGAACGTGTCGGCAATATGACGTCAGCGCTCGGCCGGTGTCTGCAACCGCCATCCGGCGCCGGCGCCCTGCTTCATAAGCTCGCACAGCCACGGCAGCACCACGCGCAGGTGCGGCTCGACGCCATAAGGCGGATTGACGATCACCACGCCAGCTCCCGCCAGCTTGCCCTCGCCGATCTCGCGTACCCACAGGTCGGCAACCAGTAACTTCTCCGGCGCGATGCCCCCATCCTCGATCAGCAGCGTCGCCAGTTCGCCATCGAACGCCTGCACCATCTCCGCGTCCTTGATCGGCCGCCAGAACACGTAGGCGCCCTGCGGCCAGCGCTTCACGGCTTTCGCTGCAGCCTTCAGCATCCAGTCGAAATCCAGCTTCCGCTCTGCCGACCCCGCTTCGAACGGCGGATCGATCAGCACCAGCCCACGCCGCTCCGGCGGCGGCAGATAGGCCGGCAGCGCCTCGAAACCGTCGCGCTCCTCGATCTTCACCCGCTTGTCGCGCCCCATCGCCTCGCGCAGCAGCTCGGCGCTCTGAGGATGCAGTTCACACAGGCGGATCGCATCGTCCTTCCGCAGCATCTCCGCCGCCAGCACGGGCGATCCCGGATAGTGCTTCAGCCCACCCGAATTCATTCGCCGGATCACGTTCAGCCATGGCGCCAGCGCGGCGCGCACCTCCGGCGAAGCGCCGCGCTCGGCATCCCACACGCGCCCCACACCCTCGCGCCATTCCGGACTACGCGTGCCTTCGTCACCCTCGAGATCATACGCGCCGATCCCCGCATGCGTATCGACATAGCGGTACGGCGCATCCTTCGCGTTCAGCCGGTCGAAGCACAGCGCCAACGCGACGTGCTTTACAACGTCCGCGAAATTCCCGGCATGAAAGGCGTGACGGTAGTTCAGGGTCCGCTCCCGTATCGGCGATTACGCGACCTATCATCACGTCGTCGCCAGCAAAACTTGTGTAATCCAACGTACACCCTACGTGCCCTGCTTAGTCAGTTATCCGGAGGGAGTCTTGCCGCTTTTCCTGTGTCCAAACGACAGTTCCGAGATGCAGAAGATCTCGCGCGAAGGCGTAGACATCGACATCTGCCCCACCTGCAAGGGCGTGTGGCTCGACCGGGGCGAGCTCGACAAGCTGCTGGTCAAGGAACGCGAGGAATCGGAGAAGCAGCTGCAGGCCCACCGCCGTTTCCAGGAAGAGGTGAACAGCTTCCAGCGCGATCCCGATCAATGGCGGCGCACACACCCGTACGACGAGAAGAAACAACGCCATCGCTACGATGGCGACGACGATGACGACGACCATCGTCACCGCCGCAAGCGCCGCGGCGGCTTCGACCTCTTCGACATCTTCGATTAGTCGCCGAAGCCGGGATCAATAGCGTCTGGGTTGAAGCCCAGCCGCCCTGTCAGCTCGTTGATGCCGCCCAGCCCGCCGGCGCCGCTCATCATCGGCGAGCCGTTATAGCTGTAGACGCTGCGTGTGCCGTTGCTGGACTTCCACTCGCCGCCCTCGCAGCCGACCTTCCATGGGCACGGCGCGATGAACTCGGCATATTGCTGCTTCAGTTCTTCCTTGCTACGCGGCATGAGCGAGGCCTGGTTGCCGATCTTCGCCGCCCAATTTGTCCCGCACTCCTTCGGCTTGATGCCGATGCGCGCCGTGCATGGATCATTGCTCGCCAGCCCCTCAATGCCGCCCTTGCGCTCCGGCATGGCGAACGGCGACGGCCCAAGCACGACGCTGCCCGATCCCGTCGAAGCCGCTGGCGCCGGCGCATCCGGCGCCGCGCGCGCCTGGTCCTTCTTGTTGGGCGTCGCCACCGGAACCGTATCCGTCCCCGCCTGCGGCGGAGGCGCCTTTGGCGCGCTCCTTGTCGATGGAGGCCGGACCGTCTCAGAAGGCAGCGGCAGCGAGTCCGTCAGCAGCGACACTTCCAGCACCGGCCTTGGCGCAGCCTCGCCAACCGGCGGCAGCGTCTTTCCCGACGCTGCCAGAAAGCCCGCGACCACAATGCCGACAACCAGATGCGCCACAACGGATCCCGCCGCCGGCGCGAGCTTCTTCCAGCCCGGCCAGTCCGCCCACTGCCTTATGCGCGCAGGGAATTCCATGGCGCGATCCTACTAGTCCCCGAACCCCCGATCAAAGTGGTCTGGGTTAAATCCAAGCCGTCCAACTGAATCGTGAAGCCCGCCCAGCCCAGCAGCGCCCGCCGCCATGGGCGTCGAAGACCCATGGTCATTGCGCGATCCCGGCGCGGGCCCGCCAACGCTGCGCGTCCCGTTGGTGGATATCCATTCCCCGCCTTCGCACCCCACATTCCAGGGACATTTGGGCATGTATTCGGCGTAGTATTTCGCCTGCTCCTGCTTCGTCGCCGGCATCAGCGAAGCCTGCCCCTTCGCTGCCCAGTCAGTTCCGCACTCACGCGGCTTGGGCCCAAACTTCACCTTGCACGGATCGCTGCCGCTCACGCTCGCAAGCCCACGTGCGAGCCCATCCCCCGGTGCGCCGAACGAGACGACATCATCAGCTGCGCCCGCCTCGGCCGGCGCTATCGCCTGCCGCCCCTTTGCGCCCGGCTTGCCCAGAGGGGGCGCGACGTCGATCGAAGCAGATGGCTTGGCCACAGGCCGTGGCGCACTTGGTTTCGTCGCGGCTGGCAATGGCAAAGAGTCCGCCATCAGCGCGATCTCGATAATCTTGTCGCGCCGCGGCTCGCGGCGCATCTCCGCCTCCGGCTTCGCAGCCGAGACAGCTATCGCGCCCATCACGACCACGCCCGCCACGGCATGCACAACGACGGAGCCCGCCACCGGCGCATGCCTGCGCACGGCGGGGCTGTTCGTCCATCGCGTTATGCCGCCCCAAAACGTCATCGCGCGGGACTATGCCCGCGCGATGCGTCGATACGGAATGATGAAATCCGACGTGGACTACGCGATTTCTTTGTAGGAAGTCACAATCTTGCCCACAAGGCCGTAAGCCACAGCCTCTTCCGCGCTCATCCAGTGGTCGCGGTCGGTGTCCTTCTTGATGCGGTCGACCGGCTGGCCGGTGGCAGCGGAGAAGATCTTGTTCAGGCGCTCGCGCATCTTGATGATCTCGCGCGCCTGGATCTCCACGTCGGAGGCCTGGCCGCCCACGCCGCCGCGGGGTTCATGCAGCAGGAAACGCGTGTTGGGCAGCGCAAAGCGCCGCGCCTTCTCGCCCGCCGAATAGATCAGCGCGCCCGCCGAGGCGCACCAGCCCGTGCCCAGGATGTTCACCGGCGCCCGCACGAACTTGATCATGTCGTGGATCATGTCGCCGCTCTCCACGTGCCCGCCCGGCGAGGAAAGGACCAACAGGATCGGCTTGTCGCTGACGGCCGAATAGGCCAGCAGCTGCGCGCAGGTCGAGCGTGCAATCTTGTCGTTGATCTCGCCCGTGAGCAGGATGGTCCGGGCGTCGAACATCGCCTTTTCCATCAGGGAAGACGGCGACTCGTCCTTTTTCGTGTCGGGCGCGTCATCCTCGTCTTCGTCGTCGAGGCGGAAATCGAACCGAATCGGCATTCAAGGCTCCAGCAGTGTCAGACCGCATAGGTGGCGGTCCTCCCGTCCCGGGTCAATGGCCGGCGCAGAGCCCTGAAAACAGGCCTGTTCATGGAATGCGGTTAATGCCCCGCGAACCAGACCAGATAGCTGACCTCGATGCCCTGCGCGGACAGTTTGGTGTCGCCCTGCAGTTCCGGCAGGCAGACCAGGAACGCCGCCCCCGCGATCTTTGCCCCTGCCTTGCGCAAGAGCTTGATCGCCGCCAGCGACGTGCCGCCCGTCGCGATCAGGTCATCCACCAGCAGCACCCGGTCGCCCGGCGAGATCGCGTCCGCGTGCATCTCCATCGAGTCGACGCCGTATTCGAGCTCATAGCTCTCCGTGATCACGTTGTGGGGCAGCTTGCCCTTCTTGCGCAGCGGCACGAACCCCGCCGACAGCTGGTGCGCCACGGCCCCGCCGAGGATGAACCCGCGCGCCTCGATCCCCGCGACCTTGTCGATCTTCTGCCCCGCCCAGGGCTGCACCAGTTCGTCCACCGCCTGCCGGAAGGCGCGGGGATTGCCCATCAGCGTGGTGACATCCCGGAACATGATCCCCTTCTTCGGAAAGTCCGGGATCGTGCGAATGGCGTCTTTCAGTTCCATGGTCTGTTCCAGAAGTCAGTCAGGTTGCCTGTCGCCGAGCATTGCCGGGCGTCTGTAACTACGCAATGTCCGTCCGCGCCAGCTGGCGTGTTTCCTTGCCCGCCGCCGCAATCCACGCGGCCATGTGCGGCTCGGAGCTCATCCGGTCGATATAGCCCTGCGCCGCCGCCGAACGCGCGATGGCGTAGGTCACGAACCGCGTCACGACCGGCGCATACATCGCATCCGCGATCGACCACTGTCCGAACAGGAACGGCCCGCCCGACCGTTTGAGCCAGCCGCTCCACAACTCATCGACCTTCGCCGCATCGTCCAGCCCAGCCTGCGTCATCCGGCTCGCATCCGTCCGCCGCCGGATGTTCATCGGCGCATCATTGCGCAGGCTGGCGAACCCCGAATGCATCATCGTCGCCGCCGAGCGGGCCAGCGCCCGCTCCGTCGCATCCTTCGGCCACAGCGCAGGGTTCTGCTCCGCCGCCCACTCGCAGATCGCGAGGCTCTCCGCGATCGTCACGCCATTGCCGAGATCCAGGGCCGGCACGCGCGCCGTCGGCGAGATCGCTCCGAACACCGGCTTGCCGCCGCCCAGCTCGGGCAGCACATGCATCACTTCCTCGAACGCAACGCCGCCGACCTTCAGCGCCAGCCACGGCCGCATCGACCAGGACGAATAATTCTTGTCGCCGATGTGCAGCCGCACGCCCGCCATGGGACCCTCCCGTTACGTGTGCTGCTTGTAGGCGATGACCACCAGCAAGGCGAGACCGAGGAAGACTATGCCCACGCCGCGCTCGAACCACGCGCGGATTTGCGGCTTGCCGAGGAAACGCTGCAACGTGCCGCCGATATAGGTGTACATCAGCTGCACCGCGACATCGACGATCGTCCCGACCACGCCGATCGCGATCGTCTGGCTCGCCACGTCGCGGCTCGCATTTATGAACTGCGGCAGCAGGATGGTGAACCAGATCACCGTCTTCGGATTGCCGAACCCGATCATCAGTCCATCGAAGAAGGCGCCGCGGCCGACGGGGATCACGGGCACTGGCTGGTTCGTATCCAGCGGCTTGTGCTTCTGGAACGACCGAAAAATCGCCATCACGCCGAGAAAGGCCAGATAGGCCGCGCCCGCATACTTCAGGATGAAGAAGGCCAGTTCCGACGTCGCAATCAGCACGCCGAGCCCAACCGCGGTCAGCGCGAAATAGACGACATTGGCGACCTGGATGCCGAAGCCGGCCATCATGCCGGCGCGATGCCCGCGCAGCGCCGCTTGCGACATGATGAACATCACGTTCGGGCCAGGCGCCATGCTGACCAGCGTGGTCATGCCGATGAACAACAGGAAGTTGTCGGGCAGCATCTACTCTCGATTTCCCCGCCCTTGTCCTGCCGCGCCCGGGATGTGGGAGTACGGGGTGGTTTCCGTCAAGCCCTCAACACCCTCCCGGCGACCGCGTCGAGCCTTGCCACCAGCGCGGGATCCCGTGCGTCAGGCGGGGTGATGATC
Organism: Hyphomonadaceae bacterium; assembly: GCA_044224605.1. Taxonomy (GTDB): domain Bacteria; phylum Pseudomonadota; class Alphaproteobacteria; order Caulobacterales; family Hyphomonadaceae; genus UBA7672. The sequence goes on from JBGAKC010000002.1 coordinate 133,272, forward strand.
GCATGGTCGAGGCAGGTATCGATCCCGTTCGGGTCCGGCGTGCGCGGCGCCGCGGCCATGCGCTGCGCGATACGGGCGACCAGCGCCTGCGCCTTCTCGGCATTGCCATGGAGAACTTTCAGAACGTCGGTCACCGAAACGGCCGCCACCTCCTCGCGCCAGCAATCATAGTCCGTCACCATGGCCACGGTCGCATAGGGTAGCTCCGCCTCGCGCGCGAGCTTGGCTTCCGGCATGTTGGTCATGCCGATCACGTCGCAACCCCACGAACGATAAAGCTTCGACTCCGCCAACGACGAGAACTGCGGTCCTTCCATCGTCAGATAGGTTCCGCCCCGGTGCGTGCGAACGCCCAGCGCTGTGGATTCCTCCGCCGCAAACCCTGCCAGTCGCGACGACACCGGATGCGCCATCGACACATGCGCCACCACGCCCTCGCCGAAGAAGCTCTTCTCGCGCGCAAATGTTCGGTCGACGAACTGGTCCACGATCACGAAGTCGCCCGGCGCGAACGCCTCCTTCAGCGACCCGCACGCCGACAGCGAGATCAGGTCCGTGCACCCCGCCCGCTTCATCACATCAATATTGGCGCGATAGTTCAGCTGCGTCGGCCCGAGCCTGTGCCCACGCCCGTGCCGCGGCATGAACACCAGCTCCACGCCATTGAGTTTGCCGCGAAACACCTGATCCGAAGGCACGCCCCAAGGCGAGACGATCGTCTGCCACCGTCCATCCTCGATACCAGGCATCTGGTAGAGCCCCGATCCGCCGATGACGCCGAGTGTCCAGTTGGTCATGGCGCAAGGCTAGCGCGGCGCACTCGCGGTGTCATTCTCGGGTTTGTCCCGAGAATCTCGGCGCGATCTCAGTGGGAGTTCGGCGACGGGCCCTCGCCGTCTTGCGCACCAAGGAATTGTTGTCAGTCAGCCTCAACGTGGGGCCATGCGGATGCCGCCATCCAGCCTGAGGCACTGCGCGTTGAAATAGGAATTTCGGACAAGTTCGAGCACAAGACTTCCGAACTCCTCGGGTTTGCCGAGGCGCTTCGGAAACGGCACCGATGCGGCAAGCGATTCAAGCACTTTCGGCGCAGCTCCAAGCATAAGCGGCGTGGCGAAGATACCTGGCATGATCGCGTTCACGCGGATGCCCAGATCCATAAGATCGCGCGCCATTGGCAAGACCAGACCGTTCACGCCCGCCTTCGCTGAGCCGTAGATCACCTGCCCGATTTGCCCGTCCTGCGCAGCGACGGAGGCGGTCAGCGTAATGCAGCCGCGTTCTTCGTCTTCCAGGGCCGGCAGCGTCGACATGCCGAGTGCGGAAAGCGAGGCGACGCGGTAGCTGGCCGTGAGGATGCCGGCGACGCCGTAGGCGTAGTCCTCGGTGGAGGTGCGTTTGTAGGCGCGCGTTTCCTTGTCGAATGAGAGTGTCTTGCCGCGGCGTGCGGTCATCGCGCAATGCACTGTGACCCGCTCCTGACCATGCGCGGCGCGCGCTTTTTCGAAGCCCGCAACCACGCTGTCCTCGCTCGTGATGTCGACCTTGCAGAAGAGCCCGCCGATTTCCTCGGCAACGGCCTGGCCGGCGCCTTCATTGACGTCGAAGATCGCCACTTTCGCGCCAGCGCCGGCGAGCGCTTGCGCGCTGGCCTTGCCGAGCCCTGAAGCGCCGCCCGTCACCACGGCGGCAGTCGTTTTTTCGATCTTCATTGCCTTCTTCTCCCGATGATGGCGCGTCTGGCGGCGACGTGTGGGTATATCCATGAAGTGAACGCAGGCATTTGTGCTCGATCACGCGGCAAACTCAAGCGGGCAACTAACGTCCGCTTAGGTCCGAGGCTGCCGTCTAATCTCCGCCTTACGGCTGGGCAGCCTCACAGCGTAATCAGCCTCTCGTCCCGCCAGTCAGAACCACTTCCGCATGAATGTTGGCGCAGGCGTCAGCGGGTTCACCGTGTGCAGCTTCACGTCATCCGCCAGAGCGTAGCCGAGCGAGGTCCAGAACGCGACGAGCCGGGACTGGTCATGCCGCACGCCCAGTTGCGCGCCCGCATACCCTCTCGCGCGGGCCTCCTCCTCCAGCGCCGCGACTAACGGCGCGCCGAGCCCCAGCTTGCGGTGCGTCTTCAGCACGCCGACGCGCTTGATCTCCACCCACATCCGCGGATCGCCCGCAGGCCCGGGCACCGGAAAGAACCGCCCCGCGCCGACAGCCTCCTCGCCCGCGAACATGATCACGGCGCCGCCATCCGCCAGCTGCGCCCCGATGCCTTCCGCGGTCTCGCGATAGGCGGACGAATTCTCCGCCACCGTCCCCGTCCAGCAGCGCAGCATCACATCGCGCAGCAGTGCGCCTTCGCCGGGCCGCGCAAGTCTCAGGTGAAATCTGGAAGGAAGCGTCATCGCGATCGTTCCGCCCCGCAAACGAAAACCGGGACCCGCGCAAACCGACAGCCCGACGGTTGCGAGGATCCCGGTATACGCCTCGCGGCGTATCGCAAAGGATCAGCGAGCGGCGAAACCGCGCGATCCATTTTGGGGCTGAATCTGCGCCTCGCTGAAATCCGCCGCAAGTTAACTCGCGACAAACGCGAAGGCGCTTCGGCCTAGTGCTCCACGTTCCGCCACAGGCGGCGGTAGGAGAGGAAGGTCAGGATCGCAAGGATCAGCAGGAAGGGCAGAACCGCCCCGCCCATCTTCTTGCGGTCGACCTGCTTCGGATCACCCGCCCAGGCGAGGAACACAGCGACGTCGTGCGCCATCTGCTCCTGCGTCGTCGGCGTGCCGTCATCGAACACGACGTTGGCGTTGGCCAGCGGCGGCGCCATCGCTAGGAAGCCGCCCGGCGGCTTCAGGCGCGGATCACCCGACCAGCTCGCGGCCGTGTCGCCCGCGAAGTAGGCGTTGTAGTGCTGGCCCGAAGCGACCGTGAGGCCGGCCGGCGGCTCATGGAAGCCCAGCAACAGCGAGTAGACATAACCCGCACCGCCATGTCGCGCCTTGGTGATGACCGACAGATCCGGCGGCAGCGCGCCGCCATTCGCCACGCGCGCGGCGATGTCGTTCGGATACGGCCCGACGATGTGATCCGACGGTTTCGCCGGCAGCTTCACCGGATCGCCCGAGTCCGGATCGACCGTCGGAATCTGGTTAACATAGTTCTTGGCGATTTCCTGGACGTACTTGTTGTCGTTCGGGTTCGGCCATTTCGGGTCGTAGAACGGGCCGCCCTCTTCGCCGAGGTTGCGAAACGACAGCAGCTTGAGGCCGTGGCAGGATGAGCAGACCTCGGTGAACACCTTGGCGCCGCGCTGCAGCTGGTTCTGGTCGAACGACCCGAAATAGCCCTCGTGCGGCCAGCCGCCTTTCGGCTCCATCAGTTCGTGACCGCCCGCGGCGTGCTCGGCCGGAGCGCCGGCGGCGGGGCCGTGCTCCTGCGCGAAGACCGGAAGGGCGACGGCGCCGGCGGCTAGAGCCGCAAGACCAGCGAGAGCGAGTTTGGCGAAGCGCATCTCTCTCTCCTTATTCCGCGGCCACAGCGGCGGCCGGAACCGCTGCATGCTTCTTGCGAACGCTGTCCGCGATCGAGGCGGGCCGCGCCTTCGGTTTCTCGACCACGCCGAGCAGCGGCAGGATCACGATGAAGTACAGGAAGTAGTACGCACCCAGGATCTGCGCGAGCCATAGCCACTTGAAGCCTTCCTCACGCAGTTCGATCGTCGCGCCGGCCGTCGGAGGCAGCGATGCCTGCTTGGCCTTGAGGGCGTTGTAGTCGTCAGAGATCTCCGTCTTGACCGCGCCGGTGCCGCCTTCGGTGTAGGTCAGCGCGACCTTGTCCGGACCGTACTTGAACACGAGCTTGTCCGGATCGTTCGCGCCGCAGAAGCCGAGACCAACAGCTGCCACGACAAACAGCAGGAAGAACGAACGCGCCATCGGGCGGTAGCGCATCGAGCGCACCTTCGAGGTGTCGAGCCACGGCAGCACGAAAAGGATCAGGATCGAGCCGAACATCAGGAACACGCCCATCAGCTTGGCGGGGATCGGACCCACGTCGAAGGTGATGGCGCGCAGGATCGCGTAGAACGGCAGCAGGTACCATTCCGGCACGATGTGCGCCGGCGTCTGGGCCGGGTTGGCCTGGATGAAGTTGTCGGCGTGGCCTAGCGCGTTCGGGAAGTAGAACACGAAGGCGGCGAACAGCATCAGGAAGACGATGATCGCGAAGCCGTCCTTGACCGTGTAATATGGGTGGAACGGAACCGTGTCCTTCTTGACGTCCTTCACCGAAACGCCGGTCGGGTTGTTGTTGCCGGGCACGTGCAGCGCCCAGACGTGCAGGACGACGACGCCTGCGATCACGAACGGCAGCAGGTAGTGCAAAGAGAAGAACCGGTTGAGCGTCGGATCGCCGATCGCCGGGCCGCCCATCAGGTAAGTCTTGATGGTGTCGCCCACCAGCGGCAGCGCGCCGATGAGGTTGGTGATGACCGCCGAGCCGTGGAACGACATCTGGCCCCAGGGCAGCACGTAGCCCATGAAGGCGGTCGCCATCATCAGCAGGTAGATCACCACGCCGAGGATCCAGATCACTTCGCGCGGTGACTTGTACGAGCCGTAGTACATGCCGCGGAACATGTGGATGTAGACGGCGAGGAAGAACATCGATGCGCCGTTGGCGTGGATGTTCCGGATCAGCCACCCGAAATCCACATCGCGCATGATGCGCTCGACCGAGTTGAACGCCAGCTGCGTGTTCGCCACGTAGTGCATGGCCAGCACGATGCCCGACACGATCTGGATCGCGAGGCACACCGCGAGGATGCCGCCGAATGTCCACCAGTAGTTGAGGTTCTTCGGCGTCGGGAAATCCATCAGGTCCGCACCGAAGCGGATGATGGGCAGACGCTCATCCATCCACTTGGTGAAGCCAGACTTCGGTTCGTAGGTCGATGGTCCGCTCATGAGCCCCTTCCCCCTACTACAGCGAGATCTTGATCATTGTGGGTGACGTGTATTCGTATTTCGGGATCGCCAGGTTCTTTGGCGCGGGTCCTTTACGAATACGGCCCGAGGTGTCGTAGTGCGAGCCGTGGCACGGGCAGTACCAGCCGCCGAATTCGCCGACCGTGCCCTGCGCCGGACCAACCGGCACGCAGCCGAGGTGGGTGCAGGTGCCCGAGGTGACGAGGATCGTCGGGTTCAGCTTGCCGTCCTGCATCTTCACGAGACGTGAGTCGTCCGTCGCCGGATCGCGGAGCTGGGCGGTGTCGCCCGCTTTCGCCGAAGCGATCTCGGCAGCGGTGCGGTGACGGATGAAGAAAGGCAGGCCGCCGATCAGCACGCGGATCTCGCTGCCTTCCGGCACTTTCGAGACGTCGACCTCGGCGCTCGAGGCGGCGCGGGTGTCGCCCGCGGGAGCAAGTTGCTGGATAAATGGCCAAGCCACCGCGGCGACGCCGCCAGCCGCCACTGTGGCGGCGGCTATATGAATAAAATCGCGACGCGTTTCGCCGGCATGGGCGCCGTCTGCTGTCGCGGCCTTCGAACCGTGTTCCGACACACGAGTCTCCCATGCTAATCGGGGTTTCGACGCCTTATTACCGCCACGAGAGGAACCCCCTACGTGGCGAGGTGTCGCAAGATTGCCCCCTGCGGACGGGACACCTCCTAAAGTGCGACTCGCTCTCTATCAATCGGACATTCCTCAGAATCTTGGGGCAATCTTGAGATTAGCGGCCTGTCTTGGCGTCGCAGTCGACATTATCGAGCCCTGTGGCTTCCCTCTCACGGACAAAGCCCTGCGCCGGACGGCCATGGACTATGGGAAAAACGTCGAATTTGTCCGGCGTGACGGTTGGAACGCCTTCAACGAATCAAATCGCCGGGCCGGACGCCGTTTGGTCCTGTTTTCCACAAGAGCCGAGGGCTCGCTCGGCAGTTTCGCCTTCCACGCCGACGATTGCCTCCTGTTTGGCCGGGAGTCTGCCGGCGTTCCCGACGAGGTTCACGCAGCGGCCGACGTGCGGGTCAGAATCCCGCTGGCGGCTGGCGCCCGGTCCCTGAACGTGGCGATGACGGCGGGAATGGCCCTGTGGGAAGGTCTGAAGCAGACCAGCCAGCTGCCCGGCGCCTAGTTGCCCGTCACTGGATCGACGACGCCGCAACCCTTACGGATCTGCGGCACGATCGTCGCGAACTTGGACTTCATCTGGTTGTCCAATTCCTGGAACGCCAGTTCGGCCTCCTCGGCCTCACCCCGGGCGCCCAGCACGACCAGATCGAACAGCGGCTGGTCCAGCTTGGCGTCCGATTCCCGCGCGAGGCAATCGCACACCTCGGCCGTCTCCCCGGTGGACAGGCACCGCTCGGTNATAGCGGCCTGTCTTGGCGTCGCAGTCGACATTATCGAGCCCTGTGGCTTCCCTCTCACGGACAAAGCCCTGCGCCGGACGGCCATGGACTATGGGAAAAACGTCGAAATTGTCCGGCATGATGGCTGGAACGCCTTCAACGAATCAAATCGCCGGGCCGGACGCCGTTTGGTTCTGTTTTCCACAAGAGCCGAGGGCTCGCTCGGCAGTTTTGCCTTCCACGCCGACGATTGCCTCCTGTTTGGCCGTGAGTCGGCCGGCGTTCCCGACGAGGTTCACGCAGCGGCCGACGTGCGGGTCAGAATCCCGCTGGCGGCTGGCGCCCGGTCCCTGAACGTGGCGATGACGGCGGGAATCGCCCTGTGGGAAGGTCTGAGGCAGACCAGCCAGCTGCCCGGCGCCTAGTTGCCCGTCACCGGATCGACGACGCCGCAACCCTTGCGGATCTGCGGCACGATCGTCGCAAACTTGGACTTCATCTGGTTGTCCAATTCCTGGAGCGCCAGTTCGGCCTCCTCGGCTTCACCCCGCGCGCCCAGCACGACCAGATCGAACAGCGGCTGGTCCAGCTTGGCGTCCGATTCCCGCGCGAGGCAATCGCACACCTCGGCCGTCTCCCCGGTGGACAGGCACCGCTCGGTGATGAGCTTCCGGCCCGGCTCGTTGCGGCTGCAAGCCGCCAGCGCCGCCACGGCGGCAAGAGCAATAAGAGCAAGGCGCGCCATGGCGTGCTTCCGTCCGTCCCTCGGTGAACCGCCGCGCTTCTATATGCGCGCAGCGCACTCAACAACTGCACTCACCCTACTGGTTACCCGCAGCCGCATCACACGAGACCATCGCCTCGCCCGCCAGCGTCGACTGCTTGAACCGGCTGTCATAGTCGAGCGACATGAAGGCGGCTTCCGCCTCGTCGTCCTTGCCCTGCGCCTGGAGGATCAGCGCCTTGTAGACGACGGGATCGATCTCGCTAGCGGCCACCAGCTCATCCAGCTTGGTAGCCTGACACTCGCAGTGCGCCTGGTCACCGCCATTGGTGATGCAGATCTTCGTCATCTCGGCATGCTGCTCGCTGGGCGGCGCAGCCTGCTCCTGCCCGTTACAGGCAACAAGCAGCGCCACGGCCGCAACAACGGTCATCACATTCATTCGCTTCCCCATAGAGCGGACCCTAATCTGCTTTCCCGTGAGATTGAAACCACCACGGGCGCCTTTTGTGGGGTGAGGGTCGGCGCCGAAGGCGCGATTTGGTCCGGGGGACCAAATCTAGAAGCGAAAGCTGGAGCGCAAGAAACGGCCGGAAGCTCCAAACCCCGTTCTTTCACAGCGCCCGTCTCACGCGCGCCCAATCCCCAAATCCCCGCCCCGCACTCACCTGCGGAAACGCGCCGCCTTGCCCGCCCTTGCCCCGAGGCGCTACCTAGCCCCCATGGCCACTCAACCTGCACACGACGAGACACCCCTCCTCGAGGAGCGCAAGGCGAAAGCCCATGCGTGGTTCCAGGCCCTGCAGGCCGACATCATCTCGCGCTTCGAGGCGCTCGAGGACGAAGCCTCACCCCCGCTCTACAAGGGCCCGGCTGGCCGCTTCGAGAAGACACCGTGGAAACGCGGCGACGGCTCGGAGGATCTTGGCGGCGGTACGATGGCCGTCATGCGCGGCCGCCTGTTCGAGAAGGTCGGCGTCCACGTTTCGTGCGTCTACGGATCGTTCGCCCCCGAATTCGCCAAGACCATTCCGGGCGCCGACAAGTCGGGCGGGAAGTTTTGGGCCAGCGGCATCTCCCTCATCGCTCACATGGTGAACCCACGCGTCCCGGCGGTTCACATGAACACGCGGATGCTCGTCACTTCGGAGGCCTGGTTCGGCGGCGGCGCAGACCTCACCCCCCTCCTTGCCTACCAGCGCGATCAGGACTTCCCGGACGCAATCGAGTTCCACGACGCCATGCGCGCCTCGACTGAAGGCTATGCCGGCGCTGACTACGCCGCGATGAAGAAGCACTGCGACGAGTACTTCCATCTCGCCCATCGCAATGAGCCGCGCGGCATCGGCGGCATCTTCTACGACCGCTACAATTCCGGAGACTGGGACGCCGACTTCGCCTTCACCCAGTCCGTCGGCCGCCACTTCGCCGACGTCTATCCGAAGATCGTGAAGCGTCGCATGATCGAAAGCTGGTCAGCCGACGAGCGCGAGGAACAGCTCGTCCGCCGTGGCCGCTATGTCGAGTTCAATCTGCTCTACGATCGGGGAACGACCTTCGGCCTCAAGACCGGCGGCAACGTCGCGAGCATCCTCTCGTCGATGCCGCCCGTGGTGAAGTGGCCCTAGGCGATGCGAAGGGATGCCTAATGCGACTCAAATTCGTCGCTGGTCTCCTCGCCGCGCCGCTGGCCTTCGTCGTGCTGACTGCGATGTCCTAACGTGTGGATGTCTTCTCCATCAACTTTCCCGACGGCTGGACCGCACCCGAGAAAACGCCCGACAGCCTGTATGTCACCAGAAGCCTCGACGGCGCGGTGAACTGCAACGCCAGCAGTGTCGTGGCGCCGGACTATGCTGGCAAGACGTACCAGGAACTGAACGAGGCGCTTCCCGGCATGACGCCCGAAGACTGGGCTGATCACTTCGCGGTTCTCGCGTCACAGATCACGATGAAAGATGACGAAAAGCGTCACGTCGGCGATTTGTGGATACACGTGGCGACGTTCACGGCGGCGCCGGGCGGTTCCATTCCGCAGCAAACGATGTTCCGCTACGCGCTCGTCCTTTCACCCGGCAGGATCAACATGGCTGGCTGCTATGCCGCCGCTGCGGATATTCCCGCCTATGCGGCGACCTTCGAAGCCGTCGTCAGCTCGCTCCGTCCGCCATAGTCCTCAATGAACCGATCCGGCCGCTTCCAATGTCGTCTGCTTTTTTTTGCTCTTGCCCTGCCCGGATAGGCCAAAATAAGCGATTCCAGCTGAAACCGAGCCGGCGAGGGCTGGACGGCCCTCCGTTCGGGCCTACCTGAATCCCGTTCATCCCCGGAAGGGGTTGCGGAGAAGCCCATGTCACATCCGGCCCAGGCCCAGAAGATGGAACCGGTCGAAAGACCGGTCGAAGCCACGATCCTCGCCTTCATCGCGATCTTCCTCGCCACGGCTCTGGTCGCGGCCCTCGGCGCTCTGGCGTCAGCTGGAGACGCTGATCCCTGGTATGCGGCCCTGAACAAGGCGCCCGGCACGCCGCCGGGCTTCGTGTTCGGGATTGTCTGGCCCACCCTCTACACGCTCATGGCGATCAGCGCTTGCCGTGTCTGGCTGTCCGGCGGAGGCTGGAAGCGCGCGGACAGCGCGCTCGGCCTCTACTTCCTCCAACTGGTGGCCAATCTCGGCTGGAGCTATCTCTTCTTCCGCTATCACCTCGCTGCCGCCGCGCTGATCGACATCGCGGCGCTCTGGGTCCTGGTCTTCATGATGACGCGGGAATTCCACCGGCACAGCCCGGTCGCCGCCATGCTGCAATATCCCTATCTCGTCTGGCTGACCTTCGCGGCCTATCTTAATACGTGGGTCGTCGTCGCAAACTAGCTCTTCAACAACGCCAGCAGCGCATCACGGCCCAGCGTGAAGTCTGACTCGATCCACGCTTCCTCGATCCGGCGCAACGCTTCACCGATGGCCGGACCTTCGGCGATACCCAGCGTCAGCAGATCGGCGCCGCTGACCGGCATGACAGGACGCCGCCACGCCTGCGCGATCGCATGGACATCCAGCCAGTCTGGCGAACCGTCGCTGGCCCATTCGAGGATGATCCGATCGCGGATCACCTGATCGCCGGCGCGATAGAGCGCCGCGCGGATTTCCGCCTGCGTAACTCCGCCCCACAGCGGCGTCTCGTCCTGCACGGCCCAGTTGAGCCGATGCCGTTCCTCGTTCGACATCTTCAGCCGGTTCGCGACAACATGGACCGCCTCCGCTTCTTTCCAGAACAGCGCGAGGAAGCGGATCATCGGATCAGGTGCGAGCCCTTCGCGGAGTTCCAGCCCAACCAGCTTGCCGAGCAGATCGAGCCCCTTCGCCTCCGGAAACAGCTGCTCAAGAACGCCGGTTTCTTCCATCGCCTCCAGCGCGGCGAGCGGCTGCGACGCGCCCATCAGCTTGTAAGTTTCCATCCAGATGCGTTCGGCGGAAATATCGACAAGGCCGGCTCTCAGCCTGGCGCAGGCCGCCAGGCCATCGGCATCCGGCAGGCCGCGGCCATACCAGGCCTGGAATCGGAAGAAGCGCAGGATTCGCAGATAGTCCTCGCGGATACGCGTTTCCGGAACACCGACGAAGACGATCCGCCGGGCCGCGATGTCATCGAGACCGCCGCCGGTGGGATCGAAGAGCTCCCCGTTGGGGGAGGCGTAGAGCGCGTTCATCCGGAAGTCGCGGCGCTGCGCATCGAGCGCCCAGTCGTCGGTGAACGCGACCGTGGCGCGGCGGCCATCGGTTTCCACATCCTGCCGCAGGCTGGTGACTTCATAGGGATGATGATCCGCAACGACAGTCAGCGTGCCGTGCTCAATGCCGGTCGGATGCACCGCGATGTTGGCCGCGATCATGGCCTTTTGCACAAGCTCGGGCACAAGCTGCGTGGCGATGTCGACGTCCGCCACCGGCTCGCCGAGCAGTGCGTTGCGCACGCAGCCGCCCACGAAGCGCGCGCAGCCGGGGCGGATGGCGTCCAGGGCGGCCATCACGCGCAGCGCGGATTTGGAAGTCATCCAGGGCTGGGGGTCCAGCCGACGCATCAGCCGCCGCCGCCTGTATCGCGCGGGGCGATCGGGGCCGGAGACGCGGGGGGCGGCGCAGCATCGCTGCCAGGAAGCTTCTGCTGCTCGCAGGGGATTTCCTTCGGCTCAACCACCTTGCCGTCCACATAGCGGACGGAGTCGAAGCACTTGTCGGATTCCTGCGGCTCGAGGAGCGGCGTGATGATCAGCGCGGCGGCCGCGATGACGGCGCCGATGATGACCAGACGCGTCAACGGCCAGCGATCCCTGATCTTCAGGTCGCGCGAGGCGGCGCGATAGATCAGGAATACCGCGAACGGCGTCAGGAACAGCAGCAGTTCAACAAGTAAGCGGGTCGCCATCTCTCACCGTCAGCCGGCGCCATAGAGCCGGTCGTAAAGGGATTTGATCATCCCGGCCGTGGCGCCCCAGATATAGCGACCGTTGTGGGGCATGGCGTAGTAGGTCCGCAAGGCCCCCCTGAATTCACGTTCGTGACGCTCGTGATTTGCAGGGTTCATGAGGAAACTGAGCGGCGTTTCGAAAACGTCGGCGACTTCCCGCTCATGCGGAACCGGCCGGAAGTCCGCCGGCAGGATGCCGACGAAGGGCGAAATCGCGAAGCCGCTGCCCGTCAGATAGGTGTCGCCCTGCCCCAGCACGCGCACGGTCGCGGGGTCGACGCCTACCTCCTCACTGGCCTCGCGAAGAGCCGCATGCGCCGCCGTTTCATCAGCCTCGATCCGCCCGCCCGGAAAGGCAACCTGCCCGGCATGGCTCGGCATCGTCTCGGGGCGCAAGGTCAGCAGGACGGCATAATCGTCGCCCCGATCCATCAGACCGACGAGTACCGCTGCCTTCCGATAGCTCGGCTTCGCCGGGGCAGGCCAATCCGGATTGAGGTCGTAGTCAGTGCGCAGCGGCTCCTCGAACATCGCATCTACTGCGGCCAGCCGGGCGGCGGCGCGCGCCTCGAAGTCCGATTTTGTGGTAAACGGCATCTGCTACGCCGCCTCGCCAATCGGAAACCGGACGCCGGACGACATCACGCTCATCGTCCGGGCGCCCCCATCCGGCTGAGCCCAGCCGACAAGTTCGTAATAGGGCGGCCGCGCCAGCCTTGCCTCCAGCCCGCCGCGGACCAAGACATAGGTCGACGGTTCGCCTGTTTGGGGATCAGTAACCACACGCAACGGGTGGTCGGCATCGACCGCCACGACATCGCCTACATTGGTCGTGACCAATATCACCTGATGTCCGTCCGATTCATGCCGGTCCGCCCGAACCCCCATGAATGGGGCGTCTTCGACCTTCACCACCACTTTTTCGTGAGGGGTCACCAGATAGTAGCCGTCGGAATCCCTCCTGAGTATCGTTGAAAACAGGCGGACAAGCTTGTCCCTGCTGAACCGCACCCCGTTCTGCCACCAGGATCCGTCCCTCCGGATCTCCAGGCCGATATCGCCGCAGTTGGCCGGGTTCCACAAATGCACGGGGGGAAGGGAACGGGGCTTTTCCAAACCCGCTTCCGACTGCAAGGTGGCGATCAGGTTCGCGAGCGCCATCGCCTCAGGGTTATGAGCTTTCGGGTCTTTCGCGTTCGACATGGGCGGCCTTCTGCTGCCCCAGACATAGGTAAATGGCCGAGATGAGTGAAGCCGGTATCGCTAACGCCCCCTCCGCGGATATCGTGAAGGAAGCCGACGCCGCCGTTGCGCAGTTGGCCAAGGTCCGGGCCGAGATCGCCAAAGTCGTGTTCGGCCAGGAGCGTGTCGTCGAGCTGGTCCTCGCGACCATCCTCGCCGGCGGCCACGCCCTGCTGATCGGCGCTCCCGGTCTTGCCAAGACCAAGCTGGTCGAGACGACTGCACGAGCGCTTGGCCTCGACTGGGGCCGCGTGCAGTTCACGCCGGACCTGATGCCGTCGGACATCCTGGGCTCGGAAATTCTCGACGAGAGCGCCTCGGGCCGCTCCTTCCGTTTCGTGAAGGGCCCGATCTTCACCTCGCTCCTGATGGCCGACGAGATCAACCGCGCCTCGCCCCGTACGCAGTCCGCGTTGCTGCAGGCGATGCAGGAGCGGCACGTGACGGTGGCCGGCGCCAGCTACGACCTGCCGAAACCGTTCCACGTGCTCGCCACACAGAACCCGATCGAACAGGAAGGCACCTACCCGCTGCCGGAAGCGCAGCTCGACCGCTTCCTCCTGAAAGTCGACGTGAACTATCCGGATGCGGAGACGGAACGGAAAATCCTCACCGACACGACCGGCATGCAGGAGCAGACCGTCCATCCAGTACTCGATGCCGAACGGCTGATCGCCATCCAGACGCTCGTGCGCCGCATGACCGTTCCGGAAAAGGTCGTCGAGAAAATCCTCACGCTGGTGCGCTCGGCCCGTCCGGAACAGACCAATCATCCGCAGGTGAAGAAGCGCGTGGACTGGGGCCCCAGCCCGAGGGCTGGCCAGGCGCTAATGCTTGCGGCGCGGTCGCGCGCCCTTCTGCGTGGCCGCTTCGCGCCGTCGCTCGACGATGTCGAGGCGCTGGCCGAGCCCGCGCTCGGTCACCGCATGGCGCTGGCCTACGATCCCACAGGACAGGGTGGAAACCTGTCGACGCTGATCCAGGAACTCGCCGCGGCGAAAGCCTAAGGACGCCCTCCCAAGGACCAAGACGTGCCACAGGCGCCCCTCAGTCAGTTGAAAGCCGAAGCCGCAGCGCTCGCCGGCGACCTCGGCACGTTGACCACGCGTGCGCGCGCGGCCAGCGCCGCGCACATGGGCTCGGCCGGCCGCCGCCGCGCCGGCACGGGCGAGAATTTCTGGCAATATCGCCGCCACACCGCCGAGGACAGCGCCGAACGCGTCGACTGGCGCCGGTCCGCGCGCGAGGAACATCTCTTCGTTCGCGAGACTGAACTCGAGACAGCGCGTACATTCCTGTTCTGGGCTGATCCGAGCCCGGGCTTCCACTGGTCGAGCGCAGAAACCATTCCGTTCAAGTCCGATCGCGCACTGCTGCTCTGCATGGCGTTGGCCGGAGCGCTCTCGCGTTCGGGCGAACGCTGTGGCGTGCTTGGCGGCGGACGTGGCGCGGTGTCTGGCGCCCGCGCATCGTCGCGCGTCGGCGAGGACATCCGCAATTTCAAGCCGGACATGCCCTTCCCGCGCGCGCCGCGGGATACGGCCGCTGTGGTGATCTGCTCCGATTTTTATTCCTCGCTCGACGACTGGCGGAAGATGCTGACGCCAATCGCCGCGAAGTGCCGTGACGGAGTGCTGTTTCAGGTGTGCGACCCGATCGAGGAGAACTATCCGTTCAATGGCCGCGTGCGCTTCTTCCGGCCGGGGCAGGATCGCGAGCGCCTCATCGGGCGCGCGGAGTCGATCCGTGATGGTTATCTCGACAAATTCAGCCAGCGCCGGAAAGACATGACGGATCTCGCCGCGGAGCTGGGCTGGCGGTTCCTGTCCCACGTGACGAGCGAAGAGCCCCGCACGCCACTCGGCCAGCTGGCCTACGGCTTCACCGTCAGCGGAGCCGCGGCGTGAGCGTAGGTCCGTTCCTCTTCCTGCAGCCCTGGGCGCTGATCGGGCTTCTCGCTCTTCCGATCCTGTGGCTGTTGCTGCGCGCGACGCCACCGGAGCCGAAGCGCTTCGCCCTTCCCTCGCTCGCCCTGCTGGATGACCTGAAGCCGGACGAGGAAACACCGGCACGGACGCCCTGGTGGCTGCTGCTTCTGCGAATGATCGCGCTCGGCCTAGCCATTCTCGGCTTCGCCCGCCCGACCTGGGCGCCCAACGCGCAGGTGAACACCAGTGGCGGCACGCTGATCGTCGTCGACGATGGCTGGACCAGCGCCGAGCGCTGGCGCGACATCGTTCGCACCGCGACCTCCGCCGTCGATGAAACTTCGCAGAATGGCGGCCCGCTGCACGTGATGTTCACAGCGCCGCGCGAAGTCACGCGTGATCCGTCCGAAGCGTTGGACGCCGAGACAGCGCGCCAGCTGCTCAGCAATGACCGCCCGGCGGCATGGTTGCCGGATCGCCTCGCGGCGCTGAAGATGCTCGACGAGACCGGCCTCAAGCCGGGCCGCATCATCTGGGCCAGCGATGGCTTCGATCATGAAAGCGCGGCCCCGTTCGCGCGCGCGCTTGCCGCGAAGGCGCCGACCGAGGTGCGCGTCACGCGGCCGAAGAATGCGTTCGCCATCACCTCAGCGGATTCGTCTGCCGAAGGCGCGCGTGTTGCGGTCGTTCGCGCGAATACGCTGCCGGGCGCGACTGCGGACATCATCGCAGAAACAGCCGAAGGCGCATCCATCGCCTCGACGCGCATCGCCTTCAGTGGAAATTCGACAACCGCCGAAGCGCTGTTCGCCATCCCGGCCGCCGCCCTCAACCGCGTTGCGCGCTTCCGCATCGGCGGTTCGCCATCGGCCGGCGGCGTCTGGCTCTGGGACGATACGGCGCGCCGCCCCCATGTCGGCCTCGCTGATACGCGCGATGAAGCCCAGCCGCTGCTGTCCGAGCACTATTACGTCCGCAAGGCGCTGCAGCCCTATGCGCAGCTGACCGAGAAGAAACTCTCCGACCTGCTGGATGCGCCGGTCGACGCCATCATCATGGGCGACCGCGGCACGATCGAGGAAGCCGACAAGGGACGCCTAACGGAATGGATCGAGAAGGGCGGCGTGCTGATCCGCTTCGCCGGCCCGCGCCTTGCCGCACAGGAAGATCCGCTGACGCCGGTTCCGCTGCGGCCGACATCGCGCTCGCTGGGATCGTCGCTGTCGTGGGAGACGCCGCAACGCATCGCTGACTTCAAATCGAGTTCGCCTTTCTTCGGCGTCCCCAAGCCCACCGACACAGCCGTGCGCCAGCAGGTGCTCGCCCAGCCGTCGGCCGAACTTGAAAGCATGACCTGGGCCGAGCTGCAGGACGGCACACCGCTCGTCACCGCGCGCCGGATGGGCCGCGGCGAACTGGTGCTGTTTCACGTGACGGCCGACCCGGACTGGTCCGACCTACCCTACACCGGCGCCTTCGTCGAAATGCTGCGCCGCTCGGTCGTCTCCGGCGGCGAACGCACGCGCGGCAACGCGGCCTCGGCGCAAGGCGCGCTGACGCCCTCGCGCGTGTTGGACGGCTTCGGGGTGCTGACGCCGCCGCAATCCTCGGCGACGCCAATCGAAGCCTCGGCCCTGATGACCACGCGTCCTGGCCCGACCTCGCCGCCCGGCCTTTATGTCGGGCCCGGCGGCGAGCGCGCGCTCAACGCCGGCGCCCCCGCTCCGCTGGCCGTCGAAACCTGGCCACTGGAAGTCACCGTCACCGAACAGGCTGCGATCATCGAACGCGCCGGCCTCGGCGGCTGGATGATCGCGCTGGCGCTGGCCATCGTGGCGATTGACTTGATCATCGCTCTTGGCTTCGCCGGCAGGCTGCCCCGCATCGGCCGCAGCACGGCGGGTGCGCTCGCGATCTTCTTCCTTGCGGCTGCCGCCCTCACCCATGCACCGCAGGCCTTCGCCCAGACATCCGACCAGCTGGCGCGCGAAGCGGCTGCCAAGCTGCGCTTCGCCTATGTGAAGACCAGTGACAAGCGGCTGGACGACATCACCAGGGCGGGCCTGTTCGGTCTCTCCTATCAGCTCGGCCAGCGGACATCGGTTGAGCCGGACATGCCGCATGGCGTCGACCTGGCGCGTGACCATCTCGAACTCTACCCGATGATCTATTACGCCGTGCCGCGCGATGCGAAACCGCTCCCACCGGCCGCGGTCGCCAAGGTCAACGCCTACCTGCGCGCTGGCGGCGCCTTCGTGGTTGACACGCGCGATGCAGCGCCTGGTCGCGACGTCTCGCAGAACCTGCAGCAGCTTCTCGCCGGCATCGATGCGCCGCCGCTGCAGCCTGCGCCAGCCAACCACGTGCTGACCAAGAGCTACTATCTCATCAAGTCGTTCCCGGGCCGTCTCAATGGCCGTCTCTGGATCGAGAGCGGCGCGGCCGATCGCGACACACGCCGCGGCGACGGCGTCTCGGGCCTCTTCATCGGCGGATCGGACTGGGCGGGCGCATGGGCGATCGACCAGAACACCGGCCGCCCGCTGCTGACCATGGATGGCGGCGATAATGCGCGGGAGATGGCCTACCGCTTCGGCATCAACCTCGTGATGTACATCCTCACGGGCAACTACAAGGAAGACCAGGTGCACGTTCCGGACCTGCTGGCACGGCTGGGGACGTCTCGGGACAAGGCTGACTAGTCATGCTCGAAGCGTCCCGCCTCGGTTTTGATCCGCTCATCCCCTGGGCCATTCTCTGGAGCCTTGCAGGCGGGGCGGCCGTGCTATGGGTCATCTATCTATGGCGGCGCGGCAAGGCTTGGCTGTTCCGCGCGCTGGCGCTGAGTGTGCTTGCGCTGGCGCTTGCCAATCCGCTCTGGATCCAGGAACAGCGCGAGCCACTGAAGGACATCGTGGCGGTCGTGATGGATCGCTCGGAAAGCATGAATTTCCGAGGCCGAACCGAGACAGCGCAGGCCGCCTATGACGCCATCCGCCAGGAAATCGACGCCGATCCCAACCTCGAACTGCGCGTCGCCGAGACCGACCCTGGCGCGGACGGCACGGAAATGTATGTCGCGCTGCAGTCAGCCCTGTCGGACGCCCCGCGCGAGCGTATCGCCGGCGCGATCCTGATCACCGACGGCCAGATCCACGACATCCCCGAGAACACCAAGGACGCCGAACAGCTCGGCCCCGTTCACGCGATGATCGTCGGCGGCGACGAGGAGATCGATCGCAACATCGAGATCCAGCAGGCGCCGTCATTCTCCATCATCGACCAGAAGGTCGAGATGCGCGTGCAGGTGAATGATCCGGTCGCCAAGACCGTGCCGGTCGACATCACCATCAATGGCGAGGCACAGACGGCGCAAACCGTGAAGGTCGGCGAACCGCAGATGATCTCGTTCACGCTGAAACGTCGTGGCGACAATCTCATCGTGCTGTCGGTCAACGGCATTCCAAACGAACTGACGCTGGCGAACAACCTCGCCTCGGCCCGCATCTCGGGCGTGCAGGATCGCCTGCGCGTTCTGCTCGTTACGGGCGAGCCGCATGCCGGCGCACGGGTCTGGCGCGACCTCCTGAAATCCGATCCGGCGGTAGACCTCGTCCACTTCACCATTCTTCGCCCGCCGTCGAAGTCCGACAACGTGCCGATCGAGGAAATCGCGCTGATCGCCTTCCCGAAGCCGCAGCTGTTCCGGGAAAAACTCGACGAGTTCGATCTCGTGATCTTCGACCATGAGCTGCGGCCATCAGTTCTGGAGGAAGCCTATCTCGATCGCGTTGCGCGCTATGTGGAAAAAGGCGGCGCCCTCCTGATCGCGGCTGGGCCGCCCTATCCAGGCTCCTACCTGCTCTACAACACGCCGCTCGGCGGGGTCCTTCCGGGCCGCGCCACGGGCGAGATCGTGGATGGCAAGTTCACGCCCCAGCTCACCGCCCTGGGCAAACGCCACTCGGTGACAGCTACCCTGCCGACCGACGGCTGGGGGCCGTGGATGCGATACATGAAGCTGGAGCAAGGCAATTCCGAAGCTCTCATGCAGACCCCGGATGGCCATCCACTGCTGCTGCTCAACCGTGTTGGTCAGGGCCGCGTTGCTTCTGTGATGTCGGACCAGCTGTGGCTGTGGGCGCGCGGCTTTGAGGGCGGCGGTCCCTATGCCGAGTTGATCCGGCGGACGGCTCACTGGCTGATGAAGGAGCCGGAGCTTGAGGAAGAGCTGCTCGAGATCGAGGCCGGCGCCTCGCCCGAGCTGAAGGCGACGCTGCACACGCTTTCCGACAGCCCGCCGAAACTCGAAGTTCTGGGGCCGGACGGGACAAAGGCGGAGAGCGAATGGTCGCTCGTTTCGCCCGGGCACTACCAGTCGATCATGCCAGCGAAGGAACTGGGCCTCTACCGCGCGACCTCCGGCAAGCTTAGCGCCGTGACCCTGCGTGGGCCGACGCATCCGCGCGAGTATCTCGACCTGCGCTCCACGCCCGACAAGATCCAGCCCCTCGCCACAGCCACGCTCGGCGGCGTGTTCAAGCTCGGCGCTGATGGCACGCCGAACGTGCCGCGCATGCAGCGCGTGGGCGATCGCGGCAACGCCGCTGGCTCTGACTGGTTCGGCCTGCGCCAGCGCGGGGCGTATGCGGTGCGCGCGACGGAGTCGACCACGCTCCTGCCCGGCGTCGTCGGCATGCTGCTAGCCTGCGTCTTCATGATGCTGGCTTGGCGCCGCGAGGGGCGCTAGCGCGGCTAGCGCGGGACGCTCAGTTCGCCCTTGAGGCTGGCGGCGCGGTCTGCCAGGTCGCGGATCAGGATGCGTTTCTGGTCGACGGGGCCAGGGAGCTGGAAGCGGCCCTCGCCGGCGGGCTTGAAGCCGAAGCGCTCGTAATAGTCGAAATCGCCCACCAGGATCACGGCGGCATAACCCTGCTCGCGGCAGACGCCGATGGCGCGCTCCATGAGCTTGAAGGCGACGCCGTTGCCACGGCGGCGTTCGGCGACGGCGATCGGGCCGAGGAAAGCCGCGCGACCCTTCTCGCCGACCTTGACCGGCCAGACGCGGACGACACCCGTCAGCCCCTCGCTGTCGATGGCGACGAGGCTGGCGTCGGCGATCTTGGTGTTGCCTTCGCGCAGACGCTCGGCCGTCTTGGCGAAGCGGCCGGGGCCGAAAACGTCGTCATAAAGCGCCTCGACGGCGTCGGAATGTTCCGGCGCGTCGAGAATGATTTCGTAGGCGGGAATAGCGTTCACGGGGCGTAGGCTCCGAAGACGAGAGTGACGAACCAACGACCGCAGCTTCAGCCCACTCTTCCTTGTGAAGATTGGCCTAGGCCCAGGTCAGCGCATCACCGCTGGTCGCCGTCTTCCCCGTTCGGGGCCCTTCGCGCAGCCGGTTATTGGAGCGTGCAGATAGGGATGTTTGCCCCCGGGTGCAAGAAGAATTGTGCCGCAGGGTCTTGTGACAGCCAAACGCCCGCGACCTCGCAGGTTGTCCTGCAAGGCGCGGGCGAAATTGTTTTTGAATGGGGGAATAGCGGAGGGCCACGCGAAGACGCGCCGATCTACCTTCCCCGCCTGCGGCGGTGGAGGACTTCGCGCGCGTCCACCGAGGCCTCCACCACGCGGAGCGTGGCGGGGTCAACGTGCAGCGTTGACGATTGCGACAAAGCCGCAAGACGCAGCGGCTGATCCCGAAGTGATCGGCCTCTTTCTCGCGCCGCGTGCGTTCGGCGCGGCGGTGCGCGAGGCGTTCGATGTTGGCGAGGTCGGCGAGCTTGAGCGGGTCTTCGCTGACGGCATGGAGTTCGCTGACGAACCGGCGCGTGAGCTCGCGCATCCGCGCGACGACGTCGAGCGGATGCGCAAGAGAGCCAGGAACAGCGCTGTCATGGGTTGGAGCATGACCCCAGCTTTTTCCCCCGGCCGGATCTGGGCAGGTGTTTCCCACGGTTTGAGCGGCTAGAGGGCTGAGATCAGGCGAGATGTTTTTCGCCGCCTTACGAATTTGCAGACCTCCATCCCGCGGCCAGACGCTTCCCCCCGGCGACCGGGTGTGGTGATTAGAAGCAAAGACAGAGGAGACGCGCATGGGTGTGCTTGAGGGCAAAGTTGTTCTGATCACCGGCGGGGGCAACGGGATCGGGAAAGAGACGGCGCTGTTGCTGGGGCGCGAGGGCGCGAAGGTTGTGGTCAACGATCTGGGCGGAGCCCTGACCGGGGGCGATGAAGGCTCGGCGGGACCGGCGGAGACTGTGGCGCGGGAAATCAAGGCGTCGGGCGGACAGGCCGTTTCGAACTCGGAAAGCGTGGCCGACTACAAGGCCGTCCAGCGCATGGTCGAGCAGGCGAAGGACACGTTCGGCGGGCTGCATGCCGTCGTGAACCCGGCCGGCATCCTTCGCGACACGATGTTCCACAAGATGACCGAGGAGGACTGGGACAAGGTCATCGCTGTCCACCTGCGGGGCTCCTTCAATGTCGCCCGGGCGTCGATCGAACTGTTCCGGGAGCAGAAGGACGGGGCCTATGTGCTTTTCACTTCCACCTCGGGCCTGATCGGGAATATCGGCCAGGCGAACTATGCGGCGGCCAAGATGGGGATCGTCGGCCTGTCGCGGATCGTGGCCATGGAGGGCGCACGCAACAATGTCCGCTCCAACGTGATCGCGCCGTTCGCCTGGACAAGGATGATCGAGTCCATCCCGGTCAAGGACGAGGCCAGCGCGCAGCGGGTGGGTCGGATGAAGGCCGCCATGCGAGCTGACCAGGTGGCCCAGCTGGCCGTCGCCCTCTGCGCGGACCAGGCCAAGCACGTCTCCAGCCAGATTTTTGGTGTCAGGGGCAACGAAATCGTCCTGTTCGACCAGCCCCGCCCGATCCGCTCCATGGCGGACCTGACCGGCTGGAATCCTCAGAAAATCCTCGATACCTGCCTGCCCGCCATGGCCCCGGACTTCTTCAAGCTGGACGCCTCGGCCGACGTCTTTCCGTACGACCCGGTCTGACCTCGAAAAAACCAGCAGTTCCGCGACTTTTTCTGCGTCGGACTCGGAGATTTATGGTTTAGAAAGCGTTCCGTCCGCACATCGTCGCGGAGAGGTCGTTCGCTTGTTCTGGTCACCCCCCCACTCCGGCACTCCTGATGCACTGCTCCCGCGGGGCGGTACGCGCCGGCATCTGGGCACAAGCGGCCTGCGGAGAACGTTGTAATGGGCGACTCTGGCGGAACCCTCTGGTCCATGCGGACGAAGTCACGCCAGCCGTGGTGGTCGTATCTGCCGGACCGCGAACTACTCCAGATGCGGCTCAAGGACTTGCACGTGTCCATCGAAGGGACCTGGCTGCAGACCTGCATGAAGGAATTGAACGGCGAACTGAAACGCCGCGGCCTCGTTCAGGCCCACGCCTGGATTTCTGACGAATGGTTCAGCCCCGACACGACCCCGGGCATCGCCATTCCCTTCTATCTCGCCCACCCCCGCCTGGCCCGCCTCGAGCGTAAGCTGTTCAAGGAAGTGGAAGGCGGCGCCAAGCGCCAGTGCATGCAGATCCTGCGGCATGAGGCCGGCCACATCATCCAACATGCCTACGCCCTGAACCGCCGCCGCAAATGGCAGGAGATGTTCGGGCGTTCGTCCACACCCTATCCTGAGAGTTATCGCCCGAACTCGCACAGCCGGGATTTCGTCCAGCACCTGCCGCGCTGGTATGCGCAGAGCCATCCGGACGAGGATTTCGCCGAGACCTTCGCCGTGTGGCTGACACCCCGTTCCAACTGGCGGCAGAAATATGCAGAATGGCCCGGCGCGCTGAAGAAGCTGCAGTTCGTCGACGAGCTTATGGCGGAGATCGCGGGCTCGAAGGCGGGGCTGACACGACGCATGGAAGTCGATCCTGTCGGCCGCCTCAACATGACGATCGGCGAGCATTATGAGCGCAAGCTCGCCCACTACGCCGTCGAGACGGATACGCGCTATGACCGCGACCTGATGCGCATCTTCTCGACGGAGCGGCGGCACGCGCGCAGCAAGCCGGCCTCCGCTTTCATCCGCCGCAACCGCGCGAAGATCCGCGAGGCGGCGTGGCGCGTGTCTGGGACGCACCAGATCGCCCTCGACAACACGATCGACCAGCTGATCAACAGGGCCCGGGCGCTGAAGCTGCGCGCGCCCGGAACGGAAAGCGAGTTACGCAAGTCCATGGTGCGCCTGCTGAACAACAAGGTGGCGCACCAGCTCCACACGTCGCGGCGACAGTGGTTCGCGGTATGACGCCGCTACGCATCCTTGCGCTGGCCCACCCCGACCTGATCCCGCCCGACAATGTCGAGGGGTATTCGGAGTCCGAGGCCTACGTCTGGAAGACGGAGTACGATGTCGCCTCGACGCTGAAGGCCAGCGGGCATGAGGTGCGCATGTTGGGCGTGCAGACGGAGCTGGCCCCGATCCGCGACGTAGTGGAGGAGTGGAAGCCGGATATCGTCTTCAACATGCTTGAAGAGTTCCACGGCGAGTCGCTCTACGCGCAGAACGTGGTCGGCCTGCTTGAGCTGCTGCGCGTACCGTATACGGGCTGCAACCCGCGCGGAATGATGCTGGCGCGCGGCAAGGATCTGTCGAAGAAGCTGCTCAAGTATCACCGCGTGCCGGCGCCGGCGTTCGCCGTGTTCCCGATGGGCAAGAAAGTGCGCCGGCCGGGGCGGCTGAAGTTTCCGCTGATCGTGAAGTCGCTGTGGGAAGACGCCTCGCTCGGCATCTCGCAGGCCTCCATCGTGGACACCGATGAGAAGCTGGCCGAGCGCGTGGCTTTCATCCACAAACGGCTGAACACGCCGGCGATCGCCGAGCAGTATATCGAAGGCCGCGAGATATATGTCGGCGTGCTGGGTAATGACCGACTGCAGGTTCTACCGGTGTGGGAGCTGAGTTTCTCCAACCTGGCCGAAGGCGCGCACGCTATCGCCACCGAGAAGGTGAAGCACGATCCGATCTACCAGGAGAAACGCGGCATCCTGCAGGGACCTGCGCAGAACCTGTCGCCGAGCGTGGTGACGAAAATCCGCACGATGGCCAAGCGCATCTGCCACACTCTGGAGCTGGACGGCTATTGCCGGATCGATTTCCGGCTCGGCAAGGACGACGTGCCCTACTTCATCGAAGCGAACCCGAACCCCGAGATCGCCGCCAGCCAGGAATTCGCGCAGGCCGCTTTGCATGCCGGCACGAGCTATGCGGACCTTCTGAACAAGATCGTGCTGCTCGGACTGCGCCGCGCGGGCGTCGAGGTCTAGCCGCTCGGGTCGGTGTCGATGGGTTCGACTTTCCGAACGAGCACCTTGTCGATGCGCCGGCCGTCCATGTCGACGACCTCGAAAGCGAGCGGTTCGCGCTCGACCCTGTCGCCTTCCTTAGGCAGGGCGCGGAGCAGGTGCATCACCAGCCCGGCCACCGTGGAATAGCCCTCTTCCTCATCGAGGCCGCGAACGCCGACAAGTTGTTCAAATTCATCGACCGGCATCATGCCGTCGATCAGCCAGCTGCCGTCGTCGCGCTGCACCGGCGGCGCCACGCCCTCGTCGATCGACAACGCATCGTCCCCGGCGATCGATTCCAGCAGATCGGCCGCGGTCACCAATCCCAGCACGCCTCCATATTCGTCGGATACGATCACCATGCGCACCGGATTGCCTCGCATTGCCTCCAGCAGCTTGAGCACCGGCATGGTCTCCGGAACGAAGACCGGTGGATGCATCACGGCCCTGAGGTCGATATTTCCCGTCTTTGCGAGGTGGGCGAGCAGTTCCTTCGTCTGGACGACGCCGACGATCTTGTCTGCATCACCGTTCGCGACGGGGAAACGCGAGTGGCCGCTGTCAACGATTTCCTTGAGAAGCTCCTCGCGCGACGTTTCCGGATCAAGCCAGATGACTTCCGTGCGCGGCGTCATGATCGCCTTCACCGAGCGATCGCCGAGGCGCATCACGCTCTGGATCATGTCGCGCTCTTCTTCCTCGATGACGCCGGCCTTCTCGCCTTCGACGATCAGGGACTGAAGCTCTTCCTCCGTGACGTCTTCCTGCCGGGTGCGGTTGAGCCCGAAAAGACGGATGATGCTCTCGGTGACCGTTCGCAGAACCCAGACCAGCGGCGAGGCGGCCGTCTCGGTCAGCGCCATCAGCGGGGCCATTGTCGCTGCAAGCGTTTCCGGCGCCGTCAGCGCGATACGCTTGGGGATCAGTTCGCCCAGAACCAGCGACAGGACGGTCGTGAACACGATGACAAGGCCAAATGCTATGGCCTCGGCGTAGGGGAGGATCGCCGGATGGAGACTCGCAATCCACGGCGTCAGGTCATCAGACAGCGAGGTCGCGCTGTAGGCGCCAGCAATGACGCCGATACCCGTGATGCCGATCTGCACAGTGGACAACAGCTTCGATGGGTCATCGATCAGCCGCAGCGCTGTCTTCGCTCCACTGTTGCCGCTATCCGCCATCGCCTTGAGCCGCGGCTTGCGTGAGGAAACGATCGCCATCTCCGACAGCGCGAAAACGCCGTTGAGCAGGACCAGCAATACGAGGATCAGAAGTTCCATCGACTCCGCGGCCCGAAGGGCCGTGTGTTGGGCGCCAGAGAGCCCGGCGGGCCCATCTTCTGCGATACTTGGTTGAACCGTTCAACCGGTTCGGCAGGTTTGAACGTAACACCGCTGCGACAAAATCTTCGTTTATTCAGTGAGATAGCTTGTTGGCCTTGAACGGTAAGCCGGGAAATCAGACTTGGCCTGCACGAAACTGGGGTTTGTAGATAGGATTATTGTCCTATATCTAGGTACGCAGTCCTATCTGACTAGCGGGGCCGCCATGCGCCACACCGATATCTGGAAAGCCATCGATAAGCTGGCGGAGCAGCATGGGCTGTCCTCGTCCGGGCTGGCGAAGCGTGCCGGGCTTGATGCGACCGCGTTCAACAAATCGAAGCGGACGGCTGCAGATGGATCAGCGCGCTGGCTGTCGACCGAAAGCCTGATGAAGGCGCTCGATGCTGTGGGCGCATCGCTTGAGGAATTCGCGACGCTGGCAGAGGGCCGACAGGGACATACCGCGCCGCTGCTCGGCTTCGCGAAGGCGGGCACGGATGGGTATTTTGACGATGCGGGCTTGCCGGTCGGTGATGGCTGGGAGGAGGTGAAGTTCCCCGGCCTTGAGACGGAGAACGTGTACGCGCTGGAGATCACGGGCGACTCCTTGGAGCCGGTCTATCGCCGAGGCGACAGGATCGTGGTGGCGCCTGGCGTCGCGGTGCGGCGTGGCGACCGCGTGGTGGCGAAGACGCGCGATGGCGAGGTGCTGGCCAAGGTTCTCGGCCGCCAGACGGATCGGATGGTGGAGTTGGTGTCGCTGAACCCCGCCTATGCCCCGCGCGAGCTGCCGCGTAGCGAGCTGGCCTGGATGGCCCGTATCCTGTGGGCGAGCCAGTAGAGGCTTGTTAGGACGCGCCTGTCCTTCGACGGACGCACGCTTCGCGTGCTGTTCAGCGAACAGTAAAGTAGCGCACATGGTGAGCGGGCCCGAAGGGCCGTCCGTCGAACCGCGAGGGCGGGCTCACGAACCCTCGTTCAGCCCAGTGGAGGTTTCTGACTAACATCGAGCGCCATCAGTCCGTCGAGCACCGACGTGAGGCGATCCGCGGGAACCGGCGAGTGCATCTGCTCGTCCGCCGCCCAGCGAAGATAAGTCTCCACTTCGGAGCGGGGCGCTTTCCGGCGCAGGAGAGCGAGCACCGGCCAGCAATAGCTGTCGTACTCGTCCAGCGGCGCGCCGCAGCTGATGGGGTCCCACTCACCGTGAAGGATGACGCGGACCTTTTCGAAATCCGCCTTCGCCTGCCGCGCCTCCAAATGCGTCATAGGAGCTCGCGCGCCAGTTTCTGAGCGGCGCCCTGATCGCCCTTCAGGGCGGCGGCGAGACGGTTCGCGCGGTCCTGCATCACCTGCTCGACATGGTCGCCCGCCGTGGCGCGAGCGGCGCGGGCAAGCGCCTCGCTTGCTTCAGCGCCGTGGGCGCGGACATCAAGCGCGGCGAGCGCGCGGCCGTACTGCCAGTGGATGCCGACGTCATCGGGCGCGAGCTTCACGGCGGCGGCATAGTACTCGCGCGCCCTGTCGAGACTCGCGCCCATCACCCACGAGCCAAAGCCTCCTCCCGCTCGCTCGACTTCGACATTCCACACGGCGAGAAATCCGAGAGCGTAGAAATTGGAAGGGTCGGCCTTCAGCACCCCTTCCGCCAGCTTGCGGCCGCGTTCGCCATAGCCTGACGACCAGACGGCCATTGCATCCATCGTCCGGCTCTTCAGCGAGAGGGCAATGGCAAGCTGGAGCCGGCCCTCTTCGTGCTCCGGATCAAGCTTCAGGGCGGCCTCGGCATCCTTCGAGGCGCGGTCGACAATGGCGGCTTCCGGCTGTGACGCGCCCGTCATGCAATGGGCCAGGAGCGCTCGGGCGGCGAAGGCAAGATCGTCAGCGCCGGCTGCAGCCTCGGCTTCCCTTGCGGCGTCCATGTACTCGCCACGCGCGAATTTTGCCACGAGTTCGCCGGATGTCGGGTGAGCGAACGCCGGCCAGGCGAGCGCGGCCAGCGCGGCCGCCGCCGAGATCAGCAGTCCAGTTGCGCTGACAGACCCGCGCATCAACTATCCTTAACAAGCCGAAATGTGATGATGCGCCGACCTGCCCCCTTGCGCAACGGCTCAAACTCAGGCGCTAAGTGTCCGCAATATCGGGAGCAAAGGTCGTGCGGCGTCTGATCTGTCTTGCGATGGTTGCGCTGGCCTCGGCCTGCAACGCGCCCGAAGGCGATGCCCCTGCTCCTAAGGCGTCTTCCGACGATCCCAACATCTTCCGCGCCGAGAACCTCAACGAGCGTTCCTACGCCGGCGAATGGGCCGCCAATCCTGATGCGTGCAATGACCAGCGCACGGTGTGGACAGTCGAAACCAATCGCGTGGGCATACTGCGTCGGCGCTTCTGCGTGTTCAGCGAAATTCGGGTGTCGCGCAACGGCGAGACCGACGAGGCATGGCGGGCCGACGCGAAATGCCTGGCCGAAGGCAAGCAGAGCGAGGACGTGCTGTTCTTCCGCGTGAAGCCCAATGGCCAGCAGATGCGCGTGACGATCAATGACGCGGACGCGATCGACCTCGTCCGCTGCCCGATGCGGACCTGACATTGACACGCTGGCGGTTCCGTCGATGATCATAAACAGTGCGCTCGGGGCGCCTCCTGTCCGCGGCAAGGGTTTCGGCCCACCCACTCCGGTCAAACCGTAGCTCACCGCAAACCTTCTTCCGACCTGCGAAGCGGACATCAGGCGACTTTCGGAAGGAAGATCCTCATGTCCCGCGTCACGCGCGAACTCTCTCCCACAACAACTCTCGATGCGCTGCGGAAGCAGGCGAAGCGCTGGCTGAAGGATATCGAAGCCGGCGATATCCTCGCCGCGCAGCGGTTCCGCGATGTCTATCCGGACGACAAGCCGCCGAAGCTGCGCGAGGTGCAGCAGGCGCTGGCGCGGGAATTCGGTCTGGCGAGCTGGGCGCTGCTGAAACAGGAGATCGAGGATCGCGCGCGCAGCCATGCGGATCGCGTGCGGCTGTTCCTGGAGAAGTCTGCGATCCGGTACGGCGTCGCGCCGGGGACGGCGAAGTGGAACACGCATGAGCCGGACCGGCCGATCCGCGGGCAGCTGGCGGCGCGGTTGCTGGAGCGGCGCCCCGAGATTGCCCAGGACTCGATCCACACGGCCGTGACCGCCGGCGACATCGAGACTGTGCGCGGAATGCTGGCCAAGGATGCTTCGCTGGCGGATCAACGCGGCGGGCCGGATGGGTGGACCCCGTTGCTGCGGCTCGCCTACACGCGCCTGCCGGTGGCCGCGGCTTCGGACAATGCCGTGGAGATCGCGAAACTCCTGCTCGATCATGGCGCGTCGGCAACCGCCGGATGGTCCGACAGTCAGATCGACTTCACGGTGCTGACGGGCGTGATCGGTTGTGATCGGTGGCGGTCGAACAGCCAGAACGATTTTACGGTGCTGACTGGCGTGATCGGCGGCGGCGAAGGCGGACAGCCGTCGCATCCACGGGCGGAGGAGCTGGCGCGGCTGCTGCTGGAGCGCGGCGTTGATCCTCTGAATGGGCAGGCGCTCTACAACACCTCCCTTGGAGCTGACGACACGTTCTGGCTGGAGCTGTTGTGGGCGGAGTCCGAGCGGCGCGGCGAGACAGCGAAGTGGCGCGGCAAGGTTCCGGAATTGATGGGCGCGCCGCTGGATTACCTGCTGGGGAACGCGGTGCCTCACCATCCAAAGAGGGCGGCGTGGCTGCTGGCGCATGGGGCCCGGGGGGATGCGGTGAATGCGTACTCCAAGGAACCGGTCATCAAGCACGCCCTGCTGGCGGGGCGACAGGACGTAGTCGACATGCTGCTGCGCCATGGCGCGGCGATGACAGAGCTTTCGAGCCGTGAACGGTTCTGCATGACCGTAATGAAACGAGATGCGGTGGAAGCAAAGAAGATCGCGCAGGGCGACCCAGACGTGCTGAACGATT
Organism: Hyphomonadaceae bacterium; assembly: GCA_044224605.1. GTDB lineage: Bacteria > Pseudomonadota > Alphaproteobacteria > Caulobacterales > Hyphomonadaceae > UBA7672. Next base: position 162,603 of record JBGAKC010000002.1, read on the forward strand.
TCGGACCGCTGATCATTGCGGCGCGGCTGGACGATGAAGAGACAGCGTCCCTGGTGCTGGATCTTGGCGTCTCCCCCGAAATCGAAGCGCCTGACGGCGTGCGAGCGATGCATGTGGCGGCGGGTGAAGGCGCGATCAAGGTTCTGAAGCTGCTCATTGCGCGCGGAGCGGAGATCGATCCGTTCGAACGACGGTTTGGCGGATCGCCGCTGAGCTGGGCGAACTACAATACTCAGCCTGAAGCCATCGCCGTACTCTCGCCGCTGAGCCGCAATCTGCGCGGGCTGTGCTTTGCAGGGTGTGTAGAGCGTGTTCGGGAATTGCTGACCGGGGATCCCTCGCTTGCGAACCACGAAATCCATGCGAAAGAGCCGCCGCTGTTCTGCCTGCCAGACGACGATGCAAAGGCTGCGGAGCTGGTCGAGCTGTTGCTGTCGTTCGGGGCTGATCCGTCAGTGCGGAATGACAAGGGACTGACGCCGGCTGATGTCGCGCGGCGCAACGGGCTGGAGGAAGCGGCGGCATTGCTGGAGCCATAGCCGCATGATTATGTGCCTCCCGGACGGAGGGCAGGATCATGCTGCTGACGCAGGACATACTTCTCATCATTCACTTCGCCGGGCTCATGATGGGCGCAGGCGGCGGGCTCGGAAGCACGATTGCAGCGGGATATGCCGCGAAACTGACGCCGGAACAGGCCAGCGTTGTGCGCGGGCTGGCGCCTGCACTGGCGCGGCTGTCGACCGTCGGCCTCGTGTTGATGCTGGTGACGGGCTTCGGGCTGATCGCGGTGAAGTATGGCGGGTTCTCCGGGATGCCGGCGATGTTCTGGGCCAAGATGGCGTTCGTTGCAACGCTGACGATCGCAGCGCTGCTGATCGAAATGACGCACGCGCAGGTGAAGGCAGGCAACGTAGCCGTTGCGGCGCGACTTCCAAGACTTGGGCCATTGGCTGGGTTTTCTGCTTTCCTGGCGATGATCCTTGCAGCGCTGACTTTTCACTGAGGGGACAGCCTGATGATCGACATCCACCGGCTTGCGCGGCCGGGCGCTACCCGGGCGCGGGCGGTGGTTCATGACGGGCGGGTCTACACGGTGGCGACGTCGCCGGTGAAATCCGCTTCCATGGAGGAACAGGCGCGGCAGGCGATGAAGCAACTTGAGCTGCACCTGACCGAGGCCGGATCTAGCAAGAGCCGGCTTCTGACCGTGACCGTTTACATCGCCGACATGGCGCGGAAGGCGGAGATGAACCACGCCTGGGATGCTTGGGTCGATCCGGAGAACCCGCCGCAACGGGCGTGCATCGGCGCGACGTTGGAGGGCGAGGACCTGATCGAACTCGTGGCGGTGGCAGCGCTGCTGGACGACTGATTGCTCCTCTCTCCGGCTCACTCTATGCCCGCTGGCATGGCGGACGTGCTGTTGATTCTGCACTTCATCGGGCTGATGCTCGTGGCCGGCGGCGTTCTGGGTAACGTGGTGTCGCTTGCCAGCGTGAGACCTGCGTCGCGGCAGAAGGGCGGCAGCGGAGGCAAGCCTGGGCGGGCCTATGCCCGCGTCTCCATCGCAGGGCTGGTATTCCTGTGGCCGACCGGGATCGTGCTGATGGTGACGACGTATGGAGCGACCGCGCTCGGCGCAATGTTCTGGATGAAAATGGTGTTCGTCGGCCTGCTAACCTTCGCGGCGGTCACGATCGAAATGATCTATGCCGGCAAGTCGAAGCAGACGGGTGCTCTGCTGGCGAGCCTCGGGCCGCTCGCCGGGCTGTCGTCGCTGGCGGCGGTGGTGTTCTCGGTGCTGGCCTTCCACTAACCGCGGGCGAGTGAATCCCGGATCAGTTTCGCCGACTCCTTCACGCCATAGAGGGCGACGAAGCCGCCGAAGCGGGGGCCTTGCGACTGGCCGAGGCAGACTTCGTAGATGGCGGTGAACCAGGCGCGGAGCGGTTCGAACTGGCGCTCGGTGCCGACGGCGAAGACCATCGTCTGCAGGCTTTCGCCATCGAGGGCGCCGGTCCAGGTTTCGAGACGCGTGGCGAGGTCTTCGAGGGCGGCGCGCTCCTTGTCGTCGGGCGCGCGGTAGGTCTTCGTCGGGGCGACGAAGTCAGCGTAGTATTTCAGCGCGTAGCCGACGAGATGATCGAGCAGCGGATCGGTTTCGGGCGTGGCGTTGGGCGCCTCGCGCTTGATGAAGCCCCAGAGCACGTCCTTGTTCGACGCGTTGGCGGCAGAGACGAGGTTGAGCAGCATGGCGAACGAGACCGGCGAAGATTTCGCCGGGGGCTTGCCGCCGTGGATGTGCCACACCGGGTTTTCGAGCTGCTGGTCGGGTGTCTGCCTCGCGTAGGCGTCGAGGAAGGTGAGGTATTCGTCCACCGCCTTCGGGATGACGTCGAAGTAGAGCTTCTTCGCGGTCTTCGGCTTTTGCCACTGGTAGAGCGACAAGGATTCAGCAGGGGCGTATTTCAGCCACTGCTCGACGGAGATGCCGTTGCCTTTGGTCTTGGAGATCTTCTCGCCTTTTTCATCGAGGAAGAGTTCGTAGACGAACTGGTGCGGCGGCTCGACGCCGAGGATCTTGCAGATCTTCGAATAGATCGGCGCGTTGGCCTGATGGTCCTTGCCGAACATCTCGAAGTCGACGCCGAGAGCGGCCCAGCGCATGCCGAAGTCGGGCTTCCACTGCAGCTTCACATGGCCGCCGGTGACGGGAAGCGTTGCGTCCTCGCCATTCTCGTCGGTGAAGGTGACGGTTCCTGCTTTCGCGTCGACCTTCTTCATCGGGACGTAGAGCACGCGGCCGGTGGTGGGCGAGATCGGCAGGAAGGGCGAGTAGGTTTCGCGGCGCTCGTCGCCGAGCGTCGGGAGCATCACCTTCATGATGTCGTCGTACTTCTCGGCGGCGCGCAGCAACATCGCGTCGAAGCGGCCGGACTTGTAGAGCGCGGTGGCGGAGGCGAATTCATATTCGAAGCCGAAGCTGTCGAGGAAGGCGCGGAGGCGGGCGTTCATGTGGGCGCCGTAGCTCTCGTGCGTGCCGAACGGGTCCGGAACGGAGGTCAGCGGCTTCTGGAGATAGGCTTGGAGCTTTTCTGGGTTCGGCACGGTGTCCGGAATCTTGCGCATGCCGTCCATGTCGTCGGAGACGCAGATGAGACGGGTCTTGTAGGCGCCGTTCGTCAGCGCCTCGAAGGCGCGGCGGACCATGGTGGTGCGGACGACTTCGCCGAACGTGCCGATGTGCGGGAGGCCAGACGGGCCATAGCCGGTCTCAAAGATCACGGTCGCATCTTTCGGACGGCCAGCCTTCTCCAGCTTCTCGATGCGCGCCTTGAGCTCGCGGGCCTGTTCGAACGGCCAGGCTTTGGCGGTTGCTGCAAGATCGGCGACGGACATGGGGGCTCCTGTGCCGTCCCGGGTATTGGGCCGGGGCCGAGGGGTCAAGCATGGCGGGATCCCGGAAACCCTTGGAAAAGAGGGCTTCTGTGGGCTGTTTGCCGGCCGGCGGCCTGCGGCAGCCTGCCGCTGGGGCATGGGTGTTGCAAGGCGATTGACAATCAGTCGCAAAGTGATGCAAATCATTCGCATGATCATCTGCGTGTGTCGGGGTCTCAATACGGCGAAAGTGAACGACGCTATTGCGGCGGGCGCTCGCTCGCCTGCGCAGGTTCACCGCCACCACGACACGACGATAAACTGCGGAAAATGCTGCGAAACCGTCTGCGGGATGATCCGCGAAGCCGGCGCGAACGATGACTGCTCGCCGCAACGCGTGCTGATGGCGGCTGAATAGCCTGCTGAGAACCCGACGTCCTCGCAGTCTCGGAATTCCCAATGAAAACAACTTGAATAGCGCCGAGAGTCGGCGTCTCTGGTTTGTGTTGCACGTATTGCCCGTCGGCGGCCGCCTGCCCGTTTGTGCGGCCAATCCAATTCAAGGAGCCCGCCCATGAAAGGCGATCCCAAGGTCATCGAATTCCTCAACGCGGCGCTCAAGAACGAGCTGACGGCGATCAACCAGTACTTCCTGCACTCACGCATGCTGAAGGACTGGGGCGTCTCGGAGCTGGCGCAGAAGGAATACAAGGAATCGATCGAGGAGATGGAGCACGCCGACTGGCTGATCGAGCGCATCCTCTTCCTTGAGGGCCTGCCGAACCTGCAGGACCTCGGCAAACTGTTCATCGGCGAGAACGTGAAGGAGATCCTGGAGTGCGATCTCAAGACCGAACAGATGGCCGTGCCGGTGCTGCGCGATGCGATCGAGTATTGCGAGAAGGTGCGTGACTACGGCTCGCGCGACATCTTCAACAAGATCCTCCACAATGAGGAAGAGCACATCGACTACATCGAGACGCAGTTCGACCTGATCAACCAGATCGGCATCCAGAACTACATCCAGCTGCAGTCGAAACCGAATTCGAGTCAGGCGCTGGAGTAGCGTTCAGTCAGCATTGCCCGATTTTCGCCAACGCGCCGGCGGCAGTATCCTGCCGCCGGTTTTCGTTTGGGGCACAGCGATGCGGTTTTCAATCATCGGACTTGTGTGTCTGGCGCTGGGCGGATGCATCAGCATGAACCCGGGGCTCGGCTGGGGACCATCGTGCGAAGTGACCAAGGAGGGCGATCTCCTGCTGAGGGGCAACACGACGGAGCCCATGCTGGCGTGTGTGCAGAAGGTCGATCTAAAGGTGGTGAAACGTGTGGTCGCCGACTCGAGCGGCGGGCCGGTCACGGTAGCGGTGCAGATCGGAGAACTGCTCGCGGGGTTACGCGCGGAAATGGTTGTGCGCGGACAATGCAATTCCGCCTGCGCCAACTATTTTCTACCAGTGGCCCGAAAAATCACGCTGGAGGCCGGATCGATGATTGTACTGCATGGAAGCATTGATGATGCTGCCCTGACCAGCGCCACGAACGCAGCCGACGCCGACAAAGCGCGCGAACAGTATGGCCGGCAGATGGCTTTCGTCGAAAAATACAACATCGCGCGTGGCTGGCTGTTGATGCGCGATGCGGAGGACACCTGGGCCAAGCGCGGGAGCAAGTTCACCACGGGACAGCTCAGTCAGCCGTTCACCGCGGGCAAGATCAATGTGAAAGCATTGCTGGTCGAGG
>JBGAKC010000042.1:0-38173 GCA_044224605.1 Hyphomonadaceae bacterium
CCCGTTTGCGCGTGTTCGTGCCTGTGTCATGGGTGCGATTGTGCGGTGGTCCGGACCCCGGCCAGCTCTGGCGGGCCGTTTCACACGATCGTTCTGGCCAGGGCGCTGAAATCAGGCGCGAAGATTTTCGGCCATCCCACCAATTTGCGACACGGCCATCCTACGATTGCGTGGCGGCGCAAAGGAAAAGCGCTTCCTCCTGGGGGAGGAAGCGCCCTGGTATTCGAAATCGGGGAGAGAAGCCTACTCGGCGTTCACTTCCGGCAGGCTGCCAGAGGCCGGCAGGGATTTCTTGGATAGGAAGACGGCGACGTTGCGCTTGTCTTCGTCCGACAGGCCGCCGGTGATGGCCGCCATCATCGGGACCGGGCTCGGGGAGGCGAGGGCGGCGAGGATCTTGTCATTGTCCAAGGTGTTGAGTTTCTCAATCAGCGGGGCGTTCGCCATGCCGGAGCCGTGGCACATCACGCAGCGCTGCTCGTAGAGCGCCTTGCCTTCGGTAACGCCGGGATCCGCGAAGGCGGGCGCGGCGAGGACCGCAAAGCCAAGAACAGCAACAGCCAGTTTCATACATTCCCTCCAGGTAACGCTGGGCCCGCTTCTAATGGGCCGTGCCTGAACAGGCCATAACCGAGCGCAGTTATTGCTGCACTGCGTGGTTTTCGCCTCAGAAACGGTTGGAATCGCCCTTTTCCTCGCCATGTGGTATGCGGACGCCTTCGATCGGGCGGCCGGGCGATCGCTGGTGGGCAAACCACTGGAGGAAAGTCCGGGCTCCACGTAGGCAAGGCGGCGGATAACGTCCGCCCAGGGAAACCTGAGGGATAGCGCCACAGAAAGCAAACCGCCCGGGACTTGTCCCGGGTAAGGGTGAAAGGGTGGGGTAAGAGCCCACCGCGTTCCTGGTGACAGGGATGGCAAGGCAAGCCCCGCCTGGAGCAAGACCGAATAGGGATGGACGTCTCGCAAGAGACAGGCGCGCCTTCGCGCTCCATCCGGGTTGGTCGCGCGAGGCGGTCCGCAAGGGCCGTCCCAGAGGAATGGTCGCCCAAGGGCCGCAAGGCTCTGGACAGAACCCGGCTTACAGGCCGCCTGATCGAAGTTTACTGATTTGCTGTGGACAGGTTGACGCGAAGTCGTTCACCGCCAGAACGCCAGTATTTGCTGCTTGAATCGCGCGTCTGTTCACATGTCGTAAACCATTTATCCACAGACCGCAGGATATAGCTCACCGATCTACTTGGTTTGTTCCGTCAGCGGACGGTTCAATGGTTAACGAGGACCTAATGTCCCGTTGTTGCCCATACCCTCCCATGCTATCCCTTAAAGCTCCACGGACGGGGCCTCCGTGGAGCGTAATTACAGGGTGCGCCGCCCGTTCCGGGCAGGTGTCTAGCGGGCAGCAAGTGGGGTTATGTTTCTCTCCTCTTACGAGAGCAGCGTCGACGTTAAGAAGCGGGTCTCGATCCCGGCGCCTTTCCGCAAATCACTGGGCGGAGAGGAGAGCGTCTACCTGTGGCCGTCGCTCGACAAGGCCTGCATCGAAGGCGCGGGGCAGCGTCTGATGGAGGGCTTTGAAGACTCCATGGCCGATCTCGATCTGATGGACCCGCGTCGCTACGCCCTGGCGAACTACATCATGGGCGAGGCGCGCCAGGCCAGGTTCGACGATGGCGGACGTATTGTGCTCGACGCTGAACTCCTTGCGAAGGCCGGCATCACCGACAAGGCGAAGTTCGTCGGCCTCGGCGACCGTTTCCAGATCTGGGAGCCCGCCGCCCACGAAGCGATGCGCGAGGAGATGCATGCGCTCGCCAAGGACAGCCTTGGCCTTCTCAAGGCGAAGCCGCGTCGCGCGGGTCAGGCGGCGGCGGAATGAGCGAGCTTGAACTCAACGCCCCCGCGCCAGCCGGCCATGTGCCCGTCCTCGTCGAGGAAGTAATCCACGCGCTCGCGCCGACCGATGGCGCGGTGATGGTGGACGGCACGTATGGCGGCGGCGGTTATGCGCGCGCCGCGCTGGCGGTCGCGAACATCACGCTGCTGGCGATCGACCGTGATCCCGAAGCGATGGAGCGCGCCTGGGCGCATGCGGGCAAGGATGCGCGGCTTGTTCCGGCGCCGGGTCGGTTCGGCGAACTCGACATCATCGTCCACGCGGCTGGCCGGGGCGACAAGGTCGACGGCGTGATGCTGGATCTCGGCGTCTCATCCTTCCAGCTCGACGAGGCCGAACGCGGTTTCTCCTTCATGCGCGATGGTCCGCTGGACATGCGGATGGAGAAGAAGGGGCCGAGCGCGGCGGATGCGGTGAACTATCTCACCGAGGGCGAGCTGGCCGACATCTTCCACATTCTCGGCGAGGAGCCGGGCGCGCGCCGGGTCGCGCGTGGGATCGTCTATCGCCGCAAGACACAGAAATTCGAGACGACGCTGGACCTCGCCGACTGCATCGAGCGATCGCTGGGCGGGCGGCGCGGCAAGCCGACGCATCCGGCGACGCGCTCGTTCCAGGCGCTGCGCATGTGGGTGAATGACGAGACCGGCGAGCTGGTCCGCGCGCTGGCCGCAGCCGAGCGTGTGCTGAAACCTGGCGGACGGCTGGTCGTCGTAACCTTCCATTCAATCGAGGACCGCATCGTGAAGCTGTTCCTCAGGGCGCGGTCCGGCAATGAGCCGGGCGCATCGCGGCATCTGCCGGGAACGCCCAAGGGCAAGACGCCCACGTTCGAAGTGCTGCAACGCAAGGCGACAGAGCCAGGAGAGGCGGAGCTGGCCGCCAATCCGCGCGCGCGGTCGGCGCGGCTGCGCTGGGCGCTGCGAACGGACGCGCCGGCGTGGGATGCGCCCCCGGATGAGGGGTTCAGACTGCCCGGGTTGAAACAGCTTGAAGGAGTCGCGTGATGAATCGTCTGGTGATCATCGGCGGGCTGGTGGTGGCGGGTCTCGCCATCGCGGTCTACCGCGCCAAGCTTGGCGCGGAAGAGACGCAGGAGAAGATCGACGGGCTGAAGGCGGAAGCGACCGCCATCAACAAGGACATCTCCGTGATGAAAGCCGAGGAGGCCTATCTCACGCGTCCCGAACGCATCGCGCCGATCGCGCGCGAGAAGCTGGGCCTCGAGCAGGCGCAGCCGGGCCAGTACACGGCGAGCGAGGCGCTGTCGGGACGGCTGGGCGAGGAGAAGCTGACGCTGCCGAAGCCCGCGCTCGACCAGCCGCTGTCGCAGGCGGCGCCGGTGACGGTGCAGAAATCGAAGGAGGCCGCTCCTCCGCAATGATCGCGCTCGACCGACAGGATGACGTCTGGGGACCGCGCCGCGCTCGCATCGTCGCGGTTGGGTTGGCCGTTGTCTTCACCGTGATCGTCGGGCGGTCGGCGTTCGTGGCGGTGCATGGGCCGGAGAAGGGCGCGGCGTCCGTTGGCGGCGTTGTCGCGGAGAAGGTGCAGCGGGCGGACATTGTCGATGCGCGCGGGCAGTTGCTGGCGACGACGGTGCCGGGCTGGTCGCTGGCGGCCGATCCGCGCGCGATCTGGGATGCGGGCGAGGTGGCGAGCGAGCTCAAGACCGTACTGCCCAATCTCGACGTGATCGGGTTGACCACGGCGCTGTCGGACAAGAAGCGGCAGTTCGTGTGGGTGCAGCGTGGGCTATCAGCAAAAGACAAGCAGGCGGTGTTCGATCTCGGGCTGGAGGGCCTTCGCTTCGAGGAGGAGCCGCAGCGCGTCTATCCGCGTGGGCGTCTGGCGGGACATTTCCTAGGCTACACCAATATCGACGGCAAGGGTCTCGAGGGCGTGGAGCTGGCGTTCGACGAGCGGTTGAACAAGGGCGGCGAGGCGGTGAAGCTGACGCTCGATGCGAGCGTGCAGTTCGTCGTGGAGGACGAGCTGGAGAAGGCGTTTGCCGATTTCGACATGAAGGGCGCGGCGGGGATCATCATCGATGCGCGCACTGGTGCGGTGCGAGCGATGGCGTCGTGGCCCGCCATGGACCCGAATAGGCGCGGCGACCAGAGCAAGGACGTGCGCACCAACCGCGCGCTCAATTCGCGTTTCGAGCTGGGTTCGATCTACAAGCCGCTGACGGTCGCCGCCGCGATGGATGCGGGCGTGCTGAGCGAGGCGGACCGGTTTGATGTTTCTGTCCCCGTGAAGATCGGCGCGGTGACAGTGAGGGACCCGCACGTGATGCCAGGCGCCAAGGCAATCAGCGTCGCGGACATTCTCGCCTATTCGTCCAATATAGGCGCAGCCGAGATCGCCCAGCGGATGGGACCAGAGAAGCAGAAGCTGTTCCTGACCAGCCTGCATCTCACGGGTGGGCAGGGCCATGACGGGCCCCAATTCGCTTCGCCGCTGACGCCGGAGAACTGGGACCAGACGGCGATGGCGACGATCGCCTATGGCCATGGCATCGCGGTGAGCCCGCTGGCGTTCGCGATGACGTACACGGCCTTCGCCAATCACGGCCAGTACGTGCCGCCGGTGTTCCTTGAGCCGGTTGATCCGGCGGACGTCAAGCGCGAGCAGGTGATAACGCCGGCAACGGCGGACGCGGTGCTGAAGATGTTGCGCCATGTCGTGACCAGAGGCACGGGCGCGAATGCAGATGCGCCTGGGTACGAAGTCGCCGGCAAGACGGGCACGGCGGAAAAACCAGGACCGGATGGGTACGATCCTGACAAGAATATCACGTCGTTCGCCGCCGTTTTCCCGGCCTCCCGCCCTGAATTTGTCGTGCTTGTTGTCCTCGATGAAGCACAGCCCAGAACGGGCGACCAACGCACAGCCGCGTACACCGCGGCGGCGATTACCGGAAAGGTGATCATGCGTGCGGCGCCGCTGCTGGGCGTGCGGCCAGTGCTCGGAACTTCCCCAAAGGATTCCAGGGGGCAAGCGACGAGCCTGCGCGCTTCGGAGTCGACAGCGCAATGAAACTCGACAAGCTCATCCCGGGCGCTCCGGCGCTGGAGATCGCCGGCATCACGGCGGACAGCCGCAAGGTGAAGCCGGGCTTCCTGTTCGCGGCGCTGAAGGGGGTGGCGAAGGACGGACGCGACTATATCGACGGCGCTATCAAGGCAGGCGCGGTCGCGATCCTCACGGATGATCGTCCGGGCGAATGGAGCGTGCCGTCGGTCAAGGCGCACGAGCCGCGCCTGGCGCTCGCGCACGCGGCTGCTGCTTTCTATCCCAAGCAGCCCGCGACGGTTGCGGCGGTGACCGGCACGAACGGCAAGAGTTCGACGGTCGATTTCCTGCGCCAGATCTGGGCGAGCATGGGCCGGCCTGCAGCGTCGATGGGGACGCTGGGCGCGATTGGGCCTTCGGGCGTGGTCGATCTCGGACACACGACGCCGGACCCGGTGGCGATCCACGAGACGCTCGACAAGCTGGCGCGCGAGGGCGTGCAGCATGTGGCGATGGAGGCATCGTCCCACGGTCTCTCGCAGTATCGCCTGCATGGCGTGAAGCTGACGGCCGGCGCATTCACGAACCTCACGCAGGACCACCTCGACTACCATTCCGACTTCAACGACTACCGCCAGGCCAAGATGAAGCTGTTCTCGGAACTGCTTCCGAAAGGTGCGCCGGCGGTGATCAACGCCGACAGTCCTGAGCTCGACGCGTTTGAGGGCGCAGCGCTGAAGGCGGGACTCAAGCCGTTCACGGTCGGCTGGCGCGGCCGGGACCTGCGCATCTCCGAAGCGCTGCCGCGCGGGACAGGGCAGGACCTGGTGATCCAGTGGGGCGATGAGGCGGCCAATGAGCGGAAGGTTCACCTGCCACTGATTGGCGAGTTCCAGGCGCTGAACGCGTTGTGCGCCGCGGGCATCGCCATGGCGCTGGGCGATGATGTGAACAAGGTGCTGGATGGGCTCGCTGTCCTGAAGGGCGTGCATGGGCGGCTGGAGCTGGTGGGCCAGACCGCTTCGAAAGCGCCGGTGTTCGTCGACTACGCCCACACGCCGGACGGGCTCAATGTGCTGCTACGTGCGGCGCGTCCGCATGTGCGCGGCAAGCTGATCGTGGTGTTCGGATGCGGCGGCGATCGTGATGCCACCAAGCGGCCGATCATGGGCGATGTGGCGCGCCGCCTGGCGGACGAAGTGATCGTCACCGACGACAATCCGCGTTCGGAAGAACCCGCGAAGATCCGCGCGGCGATCCGCAAGGGCGCGCCGGACGCCAGCGAGATCGGCGACCGCGGCGCCGCCATCCTAGAAGGCGTGAGGCGGCTAAAGGCGGGCGACGCCCTGCTGATCGCCGGCAAGGGTCATGAGACGGGGCAGATCGTGAAAGGCGTCACCATTCCGTTCTCGGATTTCGATGTGGCGCGGAAGGCGCTGGAGGAAGTGGGTGGCTCGCATGGCTGATCCGAACCTCACCCCGCTGTGGACATCGGAGGAGGCCGCCAAGGCCACCGAGGGCAAGGCGCTCGGGACCTGGGCGGTCAATGGCGTGTCGATCGACACGCGCACGTTGAAGCCGGGCGACCTGTTTGTGGCGCTGAAGGACGTGCGCGACGGGCATGACTTCGTGGCGAATGCTTTTGCTGCTGGCGCTGGGGCGGCGCTGGTGTCGCGCGATGTGCTGGCGGGGCATCTGGGCCTGATGGTCAATGACGTGCAGCATGCGCTGGAGAAGATGGGCCTCGCGGCGCGGGCGCGGAATTCGGGCGTGGTCTCGGCCGTGACCGGATCGGTCGGCAAGACGTCGGTGAAGGAGATGCTGGCGCGCATCTTCCGGGCGGCGGGCCGTGCGCACTGGTCGGACAAGTCGTTCAACAATCACTGGGGCGTGCCGCTGACGCTGGCCCGCATGCCGCGTGAGAGCGAGCGCGCGATCTTCGAGATCGGCATGAACACGCCGGGTGAGATCGGGCCTCGCTCGCTGATGGTGCGGCCGCACATCTCCATGATTACGCGCATCGCCCCGGCGCACCTGCAGGGCATGGGTTCGGTCGACGCCGTGGCGGATGAAAAAGCCCAGATTTTCGCGGGGCTTGAGCCCGGCGGCACGGCTATACTGCCGGAGAAGGACTATTTCTTCGCCAAGCTGAAGCGCCACGCCGAAATGCTGCAGCCGACGGCGGACATCCTCACCTATGGCGGCGCGCGTGGTCCGGCGAGCTCAACGCCGGTGAGCTACGAGACGGACGGCATGACCTCGCGCATCGCCATCGACGTGATGGGTGATCTTGTCGTCGTGAAGCTGGATGCGGTGGGCGAGCACTGGGCGGCGAACGCCGCGCTCGCGCTGCTCGCGGCGACGGTTGCGGGCGTCGCGCCGCACAAGGCCGCCGAAGCGCTCTCGGGCTATGCGCCGCCGGCGGGACGCGGTGTCGCAGAGACGCTCAGATTGCCGCAGGGCGGCGAAGTGACGCTCGTCGATGACGCCTACAACGCCAATCCGGAGTCGATGCGCGCGGCGATCGAAGGTTTCGCGAAACGGCCGGGCCGCAAGATCATCGCGCTCGGCGAGATGCGCGAGCTCGGCGAAGGTTCCGCAGCGCTGCATGCAGGTTTGGCGGGCTCGATCGTCTCTGCGAAAGTTGCGTCGGCGGTTCTGTCCGGCGGCGAAATGAAACATCTTGCCGATGCGCTGAAGCAGCGCGACGCCACGATCAGAGTCGAACATGTCACAGGTCCGGCAGAAGCGGCCGAGATCGTGAAAAGCTGGTTGCAACCTGGGGATGCGGTCTTGATCAAAGGCTCGAATGCGTCCGGCATGGCGAAGGTGGGAACGGCGCTCAGGCAGATGAGCGAAAGCGCCGCCTCCTCGCAGAAAGCGTCAGGGGCGTAGCATGCTGTACGAACTCCTCTCGCCCTACACGGGCGCGATGAACCTGTTCAGTTTCATCACCTTCCGCGTCGCCCTTGCGCTCGCGACCGGACTGATCCTCACCCTTCTTTTCGGCCACCCGATGATCCTCTGGCTGCGCAAGCGACAGGGTAAGGGCCAGCCGATCCGCACCGACGGTCCTGAAAGCCACCTGAAGAAGAAGGGCACGCCGACGATGGGGGGCTTCCTCATCCTGTTCGGCATTCTTTCAGGCACGCTGCTGTGGGGAGATCTCCACAACCAGTACATCTGGATCGTGCTGTTCGTGACGGTGGGCTTCTGCGGCGTCGGCTTCATCGACGACTACCAGAAGGTGACCAAGACCGGCACGAAGGGCCTGTCGGGCAAGGTTCGCCTGCTGATGGAATTCATCATCGCAGGCGTCGCGGTCTACTGGGCCTCGACCTATGCGAGCTCGGAAACGGCGGCGGCGCTGGCCAAGGGCACGCTGGAGGCCGCGCCGAAGGAAGGCTTCGCCACGGGCCTGACGCTGCCCTTCCTGAAAGACTTCATGTTCGACCTGACGATCTGGGGTTTCGTCGCCTTCGGAGCGTTCGTGATCGTGGGTGCAGGCAACGCGGTGAACTTCACGGACGGCCTTGACGGCCTCGCCATCGGACCGGTGATGATCGCCGGGGCGACGTTCGGCTTCATCGCCTATGCGACAGGAACGCCGCGTTTTGCCGATTACCTGCTGCTGACGCCGACGCCGGGGACAGCGGAGCTGGCAGTCGTGATGGGCGCGCTGGTCGGCGGCGGGCTCGGCTTCCTCTGGTACAACACGCCGCCCGCGCATGTGTTCATGGGCGACACCGGTTCGCTGGCGCTGGGCGGATGCCTCGGCGCGATGGCGGTATGCGTGAAGCACGAGATCGTACTGGCGATCGTCGGCGGCCTCTTCCTGCTCGAAGCGCTGTCGGTGATCATCCAGGTGGCGAGTTTCAAGCTGACCAAGAAGCGCGTCTTCCTGATGGCGCCGATCCACCACCATTTCGAGAAGCTGGGCTGGTCGGAATCGACCGTGGTCATCCGCTTCTGGATCATCGCCTTCCTGCTGGCGCTCGCCGGCCTCGCCACGCTGCGTCTGAGGTGAGGCAAGCTTGATCCCGGTTCGCGCATTCGAGGGAAAGGACGTCGCGGTCTTCGGCCTGGGCCGGAGCGGCATCGCGACGTGCAAGGCCCTCATGGCCGGCGGGGCCCGCGTGTGCGCGTGGGACGACAACGAGGCCGCGCGCAAGGCGGCGGAGACGGCGGGCGTGCCGCTGGTCGATCTCAACCGTCGCGACTGGCAGACGTTTGCAGCGCTGGTGCTGTCACCGGGCATTCCGTTCCGCTTCCCCGAACCACACCGCTTCGTGCGCATGGCGCAGATGGTGGGAGTGCCCGTCATTGGCGACATGGAGCTGTTCGCGCGGGCCGTGCATGATCTCAAGGACTTCGAACGTCCGCGGATCGTGGGCGTGACGGGCACCAACGGCAAGTCGACGACGACGGCGCTGATCGGGCACATCCTCAAGATCAACGGCAAGGACGTGCGGGTCGGCGGCAATATCGGCGTGGGCGTGCTCGATCTCGAGAAGCTGCACGGCGCGGCGATCTACGTGCTGGAGCTGTCGAGCTATCAGCTCGACCTGGCCGAGACGCTGAAGTGCGACGTGGCGGTGATGCTGAACATCTCGCCGGACCATCTCTCGCGCCATGGCGGCATGGACGGATACGTCACGGCCAAGCGGCGCATCTTCCGCAACCAGGGGCCGGACGACTATGCCGTGATAGGCGTGGACGATGTGCGCTCGGGCGTGATGGCGACGCAGCTGTCATGCGAGGGCCTGCGGCGCGTGATCCCGATCTCGGCGGAGTACGGGCTCGGGCGCGGCGTGGCGGTGCTGGAAGGCAAGCTGCAGGATTCGATCGCGGGCCGCGCCGAGCATCCGATCGACATCACCGGCGCCAAGGCGCTGCCGGGCAAGCATAACTACCAGAACATTGCCGCTGCCTATGCCGCATGCCGTGCGCTGGGGCTGGAGCCGAGCGACATCCTCTCCGCCATCGAGACTTTCCCGGGCCTGCCGCACCGGCTCGAGACGATTGGCACGGTCGATGGCGTGCGTTTCGTGAATGACTCGAAGGCCACCAACGCGCAGGCGGCGGAGCAGGCGATCCGCGCCTTCCCGAATGCCTGGTGGATCGTTGGCGGCCGACCGAAGGAAGAGGGGATCGACGATCTCGTCCCGCTCTTCGGGCAGGTCAGGAAGGCGTATCTGATCGGGGAGTCGACCGAGGCGTTCGCGCGGGTGATGGCGGGGCGGCTCGACCATGTGAAGTGCCGCACGCTTGACGTGGCGGTGCAGAACGCGTTCGACGATGCGCGCGCGGCGGGCGTGGAGGGTGCGGTCGTGCTGTTCGCGCCGGCCTGCGCCAGCTTCGACCAGTTCCGCGATTTCGAGCAGCGCGGGCTCGCCTTCCGGACAGAAGCCGCCAAGCTGGTGAAGCGCCGCACGACCACAGAACCGGCGTGATGCGCCATGCAGGTCTTCTCGAGATCTGACCGCTCACTGCTCGCCGAATGGTGGCGCACTGTCGACAAGGGGCTCATCGCCGCCGCGCTCATGCTTCTCGGTGCGGGCATGGTGCTGTCGCTGGCGGCGGGGCCGGCGGCGGCGGCGAAGATCGGCTATGACGATCCCTATCACTTCGTCTACCGGCAGGCCGTGTTCGTGACCCTGTCAGCGGGGTTGTTGATCGGATCTTCGGTGCTGAGCGCAGTGTGGGTGAGGCGCGTGTGTGCGCTCTTGTTCGTGATCTGCTTCTTCATGATGGCGGCGCTGTTGCTGTTCGGTCACGAGGCCAAGGGCGCCACGCGCTGGCTGCGTTTCTGGGGAACGACGTTCCAGCCGTCCGAGATCATCAAGCCGGCGATCATTGTGTTGTCGGCCTGGCTTCTCGCCCAGAGAGAGAGGTTTCCGGAGGGGCCGTGGGCGATTATCGCGTTCGCGTTCTATGCGGTGACCGTTGGTCTGTTGTTGCTACAGCCCGATGTCGGCCAGTCGGCGCTGCTGACGGCGGGGTTCATCATAGTATTCTTCATCTCCGGCCTGCCATGGCTGTGGGCGACGGGGTTCGTCGTCGGCGGGGCGGGGTTGGGATGGGGGCTCTACGCGCTGCTGCCGCACGTTCGCCAGCGCATCGACAGCTTCCTCTATCCGACGCAGAACGACACTTACCAGATCGACCGGGCGCGCGAGGCGATCGAGCGCGGCGGCTTCTTCGGCGTGGGGCCGGGCGAAGGATCGGTGAAGCGCGTGCTGCCGGATGCGCATACGGACTTCGTCTATTCGGTTGCAGGCGAGGAGTTCGGCCTGATCCTGCTGGCGACGCTGACCCTTCTGTTCGCGGTGATCTCGATCAAGGGCGTGATGGATGCGTCCAAGCAGAAGGATGTCTATCAGCGCGCCGCGGGCGTGGGGCTCTATGCCATCTTCGGCCTGCAGGCGGCGGTGAACATGTCGGTTAACCTGTCGCTCATCCCGCCGAAGGGCATGACGCTGCCTCTGATTTCCTCGGGCGGATCGTCGCTGCTCGGCAGCGCCTTGACGCTCGGCCTTGCTCTCGCCTTGACCCGCAAGCAGCCTGAATCCTCCCTCGCGCATCTGAGACACGCATGACCTCTTCGACCAAACCTCTCGTGGTGATCGCGGCAGGCGGCACGGGCGGACACATGTTTCCCGCGCAGGCCTTCGCCGACGAGATGCGCGCGCGCGGCTGGACGATCGCGCTGGTGACGGACGAGCGTGGCAAGAAATACGCGACCAGCTTCCCCGCCGACTGGCGGCTGGAAGTCGATGCAGCGACGTTCGGATCGAAGCTGCCGCACAAGCTGCTGGAATCGGCGCTGAAGCTGCGCAAGGGGACGGCGGAAGCGAAGAAGAATTTCGAGAAGACCAAGCCGTCGCTGATCGCGGGCTTTGGCGGCTATCCTTCCTATCCTTCGCTGTCGGCGGCGCGGGCGATGGGCCTGCCGATCATCATCCACGAACAGAACTCGGTGCTCGGCCGCGTGAACCGGCTGTTCGCGAAGTCCGCCAAGTATGTGGCCTGCGGCTTCGACCGGCTGGATCGCCTGCCGCTTGCGGCGGAAGACCGGAAGAAGGTCGTCGGCAATCCGGTGCGCAACCCGATCAAGGCGGTGCGCGACAAGCCCTATCCCGATCTCACCGACACGGGCCCGCTCAACATCCTCGTCACCGGCGGCAGCCAGGGCGCGCGGCTGTTCGGCGAGGTGATCCCGCAGGCGATCGCATCGCTGCCGGTGGAGCAGAAGGCGCGGTTAATCGTCGTGCAGCAGGCCAGGGAAGAGCAGCTCGAAGCTGTGCGCGCCGCCTATCGCGAGGCGGGCGTGAAGGCGACGGTGGAAGCGTTCTTCTCCGACATGCAGGATCGTCTCGCGGCGGCGCATCTCGTGATCGCGCGCGCGGGCGCATCGACGGTGACGGAGCTGGCGGTGGCCGGGCGTCCCGCAATCCTGATCCCGCTCGGCATCGCGATGGACGACCACCAGACAGCCAACGCCGAAGGCATGGTGACGGGCGCCGCGGCCGATGTCGTGCCCGAGCCGAAGTTCACAGCGGAGATGCTCGCGCCGCTCCTGCTGGAGCGAATTTCGAACGCCGGGGTGCTGCGCGCTAGAGCCAAGGCGGCCTGGCAGCTCGGCAAGCCGAATGCGGCGCGCGAACTCGCCGATCTGGCGGAGCAGGCGGCTGGCGTGAAGGCGGGTTAGGCGGTTTGCGACTGGAATTCGCCGGAAGGCGACGCTGCCGCTGACACAGCCTAGGAACTGCGGATGGCATTTCATATCACGCACCGCTCGGGGGCGATGATAAGCAATCCGCCGCTTTCGGCTTTTGGTGCGTTGCTCAACGAACCGAAAGAGCCCCCCGAAGATGAAGAGCACGTCAGCGTATCGGTAACGCATGAATCCGAATGGCGCCCAGTCGCTTACGGCGGTGGTTCTGTGGTCCGGGAAAACCTCGACGATGATCTACCACGCCATATGCACGGCGTAGCCGATGAAAAGCTGCTCCGCCTTTGGGAGGCGCTTGCTCGCGGCGAGATCGATGTCGTAGCGCTCGAGCCCTGACTGCCAGGGTACTGAGGCAGCGCCTGCATGCGGACATTTCCGGCCATCGCAGGCTGCCGACGCCCTCGGGGCTTGACCGGCGCCTCAGGGCGCGCTCACTCAGCACATGCGCAAGTCACTTCCTTTCGACGTCGGCCCGGTTCATTTCGTTGGTATCGGCGGCATTGGCATGTCGGGCATCGCCGAGGTGATGCTGAATCTCGGCTATCAGGTGTCCGGGTCGGACATGAAGGCGAGCGCGAACACCGAGCGTCTGGCCAAGCGCGGCGCCAAGATCATGATCGGCCACAAGGCAGAGAACATTGAGGGCGCGGGCGCGCTGGTGATCTCGACGGCAATCAAGGGCGGCAACCCGGAAGTGGATGCGGCGCGGGCGCGGGCCATTCCGGTGGTGCGCCGCGCCGACATGCTGGCCGAGCTGATCCGTCTGAAATGGACGGTCGCCATAGCGGGCACGCACGGCAAGACGACGACGACATCGATGGTGGCGGCGTTGCTCGACGGCGTTGGCCTCGACCCGACCGTGATCAATGGCGGCGTCATCAACGCCTATGGCTCGAACGCCAAGCTGGGCGCGGGCGAGTGGATGGTGGTGGAGGCCGACGAGAGCGACGGCACCTTCACCAAGCTTCGCCCGACGGTGAGCATCGTCACCAACATCGATCCCGAGCACATGGACCACTACGGCTCCATGGAGGCGCTCCGCAAAGGCTTCGACACTTTCGTGGAGAACCTGCCCTTCTACGGCTTCGCCGTGCTTTGCGCGGACCATCCTGAAGTGCAGGCGCTGGCCTCGCGCATTCCAGACCGGCGGCGCATCACCTATGGCTTCAATCCGCAGTCGGACCTGTGGGCGGTGAACGTGCGTTCGGAAGCTGGCGGGTCGACCTACGATCTCGTGCTGCGCTCGCGCGGCGCGACGGACCAGACGCGCTGGGTCGGCCTGAAGCTTCCCATGGCGGGACGTCACAACGTGCAGAACTCGCTGGCGGCGATTGCGGTCGCGCGCGAGCTGGGCGGGACGGAAGAGCAGATCCGCGCGGCGCTGTCCAAGTTCGGCGGCGTGAAGCGGCGGTTCACGCCGGTCGGCGACTGGAAAGGCGTCAGGATCATCGACGATTACGGTCACCACCCGGTCGAGATCGCCGCCGTGCTGAAAGCCGCGCGCGACGTGCAGGGCCGGGACAAGCGCGTGATCGCCGTGGTGCAGCCCCACCGCTACACGCGCCTGCGCGACCTGTTCGAGCAGTTCTCCACCTGCTTCAACGATGCGGACGAGGTTATCGTCGCGCCGGTCTATGCGGCGGGCGAGGCTCCTATCGACGGTATAAATCACGAGGCGCTGGTGAAGGGCCTGATCAACCACGGGCATCGCTCGGCGCGATCGATCGATGGGCTGGGCAAGCTGGCTTCAGAAATCCGGAATGCAGTAAAGACGGGCGATGAGATGGTGGTGTGCCTGGGCGCCGGCGACATCACGACCTATGCGAATGCGCTCGCAGAAGACCTCAAGGCCCTGCAAGCCTAGCGACGGAACTCCGCCTCTCCCGCGTTCTCCGCTAGTTGAACGGATCGGGCCTTGCGCCGCGATTTCCGCGACGGCAAAGATCGCGGAAGTCGTCAAAGGCGTAGGCCGGCAGGCCAAGGGGAGAGAATGATGCGGAAGTCCATGATCGGGGCAGGTCTCGTGTCCCTCGCACTGGCGATCGCGCCGGCCGCGCTGGCGCAGGCCGGGGGCTACACGCCGCCGAAGACGAGCTGGGGCGCGCCGGACCTGCAGGGCTACTGGACCAATTCCTCCATCACCAAGATGACGCGTCCCGGCGGCATCAACACGCTAGTGATCACGCCCGAGCAGGCGAAGAAGCTCGAGGATGGCGACTACAACAACATTCGCACCGCGGCCGAGAAGAAGCCGACCGACCAGAAGGAAGGTGCGCCGGAGAAGGGCAAGCCGCTGCCGCCGGTCGGCAACTACAACGCGGTGTGGGTCGATCCGGGCTCGCATGTCGCGGTGATCAATGGGGAGCTGCGCTCGTCCTGGATCACGGAGCCGACGACAGGGCGCATCCCATACAAGCCGGGTCGCGGCGGCGGACGCTACGAAGAGGCGCCGCCTCCGGCTGCGACCGCAAAACCTGCGGATCCGAAGGCCGCTGCTGCGAGCGCGGCGTCGCGTTCGTATGAGGGGCCTGAATCGCGCAGTGTCGGCGAACGATGCCTTGTCGGTTTCGGCAACACGGGCGGGCCCGTGATGAACAACGTGCTCTACAACAACACCTACCAGATCGTGCAGTCGCCGGGCTATGCGCTGATCCTTGTCGAGATGGTGCATGACGCGCGCATCATACCGATCGTCGCGAACAAGGCGGCGGTGAAGCACGATCCGGCGAACATCAAGAAGTGGCTGGGCGACAGTGTCGGCTGGTATGAGGGCGATACGCTCGTTGTCGAAACGATGAACGTGCACCCGCAACAGCGCGGCTACATTTCGGACAAGGGCAAGCTCACCGAGCGCTTCACGCGCACGGCGGAAGGCGTGATTCTCTATCAGTTCGAGATCGACGATCCGGACCAGTACACGCAGGTCTGGAAGGGCGAGATGCCCCTGCGGACCGCCTCCGGCGCCGTTTACGAATATGCCTGCCATGAAGGGAATTACGGCCTGCTCGGCATCCTCGAAGGCGCGCGGCAGCAGGAAAAACGGGGCCAGGGCCTGCAGCTGACGGCCGACGACGAGGGTTAACACGGGCGCTGCAAAGAGCCTTACAAGCCTGCAAGGACGGACCGAATTAGGGTTTCGGCAACCTTGCGGGCGCTTCTCCTTCCAGCCTAGAAGGGGGCGCGGGGCGCCTCGTTTGCAGACCATGGAAGCATGAAGAAGTCCCACTCCCTCATTGCTCTGGGCGCAGGCCTCATGATCGCCCTTTCGGGCGGCGTCATGCTGGCGAACTGGCGTCAGGCGGAAGCGTCGAACGGCATCACGCATTTCGCGCGGCCGGACTATGGCGCGGCGCGGGCCGGAGCGGTGATCGATCTTTCGCGTTATGGTTCGCTGGCGGATGCGCAAAAGCTCGCGGCGATGTCGAACGACGTGCAATTCTGCCACGATGCGCTGGCGGCGGCGGGCGTGAAATTCACGCAGGTCGCGGCCGAGCATGAGGGCGCGTGCGGCTATGACGAAGCGGTGGTCGTGCAGGCCTCGCTCTCGCAGTGGGAAGCGCCCGAGCAGATGCCGATGACCTGCGACCTCGCGGCGAAGATGCACCTGTGGGAGCGCCACATCGTGATCCCGGCGGCGGAGAAATTCCTCGGGTCTCCGGTTAAGGAGATCAAGGCGTTCGGCTCGTTCCAGTGCCGCCGCGTGGCGGGCCATGATCGTCTCTCGGAACACGCCTTCGCCAAGGCGGCGGACATTTCGGGCTTCGTTCTGGAAGACGGCCGCGAGATCAACGTGCTGAAGGATTTCCGCGACAAGGGCGCCAAGGGTGAGTTCCTGCGCGAGATCCACGATCGCGCCTGCGGGCTCTTTGACGTGACGCTGGGGCCGGACTACAACGCCGACCACGCCAACCACTTCCACCTGGACGTCGGCGGTCAGCACGCCTGCCGCTAGCCTAGACCGTTAGCCCGCGCTAAGTCGCAGGCATGACAGGTTTTCTCGACAGGCTTCCACCGGTTCGCGGCAAGATCCTTCCGAACGAAGTGCTGGCGCCGTTCACCTGGTTCCGCGTCGGCGGACCGGCCGATGCGCTGTTCCTGCCGAAGGACGAGGCGGACCTCGCGGAGTTCCTGAGCAAGCTCGATCCGATCATTCCGGTGACCG
Organism: Hyphomonadaceae bacterium; assembly: GCA_044224605.1. GTDB lineage: Bacteria > Pseudomonadota > Alphaproteobacteria > Caulobacterales > Hyphomonadaceae > UBA7672. The sequence continues at coordinate 16,813 of JBGAKC010000042.1, forward strand.
TACTGGGAGCGGCTTCGAACGTGATCGTGCGCGACGGCGGCATCGCGGGCGTGGTCGTGCGGCTGGGGCCGGCGTTCGGCAAGGTGACGACGGAGGGGCTGCGCGTGACGGCTGGATCGGCAGCGCTCGATGCGCGCGTTTCGGTTGCGGCGGCGAATGCGGGGATTGCGGGGCTGGAGTTCTTCTCCGGCGTTCCCGGCACGATCGGCGGCGCGATTCGGATGAACGCCGGCTGCTATGGCCGTGAGACGAAGGACGTGCTGGTCGAGGCGCATGCGCTGGATCGCAGCGGCAAGCGCGTGACGCTGAAGAATGCCGATTTCCATTTCAGTTATCGCCACACCGAGGCGAGCGAGGATCTGATCTTTACCGAAGCGGTCTTCGAGGGAACGAAGGACGAGCCGGCTGCAATCCTCGAACGTATTGAAGCGCTGAAGGCGCGGCGTGAGACGACGCAACCGATCCGCGAAAAGACGGGTGGGTCGACCTTCGCGAACCCTGATCCGCCGGGAACGCCAAACCAGCGCTCGTCATGGAAGCTGATCGACGAGGCGGGAATGCGCGGCGCGCGGCGGGGCGGGGCGCAGGTGAGCGAGCTGCATTGCAACTTCCTGCTCAATGTCGGGGATGCGACGGCGGCCGACATCGAAGGGCTGGGCGAGGATGTGCGTGCGGCGGTTAAGGCGAAGTCCGGTGTCGAGCTTCGCTGGGAGATCAAGCGCATCGGGCGCCCGGCCGTGGATGCGACGACGGAAGCCTTCCTGGCGAAAGACGCATGATCGCGGTCCCGCTGGTGGGCGGGTCTGAGGATTTTGCTTTTGTGCGCGCTAGGCGCGCTGTGAGTTTGCTCAGACTTTTTCGTCCGCGTTCCCCGCGTACTTCGACAAGCTCAGGATGACCCCTGTCGCGAACTTCAGGCATCCGGTGCGTTGCGCATTTCCATCGCCTTCTGCAAGGCGGCGTGGAAGAGGCGGGCGTCGGCGATACGGGTGGTGCGGTAGAGGGCGATGGAGCGGCCGGTCCTGAGGCGGACGCGGACCTGGTTCTGCCAGCGGTTGCGAAGGATGACGGCGCCGACGCCCATCACGGCGATGCAGACGGCCAGCGCGCCGACGAAGGCGCTGAAGACGATCTGAACGGCGGCAGCCGCGAGCGGGCCGGTGATGAAGAAGACCATCGGCAGGAGCCGGACGCCGCGATCGGCCTCGGTGATGACCGTTTCCTGTATATCCGCGATCGGCGTCACATCGTTGCCGACCTGAGCCGTTTCCGTCGTGATGCGGACTTTCGCGCCCCTGAGGATTTCTGTTTCCATAGGGGCGCGAGTTAGCCGAGGTCTGCCTACTTCGCCAGCGCCTTGTAGACGGCCTGCGCCGAGTCGAGCTGGAAGTTGACGGCGCCGGGGCCGCCATTGCCGCGGCGCTGGATCATGCCGACGAAGCCGAGATTGTTTTTCGCATCGGCCCAGAACCAGGTGCCGTCGATGCCAAACCACGAGAATGTGCCTTCCGCCTGCGGCGAACGCTCGGACGTCGGGCCAGAAAGGGAGCCGCCGAAGCCCCAGAGGCGGTTGACGCCTGCGGGCACCTGATTGGTGAACATCATCTCGACCGTTTCCGGCTTTAGGACGCGCTGACCGTCGAGTTCGCCCTTGTTGAGCAGCATCTGCGTGAAGCGCGCATAATCGTGCAGCGTGGAGATGAGGCCGCCGCCGCCCGACTCTTCATGGTCCTGCGTGACGAAGTCACGACCGACCGGGTCCGGAAAGACTTCAAGAGCGCCCGTCGTGGCGTTCCGCTGATAGACGGTGGCGAAGCGGGCCTTGTCGGCGTCGCTGGTGAGCCAGAAGCCGCTATCCTTCATGCCCAGCGGGCCGAAGATGTTCTTTTCGAGATAGTCGCCGAACTTCATGCCCGACATCTTCTCGACGAGCGCGCCCTGGATATCGATCGCGATCGAGTAGCTCCATTTCGTGCCCGGCTGCGCCAGCAGTGGGATCTCCGACACGCGGCGGATCATATTGGGCATGTCCTTCTCGAACATCGGCGAGCGTTCTATGAAGGCGCGGTCGACGGCGGTGGCCGAGTTTAGGCCATAACCAAAACCGGCGGTGTGCGTGAACAGCTCACGCATGGTCGGCACATGGCTGGCCGGAACAAGGTTGTCGAGATTGTCCGGCGACGTGGCGACTTTCAGGTTGGCCAGTTCCGGGAACCATTTGGAGACCGGGTCTTCCGGCTTCCACAGGCCTTTCTCGTAGAGCTGCATCATGGCGACACCGGTGATCGGCTTCGACATGGAGCGAATGCGGAAGAGGGTGTTCTCGGTCAGGGCGGGGCCGCCGAGCGCCTGATTGCCGTGGATGTTGAGGGCGGCGAGCTTGCCGTCCTTGATGAGAGCGTAGGAGACGCCGGCCACCTGGCCCTTGTCGACGGCCTCTTTCATCTTTGCATCGAGGGCGGCGAGGCCTTCGGCGGTAAAGGGCGAAGTCGCGGCGACGTCAGACTTCGTCGGCCATTGCGCCTTGTCGGCGGGCGGCGCGCCCATCGTGGTGCAGGCCACGAGAACGCCGGCGAGGCCTGCGGCCAGCCAGAGTTTGCCCTTGTTGATGAAGTGGTTCGGCATCGCCGTGGTCTCCCTCGATTGTTCTGTCGTATGCGCCGGAAAAAAGCGGCGGCGCCGGGCCCATGATCCCAACGCCGCCCCAATGCTTTTCCGTCGTTAGTGCGCGGGCTCTTTCGCCGGTTCGGCCGGCGCCGCAGTTGCGGCGGCGGTCGAGGACTTCAGGGCCTCGTAGACGAGCTTCGCGCTATCGGCGCGGAAGTTCATCGCATCCGGACGGAAGCCGCCCATCTGCTGGATCATGCCGACGAAGAAGAGGTCGTTGGCCGGGTCGATCCAGAACCAGGTGCCGGCGGCGCCGCCCCAGTAGTGCGTGCCCTTGGCGTAGGGCTGGCCGGTCTTCGACGGCTCGTCATAGATCGCGAAGTCGAGGCCGAAGCTGACGCCGTCGAGGCCGTTCGGACGCGTGCCGTCCGTCGACACCCCGAGGGCGCCGATATGGTTGGTGCGCATCAGTTCGACCGTTTCAGGCTTGAGGACCTGGTTGCCGGCGAGCGTGCCCTTGCCCAGGAACATCTGCGCGAAGCGGGCGTAATCGTGCGTGGTCGACACGAGGCCGCCGCCACCCGACTCGAGGCGGTTGGGGTCGGTGAAACCCGGACGATCAGGACGATCCTCGTTCTTCACGAGCGCCTTCTTGTCCTTGTCCCAGTGATAGACGTCGGTGAAGCGCGGCTTGTTGGCTTCGGTGACGAAGAAGGACGTGTCGTTCATGCCGAGCGGCGTGAAGACATGCTCCTTCAGGTAGTCGCCGAATTTCTGGCCTGAGAGCTTCTGGACGATATAGCCTTGGATATCGACGGCGGCGGAGTAGCTCCACTTCGTGCCGGGATCGTAGAGCAGCGGGATGCCCTCGATCTTCTTCATCATCTCCTCGAGATCCTTGGAGGCGAGCACGGCCTGGTCGCGGAAGGCCTTGTTGACCGGATCGTCGCAGCACAGACCATAGCCGAAGCCGGCGGTGTGGCTCATCAGCTGGCGCATGGTGGGCGGGGATTTCGGATCGGCGAGCACGGGCTTGCCGTCCTTGATCACCGGCTTGCCTGCCGCGTCATAGGTCAGGACCTTGAGCGTGGCGAGTTCCGGCACGTACTTGGTCACTGGATCATCGAGCTGCCAGAGGCCTTTTTCGTAGAGTTGCATCATCGCCGTGCCGGTGATCGGCTTCGACATCGAGTAGATGCGGAACATCGAGTTGGTCGTCATCGGCGTTCCCGTGGCCGGGTCGCCTGACTGAACGCCATAGGCCTTGAACTGGGCGATGTCGCCGCCCTTGCCGAGGATCGTCACCATGCCGGCGACGTCGTGGTCAGCGACAGATTTCGCCATGCGCGCATCAAGGGCCGCGAGGCCTTCGGCGGTAAAGCCGAGCATCGTGGGATCGGCGACGGCGCCAGCAGGCCAGGCCTGGTCGTCAGACGGCTTGGGCGCGGCTGCGACTGCGGCCGGTTCGGCCGGCTTGGGCGCTTCCGGGCTGCAGGCGCTGAGAATTGCGAGGGACGCGGCCGCCATCAGCAGGCGCGATCCCAGCTTTAGCTGAATCGTGGACATCTTCTCCCCTGTGCTGTCGGCAGCTCTTCGGCAGGCCGATCTGGCGGGACCATAGGCTGGAACCGGCATTACAGCCAAGGACGCTAGGGCAAGGTTCCCGAAAGCGTGAAATGCCGGTCTTCCTGGAAAGAATGCGCTACACTGGAGCCGGGAAACGGGGGCGCGGAGCGGCGTGATGGATTGGCTGGCGTGGCTGTTCGCACGTGAGCGTTACCTGATCATCCTTCTGGCGGCCGTGTTCGTGTTATCAGCCAGCTTGGCCTTGTTCCGGCACAAGATGGAGTGGTCCGGCGCGGCCGTTCTGGCGGCCTTCATCGTTTCGACCGTCTTCTTCGTGCTCGGCTGCATCCGGTACGGTTTCGGGCCATTGTTTATCATCGGCTGGGGCTTGCCGTTCATTTATGGGCTGCTGATTGCCTTGCCGACGGTCGCCGCGATCCGGGGCGTGCTGGCGCTGATGGGGCGGAAAGCCTAGGGGACGGAAACAACTGGCCGCCGCGCTTGCCTCCTGCGAACAAATTGCAATCTGAGGGGGAGGGCGGCTAGGGTCGCCCGCCTGCAGGAACCGGCAGACCGAATGACGCCTCCCCCGCCTCCACCCAAGGCTCCGTCGAAGAGCCGTCCGCTGACCCGCCCGTTCTATTTCGTGGCGGGGCTGATGTTCGTGGGGCTGGGGATAGCGGGCTACATCCTGCCGGTCATGCCGGGGACGATCTTCCTGATCCTCGCGGCGGCGTGTTTCGCGCGGTCATCGCGCCGGCTGGAGTCCTGGCTGGAGAACCATCCGAAGTTCGGGCCATCGGTCGTGGCATGGCGGCGGCACGGGGCGATCCCGCGCCGGATCAAGCTCATCGCCATCGGAATGATGACGCTGTCCTTCATCGTCGTCGCGATCGCGCATCCGCCATCGCTGTGGTTCTGGCTGACGGCGGCCGTGCTGCTCGCGTGCGCGCTGTTCGTCGCGACGCGGCCGGAGGGGCCGAAGACGACCGGATAAATCAGCCGATCGGTTTCCAGACTTTCGACAGGATGAAGTCGCGCTGGCAGCCTTCGCGGTAGGCGTCGTAGTCAGCCTTGTTGCGCTTGGCGTAGTCGCGGTGGAATTCCTCGGCCGGCCAGAACTCGCCCAGCGGCAGGATCGGCACGATGACCTTTCCGTTCACACGGCCGGAAGCAATGATCTTTTCCTTGGAAGCTTCGGCGGCGGCCTTCTGCTCGGGCGTCACGAAGATGGCGGGCATGTAGTTGTGGCCACGGTCGCAGAACTGACCGTTGGCATCGGTCGGGTCGACCAGCGGCCAGTAGCGCGAGAGCAGCTGCTCGTAGGTGAGCTTCTTGGGATCGTAGGTGACGCGCACGGCTTCCAGGTGTCCGGTCTGGTGCATCGCGACCTGGCGGTAGGTCGGGTTCTTCTCCTTGCCGCCCGTGTAGCCGGACTCGACCGAGATCACGCCCGGTATGTGGCCCATGTCGCTTTCCATGCACCAGAAGCATCCGCCGGCGAACACGGCCTGCGCCTTCTCCTGCGCGAAGGCGGTGGGCGCTGCGGCGGTGAAGAGGAGGGCGAAGAGGGCGAGAAGTAAGCGCATCGTGCGAAGCTCCGAAACCGTCAGTCGTTCCTGTCTTATACGCTTATCCGCAGCAAGCGTTACAGCCGCCGGTCGCAGCTTGTTGACAGGCGCGGGCAGGCGTCAGCGTTATTCTTTAAAAACATAACGATGACAGTCAGGGAATCAGGGTTCTTCAGCGTGTTTCGCTACCGCATGGCCATGGCGGTAGCGGGTGCGTGATGCAGCTTGCGGCTGTCCGGAAGCCGGTTCACCACTACCTGTAGGACTATGCCAGACACACTTGGGGAGCTTTCGCCTATGCGTTTCCGTCTTGCCGCCCTTTCGACCGCTGCGCTTGCGGCCCTTGCGGGCCTCGTAGCTGTCGCCCAGCCGCCCGCCGAAACGCGGCCTGGCAACAAGTCGGGATACCAGCCCGCCTTCGCCGGACAGACCCGCGCGCCCGCGCTGAGCACGGACACCAAATTCGACGTGAAAGAGGTCACCAAGCCTGGCGAATTCCAGACGCCGTGGGCGGTGGACTTCCTTCCCGGCGGAAAGTTCATCGTCACCGAGCGCACGGCGGGCCAGTTCCGCATTATCGACAAGGACGGCAAGGTCTCTACGCCGATCAAGGATGGCGTGCCGGCCGTGATGTCGCGCGGGCAGGGCGGATTGCTGGACGTGGCGCTCGACCCGAACTTCGCGACCAACCAGACGATCTACTGGAGCTATTCCGAGCCGCAGGCCGACGGGACCAACAACACCGCCGTCGCGAAGGGCAAGCTCGTCGACGGCGCGACGCCCAAGATCGAGAATATCAAGGTGATCTATCATCAGGTCCCTTCGCTGAACTCGCCGCTGCACTTCGGTTCGCGGCTGGTGTTCGCCAAGGACGGCACGCTCTTCGTGACCCAGGGCGAGCGCTCAATCCTTCCGGGCCGTATGCAGGCGCAGGATCTCAAGAGCGGCCTCGGCAAGATCGTTCGCATCAACACGGACGGTTCGATCCCGAAGGACAATCCGTTCGTCGGCGCCAAGGACGGCGCGCGCCCGGAAATCTGGTCCTACGGCCACCGCAACGTGCAGGGCGCCTTCCTACACCCCACGACCGGCGAACTCTGGGAGCTGGAACACGGCCCGCAGGGCGGCGATGAGATCAACATCGCGCGCAAGGGCAAGGATTATGGCTGGCCCACAATCACCTACGGCGTGGAATACGGCGCGGCCAACACCAAGATCGGCGAGGGCTCGCAGAAGGCCGGCATGGAACAGCCGATTTACTATTGGGACCCCGTCATCGCGCCGGGAGCGCTGATGTACTACAACGCCAGCCTGTTCCCGAGATGGAAGGGCAGCGTCTTTGCGGCAGGCCTCAACTCGCACTATGTCGCACGCCTCACGGTGAGCGGCGACAAGATCACGGGCGAAGAGCGCCTGACGTTCTCGCAGGGGGATCGCTATCGCGACATCGGCGTCGGTCCCGACGGCGCCATCTATGTTCTGACCGACGGACTGCAGGCGCGGCTCCTCAAAGTCACGCCGAAAGCCTGATCAGCCGATCTCGTCGAGCCAGGCCGGCAGGCCGCTCAGCGTTTCGATCTCGCGATAGCGTGGGTGGCCGACTGGCTTCTCGGCGCGTTCGTGCTCCCACACCAGCGGGTAGGGCACGAGCGCGGCGTAACCGCCGGCCTGCAGCATGGGCAGGATGTCGGACTTCACCGAATTGCCGGTCATGAGCGAGGTCTCGGCCGAACCGCCATGGCGCGCGAAGGCTCTTGTGTAGATGTCGGGCGTTTTTTCCGAGACGATCTCGACGCCCGAGAAATGAGAGCCGAGGCCGGAGGCTGCGAGCTTCGATTCCTGATGGAAGAGATCGCCCTTGGTGATGAGGATCAGGCGGCTGCGTTCGGCCATCGCCTTGAGCGCTTCCTCGACGCCGGGCAGGGGTTCGATGGGGTGGGTCATCATCTCCCGGCCGGCATCGAGCAGTTCCCGGATCACCTTCGTCGAGACGTTGCCGTCGCTCACCTCCAGCGCCGTCTGCAGCATGGACAGCGTGAAGCCCTTTGCGCCATAGCCATACGCCTTCATGTTCTCGCGTTCGATGTTGGCAAGACGGGCCTCCAGCGTGTCCTCGTCCGCGAAGTCGGAGAGAAGTTCGTTGAAACGCTTGTGAGTCAGGCGGAAGACTGTCTCCGTGTGCCAGAGCGTGTCGTCCGCATCGACGCCTATGATGTTGAGTGGCATGGCGCGCCTCATAAACAGGCATCGCGCCGCGAGCAATGGGTGCGCCCAGCCGCAATCATCGTGTGCGGCGGGGCCAGGCGCTAGAACCTTGCGTCACCTGAAAAAAATAGGGACGAGGCGACGTAACGGCGCCATCTCGCGGACGCATGGGCGCCGTGAGACCGTTCCGCCGGGCCGGGCGGGCTATGTGTTCTGATAGGTTGCGCCGGTCGGAAAGCCGCCGGATGTTTCTGTCATGAGCAATCCTGAATCCTATCTGGGCTGGAAAGTCGATTTCAGGAACCCGCCCGGAGAGCCGGCGGGCCTTGAGCCGGACTCGATGCACTGGAAGGTCTACAAGAACCCCGTCGCCATGGCGGTGGGCGGCGTCGCCGCCGTGCTGCTGGAATTCGCCGACGCGCGCATCCGCTCGGGCGTGTGGGATCATTCGATCTACAAGCAGGATCCGATCGGTCGCTCGAAGCGCACGGGGATTGCCGCGATGGTCGGCGTCTATGGCCCCAAGCGCGCGGCCGAGCGGGTGATCCAGGGCGTCACCAACATGCATTCGCGCGTGAACGGGAATACGCCCAAGGGCGAAGCCTATCGCGCGCTCGATCCCGAACTGCTCGACTGGGTGAGCGCCACGGCGGCGTACGGCTTCCTCACGGCCTATGACGTGTTCGTCGAGCGCGTGCCCGAAGCCGAGAAGAAGCAATACTACGCCGAAGCCGCGCCGGGCGCGAAGCTCTACGGCGTGCAGAACTCGCCGATGTCCACGGCAGGCTTCTTCAGGATGATGGACAAGCTGGTCCACCGCTTCGAGTCGCACGCGATCAACGAGGAGTTCCTCGGCATCATCATGTCGGGGGCCGCTGCGCCCGATACGCCGAAATATCTCAGCCGCGCCATGGCGCGGGCGTCAGTCTCGCTGTTGCCGCCGATCGTGCGCGAGAAGCTGGGGCTCGGGCCGAAATACGATCTCAGCCTTGTCGACCGCATGACCGTGAAGGCGCTGGGGAAGTACCTGAACCGGAAAGCCATCCCCGGTTCGCCGCCATGCGATGCAAGCCTCCGCATCGGCCTGCCGGAGAACTTCCTCTATCTCGGCAAACGCCAGCGGGAGGAGATTCTCACAACGTGGCGCGCGAACGATCGCAAGGCGATTGAGCCCGTCGCGACGACGAGCGTGCAACCGGCTGAGTAGTCAGCCCGCCATCATCGCGCCCCAGCGGGCCTGCATCTGCGGGCTCCAGACCTCGGCAGGATTGTAGAACTCTGCATAGGCCGGCGCGCCCTCCGGAAGCACGACCCAGGGACGCCTGGTCGAGGTGAAGATGTGGACGTCCGGCTTGATGTCGTGCGGCTGGTCGAGCGTGCCGACGCGGATGAAGGCCGCCTTCTTCCCGGCCGTTGGGTAATGGCTCCAGACCGCGACATGGCAGTTTGGGCAGCGCACGATGATCTGGCCGCGGCCGGAGAGGGAGGGCGTTACGACTTCCATCGGTTCGCCCGAGAGCAGAGCGACCTTCGACATCTCTATCACCGCATTGACAGCGAAGGCCGAGCCCGTCTCGCGCTGGCACCAGGTGCAGTGGCAGCCATGCGTGATCAGGATCGTGTCTGTAACCTCGTAGCGGACCTCGCCGCACGCACAGCCGCCTTTCATGCCGGTTTTCCCCATCTTGCCTGAGCTGAAGCTAGCCTCGCGCGCCCCGTCCGCGCATGGCGAAAATCTCATGGCTGCGATGCTTCAGTCGAACAGCGTGGCCGGCCCCAGCGCCGCCTTGATTGCCGCATCCGTAATGGGCGCCATCGCGCGATAGCCTGCCTTGTTAGGATGCACGCCATCGAGCGAGAATTCAGGCCGCATCGATCCCCCGGGCTGGGCAAGGGCGGGAAAATAGTCGGCGAGCACGAGACGTTTCTCTGCGGCGTAGGCCCGGATCCATGCGTTCAGCTTGTCAATCGCCGGCGCCGGCCTCGTGTCAGGCGACCAGCTGAAACTTCCGGCCGGCAGCACGGTCGAAAGCACGACACGCACATTGTTCGCCTGCGCCAGCTCGACCATCGAGGCGAGATTGCCCTTGATGTCGTCCAGCGTGACCGGACCGGTGTTCCCGGCGATGTCGTTGACGCCCGCCATGATGTGCACGACACGCGGGCGGAGCGCGATCACGTCCGAGCGGAAGCGCGCCAGCATTTGCGGCGTCGTCTGTCCACTGATGCCACGATTGACCGTGCCGTGCGTGAAATAGGCCGGATCGGCAAAGCCCCAGTTCTGCGTGATCGAGTCGCCCATGAAGACGACCTGGCGTTCGCTGTCGGGCAGCTTCATCAGATCGGCGTTCTCCGCGCGATAACGGCAGACATTCGGCCAGTCCCTCGATTTCTGTTCAGCCTCCATCTTGCGGTAGGCGGCGATGTCCTCCGGCGTCATGTCCGGCGGCGGGGCGGAGCGGCCTTCCTCGAACTGCGCCGTCACGCGCGCGATGATCGAGGGCGGGATCGGCGCGGGCGGCCCGCAGGCGTCGAGCGAGGCGAGGTTGAGGCTGGTCGGGACGGCCGCCGGCAGGGGTAGCGGCGTGCAACCCGGAAGCACCAGGGCGAGCAGCGGGGCAAGTCGCTTCATGGCGTCTTTTCCTTGAACAAAGGCCCCGCGCCCGCAAATCTGCCAGCTTTGCAGCGAAAAACGAACCCCTCTAAGCCGGATTCCGGTAGCCTCGCAGTAACCGGTCTGGCCCCATAGCGGGGATCAGCCAAGGAGCGTCAGCCATGACTCGCGTCGCCGTCATCATGGGGGGATGGTCATCAGAGCGTCCCGTCTCACTGTCCTCAGGCAAGGGCATGGCGGAGGCCGCGCGCAAGTCCGGCTTTGACGTGGTCGAGATCGACGCCACGCGGCAGCTGGCCCAGCAACTGGAACAGGTGAAGCCAGACGTTGCGCTCAACGCGCTGCACGGTCCCTGGGGCGAGGATGGCTGCGTGCAGGGCATCCTCGAGATCATGGGCATACCCTACACGCACTCGGGCGTGCTTGCTTCCGCCCTCGCAATGAACAAAGACAAGTCCCGCGCGGTCTATGCCCAGCACGGCCTCGATATCGCCGAAGGCGGCATGTTCGATGTCGAACTGCTGGCGAAGGACCACATCTACGAGCCGCCCTATGTGATCAAACCGATCGCAGAAGGATCGTCGTTCGGGGTGTTCATCGTGCGGGCAGGGGCCAACCGTCCGCCGAAGGAACTCACGGATGGAACGTGGAAATTCGGCAGCCAAGCGCTCGTCGAAAAATTCATTCCGGGGCGGGAACTTACGGTCGGGGTCATGGGCGACAGGGCGATGGCTGTCACCGAGATCACGACTTTAAGGGAGTATTACGACTTTGACGCAAAATACCAGGCTGGAGGATCGCGCCACGTCCTTCCTGCAGACCTGCCGAATGCGGTCACCGAAGCTGCGCTTGATGCGTCGCTGAGGGCCCACAAGGCTCTTGGCTGCCGGGGCGTTACGCGGTCGGACTTTCGCTACGACGAAAAAGCGGGTCGACTGGTGATACTCGAGACCAACACGCAGCCGGGCATGACGCCCACCTCGCTCATCCCCGAGCAGGCCGCGCATATGGGCATCGACTATCCCTCGCTCGTCCGCTGGATGATCGAGGACGCTTCATGCCCAAGGTAAAACGTCCGCGTATCGCCGGACCCGCCTACGACATGGAAGACCGCGACGAGCGCGAGCGTCCCGCTCAACGCCCGCCCGTGCGTCCGCGTGACGTGCCCTATTCGGTCGCGTGGTTCCGCGACCGCATCGCGACCTATGCGCTGGGCACCATCATCTGCGGCGCTGCGATGCTGATGGTCGCGGCCTGGATGGGCGGCACGCTCGGTGCGTTCGGTCAGCGTTTCACTTCGGGCTTCAACGTCATCGCGGGCTGGGCAGGCCTCGCCGTGAAGGAAGTGAAGATCAACAAGGAAGTCGATGCCGTCCTGGCGGACCACATCCGCGAGAGCTCGCTGGTGCGCGTGGGCGACAACATGATCGGCGCCGACCCGTATTCGATCCGCGACCGGATCGAGAAGATGGATGTCGGCCCGGTAAGCGTGCAACGCCTGTGGCCGGACAAGATCGACATCCATGTCGACCAGCGCAAGGCGATCGCCCTGTGGCAGGACGAAGGCGGCGCGTGGCGCGTTGTCGACCAGAGCGGCCGCGCCTTCGCGCAGGCTGATCTCACCAAGTATTCAGGCCTTCCGCATGTCGTCGGTCCCGACGCTGGCGAAGCCGCCGCCTCGCTCGTTGCGGCCGTCAGCCAGTTTCCGAACCTCGCCGACAGGCTCGATACCGCCTACCGCATCGGCGGCCGCCGCTGGGACATCAAGTTCAAGGGCCGCGCCGACGTGGTCGTCTTCCCGGCCGATGACCAGCTGATGCAGTCGCTCGATTGTCTCAACCTAGAACACGCCCAGACGGGTCTGCTCGATCTGCCTATCCTCAAGATCGATGCGCGCACCTGCCTCTTGGCGATCCAGCCGATGCCGGGCCGGCCTGAGACTCCCGACGGAGGCGCATAGTCTCCATGTCGTCGCTGGCCCAACGTTCCCACGTTCGCGACCGCGCCTCCGGGCGTGGAGCGATCATGGCTGCGCTGGACATCGGTTCATCGAAAGTGACGTGCATGATTTCCCGCCGCAGCGATGCGACGGATGGCGAACCGCGCGTGGCCGGCGCGGGCTCGCAGACGACCAAGGGCATCCGTGCGGGCGCCGTGGTCGATCTCGAAAACCTCGAACGTTCGATCCGCCTTGCGGTCGAACAGGCCGAGCGTGCGGCGGACCTCCGGATCACCGATGTGGTGCTCGGTGTCTCGGGGCCCGACCTGCGCTCGGACGTCGTGCGGGCCAAGCTCCCCATGGGCGGGCGGGAGATCAATGCGCAGAACATCCGCGACGTGCGGATCGCCGCGCTTGAGAGCTTTCAGGCCCAGGGGCGGGAGGTTCTCCATTCGGCTCCGCTGGGCTTCATGGTCGACACGACCGGCGGCATCCGCGATCCGCGCGGCATGTACGCCGACTCTCTGACGGCCAGTTTTCTTGTGGTGTCGGCCCCGACCGCAGGCCTGCGGAACATCGTCCAGTGCGTCTCGCGCGCCCACCTCAATCCCACGGCGATCCTGGCCGCCCCCTATGCCGCCGGGCTCGCATGTCTGGTCGAGGACGAGGCCGAGCAGGGGGCGATGGTCATCGATTTCGGGGCCGGGGTAACGTCTGCGGCAGCCTTCTGTGACGGCGGGCTGATCCACGTCGAAACCCTGCCCATGGGAGGTTCCCGCGCCTCCTCCGATCTGGCCCAGGGTCTGGGAACCACTTTCGCCGCCGCCGAGCGGATGAAGATCCAGCACGGGGCCGTCGGCCTGACCGACATCGGCGCCCTGGACATGGTCGAGGCTCCCAAGCTGGGACCGGACGGACGGCTTGAAGCCTACCAGTGTTCCCGGGCCGACATCGCCCAGGTCCTGCGCAAGGCCTCCGCGGCTGGCCGGCCGTTGCCGAGACGGATCGTTCTGACGGGTGGCTCGTCACAGCTGCCCTGCCTGCAGGAGCTGGCGGAAGACGTTTTTCGCGCACCGGTGCGTCTCGCCATGCCTGCCAATGTAAAAGGATTAGGCGAGACTTACAGTTCTCCCGCTTTCGCCGCTGTGGCAGGGCTGTTACGGTGGGAATTGATGGGCGGACCCGACCCGTCGCGTGGGGGCGGCGAGCGGGCCGCCATCGATCACGGCGGAAGCCTCGTGAAGCGGGTCTTTGGCTGGGTGCAGGAAAACTTCTGAGCGCCCGCAAAGCTTTAAGAAGCGCTTAGGCAAAACCGTCGATGGTTACCGAGTTCCATGGCCCGTTTGGCAGTGGCGGACGTGTTTTGAGGGCGCCTATGGCGGTTGAACTTAGACCCCGGATAGTCGTGATCGGCGTTGGCGGCGCGGGTGGAAATGCCGTCAACAACATGATCGAGGCCAATCTTCAGGGCGTCGAGTTCGTGGTCGCCAACACGGACGCCCAGGCCCTCGTGCGTTCCAAGGCCCCGACCCAGATCCAGCTCGGCGTCGCCCGGACATCCGGCCTCGGCGCCGGCGCGAACCCTGAAGTCGGCATGGAAGCAGCCAAGGAATCGTCTGACGAGATCAAGCGCCTGCTTCACGGCGCCCACATGTGCTTCATCGCCGCCGGCATGGGCGGCGGCACCGGCACGGGCGCAGCCCCGATCATCGCGCGCATCGCGAAAGAACAGAAAGTCCTCACCGTCGGCGTGGTCACCAAGCCGTTCGACTTCGAGGGCAAGCGCCGCATGCAGGTGGCCGACAAGGGCATCGTCGAGCTGCGCGCCGAAGTCGACACGCTGCTGGTCATCCCGAACCAGAACCTCTTCCGCATTGCCAATAAAGACACGACCTTCGCCGACGCGTTCGGCATGGCCGACAAAGTCCTCTACTCAGGCGTGCGCGGCATCACCGACCTGATGGTCATGCCCGGCCTCATCAACCTCGACTTCGCCGACGTGCGCACGGTCATGGCCGGCATGGGCACGGCGATGATGGGCGAGGGTGAAGGCGAGGGCGAGAACCGCGCGCTGAAAGCCGCGCAGGCCGCGATCGCCAACCCGCTGCTCGACGATGTCTCGATGAAGGGCGCCAAGGGCGTGCTCATCAACATCACCGGCGGCTACGACATGACGCTATTCGAAGTCGACGAGGCCGCCAACGAAGTGCGCCGCGAAGTCGACGTCGACGCGCACATTATCCTCGGCTCGACCTTCGACGAGAAGATGGTCGGCAAGATCCGCGTGTCGGTGGTCGCCGCCGGCCTGCAGCAGCAGCCCGCCGCGCGCCCGGCCCAGCCCGTGCGCGAACTTCAGGCCGGTCTCAACACCGCCATCATGAACGCGCCGTCGCCCGCCGCCGAACTCGGCCTGCCGTTGCACGCCCAGCATCCCGCTGTCACCGCGCAGCAGAACGTGCCGCCGTCGGAGCTGCGTCCGCCCGCGCCGATCATCCGCGCCCGCCCGATGCCGGTCGCCGAGCCCGAGCCCGAGCCTGTCCAGATGGCGGCTCCCGAGATCGCTCCGCCGCCGCAACCCGCTCCGGCTCCCACCGCCGAGCCGGCGAAGGACCGTTCCTTCGCCTCGCTGTTCGGCTGGAAGACCAAGCCCGCCGACGAGCCTGCTGCCGTTGCTCCGACCGCCGCCAAGCCGGCGCCGACGGACGATGGCGGTTTTGACGACGAGCTGGAAATCCCGGCCTTCCTGCGCCGCTCCGGCAACGCGTAGTTCGGGTCAGGCAACCACCCCACTCGTTCATGCGGAGGAGCGGGTCCCGGCCCTCCGCTTCGCTGCGGCCGGGATGACAAGCTGTGGCTCCCCGGTTCCGCAGCTAGAGCGGGATCATTTCGCACTGAAGCGATAACCTGAGTTGGCGACGTAATTGGCGCACTCCTCGGGCGAGAAGGTCTGGAGGAGCTGGCCGATGCGGTCCCAGGCCCGCTCGCTGGTGCGCTCCTGGGCCTTCCTGAGCATGTGCTTGAGCTTGGCGAAGACCTGCTCGATCGGGTTGAGGTCAGGGCTGTAGGGCGGCAGGAACCACACCCGGGCCCCGGCCTTGCGCACCAGCTCGCGGATGGCCCGGCCTTTGTGACTGCCCAGATTGTCCATGACGACGATGTCGCCGGGCCGCAGGGTCGGCACGAGGACGTCGGCGATGTAGGTCTTGAAGATCTCGCCGTTGATCGGCCCTTCGAAGACGAAGGGGGCGGTGATGGCGTGTTTGCGCAGGCCTGCCAGGAAGGTCGAGGTCTTCCAGTGGCGATGGGGCGCATAGCCATTGAGCCGCTTGCCGCGGGCGTTCCAGCCCCTCAGGGGCGCCATGTTGGTCTTTACCCAGGTCTCGTCGATGAAGACCAGGCGGTCAGGATCGATCCACGTCTGAAGCGAGCGCCAGCGCTTGCGACGCCTTACAACATCAGGGCGCAGCCGCTCATCGGCGATGGCGGTTTTTTTTAAAACTCAGGCCGTCGGCGTGGACGAAGTTCCAGATCGCCCCGTAACTCACCTTCGTTCCACGCTCGGCCAGCTCAAGCTGGATCGCCCGCAACGTCGCGTGGGGCTCAGCTTCAAGACGCATCCGGATATAGGCCCGCTCCTTGTCCCTCAGCACATAGGGCTTGCGGCCGCCCGTCTTGCCCGGCGCACAACTCCCGGTCGCCCGCTTGCGCTGCGACCACTTCACGACAGAGGACACGGCAACCTGCAGCGCTGCCGCAACCTCGCGGCACGTCTGACCATCCTCGAGACGGGCCATCGCCCGCTCACGCAGATCCATCGACAGGGCTCGTGTCATGTCCGCCGGCCTCCTGTCCGGCCGACACAAACGGAATCACGAGACGCCTAAACCGGGAATCCCCCAGATTCAGCTGGAGCTGCGTTTGCTCTAGCCTTCGAACATGTCGCCCCAGTCGCTGCGCCGCGCGCGCTTGAACACATCACCCTCGCGGCGTGTGACGAGACGATGCGTCAGCTTCCCGTCCGGCTGGCATAACTTCAGTCGCACGCGCCCACTGCCGCTCTCCGGCGGGGCTAGAACACGCGCAGCTGAGGCCGTGATTGTCATGCGCGAGGCTGCAAGATAAATGAACTTCTCGTCCTCCCACGGCACATTCGCTTCCTTGGCCAGACGATGTACACGCGAGCGCGCGACGCGCGCCGAGAAATGACACCAGTCCGGCTGAACGATCGGACACATCATTGAATGCCCACATGGCGCCAGTACATTGGCGCCCACTGAAATCAGTTGCGCCCGAGCCGCAAGAATGCGCTGCCAACCCGCCGTCGTGCCCGGTTCCACAATCACCAGCGCTCCCGCCGTCAGCGTCCACAGATGATCGACCAGTTTGGCGCGCTGATCCGGTCCGAGTTCATCGAGCACATAGGCCAGCGTGACCAGATCGGCGGTCGCCGATGACGCGGTCTCGTGCGTCACATCAGCAGCTTGCCACGAGATCACAACAGGGCTCTCCGCCGCCAGCCGCTCGCCCACCGCCCGGATGGCGGGGCTCGCCTCCAGCAGCGTGGCGCTCGCCAGCGACGGCCAGATTTCCGCCGCCGCCCACATCACCGTCCCCGGCCCGGCGCCCACATCGAGCAGCGTCTTCGGTGCAAAGCCGGGCTGCCGTCCCCGCAATGCCGCAAGACCCGCATGGATCGCCGCATAGGTCGCCGGCATCCGCGTCGCGACATAACCGAGGGCCAGCCGCGCATCCGCGATGTGCAGCCGCCCGTCCCGCACCTCGTTGCGATAGCGCTCCGACAGCGCCTTCGCCGCTGTCGCGAGATCCGCGATGGCGACGCCGTCGAGCGCCGCATCCACGGCCTGTCGCAAGCGGGGAGGGAGTTCCATGCGTCCTGCCCTAGCAGGTCGGACGGCCTCGCAACAACCGGCAACACGCCTTGTCTTGCCTGGCCTGCCGTCTGGCCCTAGCTCACGGGTCATGATCCGCCAGCACACCATCGCCAACGTGGCCAGCCTCAGCGGTTGCGGGGTTCATTCCGGCAAGCCCGCCACGCTGACCCTCCGCCCGGCGGATGAGGAGATGGGCGTGCGTTTCGTACGGCTGGATGTTGGTGAGCGCGATCCGGTGATCCCGGCGCTGGCGACGAAAGTCACCACCAGCGAACTCGGCACCAACATGAGCAATGACGACGGCGTCTCGGTGGCGACCGTCGAGCATTTTCTCGCCGCCTGCTCCGGTCTCGGCGTCGACAACGTCATCGCCGAACTGGACGGCCCCGAACTCCCCATCCTCGACGGTTCGTCCAAACCGTTTGTCGAGCTGCTGATGCGGGCGGGCGTAAAGGAACAGAACGCCCCCCGTCGCGTGCTGAAGATCCTGAAGCCGGTCGAGGTCCGTCACGGCCAGAAATTCGCGCGTCTCTCGCCCGGCGACGGCTTCGAGATGCGCGTGGCGATCGACTTCGCGACCAGGGCCATCGGCCGCCAGGAAATCCGTTTCGCGATGCAACCCGGCGCCTTCGCGCGCGACGTTGCCTGGGCCCGCACTTTCGGCTTCGCCCATCAGGCCGAACAGCTTCACGCGATGGGAAAGGGCCTCGGCGCCTCGATGGACAACACCATCGTTATCGAAGGCGACGCGATCCTCAATCCGGACGGCCTGCAGGCCAACGACGAGTTCGTTCGACACAAGCTTCTCGATGTGATCGGCGACCTCTTCCTCGCCGGCGGCCAGGTCGAAGGCCTCTATGAAGGCGAGCAACCCGGCCACGCGCTCAACAATCAGCTGCTCCGCGCGGTCTTCGCTGACGCTGCGGCCTTTGCCTGGAAGTAATGTCAGTCCACGGCTTGTCACACATTGTCCGCCTTGATTTGGCCCGGAAGCCGGGTTCAGACTACATCTGTAACCTGAAGGGGACGGACATGGTTCGGACGCTCACGGCCATCGGACTGGTGCTTGCGCTCGGCGCCTGCGGGCAGGGCGGAGGCGGTGATGGCTACGCGCGCGACGAAGCGACAGGCTCGGCGAACTATGCGATGGCGCCGCCCATGGCAGCCCCGGCGCCGCCGATGGAATACGCGCGCTCGGATCCGTCCGGCGGTGTTGTCGATCTCGACAAGACGATCATCCAGCCCGATCCCAATCAGGGCGGCGGCGCGCCTCCGGGCGTGGCGCCGATGATGGCCTACACCTATGGCTGGAATTTTGCCGTGCCGACTGGCGAGATGTCCAATCTCCTCACCGCTCACAAGAAGCTCTGCGAGGACGCCGGGCCGTCGAAATGCTACGTCACCGGCAGCAACCTCAACGCCATCGGCAAGGAGGGCGCGAGCGGCAACCTCTCGATGCGCGCCACAGAAGCCTGGGTGCGCGAATTCGAAAAGGGCGTGGGCGACGGCCTCAAGCCCTTCGGCGGCTCCATCTATTCCAACAACCGCACGGCGGAAGAACTCACCGCCCAGATCGTCGACAACGAGGCGCGCCTCAAGTCTATGGTGGCCTATCGCGATAGCCTGCAGACGATGCTCGCCTCGAAGCCCGGCAAGCTCAGCGACCTGCTCGAGATCCAGCAGACGCTGGCCCAGGCGCAGGGCGACATTGATTCGCGCGAGTCGGTGCTTGCCGCGCTGAAGCTGCGCGTCTCCATGTCGGTGCTCAATTTCAGCTACCAGCCCGAATACGCCGCAGCCTCTGAATCGATCTGGCGGCCGCTGGGCGACGCCTTCGGGGACTTTGTCCCGTCCTTCGCCCGGACGCTGGCCGACATCGTCCGCTTCATCGCGGCGATCCTGCCGGTCCTGATCTTCGGCGGTCTTGCCGTTTTTGGCCTGCTCACGCTTTTCCGCTGGCGTGGCAAACGCCGGAAAAAGCCGCTTCCCGCGCCGCCGTCCGCGGTTAAGGCAGGGTCCGGGGGGAGTTAGCCCTTAGGCCGCAGCTATTCGCCTTGGACTGGCCACAAAGCGTGGTCTAGAACGGCGCGGTCCTTCCGGGAGTGAGGCTGCCCCATGCGTTCCAAGGCTTTCAAGACGGCGCTTGTCGCCGGCGTCGCCCTGCTTGAGTTGACGGCGTGCGCCGGCAACACCCGCCAGCAGGACCTCGCCTATGTCGAGAAGCCGGTCGAGACGCTCTACAATGAGGCGACGCACAGCCTCGATCGCCGCAGCTGGGATCTTGCCGCCGCCCAGTTCGACGAAGTCCAGCGCCAGCACCCGTATTCCCCGTGGGCCCAGCGCGCCATGCTGATGGCCGCCTACGCGCGCTACAAGTCGCGCGACTACGACAAGGCGGTGAAGAGCGCGCAGGACTACATCTCTCTACACCCGGGCGGCGACGGCGCCTCCTACGCCTACTATCTTGTCGCCATCTGCCAGTTCGACCAGATCATCGACGTCGGCCGCGACCAGGCTCGCTCCGATCTCGCCCTCGCCGCCCTGAAGGAAGTCACCTCGCGTTTCCCTGAAAGCGACTATGCGCGCGACGCCGAACTCAAGACCGACATGGTCCGCGACCAGCTCGCCGGTAAGGAAATGGAGATCGGTCGCTACTACCTGACGCGCGGCGAACACCTAGCGGCGATCAACCGGTTCAAGAAAGTGGTCACCGACTACCAGACCACGACGCACACGCCCGAGGCGCTTCACCGCCTCGTCGAGGCCTACATCTCGATCGGCCTCACCGGACAGGCGCAGGAAGCCGCCGCCGTCCTCGGCGCCAACTATCCCGGCTCGGACTGGTATGCCGACACCTACGCCCTCATGCAGGGCCAGGGCGTTAAGCTTCCCGAACCGCCAAACGCCAAGGCCGGCTTCAACCTGTTCGAACGCATCGGGCAGATGTTCTAGGCGCTGCGCCAGAGAGCCAAACAAATAGCCCCGCGGCGAACCCGCGGGGCTTTCTCGTTTCAGTCGTCAGCAGCTCTAGTGATGCGCGGCCTTGTAGGCCTTCACCGCCTCGAGCGTCTTCGTGATGTGTTCGTTCGGCATCTGCGTCGAGAACACCATGCTGATCTTGCCGTCCGGCGTCACGACGTACGATGTGCGGTCGCTCCAGTCGGTCTTTTGCGCGAGCACGACGTTGTACGCCTTGATCGTGTCCGTGGTGACGGCGGCGATCGGGAATTTGTCACGGCAGTGCTCGGCCGAGAATTCGGCGAGGCGGGCGAGGTTGTCCTTCGCATTCGCCATCGTGCCGTCCGCCAGCTTGGCGCCGCCGGTGAGGCCGATCAGAGTTGCGCCAGCCGCCTTGAACTCATCGGCCGCGTCGGCGAACGCCTTCGTCTCGATCGTGCAGCCCTGCGTGTAGGCGGCCGGGAAGAAGTACATCACCACCGGACCCTTCTTGAGGGCGTCCGACAGCTTGAAGGTGAACTCCTTGCCGCCGACCATGCCGGTCGCGGTGAAGTCCGGCGCTGTCGCGCCCTGCTCAAGGGCGGCGAAGGCCGGGGCGGCGATGGCGGCAGCGGCGGCAATTGCGGCCACGGCGAAAAACTTCCTCATGGATCTCTCCCTAACCGGCCTCCGCCGGGAATGAGCGCTTATCGCGCCACTTCGGTACGTCGTCACGCGCGCAAAGGATCACGACTGCGTTCTTCCAAATCCCTTTTGTCATGAAGGGTATGTGGATGGCAGAAAACATGTTCCCTTTTTGTTCTTTGCGTGCTAGAGCGTCTGGTCATGCTGACCGGGCTGTCAATTCGCGACTTTGTTCTGGTGCGCGCCCTCGACCTTGATCCGGGCGACGGCTTCAGCGCGCTCACGGGCGAAACCGGCGCGGGCAAGTCGATCCTCATGTCGGCGCTGGGCTTTGCGCTCGGCGCACGCGGCGGGCAGGGCCTGATCCGCCCCGGCGCCGAGGCCG
>JBGAKC010000003.1:0-164502 GCA_044224605.1 Hyphomonadaceae bacterium
GGGCCATCGCCCGCTCACGCAGATCCATCGACAGGGCTCGTGTCATGTCCGCCGGCCTCCTGTCCGGCCGACACAAACGGAATCACGAGACGCCTAAACCGGGAATCCCCCAGATTCAGCTGGAGCTGCGTTTGCTCTAGTGAATGACCTCAACCAGTCTTGAAGGCGCTGACGCCAGACATTCACAACCGCAATCGCCATGCCGAGGCGATCCGCGAAGCCGCCACTGATAATATGACATGCATCACGATCGGGCCGAATTGATCGCGATCAAGGGCCGCGTATGCGCCTCCT
Source organism: Hyphomonadaceae bacterium (assembly GCA_044224605.1). Lineage (GTDB taxonomy): Bacteria > Pseudomonadota > Alphaproteobacteria > Caulobacterales > Hyphomonadaceae > UBA7672. The sequence continues at coordinate 295 of JBGAKC010000003.1, forward strand.
CGCCTAATATTTGTAAAGAACGCCCGCGCCATTGCGGATGCAGCCTATGACATGAGCGAGACGAAGTGCGTTACAGGCAAAGTCGCAGGACGATTTTCACAGGACTGGCGGTATTGGTCGCCTCCGGCTTCCTTCTTGCCGGACAGTTCCTGCCCGATGCGCGCGCCCAGGAGACACGCCCGTCCTCCAGTCCGGCCTACGACTGGAACCTGCCGCCATGGATGCCGCCTCCCCCGGAGCCGCCGTCGAATCCGACAACCGCGGCCAAGGTCGAACTCGGCAGGCGCCTCTTCTATGATGGCCGCCTCGCAGCCGATTTCATGCGCTCATGCGCCAGCTGCCATCAGCAGGAAACCGCCTTTTCGGACGCCGCGCCCTTTTCATGGGGCGTCACTGGCCAGCTTACGGCCCGCAATACGCCGTCCCTGACCAATGTCGGATACGCACAAAGCCTGACCTGGGTGAACCCTTACATGCGCGACCTTGAGGTTCAGGCACGTGCGCCTCTGTTTGGCGAACACCCGGTCGAAATGGGCATGGCCAATCAGCAGGAAGAGCTGGCGGGGCGACTTGCGGCAGATCCGGTCTATCGGGAGCTGTTCCCGCGCGCCTTCCCCGCCGAGGACGGCCACATCTCGGTGTCGACCATCACCGCAGCGCTGGCCGCCTTCGAGCGCACGCTTGTGTCTGCGCGATCGCCTTATGATGAGTATCGTTTTGGCGGCAAGCCCACGCTTGTGTCTGCGCGATCGCCTTATGATGAGTATCGTTTTGGCGGCAAGCCCTCCGCCATCAGCGAGGCCGCCAGGCGCGGCGAGGCGCTCTTCTTCAGCGATCGTCTCAAGTGTCGAGCCTGTCATGGGGATCCGCTTTTCGGCGCCGGAAGCGCAGGAGAGGGCTCGCCGCTGGCGAATTTCCACAACACCGGCCTCTACAACCTTGATGCATCCGGCGCCTATCCAGCTTCCAACCCGGGGTTGATCGCCAACACGGCCAATCCGGCGGACATGGGCAAGTTCAAGACGCCTGGCTTGCGCAATATAGCGCTCACGGCCCCCTATATGCACGATGGCTCCCTCAGGACACTGGCGGAGGTGCTCGACCACTACGCCGCCGGCGGCCGGCTCGTTCCGGAAGGCGAAGCCCTCGCCGGCGATGGACGCAAGAACCCATTGAAGGATCCGCTGATCACCGGGTTCGTTCTGTCACAACAGGAGAAGCAGGACGTGATCGCCTTCCTCGAATCGCTGACGGATCCGACATTCCTGACCGATCCACGTCTCGCCAATCCGTGGAAATGACGGATCATCACAGATCCTGGGTTCCCTCGAATTCCGGCGGCAGGGGATCGTTCCTGAGACAGTCGAGATCGAGACTGGCGGATGGGTCGGACAGGAAGGCCGCAATAGCCCGCCTTGCACAGGCGCTGTGGCCTGCAACGCCGTGGGTCGAATAGGGCGCGACACCAAGACGGCCATGGCTGAGGCCCCTGATTGCGGCCTGCGCGAGTTCTGGCGGGCAGCCCGGATCGATTCCGGCTGCGAGCATGAGGACGCTAGCGTCGCTCTTCACCGCAGCATTTTCCCTGCGATCCGCCACGGGCTCGGCCATGGCCCTGCAGGTTGAGAAATAGTTCGTCATGGTCAGTGCGACGGCCTCGGCCAGAGGATCGCCTCTTGCGAGGTCGGCGCCCGCCCCTGCCCGCTCGAACGGAAGCTCCTCATTGCAAAGGAAGGCCAGATGCGCCGCTTCCGCGTATCCGGCAGCGGCAGGCGGGGCATCCTCGCCCAGGATGGATCTATCGCCTTCCAGCACCCGCCAGACGTTGATCGGCAATTTCTCCATATCGTCACGATCATACAGCGACTGCGTCATCCAGGCTGAAAGGCGTCCCAACCAGTCGCGGGCGCCGGGCTTGGCGTCTATGACGTCCAGTTGCGATCTAACCATCGTCCGAAGGCGCGAGCCCAATCCTGGATAACGTGCGCCACATGCCGCATCCTGCTCGCAGAGTTCGAGAACGCGCTCCCAGGCCCGGGAAACCCAGACGGGACCGGTTTCGGTCCAGCTAGCCTCCGGCGGCCAGGGCGAATCCAGCACAACGGCGCGAACGCCCTCAGGCGCGTGGAGCAGCAGGTCGAAGGCGACGCGCGTGCCATATGACAGCGCATAGACATCGAATGTCCCAATCCCGAGAGCCTTCCTCAGGTCCTGAAGGTCACGAACCACCTCGATGGAAGTGTAGCGCGCGAGATTGACCCCACCCTCTGCGTGCTTGCGGAGGCATGCCTGAAGCGAGGTTGCCGCATCAGCGGAGGCCGGCCCTGCATCCGTCAGAGGCAGACCCCCGCATCCGAGAAAGGGCCGCGCCTGGCCGCTACCGCGCTGGTCAAAGAATATCCAGTCCTGCTGCTGGCCGACGAGACCTGCCCATTCCGGCGCCTGCAGCGCCTGAGCCACGTCCGCGACGACACCCCCGCCCGGTCCGCCATGGAGATAGAAGACGGGCGGCGCCTGACTGTCGGCGTTTCTCGCCCTGACAATGACAACAGGCAGAACCACACGTCGGCCCGAGGGGGCTGCGCGATCCTCCGGAAGAGTGATTTCTCCACATTCGATTTGCCTACCCTGGAGAACAAGATCCTCCGCACAGGCGACGGATTCATACCCCGAAGCACCGACCGGACCGCACGAAGCCAGACATGCGGCGAACGCCGCCACAAGCCGCCGCGACGGGGTCCAGCACATTGCCCGGCTCCTACTGGAATGTGAGCAATCGGGCGGGCGTGTGCCGAAAAATCCGGTCAATCTCGAATTCCTCGAAATTCCGCCGCCGCATGAGGGGGATCACATTCCGAAACATGTGCCCATACCCATGACCGCCATGACAACCGAGCCGCGACCGGAAACAGATATCCTGCGACATCGCGATCTGGTCCAGATGACCGCGATCGATGAGCTTGCGGATCGAGCGCAGGCGCTGGGCGTCATTTGGCATGTCCACGGCTTCGTTGAGCTTGTAGTAGGACGTTTCCATGCCGAAGAGATCGAGTTCGACGACCACGCCCGTATCAGCCAGGCGAAAGAGCCGGTCCTCGTCGAAGATCGTGCGGTCGATGTGACTGATCACGCAGCGATCCATTCTCGCCCCCTCCCGCGACAGGAAGTCAGCGATCTCCTTGGGCTGGTCGGGATCTCGCCCTGGATGGATCGTGAGCGAGGCGCCTGTCTCACCCTGCGCCGTCACTGCGGCAGACATCACCTTGCGCTCGTTCGCAGTCCACGGCGCCTGGCAGCCAATCTCGCCAATGATCCCCGCACGCACATGCGTTCCCCACGCCCCGCTGAATATCTGGTCGACGATCTCGGAGGCGATCGCATCGGCCGGACGATCAAGAACAGCCGGCGTCTGGTATTCCTCGACATAGTATCCGCAGCCCATGACGATGTTCACGCCAGACGCGGAAGCCACGCGCTGCAGCGCCTCAGGGTCCGGATGCAGGCCGCCGCACGAGACTTCCACGAGGCTCTGCCCGCCGCTAGATCTCAGCGCCTTCAACTCACGAATGGCGACATCGACGTCATCGAGCCTGCAATTGCCAGGCGCGACCAACTCGCCATAGTCGATCGCGAAACGGTTCTCGAGCGTGATGACGTCGCCTGTCTGCTCGATCTCCTTCCAGGCTGGCGGTCGAATGTCGAGCAGCACGTGCTCGTGAAGCAGCGTGCTGCCCAGGGCGTCGGGATCAATCAGACCGTTGACGGTCTGGACACGCCCGGCGAGCCTCTCCCGCGTCAGTCTTTCGCTCGTCACGAGGAAGGTATCTCCCGTCTGCCGCACCCACGGGCCACGCAGGAATACGCGACTGCCCGTGCAACTGGCCAGACCCTGGCTGCTGCTTACCGGCCTGCAGTATAGGCGATCGCGAACGGGTCGTTGGCCGGATCGTCGCTCCACTGATATTCTAGCGAATGGGCCAGAAGGGCCGCGCGTTCCTTGCCGTAGAGTTTCGCAACCAGCCCAAGGGCCATGTCGGTGCCGGCGGAGACGCCCGAAGATGTAATGAATTTGCCATCTTCGACCCAGCGCGCCTTCCCCTGCCAGTCCACCGACCGATCCTGCTCGACGGCGAGGGAGAAGAAGTTCTTGTTGGAAGTCGCCTTGCGGCCCTTGAGCAAGCCGGCCTTGGCAAGGATCGCCGATCCTGTGCACACGGACGTTGTGAGCTGCGTCTTCTCGTCCTGCTTGCGGATAAAGGCGAGCATGGCCTCGTTGTTCAACTCGGTCCGCGTGCCAACGCCCCCTGGAATCATCATGATGTCGAGCTGAGGCGCAGTGGCGAACGAATATTGCGCGACCGCCGAAACGCCCTGCGCCGATTTCACCGGTCCGCCCTCCTGCGAGATCAGGACGACCTGGAAATCCGGCACGTAGGCCCACATTTCAACGGGACCAAAGACATCGAGTACTTCGAAGCCGGTATAGAGCACGACGCCGACAATCTTGCGTCCTGGCGCGACGGGCGGCGCCTGCACGACCTGGTTCGGATCCGGCTTGATGTCGGGATTGAGGGCCGCTTTCACATAGGCATCGCGTCCCTTGCCGATGGACGCAAGGTACTCAACGCGGTTGCTGACGCCATCGCCATCCGCATCGCCATCATAGGCCAGCAGCTTGCCCGCCTTGATGGCGAGCGAATAATCGCCTTTCATCGCCGCGCCGAAATTGCTTGACATAGCGCTGTAGGATTTGAGTGACGCCTCGCCGAGCATGGCATAGCCGGCCGCGACGGTCGCCGACGTCGGATAGCGCGAAGCCAGCTTCTGGAAGTCGACCGTGGCGGACGCCTGCGCCTGCGCAAAGGCGGCGGCGACGGTTGCATGATCGACCCCGCCCCTCGCCTTCAGGTCAAGCTGAGGATTCTTCAGGATCGCGGCAACCAGCGCCATTTCGTCCGCGTCCGGAATTCCGTTGCCGGTCGAGGAGGTATCGAGATTGCCGTCCGTCGTTGCGGGGTTGAAGTTAAGTCCGCGCATTGCCGCATCGAAGTCGACGGATGCGACCGGGGCGACGCCAGCCCGTTGCGAAACTGCCGGAGCAGCGCTGATACAGGCCGCAAGCATCGCAACAGCGGCAAGCGATGCGACGAGCGACCGCCTGCGCCTTGCGATGGATCCGGTAAATGACGAGGTCTTCATTTTCTGTCTCCTGTGTTCTGATTGATGCGTGGTGCGGACGGCATTGCCGGCCTGCCGATGAGGAAGTGCTCCGTTGCGCCAACCTGTGTTGCGGCGATCTCCGCTGCATTGAAGGGGACATCGAGCAGGGTCTGACGCGAATAGACCGCTGTCATGTCGGAGAAGTGCGGCGAGGACGGGTTGGTTGACTGGGAATAGGTCACGATGAAGCGTCCTTGCGGACCAGCGGGCAGAAGGGAGACGATGTGGATGTAGCTGTCGCCGGTCCTGATCTCGCTGATGCCGGCGCCAGGCTCAAATGCGCCGGGACGGACGAGATGGTAGGCAAAGCCTGACCCCGAAATCGGCATGCGAACGCCGTTTCGGGTAACCGACTGCACCGCCCCCAACGGCGCGTCGATGGCGACCTTCGCCGTCTCGAACGTCAGCACCGCGCGCGCCAAGGCCTCTCGTGTCTCGGGGCCGGTCTGGAGCCCGCTGGGCGTGCTGACCGGATCAGCCGGTTCAAAGGGATGCTTCCAGTATCGTGACTCAAGGGCGAAGCCGGTCATCGGGACGGCGTCGAGATTGCGGAGGAATTCTGCAAACAAGGCTGACCCGCGCGCATCGAGCGTGTCCTGCCTGTTCCAGCTGGCCAGCACATCGCAGGCCTTCACAAGATCAACTGCCGTTCCCGACTTTAGGATGACCCGCGGATTGGCCGCGCAATCTGCGAGCAAATCGGGCAACGTCAGTTCGGCCGTGAGATTGCGCGCGCGAAAGAAGGCGCTTTCCCATCTGGCGGGCGTAACGCCGATAGTCCCATCGGGGCCCTTTGTGGTCATCATGTCGCGAACGAGGAGCGCGGCCGTGCGTGTGCGCTCTCCACGCGCGGACTGCTCGGGTCCGATGACCTTCTGAAATCCCGTCAGCCACCCCTCCGGCGCGAGCGTGGCGAACCAGTGGCTGTCATTGGAGTTCCAGACTGCGTCACGCCTGATGATCGACGGGCGACGGATGGCTGGAATGATCCCAGGCCGCACCGAACGGGCATCCAGCGTCCATGCGCACGCCCGGCGAGCGCCATCGAGCACGGTGACATCCGCGATATTCATGAAGTCCCGCGCCGGCCCCTTTACCGTACACATATCCAGCTGCCGGTCGGTGATATTTGCGGCGACCGAAATGTTCGCATACAGCGCCTCTCCGGTCCCGTCCGCCGCGGTCACGTTGGACCAGGGCGAACCGAGATAGGCATCGAGCTCTTGCTTGATCCCGCGTACGGAGGATGCCTTGGCGATCGCGAGAAACTGATCGGCAAAGGCCGTGTTCTTGCGCTCCGGGTCGGCAAAGGCGTAGGCGCGCCCCCCGCCCCACGGCAACCTCGCGCCTTCTATGACTGGCCCGAACTGCGTTTCCCAGAATGCGTGCTCGACGGAGCCGGCCTCTGTGGCCACATGCACGGTGACGCGCGACATCGGGTGGGAGACGCCGTCGACGATGTACCGTGTAGGATCTGCAGGATCGAGCGTGAGTTCGTAAAGCGTCGATCGGCGATCGGTTGTATGGGTGATGCCCCAACCGACATCGCGATTGAAGCCAAGCATCGGGAACGGAAGGCCAAGCGCGGTGGCGCCGAAGACGTCCAGCTTTCCCGGCACGGTCATATGAAACGCGTGCAGACGTTCCGTGCCGTGCCAGGCATAATGCGGATTTGCAAAGCTCAGCCCGCCTGCTCCGCCCGCGACGCCCTCGCGACCGAACGCGACGGCGTTGGAAGCGCCGTGGATTTTTGCTTCGCCATCGGCCGCGTCAGTGGAGGCAGGCGCAGGAATTGCCGAGACCTCGGTTGGCGGCGCCGCGGCGACGAGCTCCCGCAGGACCCCAGCCGTTGTCTCCAGAAGCGGAATGTGTGCGATGCGCCGCCAGACATCATCTTCCCCTATCGGGCGAAACCAGGGCTGTTCGCGGCAGTCCTCGCCCGCGGCGCGCTCGGCGCTGACGTGCTGATTGAACCCTTCTGCATATCCGCGAACCAGCGCCCTGACATCGGCAGAGGCTGCGCCCCTCACCCGCGCCACGGTCTCCGGCGACAGCAGATAGAGATAAGCCGCATCGCTGTCGGCGTTACTGATGCTGCCGCCCGCGAAGGCGTCCACATAGCCAGCGCCGGCCGAAAGGCGCCGGCTACGCTCGCCGCCGAGGGTGATCGCCCGCTCGACGATGGCGCAAAGATTGTCCCGGGAGACCGCCAGCCCGTAGCCGAATCCAGCGCCTTCAAAGCCATCGGCGGCAATGTGGGCGAGACCGTAGGGCGTGTAGCGGACTTCGACGCGCTCGCGCAGCGCGCCGTCCGGCGCATCCGCGCAGGCGGCCAGCACAATCAGAAGACCAAGCGTCATCGCGCGCATCTTGGTTCAGCCCGTCAGGCGTTGCGGCAAAAATACTAGCGGCCACTAGTATTTTTACTAGTCTTGACTAGCTTTTTTGTTTGGCCGAGGATGGCGATCTCGAACCACGAGTGCCGGATGGTGAAGGTGCAGCAGTCAGGACCAGGGCCGCAGGCTGACTGGAAAGTCGGCGACAGGCTCGGATCATCCCGCTGGATGCGTGTCACCCAGAAGCAGATCGATGCATTTGGCGAGGTGACCGAGGACATCGAGCCTCTGCACAACGACCCGGTCTGGTGTGCGCGGCACAGCCCCTACCTGCGGCCGATCGCTTACGGCTTCCTGACGCTCTCGCTCCTTACCAGGTTTATGCACGAGGCGACGGACGATGCGTTGCGCGGTCACGTTGGAACCCGCAGCTATCCGCTCAACTACGGCTTCGATCGAATTCGCTTTGTGGCGCCAGTGGTCGCCGATGCGCGGATTCGCGCGCATTTCATCCTGCTGGAGCGGAAGCGGCGCGATGAGGGCGACATGTTGCGCGTCGAGGTGACCGTTGAAATCGACGGGGAGGATCGCCCCGCGCTGATCGCCGACTGGCTGACCCTCTGGGTAGCCGATACGGCCAGGGCCTGACCTCATGCCGACAACCGCGGGCGCAACGAGACTTCTGAACCGCCGCGATCCAGTCAGCGGCGATCAACCGGCGACGCCAAGTTTCCGGGACTGGGTCTCGGCGCGCCAGAAAGGCGACACATCACGACGCAAGGGCGAGAAAACGCGTGACCGCATCCGGCTTGCCACGATCGAGTTGCTCAACGACATCGGCTATGTCGATCTTAAGGTTTCCGACATCTGTCGCCGCGCCAAGGTGTCTGCGCCGGTGCTGTACCTCTATTTCGATGGCAAGGAGCCGCTTGTCCGCGACATCCTGACCGAGTTTCTCAACGATTTCATGTCGCGTTCGACCAGCTCGGCGGCGCGAAGCGCCTACCAGGCGATCTATGACGCCAATCTGCAATGGCTGCGCGCCGCACGCTCCAATGCCGGGTTGATGAAATGCCTGCTGCAGTTCTCCGATCAGGCGCCCGAGTTTGCGCGGCTTTTTGCGGATCAAAGCAATCGCTGGTATCTGCGGATCGCCAAATCGATCCTGCGCCGCCATCCGTCGGCTGGACTGTCCCAACCCATCCTCCATCTGCAGATTCACGCCCTGGGCGCTATGATGGACGAGCTGACGCGCAAACTCTTCACCGCTGATGATGCCGAGCTCAACCGGCTCATTGGCGAAGTTGCGCCGGATGACCAGACGCTTGCGCACTTCTTGAGTCTAATCTGGCACCGGACATTGTACGCTTCCGACCCCCCCGCTGATGATCATCATCCGACCGCCAGGAGATTGACGGGCATCGCTGTCTCAACGCCGGATGCGTCAGGCAGGGCTGGCGACGACAGGCGCCGAAGGAGCGTGCGCCGGCCATGAACCCTCCCGCCCCTTCTGCAGTCCGCGGCCCCACCACAGGCATGAGATCAACGCCGGCCGTGCCTCCCGCGCTACCCGTTTCGGGGCGCCGGCATGAGACACGTCCCGAACAATGCGAAGCGCCGCGCAGCGTGCGCGACGGCAGACAACAGCATACCCGGCTTTGTTGCAGAGCTGCCCGTGGATCACGGTGCGGCCTGCACCCACATGTTTTGCTCACATGCTTCGTTCACTGGGAGCACTGTTCGATCCGACCGCTGGAATTGCCGCTCGTCCTGCCGGTCCCAGCGCATGGCGGGCGACATCACCTGCACCAGGTTGTCACACAGCGGGGACGACCCTTTCGCCTGCAAGGCCTCCTGCCTCGAAACGCTCTGCTCCCCGATACGTGAATTCGACAGGCCATTGCAAAATCACCAGCTACAGTCTTACGCTTGCTTAAAGAGGCCCAACATTCTTACCCGGATGAAACACGCAGGACGACAGCTCGGAGCCATCGCGCTCTTGGCGTTGCTCGTGCGGGTGTTCGTCCCGGACGGGTTCATGCTGGCCTCGGCCGAAACGGCTGAGGGCCGGTACCTGGTCGTGAAATTCTGCGATGGCCATCCCGGCGCAACGCAGGTCGTCGACCTCGATACCGGCAAACGCGTTAATCCGAAGGACCTGCACAAGAGCCCCGGCAAGCAGGATTCATCCAAGCAGCCCTGCGCCTTCGCAGGCGCGCCTGTGTTTGCCGCGCCTGTTGGCGCGATCGAGCCTATCAACTTTCTCTCTCCAGTTGAGCACATCCGCTTTGTCGAGGGACATGTTCGCCCCGGCCGCGGCATTGCTGCGCCTCCGCCGCCCGCCACGGGACCTCCAGGCCTGATCTGAAGCTGCTTCGCCGCGGGCTTGCGCCCGCTGTCGCAACACGGCGTTCGCGTCCATGCCGACCGCCGACGCATCAGGCCAATCTCCATGCCTTCCCGAAATTCAATGCGGACAGTGTCCGCAATCGCATCGCTCGCGGCGATGCTGGCGCTTGGCGCCTGCACGACCTCGCCCGCCCCGCAGACGGACGAGCAGGCAATCCAGATCAACTTCGAGGCCCGCATCGGCGCCAGACAGGCGCGATGTGGCGAAAGTTACGGCGACGTCGGCGCCTCCAGGGCGACGATCATGCTGCAGGACTTCAGACTCTATGTGAGCGCGGTCCGCCTGATCGCGCCGGACGGACGCGAGGTTCCGCTTCAGCTGACGCCGGACAACCAGTGGCAAAACGACAAGGTCGCGCTGCTCGACTTCGAGAACGCGACCGGCAACTGCAACGGCAACGCCCCGACGAACACCATGATCAGGGGAACAGCGCCAGCGGGCAATTACAAGGGGCTGGTCTTCGAGATCGGCGTTCCTTTCGACCTCAATCACAAGGATCCGACGCTCGCGGCCGCGCCTCTCAACTACAGCGGTCTCACCTGGCCATGGCGCATCGGTTACAAGTTCACGACGATTGATCTTGAGACCGCGAACAAGACCCAGAGCGGCGCTTCCCGGATGAGCTCCATGCCCGGTATGGCTGCATCAGGGTTCTCGATCCATCTCGGGAGCACGGACTGCGGAGCGGGTTCGCCGACGACGGCGCCGGAAGCGGCTTGTGACAATCCCAATCGGCCGGTCTACCGGCTGGCGTCGTTCAATCCGAAGGCGCAGCACGTGGTGCTTGATCTCGCCGCCCTGCTCGCCAGCTCGGATGTGACGACAAACGCGCCAGGCTCGGCCTCGGGGTGCATGTCATTCGTCAACGACGACGATTGCACCGCCATCATGGACCATTTTGGACTGCCGTTCCGTGGCAGGCCGTCGGCCGGCCAGACATTTGTGAAGGCGAGCTGACATGATCCGGCGGCCTGTTGCGCTGATGGCTCTTGCCCTGGTTCTTCCTGGTTGCGCATCGGGAAGCGATCAGGCGGCGTCATCGACATCGCCGCCGGCTGCGGAGGCGGCCTCCCTCCCCGAGGCTGCTTCCGATCTCGTCCCGGTCCAATACGATCTGGGGCTTCCCGACTGGACGCCGCTCCCGCTAGAACCGATCGCGAATCGGCTGAATGCCGACAAGGTCGAGCTGGGGCGGCGCCTCTTTTACGATGTCCGCCTGTCGGCAGACGAGACCAAGTCGTGCGCGAGCTGCCACCGACAGGAGCTGGCCTTCACGGACGGTCTACCGGTATCCCCAGGCGTCACGGGCCAGTTCACGCCGCGCAATTCCATGTCGCTTGCCAATGTCGCCTACGCCCCGGCGCTCACCTGGGCCAATCCGCTGATGCGCTCGCTGGAGCGACAGGCGCTTGTTCCCCTGCTGGGGCAGGAGCCGGTCGAACTTGGTCTGGCGAACCGCGATGAGGAACTCATACAGCGACTGAAAGCCGAGCCCGTCTACCGCGACCTGTTCCCCAAGGCGTTTCCCGGACAGAGGGGCGAAATCAGCCTCGCGACGATTGTTCAGGCGCTGTCGGCCTTCGAACGGACAATCATCTCGGTGGATGCGCCTTACGACCGCTATCGCTATGGCGGAGACCTCGACGCCATCTCCGAGGCGGCGATCCGTGGCGAAGCCCTGTTCTTTTCCGAGAAGTTCGAGTGCCATCACTGTCACAACAACTTCAACCTCAATGACAATGTCATCCACTCCCGCGCGCCGCTGGGCGAGATCGCATTCCACAACACTGGTCTCTACAATATCGACGGAAAGGGCGGCTATCCCGCCGACAATATCGGCATCGCCGACATCACAGGACGGCCTGAAGACATGGGCCGGTTCAAGGCGCCCAGCCTGCGCAATGTGGCCGTCACCGCCCCCTATATGCATGACGGATCGATCGAGACACTGGATGCTGTCCTCGATCACTACGCAGCCGGCGGGCGAACGCTTTCAGGCGGCCCTAATGCGGGTGTCGGTCATGACAATCCCCTGAAGAGCTCGTTCGTGCCCGGCTTCGAGATGACGCCCGCGGAACGGGCAGACCTGATCGCCTTCCTGCGGTCGCTGACGGACGAAAGATTCCTGAGCAACCCAAAATACTCCGACCCGTGGCACGAAAGGACCTCTCCATGACCACGTATCTGCGCGCCTTCTCGCTCGCCGCCGCCCTCGTCCTGACTTCAGCGCCGGCCTTCGCACATTCGACGGTCAAGAACACTCTGCCCGTGAGCGGATCGGTGCTGCCCGCTTCACCGCCCGAAGTCGTCATCAATTTCAACGAACCGGCCAGCCTGACGTCCATCGTCGTGGTGGCGTCCGGCAAGCCTGAGCGGAAGCTCGCATTCATGCCGACCGGCAGCTCGACCTCGTTCATGGTGCACGATCCAAACCTTGCCCAGGGCCGCAACGAGATCAAATGGAAGGCGCTGTCGAAGGACGGTCATCCGATCGAGGGCTCGATCATCATCGTCATAAAGCCAGGCGCAACCCCGAGTGCGCCCACATCCGCCCACCCGCCGGGGCATGACGGACACTGATGCTCGAAGCGCTGGCCGCCCTCGTGAAGTTCTGCCTCTACGCCGGCGCGCTCGCCGGCGCTGGGACAGCATTCGCCTCGGCGAGCCTCGGGCGGCAACTGGGGGAGGGCTCGCAGCGCGCACCAGCGATCATGCTTGCAGCATCTGCCGTGACGCTCATTGCAGCGGGTGGGAATGTCCTTGTCCTTCTCATGCGGCTGGGCGGCGATTTCGGCGGGCCGGCCCTGGAGGCGGTATTTGGGGGACCACCGGGACTTGCCGCCGGACTGCAGGCCGCTGGCGCGTTCCTGCTGGCGCTTTTCTCGCGCGTCATCGGCCGACTGTCGGCGGGGCGGCTGGTTGCGGGCATGCTTCTGATGTCGTCCTTTGCCGTCAGCGGCCATGCGGCGTCCAGGGATGCAGTACCTAGCCTTGTCGCCTTCCTGCATGTGAGCGCTGCGGGCTGGTGGCTTGGCGCACTGCTGCTCCTCGCACCGGCATGCCAAAGCCTTGCCATCCCTGATCTTCTGCTCCTCGTACGGAAATTCAGCGCAATGGCGATGGCGATCGTTGCCGGACTTGCGCTTGCCGGGACATTCCTGGTGACCGTCCTGGTCAATTTCGATCGTGCGCCGTGGCAGTCCGCCTATGTCCAGACCCTGGCGACCAAGATCGGATTGGCCGTGTGCGTTCTTGGTCTTGCAGCATTCAACAAGTTCAGCCTGACGCCGAGGCTGCAGGATGGAGCGCCCGGCGCCATTCGCGCCCTGCAGGCTTCAATCGGCCTGGAAGTGATCCTCATCTCCACCGTTCTTGCGGCGACAGCCATCCTGACAACCTACACGTCGCCTCACGCATGATCAGGCCCGGCCCATCTCGCACTGACTGGGCCTTCGGCTGGCTGGCCGTCGCGCGTGCGGCAGGCCTCATTCTGCTTACAGGCGCGCTCTTGGTGCGCGGACTGACGGCGCCTGGCTACATGCCCGGGAGGAATGACCTGTCAGGCCAGCTGACGATCGCGATGTGTTCAGGCTCGGGCGAACACCTGACCCTCTCGCTTCACCGGAACGGCGAGCCGACCGAACAGCACGGTCAAAAAAAGGACTGTCCGTTCGCAAGCACCGGTGCGCCTGTTTCAGCTGCGGGGCCAATCCTGGCATCGACGCTGAGCGTGCATTCTGTCCGCGCGCCGCCGCCTGCCCGCACGCAAGTCCATGTCATGCAGCCCCGGATCGCCGGTGCGCCGCCGACAGGTCCGCCTGCCCTCGCCTGACCAACCCCGAGCCGGACGTTCGCGTCCGATCCCCAAGCACCCGCTTCGAATGCGGGTCCTTACAGGCGATATCCAACATGACGATCACCACCTACGGCCGCGCCATGACAACTGCCGGCATCCTCCTTCTTGTCGGCCTCCTTGCCGCCGCGCGCGCGCATGCAGATACATACTGGGCAAAGGATATTTCGATCTCCAACATTCTTGCGGCGCCGACCCCGGCCGGCGCCGATGTCGCCCATGTCAGGCTCGTCCTCTCCAACACGGGGACGCAGGATGACGTGCTGCTGTTCGCGGACGTGCCGAAGTCGGTCGCCGGAGGCGCTGGCTTCGACGCCCTTCCTACAACGGTCTACCGCGGCGGCCTTTCCATCCGGCGCGCGGCCCCCGTTTTCCTGTCCGCTGGCCAGACGCGCCTCATGGGGTTCAGCGAAACGCATCTCATCCTTTATGGAATACAGGGCGCCCTGACCAACGGCCTTGCCTTTCCGATGCGCCTGACCTTCGAGAAGGCAGGGGCGGTCGACATTGTGGTTGAGGTCGGACGTTTCCATGATGACACGGCCTTTCTTCCCCGGATGAGGCTGGCGTCGTTCGAGGATGAGCAGGGGCCAGACGCACGATCCGAAACCCTGCAGACCCGCGCCGCCTTCTCCTGTCAGGATGGCAGCCGGCTGTTGCTTGGCTTTGATGATGCCGGCGGCGTCCTCTCCGCACTCGTGTCGGTCCAGGGCGCAACCTACAGGTTGCCTGCCCTGCCGCCGGAGCCGGGGCCCGTGCAGATCGTCTGGAGCGACGGCGCCCACTCGCTCACCTGGAGCCCCGGCGTTCGCCTCATGTGGATGAGCGCATCGAGCCATCTCATGTGCGGCCGAAGCCACACGCATTGACCCTGTCTTCCCGAAACCGCTCCGGCCCCGCCGAACGGGGACGTCACATCATGATATCAGGAAATCCCATGCCTACGTTTTCGCTACGCGACCTCAAACGCCCGCGCCGGCGGCGCCTTCTTCTGACTGCAAGTTGCCTCGCTCTGGGAGCAGCGGTCGCGCCCCATGCCGCGGCGCAGGACACAGGCCGCGACAGTTGGGCGGCCGACTCTGTCGTGGTGACTGGACAGCGAGACTCCCTCACGGCGCCAGACGCTATCACGGGGACGCGCACCGATACGCCGATCGAGAAGATCCCACAGTCGATCCAGGTGCTGACACGTACGCTGATCGAGGAACAGGATGTCCAGACCATCTCGGACGCCTTGGCAAATGTATCGGGCGTGACGCCATCGAGCACCATGCAGACAGTTCTCGTCGCTCCCTATGTCAGGGGCTTTGCGTCGACCTATTACTTTGATGGGCTTCCGGCCTATCAGTTGCCCGCGGGCGTCACGGACCCGGCCACCCTGATCAACACTGACCGTGTCGAAGTTGCAAAGGGGCCGACGGCGACGCTGTATGCCGGCGGATCGGGCGCGCCAGTCGGCGGCCTCATCAACATTGTCTCGCGTGAGGCTGAGGGTGAATTCGGCGGAGAGATTGCCGTCAGGGCCGGAAGCTTCAACACGCTCGGCGTCGAGGGGCGGATCACCGGGCCGCTGGGCGATACGGCCGCCATAGCCCTTGCAGGGCTATACGAAACCGCCGACAGCTTCATCAGCGCTGTCGAAGGAAAGCGATACGCCTATTTTCCCTCGCTCCGATGGGCGCTGTCGGCCGATACAACGCTGCGCATCAGAGGCCAGATCACGCACCTCGATCAGCTGGAGTATTCGGGCCTGCCTGCCTCGCTTATCGATCAGGTCGATCCCGATGTCTTCGCTGGCGCGGAAGATGCGCCGCACACGACGGTCGACAACCGGATGGCGACGGTCGAACTCGATCACACATTCGGCGATGATCTCAAGGGTTCGCTCGCGATCCGCTATTTTGACGGCAAGTTTCGCGAGTACTCGACCTACCCGGTCGCGCAGTTTGCTGGCACGGCGTACTTCTTCGGCAGCGGTCAGGTGCCATCTGACGTCAGGCAGACATTTGCAACCGCATCGCTTGTGAAGACGTTCGACCTGGCAGGCTCCCCGAACACGCTGCTCGTCGGTCTCGACTATGACGACACCGACTATTTCGGCGCGATGGGTCTCGATTTCGCATGGGGCGTCGCCGACTACGGCAATCCAGCCGCCAACGCCCCCTTTGGCGCAACACCAGCGCTCAGCGACCTACAGAACGACGCGCTCAGGACCGTTGCCGTGTTTGCACAGGATCAGATCACCTTGTGGGACAGGCTCGACGTGACCGCCGGTTTGCGCTGGAGCCAGCTCGATGTGCAGAGCAGCTACACGTCCTTCGGCGTTCCGTACGTCGACACCGACGAGACCTATTCGCGCCTCACGCCGCGCATCGGCGCCACATACCGGGTGGCCGACGGCGTCTCGGTCTTCGCGGGATACTCGGAAGGGTTCAAAGGCGTCGTTGCAGCCTTCGGCGTCCCGAACCCGAAACCGGAGACCTCGCAATCGACCGAAGCGGGCCTCAAGTTTGCAGCGCCGATCAAGGGCCTGACCGGCACGGTGTCAGTCTACAATCTCACCCGCCAGAACGTCACGACCAGCGACCCGTCCGATCCGTTCCAGTCGATCCAGACGGGCGAGCAGCGGGCTCGCGGCATCGAGGCGGATATCGTCTATGAACCCGGCCCGGCGCTCTCCCTCCTGTTCAGCTATGGCTACACGGATGCGGAAGTGAGCGAGGACAACACCCTGCCCGTGGGCGACAGCCTGCGCAGCACGCCAAAGCATCGCGGTCGGCTTGCCGTTCGCTACCGATTCCAGGATGGTCCCCTGAAGCCGCTCGAGATCGGCGCCGGCGTGACGGCTACATCCGAGCGCGAGCTCACGCTGCCCAACACGGTGGCCGTCGACGGGCTCACGCTCATCGATGCCCAGGCGTCATGGGACTTCGGACCGGCGTTGCTTGCAGTCTCGGTGGTCAATCTCACGGATGAGGACGGCTTCGAGCCCTACCAGTATTTCGCCGGCCCCTATGTGACGCCGACCCAACCCCGCTCGGCCTACATAACCCTGCGCAAGCAATTCTAGAATCGCAACCTAAAGGATCTTCACCAGCATGAAGGACCCCAATGTCCGCGATGTTTACCGCATTGCGCCTTGTGGCAAAGCCTCATGGCGGCAAGCGCGCCCAGCTTGCGGTGGGCTCGCCCAACGCCAATGGGGCGATCATCCCGCGCATGTCGCCGTCTCGGCTGTCTTCAGCCCGCAGACCCAATTCAGGAGGTTCTAGATGGCGAGCTTGCCCGCACGTCTTCTGAGGGACGTCGGGCGAGGCGGCAGCCCAGGCGTGGGTAAGCTTCCTGGGTCCCGATTCCAAGACCCGGCGCGATCCCGCGTCTCCAGCGACGCAGCCTGGGCTGCCTGCCTTCACGAAAGGCGGCTTCACAAGGGCGTGGGTTTGATCCCGATCAAACGTCATGCCCTGGCCGTCCATCCAAGTGATAGACGGTGTCAGGCCGTCTCGACCAACGCTGGCGCGGTGCGCGCCGGGTAAGAGACCAAGGAGAAAAGACCGTGTTGCACGCGCCCAGCGAAGAGAGCTTCCCGTCATGAACAGGCCCACACATCGCAATCGCTTCCTGCTTGTTCTCGCCTCAGCCGGACTGATCAGCATAGCTGGGGCGACCGTCATTCCCGGAGCTCCCATCAGCCCGCCTGCGTCCGCCAAGCCGCCGGCCCCCATGGCCTTCTGCCACGCCTATCCGGAAGCGAAGGCCTGCAACACAGGGTTTGCTGACTGCACCACCTGCCATACGACGCCGCCGGCGAAGAACGCCTTTGGCGCGCAGATTTCCGAAAAGCTGGCCCCCGGAGCGCCGCGGCCTTTGAGCGACGATGAGTTCGTCAAGAACCTGCCCGCAGCTCTGAAAGCCGTGGAAGACGCCGACGCCGACGGGGACGGTTTCTCGAACATTGTCGAGATCATGGCCGGGACCCAGACAGCGGATGCTTCGAGCATTCCACGTCAGCTTGCCTGCGGCGACGATGACAAGGCGCGCGCGGCGGGGGCCAAGTGGAATGTCTGCGAGTATGATGCCGCCTATGCCTACAGGAAGGTCCATCTCGACTTCTGCGGACGCTCGCCGACACGCGCAGAAACCGCCGCGTTCGCGAGCCTCGCCTCACGCGATGACAAGATCGCACGGATCGGCGCGGCGCTCGATAAGTGTCTTGATTCCACCTATTGGCTCGGCCAGGACGGCGTCGTCTGGAACATCGCCAACGCCAAGATTCGACCCGCCCATGCGGTAAAGTCAGGCGAGAACGCCGGACCGGTGCCGCTCGGCGATTATGACGATGACTACAATCTCTTCACGTGGGCCAATAGCGACGATCATGACGTGCGCGATCTTCTTCTCGCACAGTACTTCGTGAAGCGCACGTCGCCGGATCCGGTCAGGCTTGAGCAGATCAGCGAAAGTGAACTTGCCCAGCGGCCCCGCGGCACCAAACAGCCTGTGCCGGCGGATAAGCGCGCCGGCATGATCACGACGCGCTGGTTCTCGGCAGTCCATACGATGTTCACGTCGATCCCGCGCACCACGGCTGCGCAGGCCTATCGCGCCTATCTTGGGTATGACATCGCCAAGATGCAGGGCCTCAACACGGTCGATCACGAACCGGCCGACTACGATATCAAGGGCGTGGGCCAACCTCAGTGCGCCGTCTGTCACGCGACCCTCGATCCGCTGGCCTATCCGTTCTCACGCTACAATGGGATCAGCGGCGGCTACACCTATGACGCCAACCGGCTCAAGGACTATGTCCGGGTGGACGGTCCAAAGGTCGCCGAGGCGCCAGCCGGAGGCGTGATCCTCGGCCAGCCGGTCAAGGACCTGCGAGAGTGGGCTGAGGTTGCCGCCAACAGTGACGCATTTGCGATCAAATCGACGGGCGATTACTGGAAGCTGCTGATCGGCCGCGAGCCAGAGGTCAATGACCAGGGCGAGTTCGCGCGCCTGTGGCGCGGGCTCAAATCGCCTACCACCTACAATTACCGGATCGAACGCATGCTGCACGATCTCGTCCTCACCAATGCCTATGGCCGGCCGTAGGAGGCGCGCATGACACGTCCAAGACATCTGTGCCTGATCCTGGCAACACTTGCGGCCACGGCCTGCGCAAGCGGGCCTGCCTCCACGCCTCAACAACCCAGCGCGGCTGCGCCTGCGCCGGTTGCTTCAACTGACCCGCGCGTCAAATTCAAGGACGGCGAGCGCTACCTGCGCGACCTCTCGGCAAATCTCAACATGCCGCGCGCGGAGATGTGCAAGGAGCTCGGCCAGTATGACTGCGTCTCCGACGCCTTCAGGATCGTCCTTGGCGGCGTGCAGGCGCCCGATCTTCTCGTCAACGAGCCGATCGAGAATGCAGCGCTGACCTCGCCGATCGCCCTTGATCGCGTTGCGCTTCATGTCTGCACCAGCCGCGTGAAGATGGATCGCGAAAAACCCGTCGAAGCCGTACTGTTTGCAACCGGGGCATTCGGAAAGGACGGGCGCGCAAAGTCGCCTGACCCAAAATGGATGCGCCAAACAGCGGACAGGATTTACGGCGCGGTGCTGATGCGCTCGCCGAGCGAGAAGGAGATTCTGGGTCTGGCGGACTTCTACCCGCAGGTGCGCGATGGAAGGCCAGCCAACAGCCTCGATGCCGCAGCAGACTGGGTGACGCTGAGTTGCTTTGCCGTCGCCTCCTCCCTTGAAGCCATTTTCTATTGATGCCGGAAAACCAATCATGACCAACAATCAGTCACGCCGGACATTCCTTCGCAACGCATCCCTGGGCGCCGCTGGCGCTGTCCTCGCCTCGCGCCTTCCGCAGGATGCCTTTGCCCAGGAAGCGATGATCGAACGTGCGAAAAACCCTCGCTTCCTGATCGTCCTCAGTTCGTTCGGCGGCGCCAACCAGGTTGATTCCTTCCTGGCGCGGCGCGAATCCGAGATCCCGAACCCCGCTGCCCTCAACGCCTATCCGGACAGTATGGTGCAGACGATCGGCGAGTTCCGCGCCATCGACATGAAGTCCAAGTCGATCGGCGCAATCCCTGCCTCGTTCACCGCCAATCAGTCCAACTTCGTGCGCAAGCACATGAACGACATGATGGTGATCACTCACACGTGCACCAGCGTGAACCACTTCGTCGCCCAGCAACGCTCGATCAACGGCAATGCCGCCTGGAAGGGCCGCACGCTGCAGGAAGCGGTCGCGCTGACATACGGAGCGGGCTACGCCATACCGAACGTTCATCTCGTCAACGGGACAGGTTTCACCGAGCGCGGAACCGACGCGACGCTGCCGACATACGCATATGGCGAGCGAGCGCCCACGCCCAATCTGTGGCCGCTATCACTCGACGGCTATAAGGGCGTTGACGGGGCGCCGCAGCGCAAGCTGTTCGATCAGGCCCGCAAATTCCGCAATGAACAACTCGATCCCAATTCGGACTTCTACCGCACCTTCAGCACCGCCAAGCGGATCAAGCACTGGACGTCCATTCGCGGCGATGCGCTGCGTGGCGTCGAAGCGGCCGACCTCATCACCAAGCTGATGCTGTTTCCGGACTCCGAGCAGATGCCGCTTTCGGCGCATGGTCTCAAAGGTTCTGAACTGGGTCAGAAGGTCCGTGAGGCCTTCCCGAACTATGAGTTCGACCCCCTTGAGGCTCAGGCGGCCCTCGCCTTCATGCTGTTGCGTTATGGGGTCTCGGTGACGGTAACGATCGGGCCCGAGGGCGGGGCTGTCTTCAAGAAGGGCGTCAAGCTCGGGGAAGGCGGTCTCGGGGAAGGAGATATCGTCAACCCGCCCATCTCCTTCGATTTTTCCCACCAGGCCAACCGTGAAGTCCAGGCCCTGATGTGGAACCGACAGCTGTCGATTGCCGACCGGCTGATCGGTCTGCTGCAATCGGAGGAATTCCGCGAAGGACAAAGCTACTGGGACCGGTCAATGATCTACTTTGCAACCGAATTCGGCCGCACGCGGCGCCGCCCTGACAACGCCATGACCTTTGGTTCAGGACATGACCTCAACAACGGGTCGCTGATCGTGTCCCCCTTCGCCAATGGCGGTCGCGTTCTTGGCGGCGTCGATCCGGCCACGTTGCTGACTTACGGGTTCGATCCGACGACGGGCGCCCCGCAGCCTGGCCGACACATGACAGAAGCGGAGACCTATGCCGGCATCGCTCACGCGCTCGGCATTGACACGGCCGGAAGCAGTCTTCCCGACATGCGCGCCATGCGCAGGCTCGCCTAGTCGCCTCCGGGGCGCGAGCGCCCCGGGGCGGCCTGACCGCTCGGCCCAGAAAGATTCACATTGCCTGGCTACTCGACAGTCCCGGCAGCATTGGTCTGATGGCGCCCTACGCAGGTATCGTTTCATTACCAAGGACAGGCTGCATCATGGCTGCTTAAACGCTTGCGGGTGACGCAGCGTCCGCCAGTTTGTCGATCACCCTACCAAGCGCCGGTAAGAGTTCTCTCTCGCATCTTGGAGTTCATGGCGCTGTTGGTGTCGCCCTCAGCTGCATCATCATTCGACGGCTTTTCGACCTTGGGGGACGTCTGGCCGCGTGTGCGCCGCTTCGGCTCACGGTTATCGGCGCGACGCGATTCCGCCGCGATCTCGATCTTGCGAGGTTTGATCTCATCTGGAATCTGACGCTCGAGGTCGATCTCAAGCACGCCGTTCATGAGCTGCGCGCCCGTCACGACGACATAGTCAGCCAACTGGAACTGACGTTCAAAATTTGCGCTCGAGATGCCGCGATAGAGCCACTTGCGTTCAGCGTGCTCAATGCGGCCAGAGACGACGAGCAGATTTGAGCTGGTCGTGATGTCGAGATCTTCCTGCCGGAAACCGGCAACCGCTAGTCTGAGCCGATAGGCGTTATTCCCATTCTGCTCGAGATCGAAGGACGGAAAATCGCTGGTTTCGTTCTGCCGCGCATTTTCCAGCAGATCAAAGAGATGGTCGTAGCCAATCCAGGACTGGCGATAGGGGGTGAAGTCGAAGGCGCTCCTCATATCCATGTCCTCCACTGAGCAACCTGGGTACAAGCCCGGCCAACCAGGCGTTTCTTCAATGTTACCAGAGCCTTAATTTTTCGCGGCGTCGTCAGGACAGCGGCCGATTTCCTCGCAACCGACAAGAACCGGCCGACGCGACCCAATCACCCCACCGCAATGAGGAGCTCAATCTCGCTCGCTGAGCAGACGTTTGCGCTTCAGGTTACGATCGCGGTCGTCGTCACTGAAGAAGGAAGCGCTCATGGTCGTACCGTCATGTTGGCGCGACAATCCTTTGATCGCCGTCAATACGAGTCGGGAGGCGGCGCCCCTCGCCTGAAGACGTTGCACGTTCGGTCGTCGAGATCCGGCAAACTGTTGGCGCGGACCGAACAGCGATCATACGATGGAACGAGGGTTTCCGCAGCATGGACCGGCCCGGCACGCTGCCCGCTATTATCCTGCGCTGGCGCGCCGACCCGCCGCTGCAAGCTCCTCCTTGTCCAGAACGCTGTCACCATTGGCGTCCAATGTAGCGAGTCTAGCTTTCAGCCAGTCTCCCTGCTTGCCCCGCAATTCAGTGAGTTGAAGCTTACCGTCCATGTTGTCATCCAACACGCCCATCGTATGACCCTGCTGCAGGATGCCGTCGTAGTCGTCGCGCGGTTCTGCAATCGTTTCGCCGACCCAGCGGTAGTGGATGAAGAAGGTCAGCATTTCCTCCCACGACTGCTCACCGAAGATCACCTGCGTCTCAGGCGCCGGGTTATCGAAGTTGCGCGTCGAGTTGTCATAGATCCAGCGATTGATGATGCGCGAGCCGGCAGGAACCAGAATGGGTTCCTCAAGATAGTACTCGCACTGCCAGTCGAACTGGTATTTCGGCACGGCGAGAACGACTTGTTCGCGACCATCGGGGAAGATGACCGAGACCTGCGTGGAGGCGCCACGCACGTGGGCGTGCGGCGTCAGACCATAGAGGAGCATGTCCTTGGGTATGTCCTCGTAGGCGATCTCGGGATGCCACTCGGCGCCAGCAGGAATGGTGATTCCCATGTCGTAGAGGCCGTGGACCCGCATCGGATATTTCGGCTCCTGCCCCTTGGGATAGAAGTAGAGCCCCATCTTCGTCTTCTCTGTCGTCGCCTTGCCGTAGGGGGTGTAGTGCGTCTCGAACGCGATCTTCGAGCCTGCAGGAATCCAGATGCCCATGTCAGGCGGCGTGAGATTGATCGTGCGCCCCGGGCCCTGCCCGCCAATGCCGGCGCGAGCTTCGGAAAGGGCGACGTGGACGCCATCGTCGTTTGGCGCCCGCAGGCCGGTAGTGACATGGTGCAGGACGCGGCGGTCGGTAACCTGGAACGCGCTTGCCTTCATCCAGCGACCTTCGGTCATGCCGGTGTCGATGACGGGCTTCTGATATGGCAGGACGCCGGTGGCCGGGACATCCACGATCGGCAGATCAAGGACAATATCGGGTTTGCCAAGCGGCCATTCTGGCGCCCGGAAGGTAATATTCGCAAGCGGGTCTTCGCCGACGCCACGTGGTGCACCGGCCTCGATCCAGTGCACGACTGTGCGAAGCTGTTCGGACGAGAGCCCCTCATTCGGCGCCCAGTGCCCTACGGTTACGTCCGGCTGGAATGGCGGCATGCGGTGTGTGCGCAGCGCCTCGCGGATCATCGGCGAGAACGACTTGATTGACTCATAAGTCGTCAGCGGCATGGGCCCCAGGCCGCCTGACTGGTGGCAGGTGACGCACTTCTCTTGAATGATCGGGGCGACATCCTTGGCATAGGAGATTTCGGCCTTCGTCACCGCAGCCTTGTGTGGGAAGTCGATAACACCGCCGCGCGGCGCTTCAGCAGTCAGCGAGACAGGTTTGCTTTCGAGTAGTGCGTCGAGCGCGCGCTTGGTCGATGCCGATCCGGCAGGACCTCGGAAGACGATGTTCCAGTTCTTCGGATTGACGATGATCAGCTCTGCAGCGCGCGTGAGTTCGAGGCTTTCGCCGACAAGCTGCTCGTAGTCGAAGAGGATCGGGATATCGATGCCGGCGGCCTTCGCGGACGATTTTACCGTCTCGCGGGTTTCCCCAGGAACGGAGTCGATCATCAGGAACTCGACGCCCTTCGCGGCATAGCTGGCCTTGAGCGCCATGTAGGTCGCGGCGTCGGCGCGGACCGTCTTATCACTGGCGGCGTAGCTGATCAGCACGATCGCCGCGGCGTCGCGCATCTTGTAGAGGCGGCGACCAATATAGTCCTGGTCCGACAGCTGGAAATCATCGACGCGCTGGGCTGTGGCTGGCGGCGTCGGCGCCGCCGTCATCGGGCTCAGCGAGCCAGCGACAACGAGAGCTGCTATGGCGACCGCGAACCTGGCGGTGTTCTTTCTGGAAAGCGGCATGATCGTCCTCCCATTATCCTCGCGCTGTCAGGCAGAGCAGCATCGCTGTTATTTCTTCACCGCGACCGTGGCCGCCTTGTCGCGCTCGAGCTTGCGAGCGCCGATCAGGATGCCAGGCATCGCGTAGTTTCCTTCGTGGCAGGCGTATTCGTACACGCGCGACTGCGGACGAAAACTGTTCTCGACCGTCCACGGCTTCACATAGTTCACCCGGTCTTCAACCGTGAACGAATAGAAGATCTCATCATCCGCCCAGCGCTGGAAACGCTCGGTAATCCTGCCCGTGGGCGAGAGCGGTATCTGTCCCTGCACGGCTTGGATCGGATGGAGATTGATGGACTCCGCAACCAGCGTGTCGCCCTCCCACCAGCCGACGCTGTCGCCCATCCACTGCTTGATCGCATCGGGCCTGTGATGGGCGCGCGCTTCGTCTGCGTTCGCGTAGATCTGAATGATGCGCGCGTCGTGCACCATCTCCGGCTGGACGACGAGATAGTCCTTCGTCAGCACGAACTGGTAATTGTTGTTGTAGATCGGCGTGAACATGCCAGGACCGGAGGCGCCGCTGAAAGCAAGCAGGCAGCGTTCGGCTATGCCGAGATATTCGGGCCCATCATAGAGACCGGCGCCCGTGACGAAATTGCCGCCGGCAGGGCGCGATCCGCGCGGGCGATCCGGGTTCCACGGAATTTGCCCGTTCGGCGGATCGACGATGTTGGATGTGCGGTACGTGCCTTTGACCCGTGCGAGGCTGTCGCCGGTGGCGAGCCAGAAGGAATTATAGCCCTTCACGCCAAAATCGGTTGAGCCTTTCGCGGGCGCCGGAGCATTCGGGTCGACCTTGTCGACATAATCATTCGGATCGCGCTTGAAGCCGAGGATAGTGCTGTTCGTCGCCATGTCCCGCGCTTCTTCAAGCGTGACCTCCAGCTTGTCGACGCCTCGCGGACGGCTGACCGGCGTGAGATTGGCGTTCGTCCAGGCGCCGGTGAAATCCCTGGGGTGCGAGGTTTGCGGCTGGTCCTGCCCGATCGCGGATCCCGCTGTGACGAGAACGCAGATTGCCACGCTGCCTGCCCTTGCCGCCTTGATGACGACGCTCATGGTCGACCGCATCAGCGCCTCGCTTTCACTCCCGGCCAGTCCCCAGGCACGGTGCATGTCAGGTCTTGGTGGCAGCGCGCCGCCATCTGTGTCGAGATCAGCAGGCTGCGCATGCCTTCAAAAACTCTTGACAGTTTAGGATCGAATGCCCGCCGAGTAAATTCTATGGCCTACTCACCTCTTTGGTCTTTGGCTCTGATTTCAATACTGCAGAGCAGGCGCCTACCCAAAATTGCCCTCGACTTTGCTGCCGTAGCGACAACTGCCTCATTTCGAGTTACCCAAAATCGGCACGGAGCTTTCGCTTGTCGATCTTGCCGATTGCGGCGACCGGAATCTTCGGCCGGCGCATGATCGCATCCGGCAACCATCAGGCGACGACGGCGCCCGGCGCTGCAAACGCGACGAGAATGAAGGTGACTGCAACAACTGCCGCCATGGCGAGGCTCCGCCCTGAGACGGAAGCAGAACCGGCCGAAGCGACACAAGGGAGTGAGTGAGCGCGCTGGTCCGCGGCATTAAGAACACATCAGGTTGGTGCGTCGGACCGCCGTCACTCAGACCAAAGCGTGTCACTTGTGGTCCCACCCCGCCCTCAACCCGAGCCGAGAGACCCGCTCGCGGAACACCGCACGCAGGTCCTGCCCCTCCGTCCTTGAAGACCTCGCCCGCCGGAACGCGCCTAGAAATCCTGCCGGATGCCAAAGCTGCCGAACACGCCCTGTTCCTTGGTCACCACGAGGGGATTACTGTTGTCCGAGTATTGGCCGCCGATTTCGAAATCGAAGTGGGTCATGCGCCCCATATTGTAGGTGAGCGCAAGTGATCCCCTTGCGGAGACCTCGTCAGTAGACCCGTCCTTTCGCTGGCGTTGATCCAATCGCAACTTGGTGTTGAGGCGCAGGTCCTGCATCAGCGGATAGCGACCATTGAGCTGGACCGTGTACTGATCGATGAGCTGGAGATCGGCATATCTCAAGCCAGCGATGAAGATCGCGCCCTCCGAAAACACATCGGATGCGACGAGCTGCCCAGAATAATAGTATTCGGTGCCGGTCCCGGGCTGCGCATCCACCCCGCCTGAGGCCTTTGTGCCGGAAACGTTAGTTGCGATGATGTCGGCGTTGAGCTGCAGGTTCTTCATCAGCGTGCGCGAATAGCTGACGGAGGCAGACCGCGCATAGGCGCTCCTGTCCTGAGCGAACTGGTAGATTTCGTCCTCGGTGTGCGTCAGCAGCAAATCGTTCGGATCAAGAACCCCCTGCCCGATTATCGCGTTCTGCGTGGCGAGCAAGGGCGAACGCCGGTAGTCGATCGCGAGCGAGATGCTGGAATCATCGTCGAGCTGGGTTGAGGCGTTGAGTAGCGCGAGGTTCACCTGGTTGAAATGCACATCGTAGTCATAGACTCCATAGGCGCTACGATGGGTGTCAAAATATCTGAACTCGAAGCCTGCGGCCTTTCGGTCGATCAACCCACCATAAGTCTGATCGATGTAATAGAAGGTCGTATCGAGAGCGTCGGGAACAACCGAAAGGTCGACGCTGCCCCCGTAGAATACCCTGTCCGACTTGATCTCCAGATCGCGCGAGGACTGAACAGGAAACCCGGCAACCAGATTGAGCTTGATGCTGTCTGTCGCCTGAAAACTCAACAGGCCTCCATCGAAGCGTCCAAAGACGCCGCCTGTATTCCGCGTCTGACGGCCGAGCCGCATCGACGTATTCCATTCGCGATCGGAGACGTCCAGATATAGCGTGCTGATGGCCCCTTCATCACGCGGCAGGCCGGCGCGAAGATCATCCCGATAGATTCCCGAGAAGCGGAAGACGCCCTCCACCCGGTCATTGCCAAGCGAGAGGTTCACATCAGCCCCGTAGAGAACTTCGTTGAGGTTGACGCGGTTTTCCTCGATCGGATCGGGATTGACTTCCGGGCCCCCGACAATTGGGACATTCTCGAAAATGAAGCCGCTTTCATCGCGCTGGTAGAGCACTGACAGACTTCCGGAGGCTTCCCCACGGACATCTCCCGTGCCCTTCGTCGCGCCCTTGCCTGTGGCGCCCTTCTCCTTCGGTGGCGGAGCCGGCTCCTCGCCAAGCAGCGCCGAAAGTCTCTGACGTACGCGCTCGGCCCCTTCATGCGTGGGATAGCGTTGCAGGAACGTCTCATATTCGGCCTTGGCGTGGGCAAGTTGTCCGTTGCGTTCGCGCGCAAGCCCCAGCAATTCCTGTGCATCGGGGCTTGCGGCATTCTCCGGCATCCCAAGAATGCGCTCGGCCAGCTTGATCGCGGAAGCATTGTCGCCTGCGCTCAGCGTGTCGCGAAGTTGCTTCAGCAGCGCATCTGCTTCGGGATTGACAGGCAACGGGCCAGCTTGCGCAGCGGCTTCGCCGCGGGCGGCCAACCAGGCCTGATAGACGGTCTCGCGCTCTGTTCGGTCGATCCGAGCAATCCATGCGTCAGGATAATCGCCAAGGATCGTTGCAAGCACTTTTTCAGCTTCGGCGCGGGTCTGGAACATTCCCAGCCGAAGGCGCGCCCATTGTGTCCCGTTTTCCTCCACCGCATAGGCATAGGCGGCATAATCGCGGAACGCCTGTAGCTGCTTGATTGCCGCGGGGTCGATCTCCTTGCCGCGATTGGAGGACAGGTTGATTGCATAATTGCCTGATGCATCGAGCTTGTCCGGCAGGGTCTGGGTCACCGACAGAATGGGGTTGGCGCCCCGCGACGCAGCACCCGGCTGGCAACCCTTGCCGTTCGATACCGTAACCACCAGGCGCGTGATGCGCTTATCCGCTTCAACCTGCCAGGTCGCGTCATGATCGAACTGAATCACGAGGGTCGGGCCTGCCGGATCGGAAACATCGTAGGTGATGCGCTGGATGCCGGCGACCGCGCTTGCCGGCGGGCGAACGCTTTCAGCAGCGAGCGCAGTGGAGAGAGATGACCTGTTGAAATTCAACGGCTGGACACCGATGCGCAGTTCGCGGCCGCTCCGATCGGGAAAGTGGGACGTATAGCGGATCGGAACGTTGAACTCGATGTTGACCGTAGCACAGGCTCCGTTTTCCTGGGCGGCCACGCTCGACAGGTAGCGATCGGAGACCGTCTGGGCGTAGGCCGCAGGCGACATTTGCGAGGCAATCGAAGCAACGAGACCCCCTGTGAGAAGGAAACGCACCCGCGCAACCCTGGCGCTGGCCAGCATTTCATCCACGGCCTCCGGCCACAGGGCCCGGTGTTCTGCACGCCTTGGATTCCTGATCGTCATAAGATCTCTCTCTTGCGCCTTCGACCCGCCCGGAAAGATCCGGACGTTGGTCGAGGCGTTGGTTGCTCCCCAGCTTCTGCTTGTTGTTCCGGCTCGGTTTCGACCCGGTGGCCCTTTGGGCGGGATCTAGTCAAATCCGCTGTCGGAGACGCGGTGATGCGAATTGCGACGCGTCTTGATCGTCGTCATCGTGCTGTCGGTGTAGATGTGGCAGGCGCCTGTGCAGTCCCGTAGCTCTGACACCGTGTAGCGGACCGTTGTCGGGCTTTCGTATTTCTTGTGGGGATCCGGACGGAAATCGTTTGCATGGCAGGCGGCGCAATCGGGCTGATAAGCCGCGTTGGGCCAAGACACCTGGGTTGCATTCGTCTTGTGGCAATCCGTGCAGTCAAGCGCCCTGCGATGCGCGCCAGGATACCCTGCCCCGGTGTGGACGTAGCGAATTGTCGTCCAGCTGGTCGTATTGTGGCACTCGTCGCATTGCAGGACAGTCTGGAAATGGGTTGCCGGCTTGCCGGTGGCGCTCGTGCCATTGTGGCAGGTCGAACACGATCCGGTCACGGCGGCATGGTCGAAGTGGGCGGGGATCCAGGCGAGCGTTGTATGGCAGTCGCCGCACTGTGCACTCGTGGTTATGTGGTTGGCCGGCTTGCCGGTGGCGCTTGTTCCATTGTGGCAGGACGTGCAGGTTCCGCTGACTGCGGTGTGATCCACCCGCACGCTCGTCCAGCTGGTTGTTATGTGGCAGTCATCGCACGTATTGGTCGACGCGATGTGCATGGCTGGCTTGCCTGTCGCGCTCGCGCCATTATGACAGCTCGCGCAAGCGCCTGAGACGGCGGAGTGGTCGAAACGCACCGAGGTCCAGCTCGTCGTCACATGGCAACTATCGCAGCCGGACGAGGTTGCAATGTGATTGGCTGGCTTGCCCGTGGCGCTCGTGCCATTGTGGCAGGTCGCGCAAGAACCTGAGACAGCTGAGTGATCGAAGCGGACGGACGTCCAGCTCGTGGTCACATGGCAGCTGTCGCAGGCGGCCGTCGTGGCGATGTGGTTCGCCGGCTTGCCCATCGCCTGCGTCCCGTTGTGGCAGCTGGAACACGAACCGCTGACTGCAGAATGATCGAAGCGGACGGACGTCCAGCTCGTGGTCACGTGGCAGCTGTCGCAGGCCGCGGACGTCATAACGTGGTTGGCCGGCTTTCCTCTGGCAGTGGCGCCGTTATGGCAGCTCGAACAGGAGCCGGTTACAGCAGAGTGGTCGAACCGGACCGAAGTCCAGCTGGAGGTTACGTGACAGCTGTCGCAGGCCGCGGACGTCGTGACGTGCTTGGCGGGCTTGCCCATTGCCTGCGTCCCGTTGTGGCAGCTGGCGCACGAGCCGGTGACAGAACTGTGGTCGAACCGGACCGATGTCCAATTGGACGTGCTGTGGCAGGTATCGCACCCCGCAGTGGTCGCGACGTGATTTGCGGGCTTGCCGGTGGCGCCTGTGCCGTCATGACAGCTCGCGCAAGAGCCTGTCACGCTCGAATGGTCGAACCTCACGGAGGTCCAGTTCGACGTGACGTGGCACGTATCGCATGTCGCGCTGGTCTTGATGTGGCTGGCGGGCTTGCCCTGGGCCTGCGCGTTGTTGTGGCAGGTGACGCAGGGGCCGGAGACGACCGTGTGGTCGTACCTCACCCGCGTCCAGCTTGTGGTCACATGGCAACTGTCGCAGTTGGCGGTTGTCTGCACGTGCCCGAAGGGCTTGCCCGGCGCAATCGTGTTGTTGTGACAATCCGCGCACCGCTTGGGCAGACCCTTGAAGCTACCCCCCGTATGGCAGCTCTCACATCCCAGCGCCCTGTGGGCGCCGTCCAGCGCGAAGCCAGTCGAAAGGTGATCGAAGCTCTTCGAAACTGGCTGTGCAAGAGCGATGGGGCTGCCGAGGCCGGCGACAACCGCGAGCGCCAGAGCGAGAAAAAGGCTCCGCACCCATTCCGGGGCGGAGTGAAGTCTCCTCTCCATCAGGCAAGTGCGGCCGGCCAAAAAAATCGTCCCCGTTTCCGACTGACAGCCGCCCAATCACCCTGATCTCGAAGCTGTCATCGAACCTCTTCAACGCACAATGGAGGTAACAAAATTTAATGAGTTATTATTTCGCGACTATATTTGTTCCGCGGCTGATACTTTAAGTGTGACTTCAGTTATAGTTCAGCTTGCATTCAGGCTCGCCACATTTTCATCTGACGAACACCACCTGGACGGCGACGGCGTTCGCCGCTCCTAGCGCTGGACGTCGACAGCCCAGAAGGCTTCCGTCGTATGGCAGCGCTCACAACTCGTGCCAAAACTTCCACGATGCTTGTCGTCGGCCGCATGACAGCTAACGCAGCGGGTCGAGAGAGAGATTTCACCTTTCACGGCCGTCTTGTGACAGCCCTCGCACTCCACGCTCTTGTGCTTGCCGGTCAGCGGATATTGCGTTTGCCTGTCGTGGTCGAACCGCCAGCGCGTCCAATCGACCGGATTATGACAGCTTGCGCAGTTGTCGCCGAACCGCCCGGCATGAACGTCTTTCTTCTGATGGCAGGACACACAGGCGGTTTGCGCATCAAGGAACGCCGGGGTTGCATGACAATCCTTGCAGGCCGCCTTCACGTGTTTCCCAAGCAATGGAAACTCCGTCAGATCATGGTCAAACCGGACCTTTTCCTTCCAGCTTGTTTCATTGTGGCATTGGCCGCACCCATCGCCCAGCTGGCGCTTGTGCGGATCATCATCCCGATGGCAGCCGATGCAGTTTATGGGAGGCGCCTTCACAGGCGTTGGCGCCTTGTGACAAGCCGCACATTCGATCAACGAGTGCCGTCCCTTGAGGGAAAACTTGGTGTCGCGGTCATGCTCGAAACGCACCTTGGACCAGGTTGTTTCGACATGGCAGTCTTGGCAATCGGGGCCCAGCAACCCTTTGTGCTTATCGTCGTCCACATGGCACCCGTTGCATGAAAGCGGCGGCTTCCACTCCTTGATGGGACGCGTGTGGCACGTCTCGCAGCCAGCCTTCGTATGCCCTCCCAGAAGCGGAAATCTTGTCGTCCTGTGGTCAAACGTGATCGCCGTCCAGCTGTTGGCAGCATGGCAGTCTGCGCAGGCCGACCCGTTGCGGCCCTTATGAACATCGTCCTTTGCGTGACAGCCATTGCACTCGCGCGGCAGGGGCGCGCTGACCCCGGCCGTATGACAGGTCTCACATCGGACCGCTGCGTGTCTTCCTGCCAGCGGGAAGCCGGTGCGTGCGTGGTTGAACGTTTCAACCGACCATTTCAGTTCCGTATGACAGGCGGCGCAATCCCGGCCCAGCTTGCCCTTATGCGCATCGTCTTTCGCGTGGCAGGAAACGCACGTCGTCGCCAGTCCCTTCCAGGCCTCGTTTGCGTGGCAGGCCAGACAGTCCGTGTTGGCGTGCGCGCCCTTCAGCGCAAAACGCGTCGAGGCATGATCGAACCGAATTGTCTTCCAGTCGACGGCGACGTGACAGGATGCGCAGGCCGTTCCAAGGCTGCCCTTATGCGGCTCATCCGCCTTGTGACAGCCCACGCAATCCAGAGGGGCCTTGGAGAATTTGACGCCGGCGCTATGGCACTCAGTGCAATCCACACGCAGGTGCCCGCCGTCTAACGGCATGTCTGTAAAACGATGATCAAAGGACTTCTGCTCGATCCTCACGATCTTCGCATCCCTCCCCTGGTGTTCGGTGTGGCAGGATTTGCACTCCTTCCCCCAAACATCAGGCGAGCGCCCGTGAAAGCCGCGCTTGTTGCGGACATCGATGTTCACGTCTTTGTGGCAGTCGAGACACTTAGATGATTGAGCGCCCTTGAAAGACTCATGGCAGGCATTGCAGGTCGCCTCCTGCTTTTCATGCGGCTGGGAAAGCTTGCCGGGGGAGACCAGCTGCTCAAACGGCGTCTGCGCTGTCGCGTTGGTCCCTGTGAGGCCAGCCAGCGCGGCAATCGCCACCAGGGCGAGCCCCAGAAAGAGGATGCGAATACGCCAGAGCATCCGCATCAGTAGAGATGCACGGCGACGACATGGATGATGGCAGCCACCAGCATCAGGAAGAACAGCGGCAGATGCATGATGTGCCAAAGCGCAAAGAGGCGCTCAAAGAAGGTGAGATAGGCGGCCTGCCGCAATGTCTTGCAATAGGTCTTCACGAGGACCGCGCCATCGCGCCTGAGGCGCTTTGTAGCGATCCGCCCGGCGGCGCCCGAGAGGGATACCTGGCTTGCGCCGCGCTTCAGGGCCGCGAGCATCCGGGCCTGCGCCCGCGAGATCCGTCCAGAAGCTGAAACCGCATAAAAAAATGCGCTGACTACGTTGGCATACGGGGTCTGCAAGGTCGCCTCGAGCCGCTCTGATATGTTTGCAACCTCGGCAAAATCCTTCACCATGGTCTGCCGTAACACGGCCGCATCAGCCGCCATCGTCCGGGCCTCGGCGCGCCTGCCGGTCAACCCGCGGTGAATCCTGACATAGAGCATGCGCCCAAGCACGCCGCTTCCAGCCACCACGAGCATCGAAACCAGGGCGATCAGCGCATTGACTGATCCGGTGCGAAATCCGGCGTGGAAGAGAATGAGGGTTGGCGCCAGAAGTCCCAGGGACATGTGCAGGTGAAACCAGCCCGGGACGCTGCCAATGAAGCCCAGGGCCGGCGCCCGCTTGCGCAGGGGATAGATGAGCAAAAGGCCAACGCAGCTCAGGCCCGCAACCCCGAGCCAATAACCGGCGTCCGAATTCGATTCGATTCCGATCTGATCGCGGAACACCCACCCTGCGGACAGGACCAGGACTATTGCTCCGAGAAACACCGGAAAGACCCAGCCTTCAAAACGGCTGCGCTGGGCGTGCGTGACGCCAGCAGCCGCACGGGCGATCGCCACAGCTTCAACCGGTGCGGCGGGCATTGCGCGCGCTGGCGTTTCGGATGCGCGACGATCCCGCGCGCCTGGCTGCGAACGTTGAGGAACCTGCACTCGCTACTCCCTGCGTGGCGCGCGCTCCCCAGCACGTCATCCAATGGCACGCGCGCCTGTGTCAGGAAAGCGTTTGCAGGATGAAAGAAAACATAATGTTGCGACGGATGGAGCTTTCACCAATACAGGTCCAATAGTTCTCTGATAGTGTTATCTCCTCCGAATTCTATTTCAGCTCCGGTTCAGGTTCGCCTTGATTAGTGAAGTTGGCCTGTTTGCGTTGATTGTCGCGCTCATGACGGCGCTCGTTCAGGGCTGCGCCCCCCTGTGGGGAGCCGCCAAGGATCGCCCCGCCTTGATGCGTGCGGGCGCATCCGCAGCCCTTGGGCAGTTCATCCTGATACTTGTTGCGTTTGGCTGCCTGGTGATCGCTTTCGCCACCTCCGATTTCTCGTTGCGTGTTGTGGCTGCAAACTCCCACACGCTGAAACCGCTTTTCTACAAGATTACCGCGGCATGGGGCCAGCATGAAGGATCGATGCTGCTCTGGGTGCTGGTGCTCTCGGGCTTTGGCGCGGCAGTCGCCATCTTCGGCCGCAACCTCCCCGTCACGCTCAAGGCGCGCGTACTTGGCGTGCAGGGCCTGATCGGGGTCGCCTTTCTGGCCTTCATCATCTTCACCTCCAATCCCTTCGCCCGCCTCAATCCGGCTCCGGTGGAGGGCATGGGCTTCAATCCCCTCCTCCAGGATCCGGGGCTCGCAGCGCATCCGCCCATGCTTTATCTGGGCTATGTCGGGTTCTCGATTGCCTATTCCTTTTCTGTCGCCGCTCTGATCGAGGGTCGCGTTGATGCCGCTTGGGCACGATGGGT
Organism: Hyphomonadaceae bacterium; assembly: GCA_044224605.1. GTDB lineage: Bacteria > Pseudomonadota > Alphaproteobacteria > Caulobacterales > Hyphomonadaceae > UBA7672. The sequence continues at coordinate 34,796 of JBGAKC010000003.1, forward strand.
GCGGCCGTGGGTCCTCGCCGCCTGGTGCTTCCTCACGATCGGCATCACGATGGGCAGCCTCTGGGCATATTACGAGCTCGGTTGGGGCGGATGGTGGTACTGGGACCCGGTCGAGAACGCCTCGTTCATGCCATGGCTGATCGGCACGGCGCTTCTGCATTCAGCGCTCGTCGTCGAGCGCCGGCACGCGCTCGTCAACTGGACGCTGCTGTTGTCGATCCTCACCTTCACGCTGAGCCTGATCGGCACATTCCTCGTGCGTTCAGGCGTGCTTACGAGCGTTCACGCATTTGCGGTCGATCCCGCCAGGGGCATCTTCATTCTCGCGATGGTGCTCGGAGCCTCCGGCGGCGCGCTGGCGATCTACGCCGTGCGCGCAGGGCGCTTGCAGCAGCCCCCGAACTTTGCGCCGGTGAGCCGCGAGGGGGCGATACTTGCGAACAACCTCCTTCTGTTGATTGCGACCAGCATTGTCTTCCTTGGAACATTCTACCCGCTGATCATCGACGCACTGACCAGCGACAAGATCTCTGTCGGCCCGCCCTACTTCGACATCACCTTCTCTCCGGTCATGCTCTGCGTCATCGTTGTGATGGCGTTCGGCCCAATGCTGCGCTGGCGCAGTGACGCGATCAAACCGACAGGCAACGCCCTTACCGCGCCGCTTCTCATCGGCGCAACATTCGGACTTGCGTCGGGCATTGTCGGGCGGAGCATTCCTGGAGGCCTCGGCTTTGGTTTCGCTGCGTTCCTGCTCGCAAGCCTTGTGAGATGGGGCCTCATTCGCACGCGCGTCGGCCAGGTTACGCTCAAACAATCGGTCTTTCTCGCAAGCGCCTTTCCCCGCGCCACCTGGGGGTTCCTGGGCGCACATCTGGGATTTGCGATTGCCGTGTTCGGGATCACGGCGATGTCGGCCTGGGAAACCGAAACGCTGGCGCCCCTCAGGCCGGGCGAGACCGCAACGCTCGATGACAGGACCTACACGTTGAAGACCGTGGAGGTCGTCCAGGGCCCAAACTATGAAGCTCAGCGCCTTGTCTTCGACATCGCACGCAATGGCGCGCCAGACGGCACGATAGCGACCGAGCGGCGCTACTATCCCGAGCGCGACACCATCACCACGGAAGCCGGGATACGACCGGGGCTGATCGACAATCTCTATGTCGCCGCTGGCGAGGAAACCGACAGCGGTGCGTTTTCGGTGCGGCTCAATCACCATCCGTTGGCCCTGTGGATCTGGGCGGGCGGATTGATGATGGCGGGTGGAGGTCTGATCTCCCTCTCCGACCGGCGCTTCCGGGTTGGCGCGCCGCACCGTGTCCGCGCCGCTTCCACCGCACCAGCCTGACGGATCCAGGATGACCGAGAACACGCAAACAACCGCCGCTCCCGAGCGCTCAGCCCTGCCTCCCTGGATGGCAATCATCCCCGTCGGGCTGCTTGCGCTAGTTGCCGGTTTTTTCGCGGTCGGACTGACGCGCGATCCTCACGCTCTGCCCTCGACCATGATCGACCGCAGCATGCCGACCTTTGCGCTTGCCCCGCTGACACCGGAAAGCGCTCCCCTCGTCAACGCAGACCTGAAAGGACGGGTCTCGCTGGTGAACGTGTTCGGCTCATGGTGTTCAAGCTGCATGCTTGAGCACCCCGAGTTGATGGAAATTGGAAAATCCGGTCGCGTCGCCCTGCACGGCGTGGACTGGCGCGATGAACCTGGGGCCGGCGCCGCCTGGCTATCGCGACACGGCAACCCTTACGAGAAGACGGGCGTGGATGCCGACAGCAAGCTCGCGATTGATCTTGGCGTTACGGGGGCGCCTGAAACGTTCATCATCGATCGTGGCGGGCGGATTCGCTACAAGCAGGTCGGTCCGATCACGCCTGAGGTGTGGGCCGGGACGATCTTGCCGATCGTTCGCAAGCTGGAGGCCGAACCGGCATGAGAGCGGTCCTGCTATGCCTGTTGGTGCTGGTTTCACCCCTCGCGCTCGCACAGTCCGAGGCGCCTGCCGAGTTCAGCCCGCAGGTTGAAATCGTCGCTCGCGACATCGGTAAATCGCTGCGCTGCGTGGTCTGCCAGAACCAGTCGATTGAGGACTCTGCGGCGCCGTTGGCCGCCGACATGCGCAGGCTCGTCCGCGAGCGCGTCGCGGCAGGCGAAAGCCCCGATCAGGTCGTGAACTACATGCGCGACCGCTATGGCAACTTCGTGCTCCTGAGGCCGCCCTTCCAGATCGACACACTGTTGCTCTGGCTTGGCCCCGTGGCGCTCAGCCTCCTGGCGGCTTGGGGTTGGCTCGCCTTCCTGCGCCCGGCCAGACGACGCGTGCTTACGCCCGCGCCATTGTCGGAAGCTGAAGCCGTCGAACTGGCGCGCCGCGTCAGCAGCGAAAAGGTCAACTGATGCTCTGGCTTATGCTGACGCTGATTGTCCTTGCGGGTGTGGGCTTCATCGCATGGCCGGTCTTGCGGCGCAGAACCCTTGCCGGCGGCGCGAGCACATCGATCTACGTCGCTCAGCTTGATGAAATCGAGCGCGAATGCGCCAGCGGGCTCATTTCGGATGAAGACGGCCGCATGGCCAGGACGGAAATCGGGCGACGGCTCCTGTCAGCGGAGGCAGGATCAGCTTCAACCCGGGAGGCAGAGTTGACCCAGACGGATCGCACCATGTTCATCACAATGGCGGCGGTGGTCGCTATTGGTTCAGCTCTGATCTACAGTGTTGTCGGATCTCCCGGATCGCCGGCGGCGACAGGAGGGATGCTGACCCAGACGGTTTCGGGCGCAACGCCCGGCGCATCGACCAGCGTCGGGCCGGTTTCTGACATGATCGACCAGCTTGAAGCCAGGTTGACGACCCAACCGGCTGATGTCGAAGGCTGGCGCATGCTGGGATGGTCCAAATTCCGCACCGACGACTATGCCGGAGCGGCGGCAGCCTATGCCCGCGCCGTCCAGCTCGCGCCTGAAGATGCGGAGACACAGTCAGGCTATGGCGAGGCCTTGACGCGTGCGGCCGGCGGACGCGTGACGGCTGAGGCCGCACAAGCCCTTGAGGCCGCCATCCGCTTCGACCCGAAAGACGCCCGGGCGCGCTTCCTGCTCGGACTGAAGAAGGAGCAGGAAGGCCACGCCCAGCAGGCGCTCGATGACTGGCTGGCGATGCTGAAGGGCGCCGAGGCCGACGCACCCTGGTTTGACGAGGTCCGGGGCCGGGCTGTCGAACTCTCGCAAGCAGCCGACATCGATATCGCAGACCGGCTGCCTCCCCCACGTGGAACGTCACTGGGCGAGACGGTTGGCAATTCCGGACCTTCAGCCCAGGACATGGCCCAGGCGGCCCAGCTGCCGGTCGACGACCGGCAGGCGATGATCGACGGCATGGTGGCTCGCCTTGATGCCCGCCTCAAGGAGAACCCGAAGGACCTTGAGGGCTGGACCAAGCTCATTCGGGCGCGGCGGGTTCTTGGGCAGGAGGGGCTGGCGCTGCAGGCTCTTGCCGATGGCCGGGCGGCCTTCGTCGGCGACAAGAAAGCACTCGCAGATCTTGAACGGGCCTCGAAAGAATCGCTCGCTCTACCACCCACCTGAAGACAGGATCTGCAAAGTTTGGATACGATTGTTGCGGCGCTGGTATACCTGTTGCCCTTCGCGATTGGTCTCGTGATCTATGCGCGGTCGCGAAGGAAGTCGTCCCGCAAGGCGCAAACTATCTGGGAAGAATCGCTCGAAGCCGGCCTTACGGAGCCGGCATCGCTCCATCCTCATATCGACCTGTCGCTGTGCTGCGGCTCAGCCGCCTGTGTTTCCGCCTGTCCTGAAAAGACGGTGATCGGCGTTGTCGATGGCAAGGCTCAGCTGATCGATCCAACGGCGTGCATTGGCCATGGCGCCTGCGCGGCGGCCTGCCCGACGCAAGCCATCACGCTTGTCTTCGGCACGCAGACGCGGGGCGTCGAGCTTCCAGTGGTTTCACCTGATTTCGAAACCAATGTGCCAGGCCTTTATATCGCTGGAGAACTTGGCGGGATGGGACTCATTCGCAATGCGGTCGAGCAAGGCGTCCAAGCAATCGCCGCCATTGCGAAGCGACCGGGCATACGGCGCGACGATCGTCATGATGTCCTTATCGTGGGGGCAGGACCTGCTGGCTTCGCCGCAAGCCTAGCTGCAAAGGAAAAGGGGTTGCGCTATGTCACGATCGAACAGGAATCGTTCGGCGGAACCGTCGCGCATTTCCCACGCGGCAAGCTGGTGATGACTCGACCCGTCAGGCTTCCAATTGTCGGCGCCATGAATTTTCGCGAGGTGTCAAAAGAATCCCTGCTCGCTTTCTGGACGTCCGCGCGCGCAAAGGCGGGCGTCGCCATCTCATATGAAGAGCGTCTTGAAAGCCTTGTCCAGGAGCCGGGAGGGTTCAGGGCGCGCACAAGCAAGGGTGAGTACCGAATCCGGACGGCGCTTCTCGCCGTCGGCCGGAGAGGCACGCCCCGAAAACTCGGCGTCGCGGGCGAGGACCTGGCAAAGGTGGTCTATCGCCTCTCGGACCCCCAGCAATTCACCGGCAAGCGCGTCCTGGTCGTCGGGGGCGGCGATAGCGCGCTTGAGGCTGCAGCAACGCTTGCCGAAGAGACCAACGCGATCGTCGACCTTTCCTATCGTGGAGATGCCTTTCAGCGGGCCCGGCGAAAGAACCGGACGCGAGTTGAAGCAGCAGCTGCCTCAGGCAGACTGCGAGTGATGCTTAGATCGGAGGTTCAGCAAATCCTCGATACGGCGGTCCGCCTCAACTCACCTGACGGCCCTGTCGAAATACCCAACGACCAGGTCATTGTCTGCGCCGGCGGCATTCTCCCAAACGATTTCCTGAGATCGCTTGGCATTGCCAGCACCACGAAGTTCGGCGAAGCGTAAGCACATCTGGCGCACAATCCAGGCCCCCATCGCCTCAAACACGAGAAATCTCTCTGCATCTGCGCCGCGCGGTATCGTCAGGTTTGGGCTGATGCCTGCGACAAGGCAGTAACGCTCCGACAGCCGTTCGCGCCACGCAGTCGAGAATTCAGGGGTCCGCAGGATATTGCCGCCCGCTCATCCGAACCGGTAGCCCATCCCGCGGATCGTCCTGATGCGCGAAGCGCCAATCTTGCGGCGAAGCCGGCTGACATAGGCTTCAATCGTGTTTGAGCCTTGTTGCTCGTCCGGCGCATAGAGATGGGTGGACAGGTCAGCTTGCGAGATCACGTGACGCTGGCGCATCATGAAATATCTCAGCATTCTGAACTCCAGTGCGGTCAGCTCGACCGGCTCACCCGCTATCAAGACCTCCTTCGCAATTAGGCGAAGGATCAGGTCGCCATGCTGAAGGGTGTCGGCCGCCGTCCGACCTTCGGGCGCATGCGCCGATCTTGCGCGAACCGCGAGTTCGCCGGCCCGTACCGGCTTGGCAAGAAAATCGTATCGACCCAGCACGAGCTCGGGAGAAGGTTCGAGATCATGATCAGGGGCAAGAATGAAGATCACCGGCATGATCATTCCCTGGAGACGCCAAGACGCCAGATGTTCAAACCACGGCCGGTCGAGCAGTACGACATCGATCGCCGCAACGTGGTCGCCTCCGGCCATTACCCGGTCGCCAAGTCGCGTCAAATCTTCGAGATGTTCGATCCTCAGCCCTGCCCCCCCCAGTTCCCGCAGCAGGTGTGGCGACAGTTCATCTGGCGGGAGGGCCAGCAAGACCGAAATCGTCTCCAGTTCCATGAATGCAACCGAACAGGATTTAGGCCCCTCTCAAGGCAGTCTCCCCGCGAATCTGAAATCTACCTGAATGCGATGCGTCAGTTACCCGCTCTGGGTAACCTCAACTCGACCAGAAGGCCGCCAGAAGGCGATTCCCTGAGTTCGATCTCGCCGCGATAAAGCTCCACGAGATCGCGTACAATTGCGAGGCCAAGGCCCGTTCCGGGCTTCGTTTCATCCAGCCGCGTACCGGGTGAGAAGACCAGCTGCCGAGCTTCTGCGGGCAGTCCCGGACCATCATCACTGATAATGATCGTCGCAGTTGTCGCATCGAGACCGAACGCATCGATTGTTATGGCCGCCGTCGCAAATTTGAATGCGTTGTCGACGAGGTTTGCGAGCAACTCATTCAGATCCTGCTCGTCGAGCGCCACGAACAGACCCGGCTCGACCTTGCGGACGATTCGGACGCCGCTGCCGGCGTGAAGCCGTGACAGTGCTGCCGCAATCGCCGCCGAAACCGCTCCGACATCCGAACGCGTACCTGGGGTTCGCGCCATCGCTTGCGCGCGCGCCCTGGCGATATGGTGATCAATATGGACCTGCACGGCGCGGCATTGTTCGGTTATTGCCCGTGCGGCGGCGTCTTCACCCTTCTGCTCGAGCTGGAAGGCCTCATCTGCTATGATTGCAAGGGGACCTTTGAGGCCGTGGGCGAGATTTCCGGCCTGGGCGCGGGCCTTGTGCAGCGACTCGCGCTGGCCCTTGATCAGGGAATTGAGCTCGGTGACGAGCGGCTGAACTTCCAACGGATAGCTGCCTTCGACGCTGCTCGCTTCCCCGCCGCGGACGCGCCGCATCGCGTTGGCGAGTACCGTGAAGGGAGCGAGCCCAAAGGTTACAAAGCCCAGGACGGAGAGGACGAGCACGACGCCCAGAGCGAGAAGGCTGATGATCAGGGTTCTGTCGAATTCTCCAACCGATTTCTCAAGATGACGTTCATCGGTTCCCACGACATAGGTAAGTCCGCCGTGTCGTGATGGCGAGACAAGCTCCATCAGCAGCAAAGGCCCGGTTGGCCCGGCAATCTTGTGCGGATGCATGTCGCCGGGCTGGCGTTCGTCTACAGGTATTGGTCCGATGCTCCGTCCCCCAAGCGATGCGCTGGCAGCCTGAACGCCAGCAGGCGTCCTTACCTCCCAGTAGTAGCCAGAGAGCGGAACATCATAGCGCGGATCGCTGAACCGCGCCTGCAGGGTTTCCGAAGGTGCGCCATGAAGAAGATTCAGTCTTTCGAGCTCTTCGACGTGAACCGACAATTCGTCGTAGAACTGCCGCGTTACGTGCCCCCGGAATATCGACGAGAGGAGGAAGAACGCGGCGACCATGGCGAGCCCCGCCCAGACGATGGACGCCAGAACAAGGCGCGCCCGGAGTGACTGGGGGGCACGCATCGGCTAGCCAAACCTGTAGCCAAGTCCGCGGATCGTCTTGATCTTCTCCGACCCGATCTTCCTGCGCAAACGGCTGACGTAGACCTCGATCGTGTTCGAATCACGCATGTCGTCGAGGTTGTACAGATGTTCGATAAGCTCACTTTGCGAGATCACATGCCTGATCCGCCGCATGAAGTAACGAAGCATCTTGAGTTCGAGGGCGGTCAGCTCCACCGGCTCGCCATTGCGGAGCACTTCGCCGGTCCCGGCATTGAGCGACAGGTCCTGGAAGACAAGAACATTGGACGCTTGCCCGCCGCTCCGGCGGCGCAAGGCATTCAGGCGAGCGACAAGTTCGGGCATGTGAAACGGCTTTGTGAGATAGTCGTCCGCGCCTTCGTTCAATCCGCTCACCTTGTCGGCCCACGTTCCGCGCGCCGTGAGCACAAGGACAGGGGTCGTCTTCCCCCGGCTTCGAAGTTCACGCAGGACATCGAGGCCCGACTGCCCTGGCAGGCCGAGATCCAGGACAATCACATCCATTTGCGGCTGCAGCGCGAGCTCGAGACCGTCATGGCCGTCCGCGGCGCGTTCCACGATGCAACCGGCCTGACGCAGGCCGCGCTCCAAGCGCCCAGCAAGATCGTCGTCATCTTCAACCAACAGGACGTGCACGATGCTCTCCGGCGCGAAGCAGGCTCCCTCCTAGTCCACCCGCCTGAAACGAAGCTGAATTGCAATTGTCGGCGCCAATTGAGTTCAGTTCAAGAACAGACCAGCCTTTCACCTTCGTCTTTGTGAGACCTGATCTGGAACAAGGCCAATCAGTAAGACGATAATAGTCGTTTTTGAAGGCTGGCAGAGCTGTTGGATTTGTCGATGGAGCTCTTGCCGGGGCTTCGTGAACGCAGCCAGGCCCGCGCCGACGGCCCGCTCCAGGAAGACGCAGAACGCGCGCAAAAAAATTGGCGCTCCGCAGTTCAGCATATGCTGCTGGATTCTGAGCAAATTGCAGACGGCTGCATGCGTCTCAAGGAAACGGATCCGCTTCCAAGAAATTGGCGTCGTTGTGGTCTCTCGCAGATCAAGAGCCGCTGCGTCTGCAGAAACAGCTCAGCGCGTGTCTGACAGCACCTCTCCACCTTATCGGCGACTGGTTAGCGTAGGTCTGACATTACCGCTCGAATGGATGAGCCGTCCGCGCCTTGATGCACGGACGGCTCAGTTTGCATGAACACAGGTCGGAGGACTGCGCTGATGCCAGAACAATGACCGGCCGCGCCGATCACTTGGCCGGCGGCATGATCACCTTGTCGATCACGTGGATCACGCCGTTGGAAGCGGCAATATCGGCAGTCACGACTTTTGCGTCGTTGATCGTGACACTGCCATCGGCTGAGCCCACAGCCTTCAGCGTCGCGCCCTGGACCGTGGCCGGTTCAACAGTCTTGCCGGCGACGTCCGAGGACATCACCTTGCCCGACAGCACGTGGTAGGTGAGGATCCCCGCCAGTTTCTCCTTGTTTTCTGGCTTGAGGAGGCTCTCGAGCGTTCCAGCCGGAAGCGCTGCAAAGGCTTCGTCGGTCGGCGCGAAGACGGTGAACGGACCTGCTCCACGCAGCGTCTGTTCGAGTCCGGCGGCCTGCACAGCTGCGACAAGCGTCTTGAAGGAGCCCGCCGCGATCGCAGTATCGACAATGTCCTTGGCCTCGACCGGCGGCGGGGTGGGAGCAGTTTCGGCGGGGGCTGCAGCCGGCGCGGGGACGGCTGGCGTTTCGGTAGCGGTAGGCGAGCACGCAGCAAAGCCAAGCGCGGTCGCAGAGAGGAGGACTGCCCGTATCATTTCTGTACCTTGTGGTTGCCACGGCGTCATGTCGCCCAGCAGGCTGCGGCGAGGACGCGTGATCTGGTTAAGCGATGCGGGTTCTACGTCGCCGGGCGCGCGCGGATTGCCCGGTCACTAAAATGTAATCACGGGGCCCGCGCTCGCAGATTGTCTCCCAGCTCGCATCGACGCCGCGATGCGCAAGCTTCTCCTCGACATCACGCAAGCAGCGGGTAGAGCCAAACCACATGCTGCATGACCGCTGTGGGGAAAGCGTGTCGTGCGCAACAGACCCGGGGCCGTTCGAGCTTCCCGAAAGCCAATGAGCCCGCCCCTCACGGAGACTGATTACGCGAGTCTAGCAGCACCGCCCATTCTGATGGCGCGGCCAATGGACATCGCTACGGCTTGGGTCCAGCGTTCAAGGAGAAACCTGATCGACTCGAGGCAGACGCGTTATGACCCAACGCCCCGTCCACACAAGGCGTATCGTGCTGGCCGCGCAGGCGTCCGGCTTGCCAACCGATGAGACATTCCGGCTTGAACAGATAGACCTGCCTGCCCTTGAGGCAGGACAGGTGCTCACCCGTACGCTGTATTGTTCGGCCGACCCCGGGACGCGCTCCCGACTTTCCCCCGGCGCCAGCTATGCCCCGCCGCTGCGGGTTGGCGATCCGATTGATGCCTTTGCAGTCGGCGAAGTCGTTGAAAGCGCCAATCCCCGCTTCTCGGTCGGCGAGGTTGTCGCGACGGGCGGCGGTTGGTGCGAACATGCCATCTTTCCCGGCCGCGGATACATTCAGAAGATCCCCCATCGCCGGCTCCCGCTGTCGTACTGGATCGGCGTCCTTGGCGTTCCCGGCATGACGGCGTGGTTCGGCCTCAAGCGCGTCGCCGCCCTGAAGCCGGGCGATCGCGTTCTGGTCACCTCCGCTGCCGGTCCGGTCGGGGCGACTGCGGCCCAGCTTGCCCGCAACCTGGGCGCCTCGCGCGTCGTCGGCACGGCCAGCGGCGCCGAGAAGGCAGCATGGCTCCGTAGCGCCGCAGTGGACGCGATCATCGACTACAAGACAACGGCAGACCTTGTCGAAGACCTGAAGGCGGCAAGCCCTGACGGATACGACGTGCTCTTCGACAATGTCGGAAACGCCATGATCGATCAGGTGATCCCCTTGTTGAGACCCGGAGGAAGGATCGTGATTTCAGGTCAGCTCGCGGAATACAACGCCACGACGGGCCGCCACCCCGGCATCACGAACACGCGTTACTTCATTGCCAGCCGACTTCGCATGGAGGGCCTCGTCGTCTTCGACGACCTGAAGGCCTTCCCGGCAGCCCAGGAAGAGCTGGGCGCGATGATCGAGCGCGGCGACATGAAGGTGCGGGAACACAGGTATCACGGCCTGGAGACAGCGCCCCAGGCGTTCATCGATCTCTTCACGGAGAGCGCCTTCGGGCGCCGCATTATCCAGATCGCCCCCGAAGCAGGTTGAGACCCAGCGCCATGACGCCCGATTTCTCCCGATACGAACGCATCCAGACGATACGGAAAGGGCGGGTTCTGTCTCTGACCTTGACAGCACCGAACCCGGTCAATGCAGTGGATGGCCAGATGCACCACGAACTGTCGCGCATCTTTCTGGACGCGCAGGATGATCCCGACAGCGATCTTGTCGTTCTGACCGGCGCCGGACGCGCCTTCTGCGCTGGCGGCGACACGGCGTGGTTCAAGACACATATCGAGAACCCCTCATCATTCCGCGCGCTGGGACCGGAAGCCAAGCGGATCGTCACCTCCCTGCTCGATCTCGAGAAGCCCATCCTCTGCCGCCTGAACGGCGCAGCCGCCGGACTTGGCGCGACAATCGCCCTGATGTGCGACGTGATCATAGCATCTGAATTCGCGCAGGTTGGCGATCCGCATGTCAAGGTGGGACTTGTTGCAGGTGATGGCGGGGCAATCATCTGGCCGCAATTGATCGGCTTTGCACGCGCCAAGGAATTGTTGATGACCGGCGAAATGCTCACCGCCGAGCGGGCGCTGGCGCTGGGGCTCATCAATCACGTCGTACCGCACAAGGATCTCGATGCGAAAGTGGCCGAAATCGCCGACAGGATCCTCGCCAATCCAAAATGGGCCGTCAGGTGGACCAAGACCGCCGCTAACATCCCGCTACGTGCGCTCGCTGCGCAACTCCTGGATGCGGCGATGGCTTATGAACTCCTCTCGAACTCGCTGTCGGATCGGCGCGAGGCTGTAGCTGCCTTCGTCGAGAAGCGGCCTGCTAGCCTGACGGGCGAATGATGATTGCCAACACCCTGCCCGAGCCGGAGCATGTCGCCGCCCTCCGCAACCAGCTACGCCGTTTCGTTGCTGAGAAAGCACCGCGCGAAAAGCGGCGCGCATGGGACAAGGCTCATGATTGGCCACGAGACCTGTTTCGCGAACTCTGCGACCTCGGCCTGTGCGGCCTCACCATCGCCCAAGAACATGGCGGACTCGGACAGGATATCGTCGCCGCCGTCGCCGTGATCGAAGAGCTGTCGCGCGCAGGCCCGTTTCTAGCCGGTCCCTTCATTCACTGCGCTTTCTACGGCGGCATGAACATGTCGGAGAATGGCTCAGCCGACCAGAAAGCGCAGCTCCTGCCAAAGCTTGCGCGGGGCGAGCTGCTGTTCGCCTATGGCCTGTCCGAACCGGATGTCGGCGGCGACCTGTCGAGCGTCAAAACGCGAGGTCGCATCGAAGGCGATACGCTGGTCATCAACGGGGCCAAGCGCTGGTGCACCGGCGCAGACTGGGCGGACTACATCTACTGCCTGATCAACACGGCTCCTGATGCGCCACGTCGTGAAGCGCTGACTTTCGTGCTGATCCCAGGCAAGTCAAAGGGCGTTTCAACGACGCCGATCGAGCATGTGAACCTTCGCTATACAGCCTCAAGCGATGTTCATTTTGACGATGTCCGCGTGCCGCTTTCGGCGATCGTCGGCGGCCCCGAAAGGCTCAACAAGGCGTGGGGCATGCTTGCCGGCCGCGCGCTTGATGTCGAGAAACTCGAGGTCGCTGCCTGCACGTTCGGCTTTGCGCAGGCCGCACTCGATGAAGCGTGGAACTACGCGCAGGAGCGCGTACAGTTCGGCAAGGCAATTGCGGGCCATCAGGCTGTCGCCCACCGTCTCGTCACCGCGCGCACCAAACTCGAAGCCTGCCGGCACATGCTGTATCACGCCGCCCATCTCGCGAATGATGGAAAGCCGTGCGGTGTGGAAACCTCCATGGCGAAACTCTTTATCGCCGATACGGGCGTCGAGATCGCGCTCGCATGCCAGCAGGTCATGGGCGCCTATGCTCTCTCCGATGCCTATGACATAGACCGCAATGTGCGCGATCTGCTGGGAATGCCCATCGTCGGCGGTTCCTCAGATATGCAGCGCAACAACCTTGCAGGCCTCTGGAGGCTGAAGGGATGACCACCCCCGTCGACCGCGCGCGCGCGCTGGAAGAGGAGATCCTCGCCGCCCGACCGGAAATGGAGCGCTTGCGGCGCTTGCCCGGCTCCCTCTCGGCGCATTTCCGTGATGCCCAACTCTATCGCCTCTGCATCCCCCGCCTGTACGGAGGTCTCGAGGCAACGCCGCGAACCGTGGTCGAGACCATTGAAGCGCTGGCGGCCACGGATGCATCCGCTGCCTGGTGCGTGATGATCAGCGCGACGACGGGCGCCTTCGGCGCCTACCTCGACAACAATGAAGCCAGCGCCATCTTCCCAGACCCGTCCCTCGTTTTTGCGGGCGTATATGCGCCGATGGGCAAGGCAACGGTCGAGGGAGACAGCTATCGCGTAACCGGCCAATGGAAGTGGAACAGCAACGGCCAGAGCGCGACATGGCTATGCGGCGGCTGCGTGATCTACGAGAACGGCTCCCCGCGCATGCTCACCGAGAAGATCCCCGAACACCGCATGATGCTGTTCCCGGCGAGCGATGTCGCCTTTCTCGACACCTGGCATACGGCCGGCCTTCGCGGCACGGGAAGCGGCGATATCGCAGTCAGCAATCTGCTTATCCCCCGGTCTCGTTCGATCTCCCTCATCACGGACAAGCCCCGGATCAGGACGCCGCTCTATGCCTTCCCGATTTTTGGTCTTCTCGCCATCGGCATAGCGGCCGTTGCAAGCGGCAACGCACAGGCCGCGCTGAAGGAGTTTGCCGCGCATGCCGCCTCCAGGCGTACGCCCGCCGGCCGCATGCTGAATGATCGGGGCACGGTCCAGTTCGCCTACGCAGACGCCAGCGCCCGCCTGCGCGCGGCGCAAGCCCTCCTCCTCACCGAGATCGACAAGGCCTGGGCCGAGGCGCAGGACAATCCGGCTATTTCTCTCGAACAGCGCACAGGCTTGCGGCTGGCGGCCACACATATGACGCGCACGGCGGCGGAGGTCGTCCGTATCGTCCAGGACCTGGCTGGCGGCGCCAGCGTCTTTATCGCCGATCCTCTTTACCGCCGCCTCGCAGATGCACAGGCGATGACGGCGCACATCATGACTGCTCCAGCAACCTACGAGCTTACAGGCCGCGCCCTGCTCGGCGTCCCGGTATCCGCAGCCGAACTCTAGCGGACCGCCTCCCGCGCTATCAGGGCCCGCACGTGCTCCTTCATGACTTCGCCCGCCTTCAGGGCGTTGACGGCGCCCATGTCGAAATACTCGCGCAGGCCGATGATCCTGCCGTCGCGGAACTCGACCACGCCGGCATAGGGAGCGGAAACGAGATGGCCATCCGCCGACACGTACTCGTCTACCCCCTCGACGAACAGCCGGTCGCCGGTTTCCGCGTAGTCGAAGATCCGCCAGGTCACGTCGCGAACCTGCGGCGCCATTCCCTCGAGAAACTTGCGGGCCTTCGCCTTCCCTTTCAGCGGCGGAGCGATCACGGCGGCATAGTGCCAGACGATATCCTCGTGCATGTGGGCTAGCACGCCGTCGATGTCCCCGGCCTTCCACGCACCGATCAGGCCGAGCAGCACCGCAATATGGGACATGGGCAAAGCTCGCCAATCGTTTGGACCAACACAATCCTGCGCCGGCGCCCGGCATTGGGCAATATCAGGTTTTCACGACGAGGCGCTCCGCTTCCTGCCTCCCAAGCCATCCGATCTCCTCCGGGCTTCGTACAGCAACAGAAGCATCAGGACGGACCTTCACTCGCGGCGGAGGCGAGGCGGGTGCTGAGGCAAGGGCGGGCATGGTAGTCTTAAGCATGGATGTCTCTGAAAAACTGAAATCTCTGTCGATCGACCGGACGGCCGCCCCTAGGTCAAGCGGCGGCTGGCGGTTCCTCGCCATTGGCGCCGCCGCCGTTGCTGTCGTCGTACTGGCGTGGGCCCTCATGGGCCGCAGCGCCCCTCCTGCGGACGGGCCGGTGAAAGCCGCAACCGCCCCGGCGCCATCCGCCTCCGCAGCGAGGCCGCGCGGCGGGCTGGTTGCATCTGGCTACGTTGTCGCCCGAAGGTCGGCCACCGTGTCGGTCGACATCACTGGCCGTCTCACCGAAGTGCTGTTCGAAGAGGGAGCGGTCGTCGAGAAGGGTCAGATCCTCGCGCGGCTCGATGACGACCTCGCTCGATATGACCTCCAGCTCGCCCGGGGTCGGCTGCAGGCGGCCGACGCGGCCATCGCCTCACTGAAGGCGCAGATGGTGGAAGCCGATGCCCAGCGCCAGCGCGCCGAAAAGCTGGTCCAGACCGGCGCCGTCTCGGCCGCCGCCTTCGAGGCCGCGCTATCCCGGATCAACTCGCTCACCGCCCAGTACAATGCCGCCGTGGCCGACGCGCGCGTCGCACAGACCTCGGTTGACCGGCAGGGCGAGTTTGTCGAGCGTCATATCATCCGCGCACCCTTTTCGGGCGTCATCATCGCCAAGAACGCGCAGGCGGGGGAAATCCTGTCTCCGGCGGCGGGCGGAGGCGAGTTCACCCGCACCGGCGTGGCCACCCTGGTTGACATGGCAAGCCTCGAGGTGGAAGTCGACGTCAATGAAGGCCAGATCTCCGATATCAAGGCCGGGCAGTCAGCCGTCATCGTTCTGGACGCCTATCCGGACTGGCAGATCGCCGGCGAAGTGATCGCCATCATCCCCACCGCCAACCGCGATCGCGCCACGATCCAGGTCCGCGTTGGCTTCAAGGAGAGGGACGCGAGAGTCCTGCCGCAGATGGCCGCCAAGGTTACGTTCGACAGATCCGCCACTTAGGCCGCGCCCGGAGCTCGCAAGGTCATGTCGGACACTGATCTGATCGTCCTGAGAAACATCGCCAAGACATACCGCCGCGGCGAGGAGACGATCAGCATCTTCACGGATCTGAATCTCTCCATCTCGTCCGGCGATTTCGTCGCCATGATGGGTCCGTCGGGCTCCGGCAAGACCACACTGCTCAACCTGCTCGGTGGGCTCGATCGCCCCTCCGGCGGAACGATCCTGTTCGAGGGCCTGCCAATCGAGAAGCTCTCCGAGAACCAGCTCTCCGCATGGCGCGCTGCGAATGTCGGCTTCATTTTCCAGTTCTACAACCTGATGCCTACGATGTCGGCGGCCCGCAACGTCGAGCTGCCGCTGCTGCTGACCCAGCTCAGCGCCGCCGAGCGCAAGCGACGCGTCAAGACCGCGCTTGAAATCGTGGGCCTCGACAATCGCGCAGGCCACAAGCCGAAGGAGCTCTCTGGCGGCCAGCAGCAGCGCGTCGCCATCGCTCGCGCCATTGTCGCCGATCCCAAGCTCATCCTCGCTGACGAACCTACCGGCGATCTTGATCGCAATA
Organism: Hyphomonadaceae bacterium; assembly: GCA_044224605.1. Classification (GTDB taxonomy): domain Bacteria; phylum Pseudomonadota; class Alphaproteobacteria; order Caulobacterales; family Hyphomonadaceae; genus UBA7672. The sequence goes on from JBGAKC010000003.1 coordinate 50,622, forward strand.
CGGCGGCCGAGATCCTGGAAATGCTCCAGCTGCTAAACCGCGAGCTGGGCAAGACCATCGTCATGGTCACGCACGATCCAGCCGCCGCGAAGTATGCGCGCCGCGAATTGCATCTAGACAAGGGCACATTCGAGGAGCGGCTGACGTGAGCGATCTTCAGCTCATCCTGTCCGGACTGGGACGAAAGCCGCTACGCACTGGCCTGCTGATCTTTGCGATCATCATCGCCTTCCTGATATACGGCGTGCTGGCCGCCTTCCAGTCCTCCCTGGAAAATGTCGCCGGTCCGTCCTCGAGCAACCGGCTCGTCGTCGCCAATCGCATCAACTTCACCCAGCCGCTTCCCCTCGCCTATGTGAACCGCATCCAGAATGTGGAGGGCGTAACGGATGTCAGCTATTCGAACTGGTTCGGCGGTTTCTATCAGGAACCGCGCAACTTCCTCCTGACCTTCGCGGTCGAGCCTGAAAGCTATACGCGCATCTACAGCGAATACGTTATGCCCGAGGACCAGCGTCAGGACTTCATCGCCAATCGCGACAGCATCATGGTCGGCCGCGCCGTCGCCGAACAATATGGCTGGCAGCTCGGACAGCAGATACCACTTTCCTCCAATGTCTGGCGAAGGCGCGATGGTACGTCTGTCTGGCCCGTCGTAATCCGCGCCATCTATGACGGCAAGGATGCCAGCACCTCGACAGGCTCCGTCTTCGTCCACTACGAATATCTCGATGAAGGCCGCAGCTTCGGCAAGGACACGGTCGGCATCATCCAGATCGTTACCGCAGACCCGGCGCAGAACGATGCGGTCGCCGCCCGCATCGACGAGCAGTTCGCCAACTCCCGCGCCGAGACGGAAACGTTGTCGGAACAGGCGTTCAATGCCGCCTTCATCGATCAGCAGGGCAATATCGGGCTCATCATACTCGGCGTCACCGGCGCCGCCTTCGTCACCATCCTGCTTATCGTCGGCAATGCGATGGCCGGCGCCATCCGCGAACGTACGGGGGAGATCGCCGTGATGAAGACGATCGGCTTCACATCGGGGCGTATCGGCCGGATTGTGGTGGGCGAAACCCTTCTGCTGGCCATGCTGGGCGGCCTGCTCGGCCTCGCCATGGCCTATGGGCTGACAACCACGCTGAGCGGCATTCCTGCGCTCAACCAGTTCTTCGGCGGCATGCGGATCACGCCGCAGATCGCGCTGTCCGCGATCGGCTTCATGGCGGCCCTCGGCTTCATCACCGGCGCGATCCCGGCTTTCAATGCGATGCGCGTCAACGTCATCACAGCCTTCAGGAGGATATAGGAAGTGACCTCCCTGTTCCGCCAGATCGCGGCGGTCGTCTCCATGACGATCAGCGGCCTGCCCAGCCGCTTCTGGGGCTCGGTCACCACGGTCTTCTCGATTGCGCTCGTTGTGGCGACGCTGCTCGCCTTCCTCGCCATGTCGAACGGCTTCGCGAAAACGGTCGCCGGCACGGGCTCGGATGACATCGCAATGATCCTCGGCACGGGCTCCGAGGCGGAACTCAACTCGACCATGTCGTCCGAGGCTGTGCGCCTGCTGGAGGAATCGCCGGGCATTGCGCGCGATGCCGCGGGCCGGCCGATCACCTCGCCCGAACTTTATGTCGTCGTCGGCGCAAACCGCCGGGCGGGCGGCGGCGAAGCGAACGTCTCGCTGCGCGGCGTAACCGCGCGCGCGGCCGAATTGCGGCCAGGCTTCCGGCTTAGCTCGGGCCGGATGTTCGAGCCGGGCACGAACGAGATGATCGTAGGCGCCGGCGTCGTCCGCGAGTTCCGGGGATTTGACCTCAACACCGAGCTGCAGCTCGGCGGCAGCACCTGGCAGGTCGTCGGCGTCTTCGAAGTACCCGGCACGGTCTTCGACAGCGAGCTGTGGGCCGACCTGCCGGTGGTGCAAAGCCTGTTCAATCGCGGGCCGACGGTGCAGGCGCTGCGGGCGCGGCTGGAGTCGACGGCGTCTCTGGCCGATGTGAAGGCGTTCGTCGCAAGCGAGCCGCGCCTGCAGGTCGATGTGAAGACGGAGAAGGAGCATTTCGCCAGCGAGGCTCAATCGCTTCAGTATCTCGTCTACTTTGGTTGGGCTCTGTCGATCACGCTGGGCTGCGGCGCTCTCGCGGGCGCGCTGAACACCATGTATGCCGCCGTGGAGGCGCGTAGCAAGGAACTCGCGACGCTGCGCGCGATCGGCTTTGGCGGCTTACCGGCTTTTGTCGGGGCGATCACGGAATCCCTCGTGCTCTCGTTTGCTGGCGGCCTTGTCGGCGCGGGCGCGGCTTACCTGCTGTTCAACGGCTTCACCGCCTCGACGCTGGGCGGCGGCTTCACGCAGGTCGTGTTCGATTTCAACATCGGCCCGGCGCAGGTCCTGGCCGGGGTCCAGCTGGCCCTCTTTATCGGCCTGCTTGGCGGCATCTTCCCTGCACTTCGTGCAGCGCGCACGCCGTTGCTGAAGCTTGGCGCCGACTGACCCCTGCCAACTGGTGTCAATTGGTGTTCTCAAAGAGCTGTCGGACCTGTTGGCAGAAATGCTCTTTGAGCTTTCAGCCCGCCTTCGGCGGGAAGCGACGCCATCGGCAGGAAATTCGCGTCACCAGAGTCCCCGAAAGGCCAATACCAACGGCCTTGCCAGAGACCCGTTAGGTTAGGTTTGAAAGCATCAGCACCGCACCTGTCATCCGCCACATGATCCAGAACGGCCGGGCGCTCGTATCCCCTCGGTGTTTGTTGGACCGGCAACTTCACTTCGAGGAAAGCTCCGGGTTCATTACGCCATTGGGTGAAGACGATCTGGACCATGGATATGATCATTCTGTCCGGAGCCAGAATGATGAATGCGCCACCGGACTTGCCGAACTTGTCTCATGAGGCTGAAAATGATCGTCAAATCGCTTGCCGCGCCGCTTCGCCCGTTCATTGTGGGCCTTGGCCTGATGTCGGCGGCGTGCGCGACACCGGGTGGTCAGGATGATGCGCCAAGCAACGCGCAGCAAATCTTTGCGGACCGGGGCGCCTTTGACGTCGGCGTCACGACACTCAGTCTCAGCGATCGTAAGATTGAAATCTATTACCCTGCAGCGCCGGGATCTACGGCAGGCAAACAGAACGACGCCTATTCGCAGACCGACCCCCTTCCGCCGATGCTAAAGGGAATGGCATCGAAGATTCCGGAGAGCGTTGATCTTAAGGTGTCCATTCCTGCTTTCCGGGATGTTCCAGGGGCGCAGGGTCGACACTATCCTCTGGTGATCTTCAGCCACGGTGCGGGCGGCTGGCGCAGCGGGCACGGCATGCTGCTGTCCGGCATAGCTTCATGGGGCTTCGTGGTTGCTTCCATCGACTTCCCCGAGTACGGATTTTCTTCCTTCGCTGGCGGCGGCGCCCGCGACATGGCAGCACGACGCGCTTCGAGTGCAGGCGCCGTTGAGGCAGCCCTCGACCTCCTGCAGACCGCCACGCAAACCACAGACGGTCTTTTGACAGGAATGATCGACATGTCGAAGGTGGCGGCTATGGGTCACTCCGCCGGCGGCGGCACTATGTTCGCACAAATTGATAATCCACGAATCGACGCCGTCATCGGATGGGCGCCGGTCCCGCCGCAAAGCGCAGGAATGAGCAGAAAGCCCACCCTGATCATTGCCGCCGAGAACGATTCTGGCATTCCGGTCGCATCGCTTGTGTCCGCCTATGACTCCCAAACGGCGCCCAAACGTCTGGCGATCGTGTCGCGCATGGGCCACAACGCATTCAGTGACTCATGCCTTGCCATCCAGGGCGGCAATGACCTCATCTCCGCCGTGAAGCAGATGGGACTGAACGTGCCCGGCCCGCTTCTGGAGCTTGCACAGAATGGATGCCGTCCGACCGACCTCGATACTGCGACGGGATGGGCGATCATTCAGCATCTCACAGTGGCCGAACTGAAGTCCGCCCTCGGTCTCGCCGGCGGACAGACCGGCATTGCTACCGAAGTGGGAGCCCGTTTTGGCCCTTCGCCGTTTGAGTTGCGTGAAGCAAGACAATAGGTCTCGGGGAGATAGGTCAGGTCATTCGCAATCGAAGATCAGTCGCGAACGACCCCTGACGAGGCCTATTGGCGAAGATAGATCAGCCAGGCAACGCTTCCTTGGCGGTTCGTGTGACTGCGCCTCGAGATCGGACCCCAGAGATTGATTATGTGGGTCGCTGGACACCGCCAGGAAGACGGGCCTTTCCTGACCCGCTCCGGACATTGGCTCGAATAGCCCGCCATTGGCGGGCCCTCGGAGTGCGCTTTCGTTCCCTCGCCACGGAAGCTTCCGCTTGTGGCTTTTGATGAGGACTGACAAACAGATCGCCGACATGCGTCCTGCGGTCAGACGATCGTTCCAAAAACTCGTGCGATGCCCGCCGTCAGCGCCAAGGCGATGACGCCCCAGAACGGTACTCGCGTGACGGCGTTCGCAATGCTCGCACCTCCAGTGGCGGCGACCAGAGCGCCCGGCAGCGCAAGGAACACGAGAGATCCCAGCGAAACCGCCCAGATCAGCATGTCCGGCGGCGTCATGAAGACCATGACCAATGGCAAAGATGCGCCCATGGCAAACTAGCAGCAGAGGTGAGCGCAGCCTGGATCGGTCGCGCCGCCGTCAGGTCCAAGATGTGAAGTTCATCCCGCGCTTGGGCCGCCAGGGCATCCTTCGCCATGAAGTGGTCCGGCGCCTGCCGCGCAAGAGCCGGCTCAAGCCCTCGCGCGACATAGATTGCGGCCAGCTCTTCGTGCTCGGCGACGGGGTCATCGCGCAGTTCCCGCGTCTCCCGGGCGATATCCGCTTTCTCCGTGTCGGATTGCGAGCTGTGGGAAACTTATTCGCCCGCAGCCATCGACATGGCCCCAGCGACCAGACCAGCTATACCGGCAATGAGAATGTCGTTACGAGTGGCAGCGGCAGCCGCAACGCCCACAATAAGGCTCGCAGTGGAGACGATGCCATCGTTGGCGCCGAGAACCGCTGCGTGCAGCCAGCCAATGCGCTCAATTGCAAGACGTTCAGTGTGAAGACGAAGCCGGATCACTCCAGACTCCCCGCTCGTTGTTGTTCTTGCCTCCCGCTGTCACCACTCGAGGCCGGAGCGCACCTGGGCTCCGAGCAGAAAGTGACTGAAAGGGACTGGCGGCGACGTAGCTACGCTGGTGATATTCAATCGTCCCCTTCATCGGCCCTGTCGTGTACCTGTTCACGACCTGCCCCCTCTGACTCTCCCCCTTCACCAGCATGAGGCATGAAGGCCTGGGGGTCATTTTGAATGGCGGCGAAGACAGCGCCGCCGGTAACAAGAAGCGCCAGGATACCCGCGCCCAGACTCGGCGACTTTGCGTCGCTGGCGTCGGGATGTCGGTCAGCGTGCTTGCGACCGGTGATCATGGCGAGGACCAGGTTGTCGCGTGTCAGGGCCGACATTGCCACGACAGCAATTACGTGAATGGCCGCCAAGCCAAGCAATGCGTAGGCGATGACTTCGTGGCCGTCCTCTCCTCCGGCGATGCCGGTCGCAACGGTCATCGCAACCAGGCCAATCAAGGCCATGACGGCCAGCGCTCCGACCGGGTTGTGCCCAAGGGATGGCTCAAGCCTGCCATTGAATAACTGGGTTAGGTGAGCTGCGATCTTCGATGGTCGAATGAAATTTGCGAAACGCGCATGTTCGCCGCCGACGAGCCCCCAGATCAGGCGAAAGGCGATCAGAACGGCTGCGACCCATCCCGCAGGAATATGCCAAGGGGCCAGAGCACTCTCTTCCTCCGAAGAGAGAAAGGCCACCGCGATCGAAATCACCAGCAGCCAATGAAAGATGCGAACGCCTGGATCCCAGACCTTCACCGTGCGACGCGCCATTACTGGGTGAGACATGACAACCTCCGACAATAAAGCACTGTATGAACAACACGCTGACGCGAAGCTGACAGGCTGGCGAAGGCGACGGAGACATCTAACCGCAACGCTCCTATTGGGAGGCAGCCTGATGGCTGCGCTCGTTCTATATGGGCAAGGTGCGTGCGGGCGCCGACTGAGATCATCCGGGGCGCGTTCGCAGATCGCAGGATGAAGATGGCGCCGCCTCAATCCGTTTGGCGACGGTCGTCCTTGATGGCGCGGTGCGAGGCGAGCACCAGGACAGCTGCTGCCGCCGCGAAACCGGCGCCAATCAGAAAGGTCGCATTCGCCCCCCAGATCTCCCAGGCGCTGCCAGCGATGAGGCTCGCGAACAGAAGCGACAGGCCTGTGGCCAGATTGAAGACACCGAACGCAGCGCCCCGCAGCTGTTCGGGCGCATGGTCAGCGACCAGCTTGGCGAGCAATCCCTGAGTCAAAGCCAGATGCAGTCCCCATAATCCGACACCTGCGAAGGCGCCGATCAGATCTGGTATGAGAATGAATGCCGCATCGGCGAGGATCAGCGCTGCAAGACCGGCCAGCAGCAGGCCGCTGGCTGGCGCCTTGTCCGCGATTGCACCCGCAGGATATGCACCCAGCGCATAGACTACATTCATCGCAACCAGAACGGCAGGAGCCAGCGCGAGCGGCAATCCCTCGTCGTGAGCTTCAAGCACCAGGAAGGCTTCGCTGAACCGCGCCAGCGTGAATACCACGCCAATGACGATTACAATCCAGTATCCCTGCGTGAACTGACGCATGTCTTTCCACCTGATGGGAGAGAGCCTCCTGCCGGCCTCCACCCGGGCCGCAGGTTCATTCACGCCGAGGAGAACGCACGCAACAGCGAGCAAGGCCGGAAGGAATGCCGCCCAGAACACCAGCCTGATGTCGTTTGCTAAGGCGAACATGAGTGCGATTGCCGCGAGAGGACCAACGAACGCGCCTGCGGTATCGAGACCCTGGCGCAGCCCGAAGGCGCGTCCGCGTATCTCGGCCGGCGTGACATCGGCAATGAGTGCATCGCGTGGCGCACCCCTGATGCCCTTCCCGACCCGGTCTGCGAACCGGGCCAGAAGAACAATGAACGGACCGCCCGCAATCGCAAAGAGGGGTTTGGTCATGGCGCCGAGGCCATAGCCGACAAGGATCAGTGGCTTTCTCCTGCCCCAACGATCCGACAGGTAGCCGGAAAAGACCTTGGAGATGGCCGCGGTCGATTCGGCGACGCCATCGATCAATCCGACCATGGCGACGCTGGCCCCGAGCGCGCCAGTGAGGAACAGCGGCAACAGCGCATGAATCGCCTCGGACGAGACGTCCATGAAAAAGCTGACCAATCCGAGGGCCCAAACGGTCCGCGGTATTGTTGGGCGTCGAGACGTATCGCTTCGCATTCCCGGACCCGTTCTTTCCCCATCTTAGGCCGGTAGTATTGCGTGCGCTTGATGCAAGGACCATCGTCAATGGAGGAAGCCCTGCATCGGGAATGGTCCGGCGAACATGCCGACCAGCGATATTGCGACCAGCGACATGGCGACCGAGCCCCGAACATAGACCAGCGCCATCCCCGCATCGCCACGCTCCCAAAGCAAGGCTGCGTCAAGAGAGAATGTGGAAAAGGCCACGACACCGCCAAGGAACCCCGTTGTCAGGAGAAAGCGGAGGGTCTGTCCGTTGGGCTCACCGCGATCAGGACACCAGCCTGCCAGCACGCCCATGAGGAAGCCCCCACTGCGTTGACGCGGGATAAGTCCCGGGAATGAACGGCGGCGCTATGGCTCTTCGCTTCGCGCTCGGGCGCTGTCGTCGTGGATGCTCAATTGAGTGCACCGCTGTGGCGACACCTGGAATGGCTGCACGGCAGCATGCCGATGATCAGCCGCAGGTCGGTTGCCCAGGCGATCACCGGACTGAACTTTACGATGCCAGGCGATCGCTTCGCTGCACAAAATCGACACCACGACCGGGCGCTGTCAGCTTCGCGTCAGCGCGAACTTTCATCCTCGGATCACTGGGCGAACCATCCCGGTCAAACAAGGAGACGGTCATGCATATCATTCGCAAATCAGCCCTGCTCGGCGCTTTCGCCATCGCGCTCGCCGCGCCGGCGTTCGCCGGCCCGCAGTGCACCACCGAACCGAAGGACAAGTGGATGTCCGAAACGGCAATGAAGGCGAAAATCGAGAAGGAGGGCTATCGCATCAAGACCTTCCAGGTCAGCGGCAGCTGCTATGAGATCTACGGTTTCGACAAGGAAGGTCGGAAAGTGGAAATCTACTTCAATCCAGTCGACGGCGCCGTCGTGAAGAAGAACGTGGGCTAGAGCCTCGATGAACAGCGACCCCATGGCGCCCGAACAAACTGCCCGCGCGACCCGCGCGCCCATTCCCGAGATCCGGGTCTGGGATCCGGTCGTGCGCTTGTTCCACTGGACGCTCGCGCTTGGATGCATCCTCAACCTCACTCTGCTCCGTGAGATTGAGCCGGCGCATCACTATGTCGGCTATGCCGTCCTTGCGGCGCTGACCGTTCGGGTGCTGTGGGGTTTCGTCGGAACACCTCACGGCCGCTTCTCCGACTTTCTCGTGGGACCACGCCGCTTCGCCAGCTATCTACGCAAGGCCCTCAACGGAAACGCTCCGCGCTATGTCGGCCATAATCCGGCTGGCGGTTTGATGATGCTGCTTCTGATGATGCTTGCGGCGGTGGCCGGCGTCAGCGGATGGATGATGCAGCTCGACCCGTTCTGGGGCGAAGTATGGGTGGAGGACCTGCACGAAGCGGCCGCCAATGCGATCCTGCTGCTGGCTATCGTTCACATCGTGGCGGCTCTTGTCGAAAGCTGGCATCATCGGGAAAATCTGATCAAAGCCATGATCACCGGGCGCAAGCGCGCCGCAACTGGAACTGACGTGGACCATGCGCCTCCTCCTGGTGGAAGATAACGAACGCCTCGGGCCGCTTGTATGCGAGGGCTTGGCCGGCGCAGGTATGGCGGTCGACTGGTGCCGATCCGTCGATGAAGCCTCCGCGGCGCTGTCGACCGCAGGTTACGATCTTGTTCTCGTCGATCTAGGCCTTCCCGACGGCGATGGTCTCGATCTCGTCCGCGCGATCCGCCGCAAGGGCGACACGGTCCCGATCCTCATTCTTACCGCTCGCGACGCGCTGGGGGACAGGGTGACAGGACTTGATGCGGGCGCGGACGACTATCTGGTGAAGCCATTCGCCAATGCGGAGCTGGCCGCACGCTGCCGCGCCCTGCTCCGGCGGCCCGGACACCGGCTGGCGCCGATCCTGGCGGCAGGCCACCTTTCCTTCGACACGGCGACCCGCCAGGCGTCCTTCCGGGGCGCCCCTATTGATCTGTCCAAACGCGAAGCCGGCGTCCTCGAAGCGCTGATGCGTCGCTCTGGTTCAGTCGTCGCCAAGGAAGCGCTGGAGGAGACGCTCTACGCCTTCAACGAACCAGTCACTCCCAATGCGCTGGAGGCCGCAGTCTCCAGGCTGCGAAAGCGACTCGATGAGGCAGGCGCGAGCGACCTTCTCCACACGGTACGCGGCCTTGGCTATTTGCTGCGGGCGCCGTCGCCATGAAAAACGTCTCGATCCGCCGCCGGCTCATCCTGGGCCTCGCCGCTGTAGGCATTGTCGGCGCAATCGTGCTGCTGCTGTTCGTGGGGATCGAGTATGGGCTGTCGCCGCCTAACGGGCTCGACCGGACGACCTTCACGTCGATCCTCGACGAAGTCGGCGATCACGTCGTCCTGCCGCTGCTTGTCCTGCTGATCCCGATGGCCACCGCGATGCTATGGGTCATCCGGCAATCCTTGTCCCCTCTCAAACAGGCGGCAGCGCGCATCGAAAGCGCCAAATCCGCGGATCGCGGCGCACGGATTGACACGTCCAACCTGCCCGCGGAAGCGGTCGGCTTCGCGGACGCCGTCAACGGCCTTCTCGAACGCATCGACGCCGCTGCTGCGCGTCACGAAGATTTCGCTGCCGACGTCGCGCACGAATTACGCACGCCCCTGACCATTCTGGCCCTTGAGCTGGAAAAGCTGCCTGGCGATGTCGCGCCGCGCCTGCAAGAAGACGTCAAGGCTATGAGCCGGTTGGTCGATCAGCTGCTCGTACTTGCGCAGCTGGATGCACAAGCCGCCGCGCGCGCACCCCTGAAGCTGGCATCGCTGGATGACATCGCAACGCAGACTGTCAGTCAGCTCGCTCCACTGGCCATCGAAGAGGGCAAGGAGCTGGTGCTCGACCGGCGTGGAGCCGGCGCCGTCATGGGCCATCCCGAGGCGATCACAGCCGCCTTGCGCAATCTAGTCGAGAACGCCCTCCGCGTGACCCGGCGAGGCGGCTCAGTCGTGGTCACGACGGGTTCCGGAGCCGTGATCCGCGTGAGAGATGGCGGCCCGGGCCTCAGCGATGATGCTCTGGACTTGATGCGGCAGAGGCTCAGGCGCGGTGACGCGGCAAGTCACACCGGCGCAGGCCTTGGTCTTGCGATCGTGTCCCGGATCATGGACTTCCATGGCGGCGTCCTGCGAACGGATCCTTCCCGGTCCGAGCTCATGCTGGAGTTCAAGCTGGCCTCGCAGCCAAAGGAATCCAGGCTGTGAGAAATGCATGCCACTCCATGCATTGGCGCGGCGTAGACCGGGTCCTTCTGAAATGACGTTCGGGACCGTTCGAACAGCTGGGCCTGGACGTCCTGCAGAATGCCGAAGCTGCCGAACAGTCTGCGTTCCTTGGTGTCCGCCAGGGGATTGCCAGTGTCGGAACACTGCCCGCCAATTTCCAGGTTGAAATGGGTCATCCGTCCAAGGTTGCAGGTCAGTGCAAGGGAGCCTCTCGCTGGAACCTCGTCCACGGATCCGTCCTTCCGCTGACGTTGATCGCATCGAAGCTTGGTGTTGAAGCACAAGTCCTGCATCAGCGGATAGCGGCCATTGAGCCGGACCATGTACTGACCGATGAGCTGGAAATCTGCCTTTCTCAGGCTGGCGCCGACAGATTGCGGCCAACCCCGAGCAATTCAACCTCGAGCCTGCGTATGCCTCTCGTGAATCTACGCAGATTTTCCAAGCACTCAGGGGCCGATGAATGCCAAAATCGGTAAACTCTTTAGCACGATCAGGAGAATGGGCGACCAATCGGGCTCAACCGGCGCTATAGTTGAAGACAACTCTTGCATCAGGAGCAGATCGAGATGCCAACGCGTCGGCAATTTCTTGAAAAAGCTGGCGCGGTCACAACCGCCGCTGTCGTCAGCCGGGCATGCGCGCTCGCCGAACCGGCGCGCGCAGTGACGCCGCTTCCAATTCCGGAATTGCGCGAGGCCCGCGCCAGCGACGGCAGTATCGAGCTCATTGCGGCGGAGGGACGGCACGCATTCCTGCCCGGTCGCCCCACGACAACCTACGGGTTCTCAGCTGCTTATCTGGGACCGGTTCTGATGCTGCATCGCGGTGATGATGTGCGGTTCTCCGTCGAGAACAGGCTCGATCGCGTGACAACGACCCACTGGCATGGGGTTCTGACGCCCGCCGAAGTTGACGGAGGACCCCATATCACCATCGAACCGGGCGAGATCTGGCGGCCTGTCCTGAAGATCGATCAACCTGAGACCACGGCCTGGTATCACGCCCATCCTCACGGTGATTCAGGTCGGCAGGTTTATATGGGGCTGGCCGGAATGATCATCATCAGAGATGGAACATCCGACCGACTCGGCCTGCCGCAGGCCTACGGCGTTGATGATCTGCCCATCATTCTGCAAGATCGGAGCCTGGATTCAGACGGCGCACTGCAATATGCGCCGGTCGGTCCCGGGCGGATGGCCGGCGTGCGGGGCGACACGCTGCTCGTCAATGGCGTCATTGCGCCGGTGGCCAGGGCGCCCGCCGGAATTGTGCGTTTGCGCCTCCTCAATGCTGCGAACGCACGCAACTTCGAACTCGCATTTTCCGACAGACGCACGTTTCACGTGATTGCTTCGGATGGCGGCTATCTCCCTGCGCCAGTGGCAATGAACGGGCTGACGATTGCCCCGGGTGAGCGTTTTGAACTGCTCGTGGACTTCTCCGACGGCAGGTCTGTCCAACTCGAGACGGGCGCAGACAGCCGTGCGGTGATGCGGATGGGACCAGACACGGGGCCCGGCATGGGATCTCCGATGATGACCGGCGTCACCGGAGGCGGCGCCGGCAGTCTCATGCGGTTTGACGTGGACCCGTCCTTGTCTGCCAAGGCGTCTTCCATTCCGGCAAGGCTTGTCGATATCCCGCCGCCCGCTGCGTCCAGCTCGATGGTCCGCCGTCAGCTATCCCTGGATATGGGCCCGGCAATGATGATGCGCGGGATGGCCGGGCCGGGCCGGGCGCCCATGGGAGGGATGGGGCCCGGTGGAATGGGAAGGGGCGGGATGGCCATGGGCATGCCCGTCGGGATCAATGGCCGCGTGTTCGAGATGGACCGCATCGATTTCGAACCGGCGCTGGGTTCGAGTGAGATCTGGGAGATCACGCCCAGCATGATGGCGCACCCATTCCACGTTCATGGTGTGATTTTTCGTGTCCTTTCGCTCGATGGCAAACCGCCCGCACCGCACCTTGCCGGCGGCAAGGATACAATCCTGCTCGATGGACCCGCAGAACTACTCATGCAGTTCACTCAGCCGGCGACGCGCCGTACGCCCTTCATGTTTCACTGTCATATACTCGAGCATGAGGACGCAGGCATGATGGGGCAGTACGCGACGAACCAGTCAGTTTGAGAGCGAATAGCTCCGCCCCAAAAGATCTGCACGCACGGAACTGTTGCGCCGGCCCGCAACGGCATTGCCGGCCTTCGACAAGCCTGCGATTGTCTTGTCTCCGCTCTGCTGCAGACGGATTCCGAGCGCGCGCAGAATGCGTGTTGCGCGACGGCTCAGTAAGTGACGCTGAACGTGTTGCGAACAGCTGCGCGAGTCTCGAGAAAACACAGTGTCGATGCGAAGCTCTTGAAGCCCCGCACCTTTCGCTCGCGCCTTCGGATGATGAGATGCGAATGTTCGGAACAACTGTCCTCGCAAAGCTGACCAGCCGATGGCGATCACCGGGACCAGGCCGCTCAGGCACTGATCCACATGAACGCAAGCCAGCAGTCATGATCACCTTCGGATCAGCATGCTGATTCATCCCCCCCGCAGAAGACGCTGCGTCGCACTTGCTTCGCGCCCATCGACCGCGGCGCCCTCACCAAGAGCGGCTATTTCCTCTGCGAGCTCGGCATTTTATTGTTGGGGTATTGGCTGAACTCCGCGGTTCATATCCCGAACGGGTAAGTGTCCGGCTCGCCTTCAGGAGGACTGCTCGGCATGGGGGTCAGAGCGTGCGTCTCTTCCAGCCATACGAACGCATCGAACTGATGCGACAGGTGAGCGTCAAAGTAGTGACTTTGCCGCTCCGTCTCCGGTCGATAGATGACCCCGATAGCACGTTCCAGCCGACGCATGCCGAGACTTGCAGCCAAGTCCGCATCGCCCCGCCAGCATGTCAGCGATCTCGGCCTGCCCGCGTCCAGAAAGATGCGTTCCCATGAATCCGGGCGCGAGGGCGCAACGTGCTTGATGCGAGGAGCGCTCCCCCAATCGTCAGCCGCCATCACTTCCCCACGGTCTGTGGAAAAACCAATCAGCGCCGCCGCTTCGCCAAAACTTCTGCGGCATAGCTGCCCGATATTGAACTCTCCGGCCTCGCCCATCGCCGTCGCGCCGGCATTGCCAATATGGGAATTGTGCGCCCATACAACAGCCTTCGAATCCGGCCCGGCGCGTTCCAGCAGGCGCGTCAGCGTATCGAACATATGCGCGTCGCGCTGGTTCCAACTTTCGGCCGCGCCAGCATACATCGCGCGATAATATCCTTCCGCGGCGCAAACCACGCGGGCGTTTTGCTCCGCGTCGAAATAGTCATCGCCGTCCATGCTCAGATAGCTCAGTCTCTCTTCCAACAGCGCGACCAGCTGCTCCACCGCCGCGTCCTCGCAGGTGCGCCCCGAATAATGGGCTCTGGCGCCGTATTCCTGCGGGCGGCCCATATAAGGCGTGAGGCAGGCGTAACGCCGCCGTGCATCGCCTGCCGCGACCGGGTCGACCCGATCAAGATAGGTCAGGACCGCCTCGATCGACTTGTCCATGCTGTAGACATCCAGCCCGCGTACCGCGACACGGTCTGTGACAGGGCGTCCCTCGTTCCAGTTTCGCAGGTGCGCCAAGAAAGTGGCGAACTCCCGATTGCGCCACATCCAGCGCGGAAAATTCACGAACGCGCTTCGCTCGCCCCACCTTCCATGGGCGCGGACATAGCGATCCAGTTCAGCCGTATCCGGCCAGTCCCCTTCGATGGCGAGGATGCGGAACCCATGCTGCTCGATCAGGCGCCGCGTGATAGCTGCGCGAGCCTGATAGAATTCAGCGGTGCCGTGCGTTGCTTCTCCGAGCAGGACAATGCGGGCGTTGGCAAACCGGTCGAACTGCGCCGCGAACAATTCTGGCTGGTTCAGCTCCGGCAACGGTTCCGAACGATCGCGGACGAGCCTTGCCAAGCCTGCGTGCGACATCGTCGGGCGAGCAATCATTGCGGACGCTCCTTCGCCTCCGCCCGCCTTGCGGCGTCCGCCAGCAGCGAGATCACTTCCCGGTCGTCCAGCTGATGAAAGTCATCATAATGATAACCCACCGCACGGAATTCTGCAGGGGTAATCAGACAGATCACGTCTTCGACGATGGCCGAAAGCGCCTCAACGGTCTCGCGGGACGCAACCGGAACAGCCACCACGATTCTCAGCGGCGAGCGACGGCGTACGGCAGTTATTGCAGCGCGCATGCTGGCTCCCGTTGCGATGCCGTCGTCGACAAGGATTGCAGTTTTCCCCTGGGCCGGAACCGCCGCGCGGCCGGGCAGATATATTGCGCGACGGCGCTCGATCTCCTTGAGCTCCGCATCCGCGAGCCCTTTCAGCGCAGCGAGGCTCAGGCCCGCAGCGCGTACGATGTCCTCATTGAGAATCAAATCCGGATGCTCGCCGTCGACAATCGAGCCCGCGGCCAGTTCCGGTTGCCACGGCACGCCAAGCTTGCGGACCATCAACAGGTCCAATGGCGCGCCGAGCGCCGCAGCGATCGGCGCCGCAACGGGTACGCCGCCGCGCGGCAACGCATACACAACAGGCTGTTCGAAGCCCCGCTGGACTACCGCCTTGGCAAGGAGCCCTCCAGCACTCGCGCGGTCGCGGAAGGGTTGATCGCTCATGGCCGGCCTTCCGAGAAGTATTTCAGGAACCAGGCGCACGCGGCTGCGAGCGCCTCCTCCAGCGTGCCGGGTTCCTCAAAGAGGTGTCCGGCGCCGGGAATGATCAGCACCTTCTTCGGACATGTCATTCGGGCGCTTGCCGCGTTGTTCAGGGCAAGCACATCACGATCCTCCCCTCCAACGATCAGAAGGGTCGGCGCTCGGACCCGCTCCAAAGCGCCGCCTGCCAGATCGGGCCGGCCGCCCCTGGAAACGACAGCCGCGACGCCTCGTGGGCCGTCGGCTGTCGCCATAAGCGCCGCGCCAGCACCAGTGCTGGCGCCGAACAGGCCGATGGGTAATGCGGACACGCGTTCATCGGTGTGCGCCCACGCGATTGCTTCGATGACTCGCGAAGCAAGCAGCGGCATATCAAACACGTTTCGGCGGTCAGCGCTTTCGGTTTCTGTCAGCAGGTCGAACAGGAGAGTGGCAATGCTGAACCCCTGAAGGCGCCTTGCGGCATATGTGTTGCGGGGAGAGAGGCGACTTGATCCGCTGCCATGAGCGAAAATGACGAGCCCGCGTGGGCTCTCAGGGGTTGCCAACAATCCCGGCAGACCTTGCCGTCCTATCTTCACGTCTGACGTATGGACTGTGCGTTCGCTCATTTGACGCAAGCCATGGCAGGCCCTCCGTCACCAAATCCTCCCCGCCTGGCAACACAAGCTGCGGAACAGCATTCGGCGTCCATTCGGTCGGCGATACGCATGCGTATCCCCTTCTTCGCATTTAACGCGCAGCAGCACTCAATCGCGCTAACTCTCCACCGCAAACAGTTTATTTGTATCTGACACCGCAGATCGACGTTGATTCAGCTCAAGCGTCACATCCTAATTTTATGAATACGCAAGATTGCCGCAACCAACCTCCAGCCCCTCGCCCTGCTTCGCTTCACCGGGCTTCCATGGGCTGAATCTTCAACCCGGCGACAATTCCTGCAACGGGACCGACCAGGGGTTCGGGCAGACGCGATGACGCGCGCGGAACGGGCTTCCGATCCTGGCCTTCCGTTTGGCTTGATCACCCTGTCCGTCATGATGCGATGGCTTTCGGCAGTGGCCGTTCCAGCGCATCCCTTATTCAGTTCGGCAGTGTCATGGGGCGCACAGGCATTGAGGACAGCGCGCAGTTTCAGGTTGTTACCGAGACCATGGTCGACGGCCCGATCGTCATCGATTCAGCCAGCATCATCCGGTATGTGAACCGCAGCCTGCGGAAGCCTGCTTCATTACGTCGACAGTCTTCGAATTGGCCGGAACGTTTAAACGTTGAGGCCGTCGCCCTTTCCCGAAGCATGCGACGCCTGCGACGCGACTAGTCATGATGCAAACTCAGCTCTGGAACCCCGGCTCCTGATTTCCGTTTCAACAGGCCAGACGACTTGGGTGAGCAATTCCGCCGCCTCGCACTCGTCAGGATCGTTGAGATAGACCTCCCAAACATCGCCGCGCGGCGCGACGCCCTGTTTGCTCATGACCTGCTCCATTTCGCGGTACGTGTCGCGAAGCTGCGAGTAGGGGCCGCGATGTATGTGTACAAACGCCTCTCCCGGCGAAGCATTTCCAACCTGCAGGCCGGCGCTGCGGGCTACATCTTCCTCGGATGGGTCAATTGGAAATCCGATTTCGAAACCCGCCTGAACCCCGTCGCGAAAATGGAAATGGGCGCGTGGCTGCCCGTGCGCGCGGACTCCTCCGCGCGCAATTGTTTCGGTGAGCTGCTCGAAGGCGCGCTCCAGCCTTGCGTTGATCTCTCTGCCGCCTGAGTTGGCGTTATCTTGCCGAAGGAACACCCAAGTTTCACTTGGCATTTGCATGATGTGCATAGCTCACACCTCCCGCAACTATGTCGGACAGCAAGCGGCCGCATTGCATGAACTGCCTTGAGAAGGATCAATCAGAGGAGATTATCCGATCGCATTTGGAAAAAAGGTCTGCGATTGACCTCACGCAAGGTTGCCGGACCACGATTAAGGCCATGAAAGTCCATGTCAGCAGATAGACGCCGGTCCAATTCCGATGATGACGTGCGTGACGAGAGTCACAGAAAGCGCGATTTTACGGTCTGGTTCGTTGTTGTTGCACTGATCGCAGTCTGGCTGCTGAGCAGCCTGGTCGGAACCATGTTCCCCGTCCGAGCGGTGCCATACAGTCAATTCGAGGCGTGGATCGAGGCTGATCGCATCGCCACTGTCGTCGTGACGTCAGACCGCATCGAAGGCGAGTTGAAAAACCCGTCGGGTGAAGAACCTGCGCGCTTTTCCACCTTCCGCGTGGACCCGGCGCTTGCGGCCCGCTTACGGGCGCACGGCGTGCAGGTGACGGGTGCGAGCTCCGATAACTGGCTTGGCGCAATCATCGGCTGGATCGCCCCCTTCCTTCTCCTGTACCTCTTGTGGAGCTTCATGTTCCGGCGAGTAGGTGGGGCTGGCCTCAGCGGTTATCTTGGTTACGGAAAGTCCCGCGCGAAGCTTTATGTCGAGACGGCAATTCGCGTGACCTTCGACGACGTGGCAGGCGTCGATGAAGCCAAGGCGGAACTCCAGGAGGTCGTGGCCTTTCTCCGCGACCCGAAATCGTTCGGCCGACTTGGAGCGCGCGCGCCAAAGGGAACCCTTCTGGTAGGCCCGCCAGGGACGGGGAAGACACTGCTGGCGCGGGCGGTTGCCGGTGAAGCCGGCGTTCCATTTTTCTCGATCTCGGGGTCCGAGTTTGTGGAACTCTTCGTAGGCGTAGGCGCAGCCCGCGTTCGCGACCTGTTCGAGCAGGCGCGCAAGGCGGCCCCGGCCATCATCTTCATCGACGAACTCGACGCACTCGGGAGAAGCCGCTCCGCGTTCGCCTTCGCGGGCCAGGATGAGAAAGAACAAACCCTCAACCAACTTCTGGCCGAGATCGATGGTTTCGATCCAACGGTTGGCGTGATTCTGCTGGCGGCCACGAACCGCCCTGAAATTCTCGACAAGGCCCTGCTGCGAGCTGGACGCTTCGACCGACAGGTTCTCGTCGATCGACCAGATCGGAAGGGGCGACTGGCGATTCTTCAGGTGCACGTCAGAAAGATCCGGCTCTCACCTGAGGTCGATCTGGATATTGTGGCTGGCCTTACGACCGGCTTTGCCGGGGCGGACCTCGCAAACCTTGTCAACGAGGCCGCGATTGCCGCGACACGCCGCGACGGTGAGGCCGTTCGGCTCCCGGATTTTGAGGTGGCCATCGAGCGGATCATCGCAGGCATCGAGAAGCGCAGCCGCATTCTAAAGCCCGCCGAACGCAGACGGGTCGCCTATCACGAGATGGGACATGCGCTGGTGGCCGCCAGCCTGGACACGACAGACCCGGTGCAGAAGGTGTCGATCATTCCCCGTGGATTGGGGGCGCTGGGCTACACCATGCAGCGTCCGACCGAGGATCGCTTCCTGATAGCGCGAAGCGAACTTGAAGAACGCCTTGCGGTGCTTATGGGAGGGCGAGCCGCCGAGGCTCTCGTTTTCTCAGGGGACGTCTCGACGGGAGCGACGGATGACCTTGAGCATGCCACTGCGATTGCGCTGGATATGGTTACGCGGTTCGGCATGTCGGCCGAGATCGGAGAGCGAACGTTCTCGACCCGCCTGGATCCGTCATTCCAGGATGCGGGCATGGCGCGCATGGAAATGTCTGCATCCGAAGAAACGCAACGGGAAGTCGATCTGGCCGTCCGAAACCTGATTTCACTCGCCTTCGACAAGGCTCAAAGCATCCTGAAGTCGCGCCGGAGCGACATGGATCGCGGCGTCGAGATCCTTCTTGCGAAGGAAACGCTGAGCGCGGATGACTTCCCCGCCCTCAAATCGCGGCAAGCGTCAAAGCTCCAGACCGCATGACTCCAGCGTCCAGCCTGGCGATCCTGGATCCGGGAAGGTCATGCCTTCGGTATTTCGACCGCAAGGAAACGCCTGCTCTCACAGCTCCTGACGCACTCTGGCTAGCGCCGGCAGAGATTTTGTTTCCAGCCCGCTGCGCCTGCCTGGCGGAGCCCGACGGCGTTGACAGAATTTCGTATCATCAGGGTCCCCCGCGCGCGGGTCGACTGGACCGCTCGCTAGGCTCGGGTCAGATTGGCTGTGATACGCTAGGTCCCGCCAGGTGATGACCTCGTCGAAGCGACTTGGCCCGAGCTGGGGCCGCTGGCTCAATCAAAGTGGTGAAGGCTTATGACCTACCCCAAGATCACTTTCCACGGCGCCGCACGCTGCGTGACGGGATCCTGCTTTCGTGTTGCAACGCCGGCGGGCGAAATTCTGATCGATTGCGGCATGTTTCAGGGATCAAAGACCGAGAAGGAACTGAACTACCGCACCCTGCCCTTCGCTGCGCGCGATATTGCTGCTGTCATCCTGAGCCACGCTCATATTGATCATTCGGGCTTGTTGCCGAAGCTGGTGCGCGAGGGTTTTTCCGGACCGATCTACGCGACCCATGCAACCGCTGATCTGGCAGGCGTGATGCTGCCCGACAGCGCGCATATTCAGGAAGTCGAAGTCAAGCAACTGAACCGTCGCCGCGTGCGCAGCAATCGCGATGCCGTGGAGCCAATCTACAGTGCTGCAGATGTCGATGCATGTCTCGAGATGATCCGCCCGCAGCCTTACGACGCGTGGTTCTCCGTGCTTCCTGGCGTGCGGGCAAGGTTGTGGAATGCGGGGCATCTTCTGGGTTCCGCTTCCATCGAAATGGAGCTGGCGCTGGAAGTGGACCAGGCGATGCGCCTGATGTTCTCGGCCGATATCGGCCCTGACTTCAAGCTGATGCAGCCGAATCCACAGGGGCCTCAAGGCGTGGATTATCTGTTCTGCGAGTCGACCTACGGCGACACCGATCGCGAAGACGCCACTCCCGACCGGCGCCGAGCCGTCCTGCGCGATGAAGTGAAGGCGGCAATGCGACCGGATGGGGCGCTGCTAATCCCGTCCTTCGCTGTAGAACGCGCGCAGGAACTGATCAGCGACCTGAGCGAAATGATGGCATCCGGCGAGCTGCCGCCGATACCCGTCTATGTCGACAGTCCGATGGCAGCGCGTGCAACTCGGGTATTCGCCAACCATGCGCATGAACTGGCTGGCGGCGCCGCGTTCCTTTCGGGAGTGAAATCGCCTCAGTTGCACTTCACGGAAACAGTCGAAGACAGCAAGGCTCTGGACGAGGTACGCGGCTTTCACATCGTAATCGCCGCGTCTGGCATGTGCGAGGCGGGTCGGATCCGGCACAGGTTGAAGAACTGGATCTGGCGTGATGCAGCAACCGTACTGTTGGTCGGCTTTCAAGCGATCGGCACATTGGGACGCATTCTGCAGGAGGGCGCAACCTCGGTTCGCATCCAGGGCGAAGAGTTCAATGTCCGTGCCCGCATCCGTTCGATCGATCTCTATTCGGGCCATGCAGATGGGCCGGAGCTTGTTGAGTGGATCAAGGCGCGTCTGCCCTTGAAGAACCAGCTATTCCTCGTGCATGGCGAGAGCGACGCCATGAAGGGGCTGGCGTCCCGGCTTCAAGGCGTCGTTGCCGACGATGATGTCTTGATGCCAAGCCTCGATGAATCTTTTGAGCTGACGCCAGGTGGTGCGGTGCGCCTCGCCTCCGCCGAGCCGCCACGGATCGCCGCAGAGCAGGTCGCAAGGCTGGATTGGCATAATGACGTCTCGCGTCTGCTGCTGGATATCAACGACGCGCTACACAATGCTGCCGACGAAAAAGCACGCGGCGTTCTGATCCGCAGGCTTTCGGCTGCGCTGAAGAGCGAGGCGTCGCCTACTCGCTCGCATACCTCCGGCCGCGAGCGGCGGCGTCGTTGACGGATGGCAGGTCGCGTAGGGGCGCTGGCAGATCAAGGGCGCAATCGGCTCCGCTCGGGCAAGTGACGCCAAGCTCATCGCGAGCCAGCACATGAGCTTCAATGGCGCTGACACCCGAGGTCCAGAATGATCGGCTTTCCGCCCGGGGCCGCTCGAAGCATGGTCTGAAATCGCGAGAGATTTCGGGCCAACTGTCCCGAAAGACACAAGACTTATCAGCACTCGATAGGGGCATGAATTGACCACGCGCAATGCGACCTTGGCTGAATGTCTCATCCTGTGATTTGAATTGCACCCTGAGCTGCACAGGCCCGGCTGATGAAATACGCGCCGATCGTGAAGCAAGCGGAGGACATCGCTCGCTGCAACATGCCGAGTTATGCGGACGCAATCGCAGGCTTCTCATGGCAAGCCGCGCGGAACTTGCTCGACGGCCTGCCCGGAGGCGCTCTTAACATCGCCTATGAAGCCGTCGACCGGCATGTCGCTCACGGGCGCGGGGGCGTACGAGCGCTGCGCTGGCTCTCCGCCGACGGGCGCGTGGTCGACTTTACTTATGAGAACCTGCGCCAACAGACCAACAGGTTCGTCAACCTATTGCGCAAGCTGGGTGTGGCCAAAGGCGAGCGTGTCTACTCCCTGCTGGGTCGCAGGCCGGAGCTACATATCGCCGCCCTGGGAACACTCAAGGCAGGCGCAGTCTTCTGCCCAATGTTTTCGGCGTTCGGTCCCGAACCTATCCGCTCTCGCATGGAGATCGGCGAGGCACGGGTGCTCGTCACCACCACGGCGCTTTATCGGAAGAAGGTAGAGGCGTGGCGGGCGCAACTGCCAAGTCTCAAGCACGTCGTCCTGATCGACGGCGTCGACGATCAGGCGAACACCGTGCACGACTATCGCCGTCTGATGGCCGAAAGCTCCGATGAAGGCGAAATCGCCCCGACCAGCCCCCAGGACTTTGCTCTGCTTCACTTCACCAGCGGCACGACCGGGAAGCCCAAGGGCGTTGTCCACGTACACGAGGCGGTGGTGGCGCATCACATCACTGGTTTCTATGCGCTGGATCTTCGGCCCGGCGACATCTTCTGGTGCACCGCCGATCCCGGCTGGGTTACCGGCATGTCCTATGGCGTGATTGCCCCGCTCACCAACGGCGCGACGTTGCTTGTCGATGAAGCCGAGTTCGACGCCGAGCGCTGGCGGCGGATACTGCAGGATCAGAAGGTCAATGTCTGGTACACTGCTCCGACCGCCATACGGGTGCTGATGCGCGCCGGCGCAGAGGTGTGGAAGGGCTATGACCTGTCCGCGCTGCGCCTGCTCGCCAGCGTCGGCGAGCCGCTCAATCCCGAGGCCGTCGAATGGTCGGTCGAGGCCTTCGGCAAGCCCTTCCACGACAATTGGTGGCAGACCGAAACCGGCGGCATCATGATCGCCAACTTCCCCTCCATGGAGGTGCGCCCGGGATCGATGGGAAAGCCGCTGCCCGGGATTGAAGCTGCGATCGTCGAGCGCGACGGCGACAGCGTGCGCGTGGTGGACAAGCCCATGGCGATGGGTGAACTGGCGCTCAAGCCCGGCTGGCCATCAATGATGCGCGCCTATCTGCATGAGGACGCGCGTTATCGCAAATGCTTCGTCGGCGGCTGGTATCTCACTGGCGACCTCGCCATGCGGGACAGCGACGGCTATTTCTGGTTCGTGGGTCGCGCCGACGATCTGATCAAGAGCGCCGGCCATCTCGTCGGACCGTTCGAAGTCGAGAGCGCGCTGATGGAGCATCCGGCCGTCGCCGAGGCCGCCGTGATCGGCGTGCCCGACCCGCTTGGCGGCGAGAGCATCAAAGCCTATGTCGTCATCAAGAGCGGGATCGTCCATGACGAAGCTCTGCAACGCGACTTGCTGGGCCATAGTCGCAAACGCCTCGGCCCAGCTATCGCGCCCAAAACGATCGTGTTCCGCGAGAACCTACCCAAGACCCGCAGCGGCAAGATGATGCGCCGGCTGCTCAAGGCGCGCGAGCTCGGCCTTCCCGAGGGCGACCTCTCCACGCTCGAAAGCGATGAACGATGAAATCCGCATCGACCAAGCCCCGGCTGACCCATGCGCATGTTCTTGATCTACTGCGCCTGATGATGCGCATCCGCCGCTTCGAACAGAAATGCGCTGAACTCTACACGCAGGAAAAGATCCGCGGCTTCCTCCATCTTTATGACGGCGAGGAAGCAGTCGCCGCTGGCGTCATTCCGGTGCTGGAGGAGCAGGATCGCGTCGTCGCCACCTATCGCGAGCATGGCCATGCGCTGGCGCGCGGCGTGACGATGAACGCGGCGATGGCGGAGATGTACGGCAAGCGCGAAGGGTGCAGCGGCGGACGCGGCGGCTCGATGCATCTGTTCGACGCAAGACACAACTTTTATGGCGGCAACGCCATTGTCGGCGGCGGCCTGCCGCTGGCGATCGGCCTTGCCCTCGGCGATCACATGCGCAAATCCGGCGCGGTGACAGCCTGCTTTTTCGGCGAGGGCGCCGCCGCCGAAGGCGAGTTCCACGAAAGCCTCAACCTCGCGGCGCTGTGGGGCCTGCCCGTACTATTTGTGTGCGAGAACAATCTCTACGCCATGGGCACGGCGCTGGCGCTGTCAGAATCCGAGACTGACATCCACCACAAGGCGGAATCCTATCGGATCACCGCCGAAGCAGTCGATGGCATGGATGTGGTGGCAGTCGAAGCCGCCGCACGGCGCGCGATCGCACAGGTGCGCGCAACCGGGAAGCCATACTTTCTCGAGTGTCGCACCTATCGCTTCCGCGCGCATTCGATGTTCGATGCCCAGCTTTACCGCGACAAACATGAGATCGAGGCATGGAAGGCCAGGGACCCCATTGCACGCTTCCAGAACTGGGCGCTGGAAAGCGGCCTCGTACACGCCGAAGACGTCACGCGCATCGGGACAGAAGCCGATCGCGAAGTCGCCGAGGCAGCAGCCTTCGCTGAAGCGGGAACCTGGGAGCCCGTCGAAGACCTGGCCCGTTATGTCTATGCCCCTGACCGCCCGGCGCCGCCAGCGACCAAGCCCTCGACGGCGCCGAAAATGGAGACCACCTATCGCGAGGCGGTGCGCGCGGCGATCTCGGATGCACTCGATCGCGACGACCGCATCTTCCTGATGGGCGAGGACGTCGGTCGCTACGGCGGCTGCTATGCCGTATCCAAGGGACTGCTGGACAAGTACGGACCCGACCGCATCAGGGACACGCCGCTTTCGGAGGCTGGTTTTACGGGCGCCGGCATTGGCGCGGGGATGGCGGGCATGCGGCCGATCGTCGAGGTGATGACGGTCAATTTCAGCCTGCTCGCGCTCGACCAGATCCTCAACAACGCGGCTACGATCCGGCATATGTCGGGCAACCAGTTCGGCTGCCCGGTGGTGATCCGGATGGCGACCGGCGCAGGCCGCCAGCTCGCCGCGCAGCACTCCCATAGTCTTGAAGGCTGGTTCGCACACATCCCGGGCATCCGCGTGCTCGCGCCGGCGACGCTGGAAGATGCGCGCGGCATGCTTTGGACCGCTCTGCAGGAGCCCGACCCCGTGCTCATCTTCGAGAATGTCATGCTCTACAACATGAAGGGCGAGATCGCCGCCGACGCCGGCCCAGTCGACATCGACCGCGCAGCCATTCGTCGAATGGGTGAAGATGTCACGCTCATCACCTATGGCGGATCGCTCGGCAAGACACTCGAAGCGGCCGACCAGCTGGCAAAGGAAGGCGTGCGCGCGGAGGTGATCGACCTGCGCACGCTTCGCCCGCTCGATGACGCCACAATCATCGCCTCGCTCCGCAAGACGCGCCGCGCCGTCATCGTTGATGAGGGCTGGCGGAGCGGCGGAATTTCCTCCGAGATCGGCATGCGCATTGTCGAGCAGGCCTTCTTCGATCTCGATGCGCCGATTGCGCGCGTGTGCAGCGAGGAGGTTCCGATCCCGTACGCCCGGCATCTCGAGGCGGCGGCTATCCCGCAGGTCGACAAGATCGTCGCTGCGGCCCGAGGCCTGGTTGGCAAGCGACAGGGCGCGCCGGCGTGACCGACTTCCTCATGCCTTCGCTCGGCGCCGACATGGAGGACGCCACACTCATCGAATGGCTGGCAAAGCCGGGCGACAAGATGAAACGCGGCGATGTCATCGCTGTGGTCGAAACCGAAAAGGGCGCCATTGAGATCGAGGTGTTCGAGGATGGCGTGCTCGAGGAACACGTGGTCGCGCCAGGCGCCGTGTTGCCCGTAGGCGCGGTGATGGCGCGGTATCGCGGCGCTGCCGAGACTGCCGCCTCGACGCCTGCCGCCTCGATGCCTGCACCCGCCCGCGCGGCGCCAAGACCTCCAACCATACCCGCAGCGCGGTCACCCTCGCGCGCCCCGCTCGCCGCCGGTCCTCGCGCTTCGCCTGCGGCGCGCCGGCTTGCCGAGGAATTGGGCGTCGACCTCGCCTCCATCGCCGGCAGCGGCCCCGCGGGCGCGATAACCCGCGAGGATGTCGCCGCAAGAGCGGGAGCCCCTGCCGGAAAGAAGACCGCAGGCTTTGATTTCACCGCCATGCGGCGCGCCATCGCGGCCGCAATGGGGAGGTCAAAACGCGAAATCCCACACTATTATCTCAGCCACACGATCGACATCGGTGTGGCGCAGGATTGGCTTTCTGTAGCCAACGCGCAGCGCCCGCCTGCCGAGCGCCTCCTTATGGGAGCGCTCTTCATCAAGGCCGTCGCCAGGGCTGCCCGCGAGTTTCCGGAGTTGAACGGCTTTCATATCGAAGGCGAGTTTCACCCAAGCGAAGCCATTCACGTCGGTGTCACGATTGCGATACGCGGCGGCGGCCTTGCTGCGCCGGCGATTCATGACACTGCCGATCTTTCTCTCACCGAGCTCATGGCAAGGATGCGCGATCTCGTGGCGCGCGTGCGCGCCGGCCGGTTCAAGAGCTCGGAGATCGCCGACCCTACCATCACCGTCACCAGCCTTGGCGATCGTGGTGTCGATGCGGTGTGGGGCGTCATCTATCCGCCGCAGGTCGCAATCGTGGGTTTTGGCAGGATCGCCATGCGGCCGTGGGTAGTGGAAGGTCAGGTTATGGCTCGCCCCACGGTATGCATGACCCTGGCGGCCGATCATCGTGTCAGCGACGGCCACAAGGGGGCGCTGTTCCTCGAGCGGACAGGCCAGCTTCTGGCAACCCCAGGTGAATTATGACGGCCGATCAGGTTCTTGCCGTTATCCGCGACGAACTCGCACGTATCGCGCCCGAGGTCGATTTCGACGCAGCCGATCGCCACCGGCCGATCCAGCAGGAGTTCGATATCGACTCGATGGATTTCCTCAATTTCATCACCGCCCTGCACGCGCGCCTAGGCGTCAACGTCCCCGAAGCCGAGTACGGCCAAGTCTCAGCCATCGCCACTGCCGTGACATATCTCGTGGACAAGACAGGCGGCTGAGCACTGGAAAGGGACCGTCAGATAGATGATCGGGGTCTCGTGTTGGGCTTTGCGGGCGCAGCGTGTGAGCAAGATCCGCGTTGCGCTACAGTACGGCAGATACTGCCGGACGTTGACCAGGTTGTAGACGACTGCATGCGTCTTTGGGAAACACTCCGCAGGCTCGCAGCCCCTGAAAGCCAGCCTCTTTCACTCCCGACCTCGAAAGGCGAGATGAGGCTCTCGGCTCGAATGCCTTCACGAGACCGGCAATGCCGGTGTCAGACGCCAAGGGCCAATGAGCAACGCCTGGCCAAAGACGCGTCAGCGGAGGTCTTGGAGCACCGGCGGCGATCGGGCGACAATCAGGTGCGCCACGAATAGCGGCGTTCCTCCGCACATTGCATATCAGGCTGCGAGAGATCGGCGAGGCAACGGAAGCCGAGATGCCCTACCATCTTCGCCGGCAGGATCTGGCGGACATTCTCGGCATGACGCAGGTGCATGTCAGCCGGACGCTGCGTGGAATGTATGAGGCAGGAATCCTCATCTTCAACGGCAAGACCGTCAAGATCCTCGACCACGCGAAGCTTGATCGACTGGCCAAGAGCTGATCCTGTCGCCAACCTGGCGATCTTGCTGCGGTCATGCCGCCGCGTTGCGCCAGCCAGATCCTGGGCGTGCGCGCAGGAGACACATGGCGCAAGGATTCAGCAGATGCCGCCAGCGACCGCTGCGACCGAGTCGTCCCGATGCTGCTTCGTTTGACCGCAAGCCACTTTCACATGTCCGCCGACAGTCGTCGAAACCATCGCGTCGAGGGGCTGGCGTGGTGATGGCGCAGGCTTGCGACGATGTAGATTAGCGATGACCTTCAGGCTGCTCTGCCATCAGGCTCCGCGCCCGGGATGATGCAGAAGCATGCCGGGCTGATGTATACGCGAGTCATAGTTGAGATGAAGACGCACGCCGTCGGGCGTCGCGCTCGCTATCTCCTGGCGGATATGATCCTGAGCGAGCGTGACCACGCAGAAACTGGGGTGGGTCCCGCGCAAGCGGGTGGAAAGCGTTCCCGATCCCATCTGAACCATGTGACGCTGAGGCCCGTCGATCGCGTGGGCAAAGGCGTCATGTATGTGGCCGGTCAAGATCACATCGACATGAGCCGCAGCGCAGCGCTGCAACGCCTTTCCTCCGCGTTTTGTCTCGACAGAAATCTGCGCGTGCGCCGGCTCGCGTAGGGGGTGATGGCAGACGAGAACACGCCACACGTGCGCTGGCCCGCCGGCAAGTCGATGAAGCGTCTCTTCAAGATCATCCAGATTGATGACGCCGTCGGCCCAGTTTATCCGGCCCTGCACGCCGCGGGCCGAATTTATTGCGGAGAGACGCACCTGTCCTTCACCAAGCTCCACGAGCCTACCCACAGCATCATTCTTTGCGACGTAATGCGCATAGCGCCGAAACGGAGCGAGCATGCGTGAGGGAACCTGCAACGGCAGGTGAAGCGCCGGCGTATCATGATTGCCTGGCGCGGCGACCCAGGGAACGCCCAGACTGTCCAGCCAGTTGCAGGCCGCGGCAAATTCCTGTCTTCGCCCGTTTTGCGTGATGTCTCCTGCAACCACAACCGCGTCGGGCGGATGTTCACGAACGTAGGTTGTCACGGCTTCGAGCGCAGCTTGGTTGACCGCCCCGAAATGAATGTCGGAGAGGTGTACCAGCCTGGTTTCCGGCAACAGGGAAGCGGGTTGCATCAAGGTTGTGGACCTTGCCTCATGACCAATCATAATGGATCACACATGCGCAACATAGCGCGCTGATCTCCCACAAGAGCGAACTGTTCGGACCAGTAGGAAAATCAAGGGTATTCAGCCAGGATCCAGGCAAACGACGCGAGGCGCCCTTTGATGATCATTCAGGGGCAGTCTGGATGGCGTCATGCCTTTTTTGTAGACCACCAAGACGTAATGGATCGCGTTGACGTGCGTCAAGCGGCCCCGGATTTGCTCCTGGCGTAATTGGAAAAAAGGGCCGCGCGTGAAGACGATTGCCTTGGTCAATTCGATGGCCGGATCAGTTGGTCCGGGCGGAGCGCGACGTCTTCGAAAGGCGATGAAGGGCGTCGGGCTCGAACATGCGGAGATCCGCGAATTTGACCACGCCAACAGCGCAGCGCAGCTCGCGGGAATCGAGGCGGAGGCTCCCGATCTGCTGATCTCATGGGGTGGAGACGGCACGCAGCGGGCCGTGCTTGAGCGGCTTGGCCGCCAGTCGTCCAGACTTCTCCTCCTGCCGGGCGGCACCATGAACCTGCTGTCCAAATGGCTACATGGCGACCGTCCTTGGGAGACAATTCTCTGGTCGGTGCTGGCATCACCCACCACCAGAATCCTGCCCGCGGGCAAGGTGGGCGAGCATCTGTTCTTCTGCGCACTGCTTGCGGGCGTCGCGGCCCGCTTTGCCGAAGCGCGCGAGGACATGCGCCGCGGCGACCTCGGGCGCGCATTGCAGGATACTGGCGCAGCGCTTGACAGCATTGGCATGATCCACCTGTCGACATCGTTCGGAAGCGACCGACAGCATACAGATCATCACTTCCCTTCCGGCAACGTCGTTGGCGCGCTTGTCGGTCCACTCGCCGGCAACAAGCGCATGGAAGTCATTCGTTCAGCTCTGCCTTCGGCAATGTCAGCGGTTGAATTTGCCTGGTCGACGTTCACGTCTGGCTGGCGCCAACGACCTGATCTTTCCATCGAGCCGGCCGACGTCCTGATCGTCGAGGACGCCGATGGCGTCGATATCCCGACAATCATAGACGGAGAGCGGATTCAAACGGGACCATCGCTCACGGTTACGTTTGTCGAAGAAGCGGCCGCCTGCCTCGTCGCCGACACCAGCCTGCAGTCGTAACCGCCCACATCAAGCGCCGAATACCTGTGGCCTCGATAGCGCATTTCCCGGTTTCTTCGTCGAACGTCACGGCGCCCATGGGCCGATCCCACCTCGTCACGCCGGGCAGCGCCTGCACAATCAAGATGGTCCGCACGACGGATGCCGCAGAACCGAAAACGAGTGAGATAGCAAGGCTCCAGAAGATGGGATTGGAGGGGATTGGGACGAACTGCGGTCGTCCTATGAAGTAGCCTGTTTTGAACTCCAATTCGTCTCCAACCTCGGTCATGTAGCTACTCGCGCCGACGGTGCGTTGCGATCAAAGCGACGCGAAGACGCCGCGACATGACAGCGCCAATCGCTGCCAGTGTCAGCTGGCGGACCCGACAGACGCCGCATGCGGGGAACCTTGACCGGCATCACGGGAGGAGACGATCTCCACAGGGGCCGCCGCCAGCCGCTCGAACAGTTTGCGACGACGGGCGAGCGGCCACCATTCAAACAGCAGTATTTCGATGGGCCGCCAGTTGGCGACCCATCCGACTATCACCACTCCCTCAGAAAAGAAGCCCGCAACCGCGTTACCTGCTGCTGCGTCGCGGAGAAGCTGCCGAATGCCAATGCAAACGCCCAACACGCACAGGCCGATGACGAGCGTGACTTGGGCAATTCCGAGCAGTTCCCGCATGTCGCTTTGCGTACGTTGCGCCCGGTACTGGAAGTGTCCGGCTATTGCAGCGCGTAGATTCTGCGTGTCGACACTTACCGCTACTTCCGGCGGAAGATAGATGCGGATGGTGAAGCGGGCGTCGGCAGCGTGCTCGCGTGCCCATCCGACTACAAACTCTTCGGCGCTTCGCGCAAGATCGCGGGTGGGTATGGGAAACGGATCAAATGGGTCGAAGAGCTGTTCTAAGGTATTCAACCTCAGTTCGATGAGGCCAGATGGTCGCTCGCCTGCCAATTTTCTTCTCTCATGCTGCGGGCTGCGCGCCATAATGAAGCTCGCATTCGCGCTCCATTCCGCGCACAACGCGCTTGCCCGTCAAGAGACCATGGGACTCGGTCACGATTGTACACTGCCAGTCGGGCTCCTGATCGTGTGAGACGATAATGATCACCCAGTCATGAGATTTGTTCAGCTGATGCGCGCGAGCGGTGTTCGAATACATTGCCGTGAAGTGCCAGGGTGATTTGTGGGAGTGCATCACCGGCAACCACGCCAACCTCTGCGGATTGAATCGACGCGGAGCAATGAGCTTCAGCTCGCCAAGCGCGGCTTTACGACGGTATTCAGCATCGACATCGAGTATCAGGCCGATTTTGGGTCTCGGTCCGCCGCGCGGCCTTCCCCGAAGTAACTGAAGACGTTCGTGCAGCCCAGCGCGCATCGCTTCCAGGCGCCGCTCGCCGAATCCCTCGACTCGCGCAAGCCGACCGTCCAGAAGAGCAGTCTCAAGCTCCTCCAACGTCTCAATCTGCAGGTCGTTGTGTAGCCGGCTGGCCAGTTGCGGACCAATCCCCGGCACAGTCATCATGAGAGCTTCAGGATCAACCTTTCCCTCCAGCTGATCAAGCGCCGCCCAACGACCCGTCGTCACCATTTCGGCAATGGCCGAGGCGATTCCCTGCCCTACGGCTGGCAGAGCAACCAGCCCGTCCCGACCTTCGCTCGCAAGTATTTCATCTACTGGCCTGCCCAGGAGTTCCACGACATTGGCCGCCTGCCGATAGGCCCTGGACCGGAAGCCTGTCTCGCCCTGTTGGTCGAGTAGATCGCTCATCTCGCGAAGCCGGCTTGCAATCCGCAGATTCAGACGGTGTGGCATGAACAGCCTCCACTATTCGTGCCACAATTCATCCATGAGCTGCCGGCGCCTTTGATCCGGAACAAGGGCGCGCATAGATAAGCGCCCCAGAAAGTCCGGCGGAGGTGGAATGTCGGATCCTTCCCTTTTCGTCGAACAATCGCAGCGTCTGGCGTTGGCGCTGGCGATTGGCTTTCTCGTCGGTGTGGAGCGCGGCTGGAAACAGCGTGATGAACATGAGGGCCAGCGGGTGGCTGGCGTCAGAACGTTCGCCCTCGCTGGCCTCCTTGGCGGCCTCAGCGGGCTGCTGGCGCCGATTGCGGTCGCTCTTTCGACAACGCTGGCGGTTGCCTTTTCGGCCGGATTCATACTGTTCCAGTTTGGCCGCGCAGACGACAACGACAACTCTGCGACCTCGGCCATTGCCGGCATTATCGTGTTTGGTCTCGGGGCCTACGCGGTTGTCGGCGATCCCATGCTGGCCGCCGCGGCAGCAGTTGCTGTAACAGCAATCCTCGCCTTCAAGGAGGGATTGCACGCCTGGCTTGGCAAGCTCAGCTGGGCGGAGATGCGCTCAGCGCTGCTGATTCTGGTCGCGACGTTCATCATCCTGCCTTTCCTGCCAGCAGGCCCCGTCGACCCGTGGGGGCTATTTGACCCTCGATCTTTGTGGTTGCTGACGATTGCGATCGCGACTGCCAGCTTTGGCGGATATATCGCACTTCGTGCGCTCGGCCCTCGCGTCGGCCTTACCGCAAGCGCGCTCGTCGGCGGCCTCGTATCCTCGACGGTGGTGACACTGGATATGGCGAGACGAACGCATGCATCGGAAATCCACCCCTCGTTGGCAGCGGCCGGCGCGGCATTAGCTTCGATTGCCAGTATCGCACGCGTTGCGGTCCTGGCAGGTGTCATGTCGAGCAAACTCATTTTGCTGCTGTGGGCGCCGCTGGCAGCGGCGGCCCTCACCTTGGCTGCGGGCGGCATTCTCTTTGGGGCGTCACTTTCGCCATCCGCGCCCATCGCGGATGTCAAGGCTCTGCGAAGCCCGCTGGACGTCTCCTCAGTTGTGCGGTTTGCCGGAATTCTCGGCGCGCTCACCGTAGCTGCAAGCCTCGTCAGTCGAACCTTCGGTCATACGGGCTTGAATGCCTTTGCAGCTTCGGCCGGCCTTGTGGATGTCGATGCAGTGACAGTGGCGGTAGGCGGCCTGTTGGCGCAGGACCTGTCGGTCGCGCACGCAGCGGAGGCGCTGGGCCTCGCGCTCGTGTCCAACCAAGTGTTCAAGGTTGCCGCCTCGTGGTTTGTTGGCGGAGCTCAGCTTGCCTGGCGATTTGGGCTGATCATGGCTCTGGCAATCGGCGCCGCAGTGACCGTCCTGATCGTCTTGAAAACGATTTAGCTGGTCGACATTCGCAGGGCGGCGAATCTGCAATGACGACATGAATTGGACCGGATGTTCGCCGAACCTTTATACGCGTCGTCAAAATAAGTGCGGTGCGGAAAAGAAATTCCAGCCTGACATCGCTCAGGGCGTCAATACCGCCGCTCCACGCACGCGCCCTGCTCGCAGATCGTCAAGTGCGCGATTGGCGTCTTTCAGCTGATAACGGGTTGTATGGGTTCTGATACCGACTTGGGGCGCCAGCGCCAGGAATGCATGCGCGTCTTCTCGCGTCAGGTTGGCGACAGAGCATATCTGTCGTTCGCCCCATAGATCGCGATAGGGAAAGGTCGGAATATCGCTCATGTGAATACCGGCGCAGATGACCCGTCCTCCACGCCGGATCTGCCTCAACGCAAGCGGAACAAGCGCACCCTCGGGAGCATAAATGATGGCAGCATCCATCAATGCGGGCGGATTCTCTCCGGATGCGCCTGCCCACTCAGCGCCGAGTTCCAGCGCGAGGGACTGGGCGGCGAGATCACCGGAGCGTGTGAAAGCGAAAACACGGCGCCCCTGCCATCGCGCGACCTGGATCACGATGTGAGCTGCTGCACCGAAGCCATATAGACCGAGCGTCTTCGCATCGCCTGCAAACTTCAGTGAGCGCCACCCGATCAACCCGGCGCACATCAGCGGCGCAAGATCCACAGCATCGGCAGCTTCGGGCAAGGAATAGGCGTAGGCGGCGTTCGCTATGACGTGAGTGGCAAAGCCGCCGTCTCTCGAATAACCCATGAACTGCGGCGTATCGCACAGGTTCTCATGCCCGCTGCTGCAATAGCTGCACGTTTGGCAAGTTGCGCCTAGCCACCCAACTCCCACCCGCGTCCCTAGCGTCGGCGCCGTCACGTCCATCCCAAGGCGATCCACCACGCCCACGATCTCATGGCCGGGGGTCACGGCTCCAGATAGTGGTGTGAGTTCGCCGTCCACGACATGAAGGTCCGTGCGACAGACGGCGCAGGCTTCGACCCTGATCCGGATCTGTCCCGGGCCCGGCTCCGGATCTGGCAATTCCCTCAGGACAAGAGGAGCACCGATCGTCTCCAGCCGCATCGCTTTCATTGCGAGCTCTTGAGAACCGTCTCTGCGATGTCAGTAAGCGGCCGGCTGGCGTCGATCCTCTCCCAATCCGGACCGGGGTCGATAGCAGCTTCCTGGGCGACAGCCACGCTGACGTCAGCATCGGATGCGTCCGCTGCACGAGCGCCGACCCGCGCGAGTCGCAATCCCAGTGGCGCTTCCAACCATATGCGTCGCGCCGCCGGCAAGGCGGCGGCTAATGTCTCCCGCATCCCTTCCGCTTGGAATGTGGCATCCACGACGACGCTGGCGCCAGCTCCGGCCGCCGCCGCGGCATATGCAAGCATCTCGCGGTAGGTCGCCGCCCGCTGTTCTGGCGCATAGGCGCTGCGATCCGCCTGCTTCTCGACGCCGATCCCAAGCGACCGTTTGCGGACGACATCGCTGCGGATGACGCGAGCCCCGACGCCGCCCGGCAGGAAGGGCGCGACTTCACGCGCCAGCGCGGACTTGCCGACGCCCGACAACCCGCCAATCGCCAGCATCACTGGCCTGTAATGCTTCAGCAGCTGGAGAGCGAGAGAACGGTAGCTTTGCGCGCCCTCCAGGTCCCCACTTTCTACGGCAACAGCCATGCGCACGGCCGCCCGCAGCGCGACAAAGAAAGGAAGAAGCGCCAGCGCCGACTCGCTTTCTCTGGCTTCCTCCCAATAGCAGTTCATCGCGGCATTCGCTTCGCGACGCAGGCCGCAATGGGTCAGATCCATCAGAAAGAATGCCAAGTCGTAGAGTACATCCGTCGTCGCCATACGCTCGTCGAACTCAAGCGCATCGAAGGCTGTAGGCCGCCCCTCGAACAGGCA
This sequence comes from Hyphomonadaceae bacterium, assembly GCA_044224605.1. GTDB lineage: Bacteria > Pseudomonadota > Alphaproteobacteria > Caulobacterales > Hyphomonadaceae > UBA7672. Next base: position 85,261 of record JBGAKC010000003.1, read on the forward strand.
GAGATTCCCCAGATGAAGGTCTCCGTGCACGCGCCGCACGCGCCCCAGGTCGCGTCTTTCTTCGATCAGCGGGTCGATCCGCGACAACTCGTTGTCGAGCTGCTCATAGAGACGGTCGTCGCTGATGGAGAGTCCTTGCGCGGCTGCGCCGTCCTCTTCCGTCCGCCGCAGATTGTGAATGACTTGCCGGTAGTCGGCAGCGTGGCCGCCGGACCGGAAAACTGGCGCCTTGGCATGCATGTCCGCGATCATCCGGGCCGCATCTTCGGCCTCGGTCAGGCCGATCCTTCCGCGGGCAGCCAGAAGGTCAAAGCGTTGATCATCGTGAAACCTATTCATCACGACGACCCATTCGGCCGCGTTCTCCCCGTGGCCGAAAGCAAAGGCTTTTCCTCGCCTCGCCAGACGCTCGACTGCGAGATAGAAGGGACTTCCCAGTCGACGGTTTATCGCCAGTTCAGCCTCGCAAGCCTTTCGCCGCTGCTCCAGCGACCGGAAATCGACAAAGGGAAGCCGCCTTGCCCGCTTGATCTTGTAGACGCGGTCGCCGGCCAGAAAGACATGGTTGAGGTTCGTATCGATCCTCTCGACAGGGGTCGGCACGCCTTCCACCTCTCCACGCTCGAACGCCCGGACAATGTCCGCCTGAAGGTCTTCATCGTGATCGTACGTCGTCAGCATGGGGGCGACCTCTCGCGCGCGTGAACCCCGACGTCAGTGCGACATGAGCACCGGGACTTCGGCGGTTTTCAGTATCGCGCGCGTGACGCCGCCAAAGATAAGCTCGGTGAGACGGGCGCGCCCATACCCGCCCATGACGACCAGATCGGCGCCTACCGCCAGCGCCTGATCGAGAATGGCGCGGGTTTCAGAACGTCCCGTCGAGTCGAGATTGAAGAGTTCAGCTTTCACCCCCCGGCGGGCAAGGTGGGAGGTGATGTCAGCACCGGGCTGCTCGCCATAACCACGTGACGGCTTTGCGTCGACCGTGGCGACACTCACACGTTCGGCCTGTTGCAGAAAGTCGCCGGCATCGCCCAAGGCTCGCGCCGCCTCGCGAGTCGGCTTCCAAGCAACAAGGACATTCCGGCCGATCGGACCGTTTTTCCAACCTGGAGGAACGATAACAACGGGACGACCTGATCCGAAAAGGGCTGCTTCCAGGATCGCATGAGCTGAACTGCCGTCGACATCGCCAGGGCGGGCCACGATACTCACGTCAGCATGGCGCGCCCTGAGGCCAAGTGCTGCGCCTGCGGCAGCGAATTCGATCAGATACGGCTCAACCGCGCTCCGGGATGTCCCCTGCTCCAGCCGCCTCACCAAGTCTGCCCTCTGTTCCTCGCTCTGCTTCTCAGCATCCTTGACGAGATCGCCATAGAAGGGGTCGAGAACATAACCCTCCACCGGGGCAACATTCGGCATCCAGTTTACGAGTGCCGTCGTCAGCCGACCTGAACTCTGGGCCGTCAGCTGTTCCGCGAACGCGATCACATGCTCGTTTTCCGCCGGGGATGTCACGATGGCGAGAATATCGCTGATGTTCATTGATGATCTCCCATTCTTCGAAATAATCATATCAAGAATCGCGGCGATGCGGATGATGCAGATCAAGCTGGGAGCAAGAAAAGCAGGCGCCCCGCGTTCAGGTGTACGCGGGGCGCGGGCAGCATCAATTCAAGCAGGACCTGTCAGACGCGAGACAGACCCACCAATGGGAACGGAGGCCTGTACAATCGCAGTTACTGGGCTGTGATTTTCACAGACTGCGACTTGGCCGCGGCCGGTTTCGGAATCTCCACCTTGAGAACACCCTTCGCCAGGTTTGCTTTCACTTTCGTCGCGTCGACGCCTTGTGGAAGCGCCACATGGCGCTCGAACGAGCCGTAGGAGCGCTCGACCAGGCGATAATTCTTGCGCTTCTCGTCCTTCTCGAGCTTCTTCTCGCCGCGGATCGTCAGCATGCCGTCGGCGACGTTGATCTCAATGTCCTTCTCGTCCATGCCGGGAAGCTCCGTCGTGATCTCGATCGTGTTAGCCGTCTCGATCACCTCCATGTCAGGCGAGAACGCACGGCCGTTGAACGAGGCGGGCCAGGCAGCAAAGCCATTGAAACTGTCGAATACGCGGTCGATTTCATTCTGGAGAATATCGAACGGGCTGACCATTCGCGATCCGGCCGGTGCAGGAACCGTGGACTTGGCGGGGGCTGTTGATGTCGGCGTTGAGCGAGTCATTTCCTTCGTGGTCATGTGGAAGCTCCATAATTCGATAAAATATTTTGACGCCGCCGCGACTGGAAGTCTTGATGCCGATCAAAGATCGATAATTTAATGTACGGAAGAAGTGCTCCTGCACGCGTGATCGTACACGCGAACAGATGTTCATTTCCCGAGCGAGCGAAGATTCAATGTGACAGGAATGTCGCGACCCGGCCGTTGCCGAGCATATGCTCCGTTGCGCCGCCAAGGACGAACTCCTTGAGACGCGAGCTGCCGAAACCGCCCATGACAAGGAGGTCGGGTCTGTATTCTTCACAATAGGCGTCGAGCGACGCGCCGATTGGGCGGTTGCGCCCGTCGATCTCATCGGCCGCCGCCGTGACGCCATGCGCCGCGAGATGGCGCGTGAGATCCTGCGCCAAACCAGATGTTGCGCTGGCCTTTTCACCAATCACCGTGAAGACGCGCACATCCTGCGCCTTGCCGAGCATCGGGATGGCGTCGGATGCCGCTCGTGCAGAACAGCGGCTGCCGTCCCAGGCGATCGCGACGCGCTTCAGCTGGCCACGGGGCAAAGGCGCGCGATCCGGATGAAAGATGAGGATTGGCCGGCCCGATCGGAAAAGGACATCCTCGGCGACGGCGCGCTGATGGTCGAACTGATCGCCCAAGGCGATCATGCACAGATCGCGGGTGCGAGCCTGCCTTGCCATGAAGGGCCCTACGCCGTGCAACTCGGCGCGCACGATCACGCCCTCATGCCGAACACCCGCGGCTGTCGCTGCAGCCGCTAGACGTTTCAGCGTCGCATTGGCCGTGTCGAGACTCTTTGCCTCCTCGATGCCGGCGAGACGGTCGATGTGCAGCAACTGCTCAGCCAGCCAATTGTCCGGTACCTTGATGTCGATCTGAACGGCCATCCCCGTAAGGGTGCAGCCAAGAGCCGATGCGAATCCAACCGCTTGATCGACCGCCGCGCCCGACGTCGGATCAGCGTAAGTGTCGATTTCGAAAAGAACATCACGCATCGATGCATCCTCGCGGACAGGAGTGACGAGCCGTCAATGCGCGCGGCCGTTGTGGGAAGCGCGCCGCGCTTCGATGAATGTATAGCCGATGAGCCCGACAGCGGCTACGGCGATCGCAGCAGTGGCGAGTGGATGCTTGCGAGCCTCATCATTGACCTTGCGAACGATCGCAGCGGATTGCTCCTTGATCTGGTCAGCAATAGTCATGGGCATCTCCTCGGGTTGGGAAATCAGCATTTGCAATAGCTGGCAGATCCTTATTGACAGAGGTCAAGCGCGGATGTGCATCTTTATCCTGCACCGAGGCTGCGATCGATAGATGCTGTCTTGATTGGTTCAAACAGCGTTGTCGTTCAAACAGCGTTCGGGCAGATAATTTAGAGATATCAACCGAGCGCGCGGCGCGTTTGCCTGGGTCGTGTTCAGCAAGCAGCCGGCGACAGGGTCAGCAATGACAACACGGAATCTCGACGCCCTGTTCGCGCCGCAAGCCATCGCGCTGATCGGCGCCAGCAACCAGACGGGATCGGTTGGTGATGTTGTCACGCGGAACCTGCTGAGCGGCGGCTTCGCAGGAACCATCATGCTGGCAAATCCTCACGCAGGCGACATAGCCGGCATGAAGAGCTATCCGTCCGTTGCCTCCCTTCCCGAGACGCCGGACCTTGCCGTCATTGCGACGCCGCCCAAGAGTGTTCCGCAGCTGATCCACGAACTGGGCGAACGCGGATGCCGCGCCGCCGTCGTCATCACCGCCGGATTCGACGGCGCGTTGCGTGACGCCATGCTCGCCGCTGGCCGCCCCTATTTGATGCGGATCGTTGGTCCGAACTGCCTTGGCTTTCTGTCACCGGCGCAAGGCATCAATGCGAGCTTTTCTCATCGTATGCCGCTGCGTGGGAATATTGCATTTCTGACCCAGTCCGGCGCCATTGCGACTTCGATTGTCGATTGGACGATCGGTCATGACGTCGGCTTCTCGCATATCGTCTCGCTCGGCGACATGTCGGATGTCGACTTTGGCGACCTTCTCGATTTCCTTGCGCTGGACAGCGAAACAGCCGCCATACTGCTTTACGCCGAGACCATCACGCAGGCGCGGAAATTCATGTCGGCAGGCCGGATCGCTGCACGGGCCAAACCGGTAGTCGTGGTGAAAGGCGGACGTAGCCGGTCAGGCGCAACAGCGGCAGCCTCGCACACGGGCGCCCTGGCAGGTGCGGACGCTGTCTATGATGCCGCCTTCCGCCGCGCGGGAATGCTGCGTGTGGGGACGCTGCGCGAGCTGTTTGACGCGGCCGAAACCCTGGCCAGCGGTCTCCACATTACCGGCAACCGTCTGACCGTTCTCACAAACGGCGGAGGCCTCGGCGTTCTGGCGGCCGATGCGCTGGAGATGTCTGGCGGGCGCCTGGTCGAAATGAACGATGAAACCAGGCGGCGGCTCGACGCCGTGCTTCCGGCGACCTGGTCCCGTAACAACCCGATTGATATCATTGGAGATGCGCCTGGCAGTCGATACGAAGCTGCCCTGGACATTGTCATGAGCAGGCCTGACGCCGACGCCCTGCTTGTAATGAACTGTCCAACTGGCGTGGCCGATTCGATGGACGCCGCCGCTGCCGTCGTGCGCGCACGGAAAAGTCACCCCGAGCGCCCGATCATCGGCTGCTGGATGGGTGAAGCTTCCACGCCCGCGCCGCGCGCCGCGCTCACGCGCGCGGGAATCCCGAATTATGAAACGCCCGACGAGGCCGTTGCCGCCTTTCTGCATCTTGCCGAATACACGCGTAATCAGCGCGCGCTATTCGAGACTCCATCCGTTGAGCTTAGCACTGAGGCAACCCGCAAGGCCGACGCAAGAACCGTGATAGACAATGCAATCGCGGAAGGTCGCTCGACGCTCACTGAGCCTGAAGCCAAGGCTGTTCTTGCGGCCTACAACATCCCGATAGTTGCAACCCATGCCGTCCGAACTCCTGATGAGGCAGGAAGAGCCGCAGCCGAAATCGGCGCACCAGTCGCCCTCAAGGTCCTGTCGCGCCAGATTACCCACAAGACTGATGTCGGCGGCGTGAGGCTTGATCTCGATGGCGCCGAGAAGACAAGCATCGCAGCTGGCGAAATGCTTGCGCGGGTTCGACAGGCCAAACCGGATGCGACGATCGACGGTTTCACTGTCCAGAAGATGATACACAGGCCGCACGCGCAGGAGTTGCTGCTGGGAGCGGTTGTGGACCCAACCTTCGGCCCGTGCCTGATGTTCGGTCAGGGCGGCATCGCCGCCGAGGTGATCGCGGACCGCTGCATCGGCCTGCCGCCACTGAACGCCAATCTTGCCCTGGACATGATCTCGCGCACGCGCATTGCACGCCTCCTCGCCGGATATCGTGATCGCAAGCCAGTCGCGATGGATGCTGTCGCAGCGGCGCTTGTCGCCCTCTCTGACTTGATTGTCGATTTTCCGGAGATTGCCGAACTCGACATCAACCCCCTGCTCGCGGACGCTGATGGCGTGCTCGCACTCGACGCTCGCATCATCATACGTGAACGCGCCGCGTCAGCGCTTGCAATACGTCCCTATCCTACCGAGTTGATCCGCACGATCACGACCGCAGCTGGCGACATCCGTATGAGGCCAATCAGGCCGGAAGATGCGCCTCGACTGGCGGCCATGGCGCAAAGGACAGCTCCGGAAGATTTGCGTCTTCGCTTCCATGGGGCCGTCAGCCTGACATCACCGGCCGCGACAACGCGTCTGTCTCAGATCGACTACGATCGCGAGATGGTGTTCGTGGCCGAAATGCCGCACGGAGTGATTGGCGGGGTTGTCCGCCTCGTGCTGGACCCGAACTTCGATTCGGCTGAATGCGCCATTATCGTTCGCTCGGACCTGCAGCGTCACGGAATCGGCAGGACGTTGCTTCGCGAGGCGCTTGGCTACGCCAGATCGCGCGGCGCGAACCGTGTATGGGGAGATATTCTCCATGGAAATGAAAGGGCAGTCGCGCTCGCTCGAAAACTCGGTGCGCAAGTTGGCGCATCACCTGTCGACCCCGCGCTCGTACGCACCGAATTCAAGCTCTAGGGGCACACCGCCATGTGCTCGCACAGGCGCGGACCGGCAGGACGCGGCGGCAATGGAGAAGATCGGCGCCGACCTCGACGAGGCCTGCCACAACGCCCTCCGCAAGGAATGATGCGTCAGTTCTTCTTATCCGCTCCCGGCTCCCGCCCCGGCACGGGATAGCGCATATACGGCTCCCCGCGTTCATGCGCGGCTTGCTTGGCTTTGTTGTCAGGCAGCACATCGTCGAGCCGGTCCGGCCGGTTGGGTCCGACTTCCCACTCCTTCGGATAGGGCGCCGCGCCCGTCCCGCCCTCGCCTCGCCGCACACTGCCGATAGCCATGCGCTGCGTATACGGGATCACATGTCGCCCATCGCGATCCGCCAGCTGATCGAACAATGCTTTCCGCAGTTCGATCTTCGCATCGAGATAGGCGGGATCATTGACGAGATTGCGCATCTCGTTTGGATCCCTTGCGAGATCGTAGAGTTCGTCGGTGTCGTAAATTCCGTAGTACTGAATGTACTTCAGGTTGCCGCGCTGGATCGCGAACGTGCCCGGCGTCATCGGGAACGACCACTCCCAGTAGTATTCGTAGATGAAGTCCTGCGGCTTCCAGTCCGTGGATCTGACCTGTCCCCTGATCAGCGGCCAGGCGCTCTGGCCTTCGAACTGCGGCGGACGCTTTACGCCGGCAACATCGAGCATCGTCGGCGCGAGATCGAGATTGCGGATGCGCCCGGAGTTGGTGACGCCAGCGGGCACGACGCCCGGCTCGTACATCACCATCGGCACGCGGACGGATGGATCGTAAGCAGTGCGCTTGTCGATCAGGCCGTGATCGCCGATCTGGAAACCATTGTCGGAGGTGAAGATGACGAGCGTGTTCTTCTCGAGATTGTTCTTCTTCAGATAGTCGAGCACGCGGCCCACGCTGTCGTCGACGGCGGAGAGCGTCGCATAATAGGAACGGAGATACTCCGTCATCGTCAGGTCGGAATTGTAGAAGAAATCGATGCCATGCCAGGTGTTGCGCTGGTTGTAGACCCACATCGGCTTGCCGGCGTAGTTCTGCGGCGTGTTGGCGGCGCTCTCCGGAATCTTGAAGCTGGTCTTGTCATACTGGCGCTCATAGCGCGGCGCGGGCAATGGATCGGAGTGGACCGCCTTGTGGCTGAGATAAAGGAAGAAGGGCTTCTTCGGATCGCGCTCCTTGGTCAGCCAGGTCATCGCATAGTCGGTCAGTTCGTCGGTGATGTAGCCCTTCTGTGGCGTCGCGCGGCCGTCGACATTGAGCAATGTCGTCTGGTTAGGCGCCGGGAAATAGACGCCCTGCCCCTTGAAGCTCACCCACTTGTTGAAGCCAGGCCGCGGCGCATCGCTGTCATTGCCCATGTGCCATTTGCCGATGAAGGCGGTCTGGTAGCCGGCCTGCTGCAGATAGGTCGGGAAGTAGATGAGGCCGGCTTCGGACGAATTGTTGTTGTCGACGACGCCGTGATTGCGGGCAGTCTGTCCGGTGAGAATGGTCGCGCGTGAGGGCGAGCACAGCGAAGACGTGACGACAGTGTTCGGAAAATAGGAGCCGCCTTTCGCCAGCTTGTCGATATTGGGCGTCTTCACATCCGGCTGCAGGAATCCGAGCCCATCGAAGCGCAGGTCGTCGAGCAGGATGAAGATCACATTGCGCGGTGTGACCGACGGCGTCTGCACTGGTTGCGGAAGCGCCGAGGCTGACAGGGTCAAGGCCGAAGCGATCGCTGCCAGGGCGAATGTGAATGTCCTGATCTTCCGCATTCCGGCCACTCCGCTCGACACCAAGGCTATGGTTTTGCGGAAGGGGTGACCAGTGGCGCGTACCGGATTTCGGATAATCTCTCCTGCGAACGTAAGGTGGCCGACCTGCTGCGTTCTCGCGAAAGTGTGTTCCGCCCTGGAACTCGGCGAGGCGAAACATGGGACAGCGCGTCTGGAGTTCGCTGGGACCGTCGATTGACGCAGGATGAGCTGACTGGTTTTGTTCGCGCAAAGGACACGACCGGGAGGATTGAGGCGATGCAGGTATCCCGCAGGCTTCTGCTGGCGTCGGGCGGCGCGCTGCTGCTTCCGCTCCCCGCTTTCGCGCAGACCGGCCCGACAGTCGAAACCGCTTACGGCCGCGTGCGAGGGATGAGCCAGAAGAACGGCGTCCACGTCTTCAAGGCGATCCCTTATGGCGACACGACGACCGGCGCGAACCGCTTCATGCCGCCCCTGCCGCCGAAACCGTGGACCGGCGTCAAGGACTGCTTCGCCTACGGCCCGCAAACGCCGCAAGGCAATGGAACGCCGGAGACGCCGGCGCCAAGCAAATACACGCGGCTCTATGCAGGAAGGCCGGAACAGCAGAGCGAAGACTGCCTGATCCTCAATGTGTGGACGCCCGCCATCGACAACGCCAAACGGCCGGTCTTCTTCTGGATCCATGGAGGCGGCTTCTCGACCGGCTCGGGCTCCTCGCCCTGGTATGACGGCACGAATGTCGCAAAGAAGCAGGACGTAGTCGTTGTGACGATCAACCATCGCCTCAACGTGTTCGGCTACTGCCATCTCGGCGCATTCAGCGCGAAATACGCCGACAGCGCCAATATCGGCACGCTTGACTGCATTGCTGCTCTGAAATGGGTGAAGGAAAACATCTCCCGCTTCGGCGGCGATCCCGACCGCGTGATGGTTCACGGCCAGTCCGGCGGAGGGCGCAAGACGACAATGGTGCTGACGACAACGCCAGCGCAGGGCCTTTATCACCGCGCCGTCGTGCAGAGCGGATCGCAGCTGCGCGTCGATACACACGAGACTGGCGAAGCAAAGGCGAAGCGCCTGCTCGATGCGCTGAACATCGCACCGCCCGATGTGGACAGGATCCAGCAGGTTCCGCTGATCGAGATCCAGAAAGCGCAGGGCAAGGCGGCTGGCGCCGGCGCGCAATGGATGCCTGTCGTCGGTACGCCCAGCCTCCCGGAACACCCGTTTGACGGCAAGGCTCCCGCCATGTCGCACGACGTTCCCGTGATGATCGGCACGTGCCGCACGGAGCAGTCGGGCTTCATGGGCGTCGACGAGGCGATGGACACGCTGACGGAAGACCAGCTGAAGCAGCGGTTGAACAGCGTGCAGCGTGGCCAGGGAGAGGCGCTGTTCGCGATGTACAAGCGGCTCTATCCGAAGAGCTCCACCGCCGAGATCCTCTACATGGCAGCGACCGATCGCGGCTATTTCCTCGACTCGACCATCCAGGCCGGGCTCCGCGCAGATGCGGGCGGCGGCAAGACCTACATGTACAATTTCTATCGCGAGACGCCGGTCGACGGCGGGCGCTATTTCGCCCCGCATGCTGAAGAGATTCCCTTTGTCTTCGACAGCCTCGTGAATGGCGCAACCATTGCCGGGCCCGCAACGCCTGAGGCGCAAGACCTCGCGGATCAGGTGTCGGCGCTGTGGGCGAGCTTCGCGCGCGATGGCGTTCCCAAGGCGCCAGGCATCCCGGAATGGACGCCGTATAATTCCAAAGATCGGCCGACGCTGATCATCAACACGACGAGCAAGATGGAGAACGATCCGCGCGCCGAGCAGCGCAGGACCATGCTCGCCTTCGGATCGCAGCAGGAATCCTATGGCCGACTACCGGCCGGCGCGGCACAGTAGGAATTCCAGCATGCGCCACGTTGCGCGTACGGCGGCTACAGTCTAGACAGACGGCAAATGGCGCACAGACGCCAAAAAACATAGGGAGAGAAACATGAAGCGGCTTCTTGGCGGCATTGCCGTGGCAACCCTTCTGCTTGCGGCCCCGGCCATCTCGCAGACAACCGCGCCGAAACCAGCACAGGTGAAGGTGACGATCGATACGGGCGTGCTGGTCGGCACGACGGGCGATGGCGTGAATATCTTCCGGGGCGTACCGTTCGCAAAGCCACCCGTCGGTGCGCTGCGCTGGAAGGCCCCGCAGAAGGTCGACGCCTGGCCGGGCGAGCGCGCAGCTGTCGCCAACGAGGCGCCCTGCCCGCAGCCCGTGAACCCGGATGGCAAGACCGCGAATGGCGGCGGCGTCTCGGGCGTCCAGTCGGAAGACTGCCTCTATCTCACGGTCTATGCGCCCGCGAATGCGACCAAGGCGCCGGTCGTCGTGTGGCTCTATGGCGGCGCGTCCTATCTCGGCGCGGGCCATCTTGGCTCCTACAATGGAACGGCGAACGCCAGGCAAGGCGTCATCACCATTCCGATCAACTATCGTCTCGGCGCGCTCGGCAACTTCGCCCATCCGGCGCTGACGAAGGAAGCCGGCGCGAAGGATCCGCTGGGCAGCTTCGCCCTGATGGATGCCGTTGCAGCGCTCGAATGGGTCAAGCGGAACGCGGCGGCGTTCGGCGGCGACCCCAACAACGTCACGGTCGCTGGACAATCGGCTGGCGCGGCCATGGTTGTGAACCTGCTGTCAATCCCGTCGGCGAAGGGCCTCTACCAGAAGGCCATCGTCCAGTCGGGCGCACTGCTTTCGCCCGGCCGCTCACTCGCGGAGAATGAAAAGCGCGGCGTTGAAGCCGCAATGGCCCTCGGACTTCCCGAGAACGCCACGGCGGCACAGCTGCGCGCAGTTTCGGCGCAGACATTCGTCGCCAACGAAAAAACCCGCTCAGGCCTCAGCCCGTCGATCGACGGCCGCTTCCGCACCACGGCGACGGTTGATGCGCTCAACGCCGGCTCGGAAATCGACGTTCCGGTCATGATCGGTTCGAACAGCGGCGAAGGCGGCTTCGACGGCGCACGTACGATCGCGAAGCAGGCGGGCGATGCAGGCGCCGGCGCGTGGCTCTACAATTTCGCCTATGTGCCTGCCTTCAGGAAGAATGAGTGGAAGAAAGGCGCGATCCACTCCGCCGAACTGATGTTCTCGTTCGACTCGATCGACACGTCGAGCTGGGGCGCGAGCGCGTCGGGCAAAGCGGATGATGCCGACCGCGCGATGGCCAAGAAGGTCAATTCCTGCTGGATCGCCTTCTACAAGATGGACCCGAAGGCGAAGTCCCTCACCTGCGCGGGCGGCTTCACCTGGCCGGCCTACACCGACGCGGGCGATGATGCGGCGCAGTTCGCCGAAACGCCCAAGCTCGTGAAATCGAAATCCGTTCCCAACGGCCCGCCGGCGGACCAATAGCTTCTGGCAAGCGACGACTGCGGCGGCGCCTCCCGGCGCCGCCGCATCCTTTTGCTCAGCTCAGTCGAACGGCTTGGTGACGAGATCGCCGGTTAACTGGGTCTTGTAGCGACGCAGCAGCTTCATCGCCATGTTGGCCTTGCGGATGTTCTTCGAGAACATCAGCTCCATCGCCAGCCCACGCATGGCCGCGTTGTGCAACCAGGTCATCGCCTCGATCTGCGTCTTGTCGGTGATGCCGACGCTTTGCGCCTGCTCCCACACGCCTTCGCGTTGTGACCTCTCCAGCGCCTCGATGACCGCCGGAAAGCGCGCGCCGAGATCCGGGTCACTGCGCGACCCCATCATGATCTCCAGCAAGGCGATCGCCGGCGGTTGCTGCATCGCATCCCACGTCGCCATCGTGATGCCGAGGAAACGGTCCATTCCAGGCTGCGTGTTTGCCAGCAGGCGTGCGACATGGCGGTTCTGCTTCTCGGCGGCGTATTCAGCCACCGCGATCATCAGGTCGACCTTGTTGGGAAAGTGATGGAGGATCGCACCGCGACTGGCGCCAGCCGCATCCGTCACGACCTGCAGCGTGGTTGCGCCATAGCCAAGCTTTGTCAGGCATCCGATCGCCGCCTCGATCAGGCGTTTGCGCATCGCAGCCGTACGCTCGGCATGGGGTCCGCGGATCGCAACGACATTGTCGCTTGTCTTGGTCTTCGTGCTGCGCTTGCTGGCCATGTCCATTTCCTGTCGATCAGCCCGGACGATCCGCCATGCCCGGCGCATTGTCCAGAATCGGGTGGTTAATCGCCGGCGATCGCCTCTGGAAGCCTACTGCCGCGGCGGCGGCAGGGTCGCGAGGTAGGCGATGATGTCGGCCCGCTGCTGCGCATCGGTGATCGCCTTCGTCATCAGCGTGCCCGGCGCGAACGCCTGCGGGCCGGTCAGGAAGGCGTCGATATTGGCCTCCGTCCAGACAAGGCCAGCCTTGGCCTTGAGCGCATCGCTGTAACCGCCGAACCCGGCAACGCTTGCAGCAGGACGCCCGATCAGGCCCCGCAGGGTTGGACCGATCGACACGGAATGGCACCCGCGGCATTCGGCGGAATAGAGATCGGCGCCCGCCTCGGGATCACCGGCGAGCGGGGTCTGAGCCAGAGCAGGCGCCGCATACAGCGCCGCGCCAGCAATGATTGCCGCCAGATGCCGGATATCCATGACAAACCTCGCTAGCGGAGCGTCGCATTCCCGCCGCGCAGGGCAAGTTGACGTCGCGGCTCACTTACGGTCTATTTGGACCGCAAAAGAGGCGCAAGCCCGGCGCAACAGCGCGGAGGAAATCGTGAAGGCAGCGACTGCAACACTTTGTGCAGGCGTTCTCGGGCTGGCGCTTGTCGGCGTGACGGGCCTCATTCCGTCGCAGCAAGCGCCCGCCTGGGGACAGACGGCCGCCGCACCGCAGCCATCGAAGGTCAGCGTCCGCCGCATCACGGAGAGCCAGTACCGCCACGCCATTGCCGACATCTTCGGCGCCGACATCCAGCTGAACGCCCGCTTCGAACCAGAGAAGCGCGAGGATGGCCTGCTCGCTGTCGGCAGCGCGCAATTGTCGCTGACCTCGTCCGGCTTCGAACAGTATTTCTCGCTCGCCGGATCGATCGCCGACCAGGCGCTGGACGACAAGCATCGCGAAGCGACGGTCGGATGCCAGCCTGTGGATCCCAAAAAGGCTGACGCAGTCTGCGCGCGCAAGTTCATCACCGCCGTTGGCGAGAGACTGTTCCGCCGCCCGCTCGACAAGACGGAGATCGACGCCCGCCTGAAGACAGCCGCCGATGGCGCGTCGCGCGCGGGAAGCTTCAATTCGGGGATCAGGCTGGCGCTCGTGAGCTTGCTGATGGCGCCCGAATACCTGTTCCGGATCGAGCTGGCCGAGCCCGATCCGGCCAAGCCCGGCAGTTTCCGGCTCGACGGCTACAGCAAGGCCTCGCGACTCTCTTTCCTTCTGTGGGACGCCGGGCCGGATCCTGAATTGCTGGCGGCGGCCAAGTCCGGCGCGCTTCACACGGATGCGGGCCTCAAGAAACAGCTGGCCCGCATGGCGGCCTCGCCGCGCTTCCGCGATGGCGCGCGCGCCTTCTTCGCCGACATGCTGCAGCTCGACGGGTTCGACAACCTGATCAAGGACCCGGGCGCTTATCCGAAGTTCAACCAGTCGGTGGCGGACAGCGCGAAGGAGCAGACGCTGCGCACCATGGTCGACCTGCTGGTCGACAAGAAGCGCGACTATCGCGACATCTTCTCGTCCAACGAAACCTTCATCAACCGCTACCTCGCCTCTGTATATAAAGTGCCGTTCGCCTCGTCCGATGAATGGGCGCCCTACACCTTCCCCGCGTCGTCCGAACGCGCGGGCATCCTCACGCAGGTGAGCTTCCTGTCTCTCTTCGCCCACCCTGCCGGTTCCTCGCCCACGCGGCGCGGCGTGAAGGTGCATGAAATCTTCATGTGCGAGCCGACGCCTGATCCGCCGGCCGATGTCGACTTCTCCAAGGTGCGCGACAGCAAGAGCGGAACGGTGCGCGGCCGACTGCTTGATCACATGGAAAATACAGGCTGCACGGCCTGCCACCGCCGCAGCGACCCGCCCGGCCTCGCGCTTGAACATTTCGATGGTCTCGGCCAGCTCCGCCTGACAGAGAACGGCGCCCCGATCGACGTCAGCGCCGATCTCGATGGCAAGAAGATCACAGGCGCTGCGGGCCTCGCCCAGTACCTGCGCAATGATCCGAAGATTCCTGCCTGCCTTGTGCGCAACGTCTATTCCTACGGCACGGGCCACAAGACCGACGAACGCGACGAAGACTATCTCGCCGACGAGACCGCCGCCTTCGCCGCAGCCGGTTATCGCCTGCCCGACCTGATGATCCAGATCGCCTCCAGTCCCGAGTTCCTGAAAGCCGTGATCCCTGTGGGCGCACGACAAGCTCCACCCTCCGCAGCCAAGCCGCTGTAACGCAGGAGTTGCTCCGATGAGCCTTCGCTTCAACCGCCGGTCCGTAATGCGCGGCCTCCTCGGCGGAACAGCCGTATGCGTCGGCATCCCGACGCTCGACCAGTTCCTCAATGGCAACGGCACGGCATACGCCCAGGGCGCCAAGCTACCCGTGCGTTTCGGCACCTACTTCTGGGGCCTCGGCCTGACGGACACGCCGACCGGCGGCACGCGCTGGGTGCCGAAGACGATCGGCGGAGGTTACGAGATCACGCCGGAACTGGAATCGCTTTCGAAAGTGAAGAACAAGGTCTCGGTCTTCTCCGGCTTCCGCGCCATCGGCGACGGGCGCGCCAATCTCGTCCACTGGAGCGGCCACGCCTCCATCCTGTCGGGTGTGGCGCCCGCCATGTCGACGCGCTTCGACGGGCCGACCTTCGACACCAAGATCGCCGACGCCATCGGCACGGGAACCCGCTTCAAGGTGCTTGACGTTGACGCCTCGATGTCGCGCAAGGGCGTGAGCTATTCGACACGCACCGGCACCGGCTTCGCCACGCCGGAAACCACGCCGCTGGCGCTCTACGAGCGCATCTTCGGCGAAGGCTTCCAGGATCCCAACAGCGACAACTGGAAGCCAGATCCCAACATCATGCTGAAGCAGAGCGTTCTGTCCGCGATCACGGAACAGCGCCAGTCGCTGATGGCCAATGTTGGCAAGGCCGACCAGGTGAAACTCGACCAGTATTTCACCTCGCTTCGCGACATGGAGAACCAACTCGCCGTCCAGCTGCAGAGGCCGGAGAAGTGCGAAGCCTGCGTGATCCCGGCGCCGCCCAAGGAAGGCAAGCGCGGGGCCTCAATCGACATCGTCAACAACAACACGAAACAGATGGCGCGCCTGCTCGCCATGGCGATGGCATGCAACCAGACGCGCGTGTTCAATTTCGTCCACACACAGGGCGCCTCGGAGACCTACCTGCCCGGTGACAGCAAGATCTATCACCAGATCACGCACGACGAGCCGACGGATGCCGGCCTCGGCTACCAGCCTGTCACCAGCAAGATCGCAGGCGTGGTGATGCAGGGCCTCGGCGACTTCCTCAACGAGCTGGATGCGATCAAGGAAGGCAATGGCACGCTGCTCGACAACAGCCTCGTCATGGCGTTCAGCGACACGGGCTATGCCAAGATCCATTCGATCGAGAACATCCCCATGTTCCTCGCCGGCGGCGCCGGCGGCCGGCACAAGACGGGCCAGCACGTCGCTGCGAAGGGCGAGTCTGTCACGCGTGTGTCGCTGACGGCGATGCAGATCGCCGGCGCGCCGGTAGGCGAGTTCGGCTCGGGCACGATGAAGACGTCGCGACCGATCTCCGAAGTGATGACATAAGGGGACGGGCATGAAGCGGTTCGCGATCGGCGGACTTGTTGCGGCGACAGCGGCCCTCCCCGCGGCGGCATGGGCGGACTGGACCCGCACCTACGTCGTCGAGTGGAACGAGCCGGCGATGTATTACGGCGCCAAGTCGGGCGTCACTGAGCCCGGCACGGACTGTCCCAAAGGCACGAACCCCGAGATCAACTGGGTGGACGTGCTGGTTGCCGCCGGTTACACGCCGACCGAGGCGAAATGGCTCCGCGATCCCGCGAATCCGACGCGCAGCCCCGTGCACGGCCAGAACCAGATGGCCTTCCGCGGCAAGGACCGCGAGAACGTCTACATCCATCCCGAGTCCGTTGCAGATCCGGGCCTCGTTGGCGTCTCGGGCGCGATCGCCGAAGGCATCAATCTCGACGGCGACGACAAGACCGGCCTCACCAGCCCAACCGGCGAAAAAGGCATCGACAACACCTTCTACAAGACGCTCGGCTGCTGGAAGACCTATCGCGCCCCGCCCCGCCTCTCGAGCGGCGCGCTGCAGTTCAACGATGCGATGCGCAATGGCGGATGGACGACGCTGATCGTCGTCACCGGCAAGGGCGCCGACCCGATGAACGACAGCAACGTCAAGGTCGGCATCTACGCCAGCGCCGACAAGATGGTGAAGGACGGAAACGGCGAGATCGCCCACGACTACACCTTCCGCATCCTGCCGCATGCCAAGTACGAAGGCGTTTTCAGCGCGAAGACAAAGAACGGCGTGATCATGTCGACCGCGCCGTCCGACATGATGATGCGCGACCCCGGCTACACGCAGGACCTCGAGCTTCTGCGGGCGCAGGTGAAGCTGACGATGCAGCCTGACGGATCGCTGAAAGGCTATGTCGGCGGCTATCGCCCGTGGGAGGCGATCTATCGCGGCTGGATCAATGCGCGTGGCCCTGTGATCGAATCGCTGACCTGGGTGCAATTGCCCGGCGTCTGGTACGCGCTGAAACGCACCGCCGACTTTAGCCCGTCGGGCCCGTCGGGCGAGAAGACACACATCTCCTACGCGCTACGGGTCGAGGCGATTCCCGCCTTCGTGATGACGCCGGACGCGGCGAAGGAAGTCACCGACGTCGTCTCCTACAAGGCGCAGGCCTCACCCTCGACCAACCGCCAGCCGCCGATGACCGTGTGGAATGATGGCGGCGTCATACCCGACAAGTCCGCCAAGATCCAGGCCGGCCCAACAGCCCCGCTCAATGTTCCGCCCGGCTATGGCAGTGCCGGCGGCCAGTAAGGGCCAGCAAGAGAAAGACCACGCCATGCTCCGTCCCCTGCTTGCCGCTGCGGCTCTCGCGAGCCTGGCTCTCGCGCCCTTCGCTCTTGGCCAGACGACCGCTGTACCGCCGCTTGAGGAGGCGGTGAAACCCATCCGCATCTCCGGCCTCGGCATCCGTGTGAGCGATCTCGAACGCTCGAAGAAATTCTACACCGAGGTGCTTGGCCTCAAGGTCGGGGCCCGCGTGCCGGCGCAGGGCGAGGCGGCGGAATATCTGCTCGGCATGACCGGCGATATCCGCGCCGACAACCTGATCGTCATCCGCAAGGGCGAGGTGAAGCCCGGCGCGACCGAATTCGGCAGCATCAGCATCGTCGTCCCGAACGGCCGCGCGATGGCCGAACGCGCCGTCGCCGCCGGCTATCAGACCGCACGGCCGATCGTCGACGGCACGAACTTCATCAAGGACCCGGACGGCTACACGATCGAGCTCTACCAGCGCCCGGCGCCCAGGCCCCAATAAGATCCTAGCTCACCGCGCGGATGATGGCTTCCTGCTGTTCGGCGGTCATGCCCGCGATCTGCGTGGTCGTGAAACCGGCGATCTGTGTCGGCGCCAGCGCGTCGATCTGATCAACCGTCAGAGGCGCAATGGTCGTCGCCGTGAAGCCGCTGATCTGCGTCGATGTGAGGCCGCTCAGTTGCGACGGCGTCAGCGCCGCGATCCGGGTTTGGGTGAAGTTGTTGATCTGAGATGCGGTAAGCGCGCCGAACTGCGATCCCGATATGGCGCCGAACTGGGTGGCGTCGAGCGCATTCAGCTCCGTCGACGTGAAGTTCGCAACCTGTTCCGCGCTCAGCGCGTCGATCTGCGTGGATGTCAGCGCCGCGACCTGCGCAAGGCTCAGCGCGCGCAGCTGCACGCGGACGAGACCAGCGAGCTGGGTCGACGTCATCGACGCGATCTCGGTGGCCGAGAAATAGCCGATACCTGTCGCGCTGATCGCGCTGATCTGGCTGGCTTTCAGTCCTGCCATCTGCGTGACGGTGAGCTGCTCGATTACGGTCGTGCTCATCCCAGCGATGGCGGTCGAGATCAGCGCGCCCATCTGCGTGGAGGAAAGGACCGCGAACTGCGACGGGGCCAGCGCGCTCGCCTGTTGCGCCGTCAGACCGCTGACCAGCGTCGAGGACAGTGCCGCGATCTGCGTCGTGGTGAAGCCAGCGACCTGATCGGCGGTCAACGCCGACAGCCAGGTCGATCCGAACGCAGCGCTGCCGAGCTGGTCGGTCGTCAGCAGGGCAAGGTCCGCGGCCGTCAGCGCGCCGATCGCCGTCGATGACAACGCCGCGATCTTAGTCGCACCTAGCGCCGTGAATTGCGTCGTCGACAGCGCGCCGGCCTGGTCGGCCGTGAGCGCGCCTACGGCGGTTTCCGACAGCGAAGAAACCTGCGTCGATGTGAGAGCCGCAACAGTCGTTGTCGTCAGGCTTTCCACCTGTGTCGAGGAGAGGCCGGACATTTGTGTCGTGGAGAAATCGTTCAGCTGCGTCGCCGAGAATGCACCCATCTGCGTCGTGCTCAACGCGCCGATCTGCGTCGCCGACAGGTTGTTGAATTGCGTCGCGGTCAGCGCGCCGACCTCGGCGGAGGTGAGCCCGCTCACCGTCGTCGTCGAGAGACCCGCGATCTGCGCATTCGTCAGCGACTGAAGCTGCGTGGTGGACAGCGCCATGATGTCCGCCGCTTCCAGCCCGCCGGCGGCCGTCGATGTCAGGCTGCGCAGCTGTGCGATGCTGAGGCCAGCAATATCCGTGGCCGCGAGCGCGCCGACCTGCGTGGCCGTGAACGCGGCCATCTGCGTGGTCGAGAATGCGGTGAGCCGTGCGCCCGAGAGAGCACTGACGCCTGTCGCGGAGATGGCTGCGATCTGAGTCGCGGTGAAGGCCGCAAGCTGTGTAGTCTCGAGACCACCGATCTGGTCATAAGTCAGGCCTGAAATGGCGGTCGGCGACAGGGAGGCGAGCCCGGTCGTGGACAGAACCGCCACCTGCCCGACGCTCAGCGACCCGATCTGTGTCGATGTCAGGCCGCTGAGCGACCCGCTTGTCAGCGCCGCGATCTGGGTTGTGGACAGAGCCTGCACTTCACCGACGCTCATGCCGCCGATCTGCGCCGAGGTCAGACCCTTCAGCTGGGTCGTTGTCAGGCTACTGATCGCCGTCGGGCCCAGCGCCGCGATAGCCGTGGGGCTGAGGCGCGACAGCTGCGTCGAGCTGAGGCCAGGCGCCTGCGTCGCCGTGAACGCGCTCGTCTGCGTCGCCGTGAAGGCGGAGAACTGCGTTGCAGTCAGCGCCGCGATCTGGGTCGTGGCCAGAAGGCTTATCTGTGTCGTGGTCAGCCCGCCGATCGCGGCCGTGTCGAGAGCCGCCATCTGCGAGGCCTGCAGCGCGGCAACCTGCTCGATCGATAGCGTCGCGACCTGCGTCGCATTGAGGCCCTGCGCCTGCGTTGTCGAGAGTCCAGCCAACTGCGTCGTGCTGAAGGACGGAATCTGCGTCGCCGCGAACCCGCCGATCTGGCTCGACGTCAGGCCAGCTATCTGCGTCGTCGTGAGATTGACGATGTCTTCCAGCTCAAGACCGGCGATGGCGGCCGGCGTGACGCCGGCGATCTGCGTCGCCGACAGCGCGCCAAGTTGTTCCGGCGACAGGAGCCCGGCCTGCGTCGCCGACAGCCCGGCCAGCTGCGTGGTGGACAGCGCGCCCATCTGAAGCACCGAGAGCACGCCGATCTGCTCGGCCGACAGCGCGCCGATCGCCGTTGTTCCGAAACCCTTGACCTGTGTCGCGGTCAGGTCGGCGACCTGGAAGATAGTGAGGCCGCCGATCTGAGTCGTCGTGAGACCGCCGATCGCGGTCGAGCTCAGCGCCTCGAACTGCTCGAGGCTCAGTGCTGAAATCTGTGTCGCGGTCAGGCCGGCGGCCTGCGTCGCCAGGAGGCCGCTCACCTGGGTCGCGGACAGCGCCGCCATCTGGTCGAGGCTGAGCAGGCCGATGCCGGTCGCGCTGAGGCCGCGCAGTTGCGTCACGCCGAGCGCTGCGATCTGTGCCGTGGAAACGGCGCCAAGCTGCGTCTCGCTGAACGCGCGCAGCTGCGTCGCGGTCAGGCCGGCAAGCTGGGTGTCCGACAGCGCGCCGATGTCCACCGGATCGAATGCGCCGATCGCGGTAAGGTTCAGTGAGCCAACCTGCGTCGATGAGAGAGCGCCCAGCTGTTCAGCCGACAGCGCGTTGATGGCTTCCGAGCCGAAGCCTTTCAGCTGCACAGCCGACAGGGCGCCGATCTGCGTCAGGGCGAGCGCGCCAAGCTGGTCAATCGTGAGAGCCGCGATGCCCGACGCGTTGATCCCCTTGATCTGCGTCGTCGACAGGACGGGAATCTGGTCGCTCGTCAGGGCGCCAACCTGCGTCGCGGTCAGCGCGCCGATCTCCGTAGCCGTGAGCCCCGCAAGCTGCGTGGCGCTGAGGCCGCTCACCTGCGCCGTGGTGAGGCCTGTCACCTGCGTCGTGGTGAGCGCTGCGACCTGCGAAGCAGTGAGACCGGCCATCTGGTCGGCCGAAAGCTGGCTGATGTCGGTCGCAGAGAAGCCCTGCATCTGCGTCGTTGAAAGGCCCGCGAGCTGCGCGCTCGTCAGCGCCGCCAGCTGCGTCTGCGTCAGGGCGTCGAGTTGCAAGCCGCTGAACCCGCCCAGCTGCGATGCGCTGAAGCCGGCGATGTCATGCTCTTCAAAGCCCGTGACGGCGCCGACCGACAGCCTCGCTATCTGCGTAGCCGAGAGAGCGGCTACCTGCGCGTCCGTCATCGCTGTGATTTGTGTCGCGGTGAGGCCGCGCACCTGCGTCGATGTCATCGCCGAGATCTGCGTTTCGGTGATGGCGCCCAGCTGATCCGTCGTCAGGCCGGACAGGCTGGCGAGCGAGAAGGCGCGGATCTGTGTCGTCGAGAGCGAGGCGAGCTGCTCGGACGTCAGGCCTGCGATCTGCGTCGATGTGAGCGCGCTGATCGCGGTAGCGGAAAGTACGGCCGCCTGCGTCGCCGCTAGTCCGCCGATCTGCGTGGCCGTCAATCCCTTGGCCTGCGCCGCGGTCATGGCGCCGACCTGCGTTATCGACAGCGCGGCCAGCTGCTCGGTCGACAGCGCCGCCACCGCGACGGCGGTGAGCCCGGCAATCTGCGTCAGCGCCAGGCTGGAAACCTGGCCGGTCGAGAGGCCGGCAATCTGCGTCAGGCTGAAGCCGGCTATGCCGGTCGATGTAAACGCCTGGAATTGCGTCGCCGACATCGCGCCCAGCTGGTCAGCCGTCAGCGAGCCTGTCTGCGCTGCGCTCAGCGCAGCCACCTGAGCCGCCGAGAACAGTGCAACCTGCGCCGCCGCAAGCCCGCCGATCTGGCTCTTCGACAGGCCTTTGACCTGCGCTGCGCTCAGCGCCTCGATCTGGCTCTGCGACAGCGCGTTGATCTGGTCGTATGTCAGCGCGCCAACGACCGCCGTGGCGATGCTGGATACCTGCCCGGGAGCAAGGCTCCCGATCTGCGTGGCCGACATTCCCGCGACCTGCTTGGCCGACAGTGAGGCGATCGCGTTGGCCGACAGTGCGCCGAGCTGCGTCGTGGTGAAGGCGGCGACCTGCGTGGGCGTGAAGGCCCGGATCTGCGTGAGGGTCAGGCTGCCTGCCTGCCCCGTCGACAGCGCCGCGATTTGATCGGCCGACACAAGCCGGAATTGCGTGGCGTTGAGCGTGGCGATCTGCGCCGGCGACAGTGCGCCGAGTTGATCGCCGCTGAACGCCGCCAGCTGCGCCGGCGTGATGGCAAGCAGCTGGGCGTTGGAGAACGTCTTCACCTGCGTCGTAGTCAGGGCGGCGGCCTGCGTTGTCGAGAACGCAGCGATCTGCGCTGACGTAAGGCCCTTGATCTGCGTGACCGTCAGGCCGGAGAGCTGGCCCCCACTCAGCGCCGCAATCTGTGTCGCCGCGAGCGCGCCGATCTGCGTTGCAGCCAGCGCAGCAAACTCCGTGGCGTTGAGCGAAGCGACCTGCGTGGCCGTCAGGCCGCGGATCTGCGTCGCCTGCAGGCTGGCGATCTTCTGCACCGACAGCGCTTCCCACTGCGTCGCGCTGAGCGCGCCGATCGAGGTTCCGGCGAACCCGCGCATCTGCGCCACGCTGAGCGCGCCGATCTGCGTCTCCGTCAGCGCGCGCACCTGTGTCACGGTCAGCGACCCAAGCTGCAACGGCGTGAATCCGCCGAGCTGCGAAGGTGTCAGCGCCGCGACCTGCGTGGACGCCAGCCCGCGGACCTGCGCCGGCAACAGCCCGGCAATCTGTGTGGCCGACAGCGCGCCGAGCTGTGTCGATGACAACGCCCCGATGTCGGATGCAGTGAGCCCACGCAGCTGCGTGACGTTGAGCGCCGCCATCTGCGTTGCGGTGAGAACAGCCAGCTGGTCCTGTGACAGCGCCGTCAGGTCGGCCGCCGTCACGCCGCGCAGCTGGCCCGCCGTCATCGCCGCGATGTCTTCCGGGTCGAACGCCGAGAACTGCGCCGCGCTAAGAGCAAGCAGCTGGGCCGAGTTGAACACCATCTGCGCCGGCGACAGGGCTGCGAGCTGGACGCGGTTCAGCGCCGACACCTGCTTGGTCGAAAGCTGGGCCAGCTGCGTCGAACTGAAATCCGAAATGCCGGTCGTCGTGAACGCGCCCATCTGGGCGGACGACAGCGACGCCAGGTCCGTCCGGGTGAGAGCCTGGATCGCCTCCCGCGACATGGCTGCGATCTGCGCAGCGCTATAAGAGGCGATAATCGAGACCATCTCGGCCTGTCTGCCCTTCATTATTGGCGGACTACCGTCACACCGTCCCTTCGCGCGCGTACGCGCTCACGTACGGGAGCAAGAAAGGGGCCAGCCGTTAACCGTGCTGTATCAAGCAAATTCAATGACTTGCTGAGGGTCGGTTCATCACCCGACCGGCAGATTCTTCCCGATCGGCAAGCGGCGCCTGACGAAACGACAACCAGCCTGACCCGTTCGGCCGTCGGAGGATGCAGTCGGGAGCGTGCGCATGCCTCGCGGCGATAAATTGAAACCTACGGACAAACAGAGGCGGTAGGCCCACAATATTGTCGAGGCCGCCGCCAAATCCCGATTGGCCAGGAAGGCGGCCACGACCGGCAAAAGCCACGGTCATTGAGCCCCTCCCGCCCCTCTGGCAGATTCCCTCCAGATTCCCGTTCCGGGCGTTTGACAGGGGGGGCCGCTAACGTCTATATGCCCGCTCCCGCCCGCAGGGCCTCCCTGTGGGTGGACAGCTATTTGGTCGCAAGACCCCCTGAAAACACAAGAGAATTCCGATGTTCGCGGTCATCAAGACGGGCGGAAAACAGTACCGGGTCGCAGGCGGCCAGGAAATCGTCATCGAGAAGCTCGAAGGCGAAGCCGGCGACACGCTGGTGTTCGGCGAGGTGCTGATGATCGGCGATGGCGACAAGGTTGATGTCGGCGCTCCGCTGATCAAGGGCGCGCAGGTTGTCGGCGAAGTGGTCGAGCAGACCCGCGGCGCGAAAGTCGTCGCCTTCAAGAAGAAGCCGCGCAACACCTATCGGCGCAAGCTCGGCCACCGTCAGAGCCTCACCGTGATCAAGATCACAGAGATCCTCGCCAAGGGCGGCGCCACCGAGAAGAAGACGGTGAAGGCCTCGGCCGAAGACAAGCCGGCGACGAAGCCCGCCGCGAAGAAAGCTCCGGCCAAGAAAGCCGCTGCGAAGTAAGTTTCCGGCCGCAAGGCCAATTGAGTTGAACGCGCGGCCCCGGCCGCGGATCTAGGGAGGCCACCTTGGCCCACAAAAAAGCAGGCGGCTCTACCCGTAACGGTCGCGACTCGAACTCCAAGCGCCTCGGCGTGAAACGCTTCGGCGGCGAGGAAGTCCTTGCTGGCAACATCATCGTGCGCCAGCGCGGCACCCAGTACCACCCGGGCAAGAACGTCGGCATCGGCCGCGATCACACGCTCTTCGCCACCGAAACCGGCAAGGTCGAGTTCCGTGAAGCGCGCGGCAAGATGCTGGTGTCGATCCTCCCGTCGGCCAAGTCCGAGTAGGCGGTCCAGGTGATCCCGGGCCGCCCCTCGACGAGGGCAGCGGTCCGAACCTGACAAAGAGATCAGGGGAGGCGGACCGCCTCCCCTTTCTTTTTGCCCTCCCCTGACCAAGCCCGCGAAGGACGGGTCCAACCGACCGGCAAAGCCGGGCGGCTCTGGAGAAAGGGGACGAACATGCAGACGATAACCACGCGAAGACTGAAGCTGCGCACCTACGAGCATACGGACGCCGCGCGCGTCGCTTACCTCGCCGGCGATTATGCGGTGGCGAAGATGTGCGGCCGGGTTCCGCACCCCTATCCGATCGCGGCGGCCTACAGCTTCTTCGACATCCTCGAGAAGGGTCGCGAGAGCGGCAACGAGTACGCTTTCGCCGTGACGGTTCCGATCGACGGCGTGATCGGCGCGTGCGGCGTCAGCCGCGTCGGCAAGCCGGAAGGTGCGACGTGGGAACTCGGCTACTGGTTCGGCATGCCGTATTGGGGGCTGGGCTACGCCTCGGAAGCCGCGAGGGGCGTGATGGGCTGGGCGCAGGAAACGCTGGGCGCGAAAGTCTTCGCCGCCGGCCATTTCGCGGATAACCCGGCCTCCGGCAATGTCCTGCGCAAGCTGGGCTTTGTCCGCACCGGCTCGCAGGACCTGTTCGGTCTGGCCCGTCAGCGGACCTCCCCGGCTGAGCGTTATGTGTGGCCGGAAGGCGCAACGCCGGTTAGTTTGGCCGACCATCACGGCGCACACGCTCCACACTGACCATGACCCGCCTGACCTTCCATCCGCTGACACCAGATCGCTGGGACGACTTCGTCGCTCTCTTCGAGACGGATTCAATCTGCCGGATGTGCTGGTGCGTACACCATCGCCTGCCCGCCGAAGTGCGTCGCGAGACCGATTCGAAATCGCGCAAGATCGCGATGGGTAGGATCGTGAAGAAGGGCCCTGCTCCCGGCCTTCTCGCCTATCGCGGCAAGGAGGCCGTCGGCTGGCTCGCCATTGCGCCGCGGCCGGCGACACCCGACTGGAACATCGGCCGCAAGGCTTCCGCTGCCGAACTGCCTGAGCATGCGGATGACGCGAGCATATGGGCAGCCACCTGCTTCTTCGTGCGCAAGGATGCGCGCGGGGAAGGCGTGACCACCGCCCTGCTCGAAGCCGGAACCGCCTATGCGAAAAAGCATGGTGCGAAGAGCGTTGAAGCCTGCCCCATGGCGCACGAGGACCGGCGGTCGACGACCGGTCTTTTCGTTGGGCCCAAGCGCGTGTTCGATCGCGCTGGTTTCGACACCGTGATCGAACGCAAGCCCGGTCGCCCGCTCATGCGCCTGGCTCTCCAGACAAAAACCACCAAAAAGAAACCTGCGCCTGCCAAGAAGCCTGCGCCGAAGACGAAAGCGCGTGCGCGATGAAGTTCCTCGACCAGTGCAAGGTCTATGTGCAGTCCGGCGCGGGAGGCGACGGCTGTGTCTCGTTCCGGCGCGAGAAGTTCATCCCGTTCGGCGGGCCCGACGGGGGCGATGGCGGCCGCGGCGGCGACGTGATCGTCGAAGCGGTCGACGGCCTCAACACCCTGATCGATTACCGCTACCTGCAACACTACAAGGCCCAGCGCGGCACGCACGGCATGGGCGCCAACCGCACGGGTCCCGATGCGCCGACACTGGTGCTGAAAGTCCCGGTCGGCACGCAGGTGTTCGAGGAAGACCAGGAAACCTTGATCGCTGACCTCGACAAGCTTGGCGACAAGGTTCTGCTTGCGAAAGGCGGCTCCGGCGGCTGGGGCAACACGCGCTTCAAGTCATCGACCAACCAGGCGCCGCGCCGCTTCAACCCCGGCCATGAGGGCGAAGAGCGCTGGATCTGGCTGCGCCTCAAGCTCATCGCCGACGCCGGCCTGCTCGGCATGCCCAACGCCGGCAAGTCGACCTTCCTCGGCGCCGTCAGCGCCGCAAAGCCGAAAGTCGCCGACTATCCCTTCACCACGCTCGTGCCGAACCTCGGCGTCGTCTCGCTCGGCGTCGGCGCATCCTTCGTGCTCGCCGACATCCCCGGCCTCATCGAAGGCGCCGCTGAGGGCGCAGGCGTCGGAACGCGCTTCCTCGGCCACGTCGAACGCTGCGCCGTGCTGCTGCATCTCGTCGACGGCACGCAGGAAGATGTCGCCGAAGCCTATCGCGTCGTGCGCGGCGAGCTTGAAAAATATGGCGGCGGCCTCGCGGACAAACCCGAGATCGTCGCCCTCAACAAGATCGATGCGCTGACCAAGGAAGAGATCAGCGAGAAAGCCAGGCAGCTGAAAAAGGCCTGCAAGTCCACGCCGCTTCGCATCTCAGGCGCAACCGGCAAGGGCGTGCCCGAGACGATCCAGAAGCTCTACGAAATCATCTCCGAAGACCGCCGCGAACGCCGCGAGGCGCAGGCCAAGGCCGAGATGACGCCCGAGGAGAAAGAAGAAGGCTGGCAGCCGTGACCTCGCCCTTCGCCTCCGCCCGCCGGATCGTCATCAAGGTCGGCTCATCGCTTCTGATCGCCCAGGAGACAGGCCAGCCGCATGCCGCACGCTTTGCCGCGCTCGCCGCCGACGCCGCGAAGCTCCGCGCAGAAGGCAAGTCGATCGTCATCGTTTCCTCCGGCGCCGTCGCGCTTGGCCGCCGCGCGCTCGGCCTGAAACCCGGCAAGCTGCGTCTCGAGGAAAAGCAGGCCGCCGCCGCTGCCGGCCAACCCCGCCTGATGCGCGCCTGGGAAGACGCCCTGGCGAAACACAACGCGCCCGTAGCCCAAGCTCTGCTGACCTTCGACGATACCGAGCGCCGGCGCCGCTGGCTCAATGCCCGCGCCACTCTGGAGACGCTGCTCGAGCGCGGCGCGATTCCGATCGTCAATGAGAACGACACCGTCGCCACCGAAGAGATCCGCTACGGCGACAACGATCGCCTCGCCGCCCGTGTCGCCCAGATGCTCGGCGCCGACGTGCTCATCCTCCTCTCCGACATTGACGGCCTCTACGACGCCGACCCGCGCTCCAATCCCGGCGCGAAGCACATCCCCGAAGTCCGCAAGCTGACGCCGGAGATCATCGCCATGGCCGGCGGCGCCAACATGTCGGCAGGCGTCGGCTCCGGCGGCATGGCGACAAAACTCGACGCCGCCCGCATCGCGCTCACCGCAGGTTGCTCCACCCTCATCACGCTCGGCACGAACACCACAGCCGACGCCGGCCCCATCACCGCCCACGCAGGCGGCACGCGCGGCACCTGGTTCCTTACCGACATCTCGCCCGAAACCGCGCGCAAGCAATGGCTCGCCGGCGCCCTCCGCCCCACCGGCTCGGTCCGCGTAGACGCAGGCGCAGCCAAAGCGCTCAAATCCGGAAAATCGCTCCTCGCCGCTGGCGTCACCGCCGTCGCCGGCCGCTTCGAGCGCGGCGATGCGGTCGATGTCATCGATCCAGACGGCGCCACCATCGCGCGCGGCGTCTCGGCCTATTCTTCGGAAGACGCGGCCAAGTTGATCGGCCGCAAGTCGGACGAGTTCGAAGCCATCCTCGGCTATCGCGGCCGCCCCGCGCTCATCCACGTCGACGACATGGTGCTGATCTAGGCGACGAGATCGCGATACTGTTTCGACCCACGCAGCCAGCCCGCCGCATAGCCGCATACAGGCACGATGCGCCAGTTGTTGCGCCTCGCCTCCTCGGCCACGAGCGTCATCAGGCGTCCAGCCGCTCCCGTCCCGCGCAGCGCCAGCGGCGCCTCGACCCACAGGATCGTCAGCACACCGGCTTCCTTGCGATAACGCGCGAAAGACGTGTAGCCGTTCTCGTCCATCTCGTACTGGCCAGCGGCGGTATTGTCGCGAAGATCGCTCATCAGAAACTCCCGCCCGATCCCACTTAGAGCGGAACGGGGCCAAGATCGAGCGGTTTCAGGTTCAGGCGGCCCGGTCAGCCGCCTGCCCGACCTTCAGGCCATAGCGCTCCGCCGGCGCATTGCGCGACAGGTTCGGCAGCAGCCTGAGGCGGGCCGCCTCGTAGGCTTGCCAGTCCGCCACGTCCGGCAGCGCGGGAATGGTCACCACCTCGCCCGCGTCATACCCGGCCAGCGCCGCATCCACCATATCATGCACGTCCATGAGGATTGCCGGATCGAGCGTCTCGATGCTGCGGCCCGAACGATGCCAGATTTCCGTCCGCGTCGCGCCCGGCAACACAGCCTGCACGCGCAGGCCCTGGGCGGCGCCTTCGCCCTGCAAAGCCTGGCTGAAGTTCAGGAGGAAAGCCTTGGAGCCGCCATAGACCCCGCCGCCGATCTCATGCGCGATGCCCAGCACCGACGCGATGTTGATGATCGACCCGCCGCCGCGTTTCACGAAGGCGTTGGCCGCCACGATGCCCAGCCGCGTCGCCGCTGTCACATTGAGGTCGATCACTTTCTGGAAGTCGTCCGCTGTCGATCCGATGATCGGTTTCGATACGGCCATCCCGGCATTGTTCACCAGCACGCCGACATGCGGATCATTGGCGATCAGCTGTTCAATGCGCTCCAGCTCGGAGAGGTTGGTCAGGTCGGCCGCCTCGACGGCGACGTTGACGCCATGGAGCTCCCACAGCCTGTTGGCCAGGTTCTCGAGCCGCTGGAAGTCCCGCGCGACCAGGATGAGATTATGTCCCCGTTTCGCAAACCGGTCCGCATAAACCGCACCGATCCCGGTGGAAGCGCCTGTAATCAGGACGGTGTCTTTGGTGCTCATGGCTGAAATCCCCCTTTTCGGCAGGTCTGCCGTTGCAGGGGAGGTCGGGACGTTACTTGCATGATGCAAGCTACATCGCCATATGCTTCCTCATGAGAAGGAAGAGTTTTGCTGAAGACGCCTGCCCCGTCGCCCGCACGCTGGACCGCGTCGGGGACCCCTGGAGCATGCTGATCCTGCGCGACGCGGGCTTTGGCTCCACGCGTTTCGACCAGTTCCAGGAAAGTCTCGGCATCGCCCCCAACATGCTGTCCCGCAGGCTGGAATCGCTCCTCGAGGCCGGAATGCTGGAACGCCGCGCCTACTCGGAGCGCCCCGTGCGGTACGAATATCTCCTCACCGACCGCGGCCGGGATTTTCATCCCGTGCTCGACGCGTTCAAGGCATTCGGCGAGCATCACTATCCGAAGGCCCAACCTGCTAAGGCGAAGAAGCTTTCCCGCGCGTCGAAGCGTTGATAGTAACCCGCCCATGACGATCCAGCTTCCCCTCGCCGCCCACGACGCGGGCCTTGCCGGCATCATGCTGGCCATGGGCGAAGCCGCGCGCGCCGCCTCCGCCGAAGTCGCGAAAGCCGGCCCGGAGAAACGATCCGCTGCGTTGAAGGCGATGGCCGCGCGTATCCGCGCCGCCGCGCCGCATATCCTTTCCGCCAACGCTGAAGACATGGCCGCCGCCAACGCCAAGGGTATCAGCGGCGCGATGCTCGACCGCCTCGAACTGACGCCCGCCCGCATCGAGGCGATGGCGAAAGGCGTTGAAGACGTCGCCGCCCTGCCCGATCCCGCCGGCACAGTGCTCGCTAGCTGGACCCGCCCCAACGGCCTCGAGATCAGCCGCGTACGCGGCCCCATCGGCGTCATCGGCATCATCTACGAAAGCCGCCCCAACGTGACGGCAGACGCCGGCGCCCTCTGCCTGCGCGCCGCCAACGCCGTGATCTTGCGCGGCGGCTCGGAAAGCCTCAAATCCTCGCGCGTCATCGCCGACGCCCTGCGCGCCGGCCTCGCCGACGCCGGTCTTCCCGCCAACGCCATCCAACTGGTCCAGACGCCGGATCGCGCTGCCGTCGGTCACATCCTCTCCGGCCTCAACGGCAGGCTCGACGTCGTCGTCCCGCGCGGCGGCAAGTCGCTCGTCGCCCGCGTGCAGGATGAGGCGCGTGTGCCGGTGATTGGCCACCTCGAAGGCCTTTGCCACACCTACATTCACGCGAAGGCGGACCCGGCCAAGGCCGAAGCCATCATCGTCAACGCCAAGATGCGCCGCGTCGGCGTTTGCGGCTCGACCGAGACGATGCTGATCGACGCCGCGATCGCGCCCACGCTCCTGCCCCGCCTGGCGAAGGCCCTCGAAACCGCTGGCTGCGAACTGCGCGGCGACGAACGTGCTCGCGCCATCCATCCAATGAAGGTAGCGACGGTTGAAGACTGGACCACCGAATACCTCGCCCCGATCTTGTCCATCGCCGTTGTCGACAACATCGACGGGGCGATGGCGCACATCGCGCGCTACGGATCGCAGCATACCGAGAGCATCATCACCGAAGACAATTCGGCAGCGGAACGATTCCTCCGCGAAGTCGACAGCGCCATCGTCATGCACAACGCCTCGACGCAATTCGCTGACGGCGCCGAGTTCGGCATGGGCGCCGAGATCGGCATCGCCACCGGCCGCCTTCACGCGCGTGGGCCCGTCGGCGCGGAACAACTGACGATTTTCAAGTATGTCGTCCGCGGCGAAGGCCAGATCCGCCCCTGACCTGTGCAAATCAAGCGGGGCAGAATCTGCCCAGTTGCGGCTCTTTCGCAGAAGGTCTCTGCTGTTCTGTCGGAATGGTAATTTTCCCGCCACAGAACCGCCCCGTTAGACTCCCCGAATAAGAACAGGGTGACGTACGGGGTCGGGCATACGCAGCTGAAGGGCTTGCTGTGGAACAACCAGTAGATCCCGCGACGGGCCTCCCGTCGTCAGGCGC
Source organism: Hyphomonadaceae bacterium (assembly GCA_044224605.1). Lineage (GTDB taxonomy): Bacteria > Pseudomonadota > Alphaproteobacteria > Caulobacterales > Hyphomonadaceae > UBA7672. The sequence goes on from JBGAKC010000003.1 coordinate 116,293, forward strand.
CGCTGTTGATGGCGGCTCTTTTCTTGGAATTCCCTATGGCTGGCCGCTCGTTGTGTCTGCGATCGGCCTCATCCTCCTGATGTGGATGGCGCGCGAGCCGTTGCGCCGCGTACTCTGGCAGGTCTTCTTCATTACCGGACGCATGTTCGCACGCTGGGGCCTCTGGCTCGGCGAGCACGGGCGCAACGCCCGCGCCACCTGCAACGAAAAGATCGCCTCGCACCGCGCCGACGAGCTGCAGGATCAGATGCTGATGCTGGAAGACCGCATCGGCAGCCGCGCCGAGAAGCTTCCGAAGGAAACCGGCCCGATCATCGCGCGTCTCGATAAGAGTACGCACGCCCTCGCCACCACCGCCAACAACCTCGCCGACATCAATGTGGAAGACGCCGCAGAGCGCGCCTTCCGCGCCGCGATGCCGTCGATCGAAGGCGGCCGCAACCTCTCGAAGCTCGAGCGCAACATCGCGCAGAACACAGCCAAGGCGATGGGCGAACGTCTCACGCCCGTGCGCCCCGCCCTCACCATGCTCAAAACGGAAGCCCCGCGCCTCCGCACCGTCGCCGAACAACTCTCCAAGGTGAACCTGGAATTCGACCAGAACGCCGACAAGGTGAACAAGGCTTTCACCGAGTTCGAGGAGATCGTGAAGTCGGAAGACCGCACGAAGGTCGCCGCCAAGGCGTCGATCCTCATCCCCTGGCTCATCGCCGTGCTGATCACCGGCATCGCGCTGGCCGGCGTGTTCCTCAACTTCTTCCTGATCGAACGCCCGATGTCCGAGATCGTCGGCGAGGGCGCGCGCATCGCCGGCGTCGGCTTGCCCGCGTTCGCGGCGATCATCGTGATCTTCCTCGAGTTCGTGACCGGCGTGATCCTGATGGACTCGGCCGGCTTCACCAAGCTGATCCCGGCCTTCCACTCGATGTCGCTGGGCGCTCGCCGCGTGATGTTCATCGTGGCGTTGAGCTTCCTTGCCGCCTTCTCGGTGCTCGAAGCCACGCTGGCGATCGTGCGCGAGCAGATCATCGAACAGCAGCAGGAAACACAGGACCTCGCCAACCGCGCCCTGTTCTCCTCGCCACTGGCCGCCCCGGCCCCTGTGCCGGAAGCCGCCGCTCCGGCCGCGCCTGCCGACCAGACCAACCCGCGCGAACGGGGCATGCAGCTTGCGGTGATCGCTCAGATCATCCTCGCCGTGCTGATCCCCTGGCTGCTCGCCGCCGCCGCACTGCCGCTCGAGAGCATCGTGCGCAACTCGGTCTTCATCGTCTCGATCGCGACGAGCTACGCAATGCTGCTGGTCGCCTTCATCTTCAAGACGATCGGGATGGCGCTCAAGAATATCGGTCTCTTCGTGCTGTCGGTTTATGACCTGATCATCTTCGCCCCGCTCTGGATCGAGCGGCGTGTCAAGGGAACGGCGAAGAACCGCAGCGGCGGAGGTTCGCGCAACAGGAACGACGAGGATGACGACGACCTCTTCGTCCTGGACAAGAAGTCGACGCAGAAGCCGGAACAGCCGCCGAAGCGTGAGCGCGACAAGAACAAGGAACGGGAGCTGCAGCAGGCATGATCGCCAGGTCTCTGTTGGGGGCGGCGTGTGCGGCCGCGATCGCGGTCCTTTGCGCCTGCGGGCTCGTCACATCGACCAGCCGTTCCGTCTTCATGGTGTTCGATGTCTCCGGCACCTATGTGAAGGCCGTCCCGGACGCCACGAAATACGCCAACCTCACCATCGCCGAGCTCCAGCCCGGCGACTGGGTCGGCGCCAGCCAGATCAGCGCCTGCTCCTTCTCCGAGAAGGAGATCTTCATGCAGCGCCAGCTTCCCCAGACGCCCAGCCTCGCCACCACGGTCAAGCGCGAACTGTTCACCCAGCTCCAGAACTATGCCGGCCAGGTGAAGTCCGCGAAATACACCGACATACGCGGCGCCCTCGTCCAGGCCGCCTTCGAACTGAAGCAGCGCACCGAGAACGCGCGCTACATCATCCTGTTCTCGGACATGCTCGAGGACTATGGGAAGAACTGCGACACGTCGAAGACCAAGCTCGATCTCACGGGCATCCACGTCATCGCCGCCAACGTCATCAAGTCGGATCCGGCCAACCCGGACAAGTATTTCGACACGCTGAAAAAGTGGGAGGCGACCGTCGTGGCCGCTGGCGGAACCTGGTCGCTTGTGTCATCGCCTGACCAGCTGCCCAAGCTGGTCACGGAGGGAACGACTTGAAGCGCCTGCTCGCCATCGCCGCCCTTGCCGCCCTCGCCGCCGCCTGCGAGCGCCCCACCGCGCTTGCCTCCAACGCCAACGGCGTCGGCAAGGAAACCGTCCCCGCCGCTCCGCCCAAGACGCCGCCGCCGGAAATCCCCGCCGACGAACTCGCCGCCATCTCCGCCGAGCAGAACGGCGCGCCGCCGGACGCTGCCGCGACCTTCCCCGGCTACACGCCGAAGGACACCGCCGACACGGTGCTCGACTATCGCGCCGGCATCGCGGGCGACCTCAACGCGCTCCCGCCCGTCAGCGACGGCCCCGCCCTTGCCCGCGCCTTCATCGAATGGAAGGCCAAGGCCGCCGCCTTGCCTGGCGTCTATGAGCAGGGCGCTGTCCAGCTCGGCGCCGATCCGCAGGAATACCGCCCGTCAGACGCCGAACTTGTCGCCGCCGAGGCGGGAGACCGTCTCGCCGCCGCCCTCTCGGGCGCAGACGAAGCCACGCGCGCCGGCATCACCGCTGTTCTCGGCGATGCGCCCGAATCGCGCGTCTACCGCCGCTTCGACTATCGCCATTCCGACGTCATGGGCTCGGGCCGCTACTTCTACGCCTCGAAGCCCAAGGAAGCGGCTCTCCCGAGCTAGCGGATCACCGGCCGCCCCCCTAGTCTGCCGCGCATGCGTCACCGCCTGCTCGCACGTCCGCGCCTGCCTTCGTCTCCCGGCGATCTCGCGATCGGCATCATGGGCGGCTCGTTCGATCCACCGCACTCGGGCCACGCCCACGTGATCAACGTGGCGCGCCGCGCCGCCGGCCTCGACCGCATCTGGGTCCTCGTCTCGCCCGGCAACCCGCTCAAGAAAACGCAGACCGCCCTGGTCGATCGCCTCGCCGCCGCCCAGCGCCGCCTTGGCGACCGCACCACAATCGTGACCGACATCGAGACCCGCATCGGCCTGCGCTACACGGTCGATGTCCTGCGCCACCTGAAACGTCTCGCCCCGCATGCTCGCTTTGTCTGGATCATGGGCGGCGACAACCTACGCGACTTCCACCGCTGGCGTCAGTGGCAGGCGATCGCGAAGCTCGTCCCGATCCTCGTGATCGCCCGCCCGAACGCGAACCCGAAAGCCGGCCTCTCCCGCTTCGCCCGCCAGTTCGCCGGCCGCCGCCTGCCGCAATCGGCCGCCCGCACCCTCGCGCGCCACAAGCCACCGATATGGGTCTACATCCCCGCGCCGCTCGATCAGACATCCTCCACCGAACTGCGCGCCCAGATGTTGGTCAACGCCCTGCCGCCGGTGTGAAGGCCCGCGTCTAGAGCGTCTTCGCCAGCTCCTCGAGCTGTCGCGCGCATTGCGTCCAGCCAGGCGCGAAGCCCATCTGCTCGTGTTGCGCCTTCGTCTCCGCGGTCCAGTGGCGCGCGATCGCCGTGTATTTCGTCTTGCCGGGACCGGCGTCCTCGAACGTGATCTCGGCGACGAAGAACGGCATGCCGTCTTTCGGAACCCAGTTGCCGGTGAAAGCGTCGGTGAACACGAGCTTCCTGTTCGGCAGGACTTCCAGATACTGCCCCGGGTTCGGGAATTCCTGTCCCTCCGGCGACGCCATCGTCACTGTGGAGGCGCCGCCCGGACGCACATCCGTTACGACCTTTGGCGTCGTCCAGGGCTTGGGGGCGAACCACTGCTTCATCAACTCCGGCTCGGTCCAGCCGCGATAGAGTTTCTCCTTCGGCGCATCGAGGATGAGCTCGATCTTCAGGTCATGGCTTGCCACGGGGTTTCTCCTTGCTTGCGGCCGGCCCGCTCTTGTTACGCCCCCAGGACGGCCGAGAAGATCCCTTTGCGACAGACACGGCTAGCTTTTTTCGGGTCGTGTCGCCTTGCCATGGGACGGAGGCGCAGCGACTTTGTGGGATGACCGAAGATCTTCAGGCCTGATTTCAGCGCCCTATCCAGAAAGATCGTGTGAAACGACCCGCCAGAACTGGCCGGGGTCTCGCCCGCAACCACCGTCCCACAAATCCAAGACACAAGGGGTGAGGCGCGGTCCGCGCAAGCGGATGAATTGGTCCAGTGGATCAATTCAAGCAACGAAGGCCGGAGCGCACGCGACGGCCGGAAGCTCCGATCTCCGTCATCAAATCAGCGCGCTAATCTAGCCGCGCGCCCGACCCAACCCCAATCAACCCTGTCAGCGCAGAGAACGCATCTTCACGCCCGCTTCTCATTCTCCGCAATCAGCCGGTCGATGTGCATGCGGATGTGCGCCGCCTCAGCCGCCGTGTTCGCCAGCGAGATCGCACGGTCGAAACATTCCCGCGCTTCCGTGCGCCGACCGAGCATCAGCAGCAGCCCGCCCTTCGCCCCGTGAAAATGGAAATAGCCCGACAGCCGCTCGCCCAGCGGCTCGATCATGTCGAGCGCCGCCTGCGGTCCCCGCGTCTTCGACACCGCCACCGCCCGGTTCAACGTCACTACCGGCGAAGGCTGCAATCTCTCCAATGTCGCATAGAGTGCATCGATCCCCGCCCAGTCCGTCGCCTCGAACGCCAGCGCCCGCGCATGCAGCGCCGCGATCGCCGCCTGCACAAGATAGATGCCCGTCTTCCGGTGCCGCATCGCCTTGTCGATCAGGGCCAGCCCTTCCTGGATCAGCTTCCCCCGCCATAGCGATCGGTCCTGGTCCTCCAGCAGCACCGCCTCTCCCTGCGCATCGAACCGCGCCAGCTGTCGCGAATGCTGGAGCAGCATCAAGGCCAGCAACCCCACCACCTCCGGCTCCGCCTGGAACATGCGCAGCAGCAACCGCCCCAGCCTTATCGCCTCATCCGCCAGGTCCGCCCGCGCCTCGTCCTTCGGACCCGCCGAATACCCCTCGTTGAACACGAGGTAGATCATCTGCATCACCGCCGCGAGCCGCTCCGCCCGCTCGACCGCGCCAGGCGTCTCGAACGGCACGCCGGCCTCAGCGACCTTCGCCTTCGCCCGCGTTATCCGCTGCTCCATCGCGGCCTCGCTGACAAGGAAGGCCCGCGCAATCTGTTTCACGCTCAGCCCCGACACGATGCGCAGCGCCAGCGGAATCTGCTGCGTCGCCGGCAGGTCCGGATGGCAGCAGATGAACATCAGCCGCAGCACGTCATCGCGATACTGGCTGTCGTCCAGCCGCTCCGCCATCGGCGTCTCGACATCCTCGAGATCGGAGACCTGCGCCTCGTCCGGCATCGGGGCCTGTTTCGAGCGCTTGCGCACGGCATCGAGCGCCGCATTGCGCCCCACCATGATCAGCCACGCCGTCGGATCACGCGGCGGCCCGTTGACAGTCCAGTTGCGCAGGGCGCGTAGGCACGCTTCCTGATAGGCTTCCTCGGCCTGGTCGAGATCGCGGAAATAACGCAGCAACGCCGCCACGGCCTGCGGCCGCGAGGTCGTCAGCGCGTTCTCGATCCAGGCCTGGTCGATCACTGTGCGTAGGTCCGCTCGGCGGCATAGACGCCATCGATCGGCGCGCCAGGAATGTAGAGCTGGATCGGGCGCAGCTCGTAGGCCCCGCCCGGATTGGCCTGGGCAAGGTCACGCGCGAATGCCAGCCCCTCCTCCAGGTTCTCGACATCGATAATGTAGAAGCCGAGCAGCGCTTCCTTGGTCTCGGCATAGGGACCGTCGATCACCATGTCCTTCTGCTTGTGCAGGGTTGTCGCCGCCGAGGTCGGCAGGAGGCGGATCGCAGGCTTGAGCTTGCCGGCCTTCTCCCACTTGTCGTGGGCCTTGTTCAAGGCGGCCATCACGGCGTCGTCCTGCTCCCTGGACCAGCCACAGACCATTTCCTCGTTGTTGTAGCAGAGCACGGCATACATCATGGGGCTCACCTCGTCGGCCAAAGGACGGCCCAGGATAGCCCGGCCCGACACCGGTCTGCAAAATATGACCGTTCCTTTCTCCGGACCCTAGAAGGTTCCCGAGATGCGTACGGAGAAGACCTGCGTGCCCTCCGGTCCGCCTTTCTGCTTGCGCTCTTCCGTGCGCAGAAGAATGTCCGACGCGCGCGTCCCCGCGTAAAATGTGCGGACGCGCGTCTCTTCGGGATGGAAGATGTTCGCGGCCGACACCCGGATGGTGACGCCGGCGAACTGCGTCGTCTCCGCATAGATGTCGAGGCGGCTGCCAGGCCGGTCATACGAAATGTCTTCCAGCAGCTTGAACTCCAACCTGTCAGACATGCCCTGCGTGCTCATGCCCCACGCGGCTTTCAGCTCGGGCAGCTCCTGGCGGTAGGAGACGTTGTAGGTCCAGTCCCGCTCGTTTGAGAAACGCCGTTGCTCGCCCGTCAGCGGATCGGTGACGTCGGTTTCCTGCCACATGCCGGAGAACCGCATCTCGGCATTCGGGATGAATGGCGCCAGCGGCATGGCGCCGCGCACCTCAAGCCCCGTGCGCTGGCCATCGCCGATATTCCCCGGAGCATCGTAGGTGCGCAGGTTCGCCGGCGCACACAGGCTCACGTCCACCCCCGCCGTGGAACAGGCAACGCGCGGGACAAAGTCCTGCACGTCCTCGACCTCGTCGTGGAACACGGCCAGCGTCAGCGCCCCGCGTTTGCCGAACCGGTGTTCCCATTCGACGCGCGCCTTCCATGTCTTTTCTGGCTCGAGGCTGGGATTGCCGATCAGGCTGGAAGCATCGACCACGTTGATCGACGAGGCGAACTCCGCGAAATCGAGCTGGGCCACGTCACGCACGACGCTGCCGCGCAGCTGATCTGTCTCCCCTGCCTGCCAGGTCAGGATGGCGCGCGGCTTGGGATAGGAGAATTCGCGCTCCTTCACTTCGTCGCCCGACTGCTTGATGGTCGAAGCCTCGTAGATGAAGCCCGATTCCAGCGTCAGCTGCGGAGATATCTTCCAGACATCGGTGACAAAGGGCTCGACCCGCGTCTCCTCGACGCGCGTGTCGGACACGGGCAGCGGCTGGGCGACCGGCCCCGATCCGTTGTTGTTGAAGATATCCAGCGTCGTGTCGCGGAAGTTGAACGCCGCTTCCGTGCCGATATCGATCGTGTGCGCCGCATTCGGCCGCCATGTCAGAAATCCGCGCGCCACCCGCTCGCCGGCCTCGGTCGTGCGGCCGATCGTCTGCGTGTTGATAAGTCCCGCAGGCGTAAAGATACGGAATACATCATCCTGATCCACCCCCGTGAAGGTCGCGAGGCCGATCACCTTCATCGAAAACTCGGGCGAGAAACGATGCTCCCAGTCGCCGCCGACCTCGGCCGTGTAGTTGTTGCTGTAGTCGCTGACCCCGAATGTGCCCTGCGCGAAATTTCCGGCGGGCGTGTAGTTGATGGAGCCGATATTGGTGGTGTTCCAGGTCGGCGCGATCTGAGCGTTGAAGCCGACCGTGTCGCGCGCGGTGGGACGCCATTTGAGCGCGCCTGCGACCTGTGCGCCGATAAAGTTCGGCTGGCCGAACTGTTCGCGATAGAGCGTCAGCGCGCCAGACGCGTTGCGCACCGTCTCGAAACTGTCCGTCCGCCCGCGCAGATTCGGCGCCTGGAGATCCAGCGTCAGCTCGGCATCTTCCCCCAATGCAAACGTCCTGGTGAGCTGCACGCCCCAGCCGATGCGCTCCGAATACTGGATGTCGCGGACATCCAGCACCCAGGTCGTCGGGGATCCACCCTGCTTCGCCTGCTTGAGCACGACGTTCACGAGCTGCGTCTGTCCCCGCACATCGGAGTTCGACGACGAACCCGAGATCAGCTCGACCCTGATGACGGAATCCGCGGGGATCCGCTTCAGCTGCTCCGAGATCAGCACTTTCGAGGATGGCCGCTCGCCATTGACCAGCACGTTGCCGGCGGTCGCGCCGAAACCGCGCAGCGCCTCGCCATCATCGATGTCGAACCCGGGCACGCGGCTCACAATGTCCGCCGCCGTTACCGGATTGTACTGTTTGAAGAACGCAGCCTCGAACACCTGCGTGCCTTCAGCTGCGGCCTTGGCCTGTTCTGGGGCAGGCGCTGTCGGCGGCTGCTGCGCCAGCGCCGCGGGAGCAAGGCCAACGGCGAGCGCAGCAACTCCCACCGCCCGCTTCAGCGGGCGTGTCCGCTTGACGCTGCCCATTGAGGTCCTCCCCGACCTATGTAAGTTCAAATTCTGAACTCACCCTTGCCTGCGTCCCCCTGCGGGTCAATTGCGCGGATGTCACAGCCCGCACACGAATATGGGAGCGCGACATGCGCTGGAGCGAAATCGATGTCATTCCCTGTCCTGTGGCCCAGGCCATGGCGGTGATTGGCGATGCCTGGACGACGCTGATCCTGCGGGATGCGATAAGGGGCGCAACGAAGTTCGACGAATTCCTGCAATCAACCCGCGCATCTCGCGCGATCCTGTCGGACCGGCTGGCGCATCTGGTCGAGCATGAGGTGTTCGAGAAGGTGCAGTACGAGGCTCACCCGCCTCGCTACGAATACCGGCTGAGCAAACGTGGCGAGGCGCTGCGTCCTGTCCTGATGATGATGGCCGACTGGGCGGAGACGCACCTGCCCACGAAGGTCTATCGCTGGGGCCGCCGCCACACTGAATGCGGCCACCGCTTCCGTCCTGTCGTCTCCTGCTCCGAATGCGGCGAGCCGATCGCGCACGACACGGTCACCTACGACAAGCCGCCGCTCATCCGGCGCGTACGCGCATAGATCGCACACGCGGCTAATGATTGCGACAGCCTAACTCCCAGACTTGTGGTAACGGAATATCTCGCCGTCCGCGTCGAGTATCAGCATGTCTGTGTAGTAGTCTGCAACGATCGCAACAGGCGCATCGATGTGTCCTATGTCCGGCGCCAGTGCCGTTGTTCGATTGAAGAAGGTTGTGACTGGCGGTCCGGTGTCGCTGTTGCGGAACGGAAAGGACAAGATTTGGCCCGTCAACGGGTCGCCGAAAAAGAATTCTGCTTGCATGGCTTCAACCGGACCATGAAAGGCCAAACCGCCGTTCATCCGCCGACTCGTGGACGCAGAGTTGGGCGCGTATTCCGCGATCGGCGCAATGAAAGACGAATTGTTTGCTCCGCCATTGTAGCTTTGAAGGCCTTCGCGCGCAGGCCAACCAAAATTGAGCGCGCTTGAAAGCCCGTTGGGCAAGCGGTCAACCTCCTCGATCGCATGCTCGCCCGCATCAACGAAAAGTATGGCCTGCCCCTTGAAGTCATAAGACCCACGCACCGGGTTTCGAACGCCCATCGCCACGACCTCGCGCGGAACGCCGGCAACATTGGGAGCATCAGAGGGGATCATGAAATTGCGATCCGGATCGCCGGGATAGCCATCGCCGTTCGGAAGAAGCTTCAATATCTTTCCGCGCATCGACGTGGGATTTTGGGCCAATCCAGCCGGATCGCCAGTCCCACCACCATCCCCGATGCCAACAACGACTCGGTTGTTGACGAGCGTGAGCAGACCGCCGGGATTACCAGTAGCGCCTCCGGGCATAGTCGCCCGCAAGATTAGGAAATCGCTGTCACTTGTTGGCCGCTCGACTCCCGTCCAGTCGGCCAGAATCAGGTATCGGCGAAGCTCGGTGTCACCCTGCAGATTGGTTAGCAGTACGAATAGCTCGGATGGTGCATACCGTGAGCCCCAATTGGCTCCTTCGGAATAGATCAGAACATTCAACAGACCCATCTCGCCAGAGCTCGAGATTTCAGGGCCGAGGTCGATCATCAGCTGACGCGTGCTGGCCGCGCCATTCTCGCGCAAGTGATAGATGCGCCCTTTGCGTTCGGCGAGCACCGTGTGCGAAGCGCCAATAAAGTCGTTGTTGAACGAACTCGAAAGCGCGACGGGCTCGTCAAATCCTGTTGCGAGCCGCGTGACTACAGGTGTTTCGGCGACATTCGTGATGGTGACGCGAACTTCCTGATGCTCCACGTTGACGCCATCAGAAGCTCGCAACAGGACCGAATAGACATTGTCGCGATCGGCGTCGAAGGGCCATTCGTAGTCGCTGGCCATATTGTCCGGCATGCGAAGGCTGAGCGTTCCATGCAATGTTCCAGACGATCCAGACGACGCCACGGAAAAATACGCCGCATCTGCTCCGCCAAGGGGAGCGACCTGAACAAAGCCGTCGGCGTCAGTCATGGTGAAATCGATTTCAACCGGCTGACCCTCGGCAGCTGTCCGCGCGGTCGCGACTTGAATAACAGGGGCATGGCTAACGGGCGGCGGGGGCGACGGGGGAGCCGCCGGTGGTGACCCACCTCCGCCACCTCCACAAGCACCCACGAACAAGACGGCAAGCAATCGGGCTCGCATGCCTCCCCCCAACTCTACGATGCCGCGACGCTAGTGTGGGAATTGAAGTTGGTCGAGGGGCGGGCGGCGGGAGGACGGAGACGCGGCTGCAAACATGATCCCTTTCCGGACGGGGTCCAGGATCGGCAGGCCGCAGTCAGATGCGACCCGCCCCTCTATCCGCGCACCGGGAGGTGCGACGGAAACTCGGATCTAGAAACTCCCTCTCAGCGTGACGCCATAGGTTCTCGGATCGCCGGGAAGACCGGCATAGTAGCCAGAGCTCGATCCCCCAGCTGACAGGATCTCGAAGTATTCCTCGTCGGCCAGGTTCTTGCTCCAGACGAAGACATCCCAGCCATCATCTCCCCGGAAGCCGGCGCGTGCATTAAGCAGCGTGTAGGCGTCGATGTTGAGATAGGTCGAGGTGATGGCGCTCGAGGAGAAGTCCGAACGATAGGTTGCGTCGGCCGCGATGAAGAACTCCCCGTCGTGCTTGCCGAACGAGCCCGGCTGCGTCCACTCGCCTCCGAACGAACCCGCCCATTTCGACAGGCCCGGCAGCTTGGTGTGCGAGGCATCGAACACCGAGATCGATCCGCCCGAAAGCTCCAGCGGAGGCGGCGCGTCGGGGAAGGACACGTACTCCCCATCGGTCCAGGCCACGTTGCCATAGAAAGACAGATTGTCGCTCGCGCGCCAGTTTCCGTCGAACTCCACGCCCTGCACGCGAACCTTTTCGACATTGGCGAGATAGCCGCGAAGCACGCCCACTTGGCCATTCACGACGTTGGCCTGGAAGCCCTCGATCTCAGTGCGATACGCCGTGATGTTGGCCGTCAGACCCGGAAGCGGCTGGGTCTTGAGGCCGATCTCGATGTGCTTCACGTTTTCCGGCTTCACGGTCGCAGCGGAGAGCGCAGGCTGGTTGCTCGCATTCAGCGGCAGGCCGTTGTTGTTGAGACCGAATGTCTTGAACGCCGTAGCATAGGCTGCGTAGGCGTTGATCTCCGACGTCACCTCGTAGGCGATGGTGAGGTTGCCCGACACGTTGGTGTCGTCATCCGAAGCCGCATAGTTCTGCGGCGCCAGAACACTCTGCTGCAGCGCGATCAGCGCCGCGTTCGTCGTCTGCAGGCCGCCATAGGTGACAGCGGTATAGTGGCCGCTCTTTTCGTCATAGTTGAAGCGCAGGCCCGGAATGATCCGCAGCTTGTCGGTGACATTCCACTCGATCTGTCCGAACAGGGCCGCAGACGTGTGATCGATGCCGATGTCCGTCTTCTGGCCGTAGCCATCGAGCAGACCCGGCGTCTGCGCGGCGGCGTTTGGATTGAGGAGGAAGCGCCACGCGGCCGAGCCCTGCTCCTGCCGGCCGAGCGTCTTGACCACCTGGTTGAACCAGAAGGCGCCGACGACGAATTTCAGGTCGTCATCGATCGAGCCCGCATAACGCAGCTCCTGCGACCATTGATACTGCTTCGACGGGTTCTGCGAGACCGTGGTTATCGGCAGGCCGAGGAAGTCGCGGTCGTTCGTCGGGTCCCACAGCCAGTAGCGCCAAGCCGTGATCGACGTCAGCGTACCATTGCCTACGTCCCAGTCGACGTTCAGCGCAACGCCGCCGAGATCCTGGTAGGAGCGGTGGGGGTCAAGGTCGGTCAGGCGATCAAACGGGTTTGTGCTCGGCGGGGTGTAGTTGAAATACGCTGCCTGCGCTGCGTATTGCCGGTTAAGCGCACGCTGGGTCGGCGCAACGCCCGCGAAGATCGAAGGCGCAACGCCCGCGAAGATCGAAGCGTAACCCTTCGGCCGCTGAACCGTGTTGTCTGCAGAGAGTTTCACCCGAAGCGTGTCGATCGGCATCCAGAGCAGCTGCAACCCTGCGCCAGTATTGTTCTGGTCATTTACGTCAAAGCCGGCGTTCACATCGGTCAGCACGCCATCGCGTTGCGTGCCGGAGAGCGAAAGCCGGTAGGCCAAGGTGTCGGTGATCGGACCCGTGGTCGTCGCTTTGGCCTGAACGAATCCGTAATTGCCGAAGCTCAGCTTGACATCGGTAGACGGGTCGAACTCGGGCGCCTTGGTCGTGACGTTGATCGCCCCGGCGGTGGTGTTCTTGCCGTAGAGCGTGCCCTGAGGTCCGCGCAGCACCTCGATCTGCTCGACATCGAGGAAGTCCAGCGTCGCTGACGCCGGCCGCGCGAAATAGACGCCGTCGACATAGAGGCCGACGCCCTGTTCGATGCCGTCATTGGTGAGACCAAACGGCGCCCCGAGGCCGCGGATGTTGATCTGGGAATTGCGCGGGTTCGTTGAATAGAACTGAACCGAGGGCACTGTCTGCGCCAGCTTGCCGGCGTTGTAGGCGCCCGAATCCGCAAGGAAGTCCTCGGTCAGCACAGCCACCGGGATCGGCACGTCCTGGACGTCTTCCTCGATCCGGCGGGCAGTGACGGTGACGCGGTCGCCCGGCTGCAGAGCGGGCGGAACCGGCTTCTGTCGCTGGTCATCGGCGCTGGGGCCAGCTTCGGCCGCGACGGTTTCAGGGGCGGGCGGCTGGTCCGGCGCGCTCTGGGCCAGAGCCGGAGCGGAGAGGAAGAACGCAAGTGCAGCAAAAGAAACACCGTAACGGATACGGTTACTCGACTGATACAGTGTTGTTTCAGCTCCGCGCGCCATTGCACTTACTCCTTTAAGCGCAGCCATCCACGCGCTTGTGGGGAATATGAGAAACGTTAACACGACTAATTAGGTAGTAATAATAGGCTTTAGAATTTCTGCTTGCTGGGATGGCAACACGATCCAGCAGCACTTTCGGGATGTTGAGTGGATAGCCTTACGGGCGAGGCCCGGACTGCCCCTTTCCCCTCGTGCCTCAAGCCCCCACGTGATAGCCTTCCTTCACGTTCAACAGCCCAGAGGAAACCGCCCTGTCTGCAGTTCGCCGCTCCAAGTCCGGCAAGAGTTCTGACTCCCAGCCGGTCTCCGCACCGCCCGCGCCGGCCGCACCTGATCCGCTCGAACTGGCCGCCCTGGTTGCCCAGCAGCTCGAAGACGACAAGGCCGAGAACATCCTGAACATCCCGCTCGCCGGAAAATCGCCGATGGCTGACGCCATGGTGGTCGCGAGCGGCCGCTCGGCGCGTCACGTCGCGGCGTTGGCCGACAAGGTGCATCGCAAGCTGAAAGAGCTCGGCGCATCCAAGGTGAGCGTCGAAGGCCTGCCGAACGCCGACTGGGTGCTGATCGATGGCGGCGACATCATCGTCCACATCTTCCGGCCGGAAGTGCGCGAGTTCTACAACCTCGAGCGCATCTGGGCGTCCGACGCCCCGCCGGCCGCCCGCGCCGCCACAGCCAACTAGCGCGACCGTCCCTTGCGTATCCGCATCCTCTGCGTCGGCCGCATGAAGGACGGGCCGGAGCGCGAGCTCGTGGACGACTATCTCGCGCGCGCGCAGAAGAGCGGGAAGCAGCTCGGCTATCGCGCCGTCGAGGAAATCGAGATCCCCTCATCCTCAAAGGAAGACGAGGGAACGCGCCTGCTGGCCAAACACTCCGGCATCCTCATCCGCCTCGATGAGCGCGGCGAGGCCTGGACCTCGCAGGACCTGTCAAAGCGCCTCGCGCGCTGGCGCGACGCCGGCGAGGACGCCGTCAGCTTCGTGATCGGCGGCGCAGACGGAACCTCGCCTGCCGTGGCCGCCGCCGCACGCCACACCATCAGTTTCGGCATCCAGACCTGGCCCCACCGCCTTGTCCGGGTGCTGATCGCAGAACAGGTCTACCGCGCCCTTTCGATCGAGGCCGGATCACCCTACCACCGGGAATAATGCGTAGGCTCGCCTTGGCCCTGATGCTGCTCGCCACGCCCGCCCTGGCCCAGTCCCGCGCGGCCCCGAAGAGCTTTACCCAGGACGATCTCAAGAAGGCTGAAGCCGCCCGCGACGCCGCCGTCGCCCGCCTTAAACAGCTTGAGGCCAAGTCCAGCGCTGTCGCGCGCGACTTGTCCGAGATCGACACCGACCTGATCGCCGCCGCCTCCGACTCGACCGCCCGCGAGGAAGCCGCCTACGCCGCCGAGGAACGGCTGATGATCCTTGCCGACGAGACGGAAACCGCCTCCAGCGCCCTCTCCGCGGACCAGGCCGCGCTTGATGATCTGCTTGCCGCCCTGATGACATTCGGCTCGCGCAAACCGCCCGCGCTCGCCACCAGCCCGGAAGACTCCGCCGCCGCGATCCGTGCCGCGATCCTGATGTCGGACGCCGCCCCCGCTCTCTCCCAGCGCGCCGCCGAACTGAAACAGCAGATCGACACGCTCAATCGTCTCGCCGCCGAAACGCGCCAGCAACAGGCCAACCTTGCCTCCGCCACTGGCGCCCTCTCTGCGCGGCGCGAAGAGATCAACGCGCTTGCCGCGGAGAAACGCCGCGCCCTAGCCGCGCTTGCTGCTGAAACCGACGCCGCCCGCGCTGAGTCCAAACGCCTCGCCGATGAAGCGCAGACCCTGCGCGACCTGCTCGACAAACTCGCCAAAGCCGCTCCCGCAAAACCGTCAGTGAAGCCTCCGTCCGGCAAGCCGGCGGCGAAGCCCTCAACCAAGCCTTCGACCACGCCCGGGAAACCGTCTGCCGCCGTCGCCGCCAAGCCGCCCGCAGCCCCAGGAACGCCCGTCCAGCCCGCCGTCGGAACCCGGCTCCACCGCTTCGGTCAGACAATCGATGGCGCAAAGCAGGAAGGCCTGACGCTCGCCACCCGCGCCGCCGCCCAGGTGGTCGCCCCGCTGGACGCCCGGGTGCAGTATTCCGGAGTTTTCCGCTCCTACGGTCAGATGGTCATCCTCGACGTCGGCAATGACGTACTTGTGGTGGTTGCCGGCCTTGACGCCCTTTATCCCGAAGCGGGACAGTGGGTTCTGGCCGGCGAGCCCATAGGCCGCATGGCCGACCGGAAGTCGCCATCTCCAGAACTTTATCTGGAAGTAAGGCGAAGGGGTCAGCCTGTGGACCCTGAGAAATGGCTTGGTCAGCGCAGTTGAAGGTTGTCCGACGCCTTCAGCCCTGCGGCGAACTGTAGTGCCTAAAGTCGCCCGGATAGGTCTCAATTTTGTTGAGTTCCGCGCAGATGAAGGCAAAGTAACGGTCGGCGGGACTCTTGTCAGAGGAGCAGCGCGACATGCGCAAGTGGTTGTTGGGCCCGATTATCGGCGCGGGCCTGTTGGGAGCCACGCTTGGCGTCTCGGCCTTCGCGGTCACGACGAACTCAACCGCGTCCGAGAAACGCGCGCAGACTTTCAAGCATCTCGAACTGTTCGCCGAGATTGTCGCCAAGGCCCAGGCCAACTACGTCACCGAATTCGATGAAGGCGAGGCGATCGAAGCCGCGATCAACGGCATGCTGGCCTCGCTCGACCCGCACTCCAGTTACCTTGATCCGGACGACTTCAAGGACATGCAGGCCCAAACCTCCGGCGAATACGGCGGCCTCGGCATCGAGGTCACCGCGCAGGACGGCTTCGTGAAGGTCGTTTCGCCGATGGACGGCACGCCCGCCTCGCGCGCCGGCATCAAGTCCGGCGACTACCTCACCGCCATCGACGGCAAGTCGATCGTCGGTCTGCCGCTTAACGACGCCGTGAAGCAGATGCGCGGCGCGGTCGGCTCCAACATCGCCGTCACCGTCGTGCGCGAGAATGTCGAACCGTTCGATGTTAGCCTTACCCGTGAAGTCATCCGCCCCGAAGTTGTGAAGTCGAAAACCGTCGGCAATGATGTCGGCTACATCCGCATCACCACCTTCAACGAGCAGACCGTGAAGGCGCTCGACAAGGCCATCGAGAACGTTCGCAAGGGCCCGCTGAAAGGCCTCGTGCTCGACCTGCGCGACAACCCGGGCGGCCTGCTCGAAGCCTCGATCGAAGTGACGTCCCGCTTCGTCAACGGCGGCGAAGTCGTCTCCACGCGCGGCCGTCACGACATCGACTCCAAGCGCTACAACGCCGTGCGCGCCGCCCGCTTCCCGGACCAGCTGCCGGTCGTGGTGCTTGTGAACAACGGCTCGGCTTCGGCTGCCGAAATCGTCGCGGGCGCCCTGCAGGACCGCCAGCGCGCGGTCGTCATGGGCGTGACCTCGTTCGGCAAAGGTTCGGTGCAGACTGTTCTGCCGCTTGGCCCCAACAAGGGCGCGATGCGTCTTACCACGTCGCGCTACTACACGCCGTCGGGCCGCTCGATCCAGGGCGCCGGCATTGACCCCGACTTCGAGGTCGCCGCCGTCCGCCTGTCCGACAAGGACATCGCCGAGCTCAAGACGCGCGCCGCGCGCTACAGCGAAGCGGCCCTGCCTCACGCGCTGGAGAACGAACAGGGCGCCGAGCGCAAGCCGCCGCACGTTCCGGCTGACATGCCGCCAGCCGAGTACAAGGGCGAGGACTACCAGCTCGACCAGGCGATCGCGCTGATCCACGCCGGCAAGGCCGTTCCGAAGCCGCGGACCACCACGGCCGCGGCCGCTCCGGCCCCCGCCACGACGACGCCGTAGGTTTTCGACAACTCTTCCTTTAAGGCCCGGACCTGCGCCGGGCCTTTTCGTTTCGGCTGGCGGTAACACCTGCGACTGGGTGACTCTTGCCCTATGTGGCAAATTCCCCAACGTTTACAGCCTCATCATCGACCAAACCGCCGCAACCGCGTTACCGCGTTCTTAACGTTACGTGGCCAAGGTTCGCCTGTTGGGTCGGGTGTCTGTGAGGACATGCATGTCTGCGTCAAAAACGTCTGACGGTTCCGCGCTTCGCACTGGCCTGAGCCATGTCGCGCTCAGCCTCGCCGCCTTCGGCACGCTTGCAGCCGGCGCCATCGGCTCGGCTTTGCTGTTCGGCGACGCCGACGCCGGCAGCCCGCGCATCGACCTCGTCCTCCTGCCCGACCAGAACGGCCCACCGCCGCTCCTCAAGAACCGTCTTTCGCCTGAAGCGCTGAACGAGGCTGCCGCCAAGCCCAGCCTCGGCGTCGAATACGACGATACGATCTCCGATGGCGGCGGCGATGGCGGCGAAGCCAACATGACCGTGACCGAGATCGCGACCAATTCCACGACGACCGCCGCCGCTCTGCCGCGCGCGCCGCTCGCCGGCTTTTTCGAGCGCACATCCGCCGGCGACCTGCCGAAGATCGGCCCCGATGGCCGCACGCCCGCCGAAGCCTATGCCCGTCCGTTCGCTGGTCCCGCCGGCACGCCGAAAATCTCGCTCATCGTCGGCGGCCTCGGCATGACGCAGAAGCATACGCTCGCCGCGATCAATGAACTGCCGCCGGAAGTGACGCTGTCCTTCGTGCCCTACGCCAACGACCTGCAGGGCTGGATCAACAAGGCCCGCGCTGCCGGCCACGAGGTCCTGCTGGAGCTTCCGATGGAAGCCTACGACTATCCGAACGTCGACACCGGCCCGCAGACGCTTGTCACCTCAGCCAAGGCTGAAGAGAACGTGCGCCGCCTCAGCATCCTGCTCGGCAAGGCCACCGGCTATTTTGGCGTCACCAACTATCAGGGCGCCAAGTTCGCGACCGACAGCGCCGCCGCCACGCCGGTGATGAAGGCCCTCAAGGATCGCGGCCTCGTCTTCCTGCATGATGGCGCCGCCGCGCGCTCGGTCCTGCCGCAGGTCGCCGACCAGACCGGCCTCGACTTCACGATCGCTGACCGCATCGTCGACGCCGAACTCTCGGCCGACGCGATCGACCGCGAACTCCTCGCCCTCGAAGCGCTCGCCATCCAGAACGGCAAGGCCATCGGCGTCGGATTCGCCTACCCGGTCACGATCGAGCAGTTCCGCGTGTGGGCCGAAGGCCTCAAGGCCAAGGGCTACCAGCTCGCGCCGGCGTCGGCTTCAGCCGGCGTGGCGGCGCGTGGCGGCAAGCCGTGATCGACAAGGCCCTCCCCGAACAGGGCGGGCGCGATCCATCGCTCTATCGGCCGAATGTCGGCCTCGCGATCTTCTCGAAGAAGGGACATGTCTGGGTCGGCCGCCGCGCTGGCGTTCGCAAGGACGAAGGACGCTATGCCTGGCAGATGCCGCAGGGCGGGATCGATCGCGGCGAGACGCCCGTTCAGGCCGCCATCCGCGAACTCGGTGAGGAAACTGGCCTCAAGGTCAAACACGTCGAACTGTTGGAAGAGCTCGAACCCTGGCTGTTCTACGACTTCCCACCCGCGCTGAAGGCCAAGCTTGCCGGCCCCTATTTCGGCCAGCGCCAGAAATGGTTCGCCTACCGCTTCATCGGCTCCGACACCGACGTCCGCCTCGACGATCACTCGCCGGAATTCGAAGCCTGGAAATGGGCCGCGCTCGAAGACGCGCCCGGCCTGGTGATCCCGTTCAAGGCCGCCGTCTACGCCGAAGTCGCGAAACGCTTCGCGAAATGGGCCGAGCCGGTCTGATCTTCGACCGCCGGGCGTCTGCCCTGCAGTCGCGCGCAAGCACGAACGGCTTCAACAACAGGACAGGATGAGAGATCTGCCGAACAGGCGCCCGGCGGTCCCCGGCTTAGTGCGCGGTCTGGCCGACGGCAGCGCGCAGAGCTTCCAGATAGGTCAGGCGTTCGGCGGCGCGGGTGCGGCGCGCCTCGTCGCCCGGATCGGTCGCGTCCGACTTCGTCTTCGCGATGTCCGCATCAAGCGCAGCGACATCGACATCCGCCAGGCGAACCGCTTCTTCCGCGAGGATGGTGAGTCCGGCCGGCGTCACGTCAGCGAAGCCGCCGCGCACGAACACAGGCGTCACGCCCGAAGCTTCATGGATGCGAACGACGCCCGGCTTCAGCACGGTCATGAACGGCCCATGCTTCGGCAGGACGCCGAACTCGCCCTCAACGCCGGGAGCATCGACCTGGTTCACTTCGCCGGAGAACAGCTCGCGCTCAGGCGAAACCAGCGAGAAATTGAGCGTGTCGGCCACGGCGGACTCCATCTGTCGGGCAGGGGTCTATCAGGCCTGAACCCCTTGTAAAGGCGGCGACTTGCCAGGCGACGCGGTCTGGCGAAATCAGTCGCGGCGCAGCGTTACTATAGCGATTTCAGGGGGTTGGTTGAACCGGACCGGAACCATCGACACCCCCACTCCGCCCGACACGTAGAGTTTCCGCCCCAACTGGTCATAGAGCCCGCACGGCCATTTCTCGGCCCCCGGCGATGGCAGCACCAGACGGCCCAGGAGGGGCAGGTTCACCTGTCCGCAATGCGTGTGCCCGGCGAAGGTGATGAACACCCGGTCCGGCGCCAGCGCGAAGGCGTCAGGCCAGTGGGACATGACGATAACCGGATCATCGCCCTCCGGCAGGTCCTTCAGTGTCTGGCCATAGGAAGGCTGCGCCCGCTTCGAGTCATAGTCCGCCAGACCGCCCAGCCAGAACACCCCACCGGCTCGCGCGACCTGAGCCCGCTCATTATCGAGCACGCCGATGCCCAGCGCCTCGAGCCCCTTCCTGATCGCATCGCCGTCATACCACCAGTCATGATTGCCCAGCACAGACCAAACGCCCAGCGGCGCCCGCAGCCCCTTCAGCGGCTGGATCCCCGCGATCACTTCCGCACGTTGTGCCGGCGCACGCTGCACCGCGGGCGTGCTGCCGCTCACATAATCGCCCAGCAGCAGCACGATGTCCGGCAGCTCCGAATTCATCTGCGCGACGATGCCGTCCAGCCGCTCTTGCGACATGTGCGGCCCCGCGGCGTGAATGTCAGCGATCACGCCGACACGCAGCGGCTCGCCCTTCCACGCCGAGCTCACCACCTCGACGCGGCGCACCACCAGCGTCTCCGGCTCCCACAGGAAGGCGCGGATGCCGAGCCCCCACGCCGCCGTCACAACAACGATCGCGGTCCATCCGAACCAGCCGGGCCCGCGCCCCTTCACGAGCCCGCGCCCCAGCACAAACACCAGCGCCAATGGCCACAGCACGGCGCCAATCCAGGCAAGGATCAGGAGGATGGCTCCACTCATGCGCGGTACGCGGCCTGCCTGCTGCTGAACCCTGCTACTGCGCCAGGAATACTGTCGCCGTCACGACACTGAAGCGCGACTGGTGACCCGGCATGCCGGGCTCGGATCCGCTGAGCTTCACCATCACCGCCCGGCCATTGGACGAGAAGTAGAGCGTCTGCCCCATCCCGTTGGCCTCGACCGTGGGCGCAGCCATGCGCTGGAATCCCGGCGGCCCGATCAACGCCTGCGCCACACCCGCAATCGTCTTCGCGGCGCCGGGTCCGTAGACCGACACCACGCACCGCCCTGACTTCTCCCTCACGGTGACGACCCCCTTGCCGTCCATCACGTCCCAGACCGTCTCGTCGGGGCCGGCGCCGGCCTGCTTCCGCGTCTCCGCGTCATTGGTCGGCCGTAGCCTGCCACGCTGGGCCTCCGGCAGCGCGCTGATCCCCCCGCCCGTCACTGCCGGCAAGCACGCCTCGGTCACGGCGCTCTTGAAAACCTCCGCTGCGACTTCGGGCGATAGATCAGGCGAGACTGCTGGCGGCTGCGCCACGGCCGGAAAGGCCGCCAGCACGCTCGCAAGAAGCACGGCGATCGCTTTCATCGGTCCCTCCCGTGGACGGGGCAAGTCTAGCGAACTGGGGACCGTTCCTCCAGCGCTCCACTCACCATTGCCTGACCATGACGTAGACATAACCGCGCGCTGCCTTGCCGTTCCGCCATCCCTGACCGATCCCCACCATGAGGTCGGGATTTTCGTCGAGCGTATAGAAAACGCTGCGCAGATCATCTTCCTCGTCGGCAGATTCATACTCCAGGTCCGGCGCATCCGGGTCCAAACGGCGCATCAGGGTCTCGAAAGAGGTCTTCATTACGTCGAGATCGACAGGGTTCAGCTCGATGGCAGAATAGACCATGCACCCGCCGTCGATCTCGATCACGGCGCGCTCAACCGCCCCGCCTGGTTTGCTGATCCACACGGCCGTCACCAGGCCTCCATACTCGCCCACACCGATATTGAAGCCGATGCGCTCGAACACCGTCGCAGCGCGGAACCCCGGCGGCGGCGTCTCGGTGAAGCTCGCCCGTCCGCTGGCCCATTCGACGCAGACGGTTGCAGCAGTCTGCAGGATCGCCTTCACGCCCTTCGTCATCGGCTGCGCGTCCGCCAACCCCGCAGCGGCAAGCATCACAGCAACCGCCGTGACCAACCCACGCAGCATCAATCCCCCCATAACGAAAACGGCGGCTGCATCGCTGCAGCCGCCTTCGATAATGCACGTTCCGTGGAAGCCGCCTAGATCAGGCCGCTTCGGCAGCCATCTTCTGGGCCTTGGCGATCACGTCATCGATCTTGCCGCACATCAGGAACGCCTGTTCCGGAATGTCGTCGTGCTTGCCTTCGAGGATTTCCTTGAAGCCCTGGACCGTGTCCTTCACGTCCACGAACTGGCCTTCGAGGTTGGTGAAGGCCTGCGCCACGAAGAAAGGCTGGCTCAGGAAGCGTTCGATCTTGCGAGCGCGGGCGACGACGAGTTTGTCCTCTTCAGACAGTTCGTCCATGCCGAGAATGGCGATGATGTCCTGCAGCGACTTGTACTTCTGCAGAATCTCCTGAACGCCGCGCGCGACGTTGTAGTGCTCCTGGCCAAGGATATTCGGATCGAGAATGCGCGAGGACGAGTCGAGCGGATCCACGGCCGGGTAGATGCCCTTTTCCGAGATCGCGCGGTTGAGCACCGTCTGCGCGTCCAGGTGCGCGAACGACGTCGCCGGGGCCGGGTCGGTCAGGTCGTCGGCGGGCACGTAGATGGCCTGCACCGAGGTGATCGAGCCTTTCGTGGTCGAGGTGATGCGCTCCTGCAGCGCGCCCATGTCGGTGGCCAGCGTCGGCTGGTAACCCACCGCCGACGGGATACGGCCGAGCAGAGCCGACATTTCCGAACCCGCCTGCGTGAAGCGGAAGATGTTGTCGACGAAGAACAGGATGTCCTTGCCCTGATCGCGGAAGTGCTCGGCGATCGTGAGGCCGGTGAGGGCCACGCGAGCGCGGGCGCCCGGCGGCTCGTTCATCTGGCCGAACACCAGCGAGCAACGCGACTTGCCGCCGCCACCCGCCTCGTTCACGCCCGACTCGACCATCTCGTGATAGAGGTCGTTGCCTTCGCGCGTACGCTCACCCACGCCGGCGAACACGGAATAGCCGCCGTATGCCTTCGCGATGTTGTTGATCAGTTCCTGGATGAGAACGGTCTTGCCGACGCCTGCCCCGCCGAACAGGCCGATCTTACCGCCCTTGGCGTACGGGCACAGCAGGTCCACGACCTTGATGCCCGTCGGCAGGATTTCCGGCACCGGCTTCTGGTCCACGAAGGCCGGGGCGGGCTGGTGAATGCCGCGCGTATGGCTCTTGTCGACCGGACCGGCTTCGTCGATCGGTTCGCCGATGACGTTCATGATGCGGCCCAGCGTGGCCTCGCCGACCGGCACCGAGATCGTGTCGCCCGTGTCCTTGACCTCGTGGCCGCGCGTCAGGCCTTCGGTCGAATCCATCGCGATCGTGCGCACCGAGTTCTCACCGAGGTGCTGCGCCACTTCGAGCACGAGACGCGTGCCGTTGTTCGTCGTCTCCAGCGCGTTGAGGATGGCCGGCAGGTGGCCGTCGAAATCAACGTCGACGACGGCGCCGATGACCTGGCTGACGCGGCCTTTGACGTTGGTGGCGGTTTTGGTGCTCATCTACGGTAATCCCTCGGTCGCGAAGCAGGGCGGCCTGCCTGAAAATCTCCCGCGGCACATACACAAATTGAGGTCCGGAGCAAAGCGCCAGAACGCCAATTCCAACCCGTTTTCAGGCGTTTTTGGCTGCGCCGGCGCGCTTCAGCCCAAAGGCGGGGGAAACGCGCCAATTTGCCGCTGGAATGGCAGGTTTCCGCAACGGCGTCGAAGACCCGTCGGGAGAGGTTCCGGACCTCTCCGCGTCAACCCGTGAGCGCGCGATCGCCTCGGCGAAACGCTTCTGGTGAGCGTCAGTCAGGAAGAAGATATTGTCGACCGGCTCGGTGAGTTGTTCACCGACCCTGTGAAGCGCGCCATGGCGGTCGAACTTGAAGCGGGCGTAACCGTATCCGGCCAGATACTTCGAAATTCGCTCGAACCGCGGCATGTCTGAAGCCTCGAGGCATAGCACCGGCTTCATTTCGCTGAGCATCCGCTTGCTGCCCTCCAGCGTCATTTTTTCAGCGCCTTCGATGTCGAGCTTGATGAAGTCGACGCCGCTGAGGGCGTGGAAGTCGATCAGCTTGTCCAGCGTGGTTGGCTTCACCTGAATCTCGCGGCCATTCTTGTGCTGCCAGACGATAGATGAGGTGGACCCTGAGCCCCGAACCGCAGCGTGGTTCCGCCTTCCCGGTTGGAGACGGCGCCCTGGAAGACATGGGCGTCCTTGTAGCGGTTAAGGGCGATGTTGGCGCGGACGCCGTCGGCCTGCCACGGGATCGGCTCGACGGCGATCCAGACGTATTGCAGCGACCGGACCAGATGGTTCGGGAGATGTCGCAACACCCCGCCGCGATTCCGGAGCTGGTGAATCTGGCATGCGATACCGACCTCGTACCCTCTTGCGCCATACTCAATCGGCCGTTGGCGAAGCGGGGATGACGAAGCAAGTGTCGCGACAATGTGGAACACACAGCGGACGACGGATCGCTCGACAGGGTTGATGCCTGCCGGCAGGTGTGAAGCTCACTGGATAGCGCGTCAGACCCGAAACTCTCTTAAAGCGCCTCGGCGCCCGAGATGATCTCGATGAGTTCCTTCGTGATCTGCGCCTGGCGGGCGCGATTGTACCGGAGCTGCAGCGAGCGGATCATGTCGCCCGCATTGCGCGTAGCGTTATCCATGGCCGTCATCTGCGAGCCCTGGAAGCCGGCTTCGGTCTCCAGCAGCGCCGACAGCACCTGGGTCGACAGGTAACGCGGCAGCAGCGCCTCGAGGATTGCTTCTTCGTCCGGCTCATAGATGTAACGGGCGCCCTGCAGGTCTACGACCGGAGCATCCGCCGGCGCTTTGGCCGGAATCAGCTGCATGGCGGTGGGGGTCTGGGTCAGCAGGTTCTTGAAGCGCGCGAACACCAGCGTCGCCACGTCGAACTCTGCCCGGTCGAACCGGTCGGTGATCTCCCGCGCGATGCGGGCGGCGCCCTCCGCTGAAACCGAACGTTCGGCGCGGCGGTCAATATGGCCAATGATCAGCTGACCGAACTGGCGCTTCAGGGCGTCATTGCCCTTCTTGCCGATGGTCAGGATCTTCACGGTCTTGCCGGCGTCGCGCAGGCGCTTGATCTCGGCCCGCGCCAGCTTGGCGATATTGGTGTTGAAGCCGCCGCACAGGCCGCGCTCGGCCGTCAGCACGACCAAGAGGTGCACTTCGTCAGAGCCCGTTCCCGCGATCAGTTTCGGCCCGCCGCCGGCCGCCGCACCCGAAGCGAGGTTCGCGATCACCGACGCCATGCGCGTCGCATAGGGGCGCGCCGCCTGCGCCGCTTCCTGCGCCCGCTTCAGCTTGGCGGTCGCCACCATCTGAAGGGCCTTCGTGATCTTCTGCGTCGACTTCACCGACGCGATCCGGAGCCGGAATTCCTTCAATGAAGGCATCAGCCAACCGCCTTTCCGGAAGCGCAGGACGCCCTGGCCGCCTCGACCGCCGGAGCGACGCGCGGGTCGGCCGCGCCAATCGATCCGCGCCCCAGACGCGAGCCGGTGTCATCCTGGCTGCGTTCGTACTTCATGCCCGGGATCAGCGTGTGTGCCGTCGTGGTGACGCACTCGCACGTCACCCCTTCCGGCAGGCCCTTGCAGGCCCCGGACGCTTCGACTTCCGCCGCGATGCGCTCAACCGGCGGCGTGCCCACGCACGCGGCAAGGGAAAGCGCAACGAGAGAGAGACCAGCGAGACGCATCAGGCGAAGGTCTTCCCGAAGGTTTCGAGCGCCGCCTTGATGGCGTCCTCGATCTTGCCGCCCGAAGCGCCGTTCTTGGAGATGTCCTTCTCCTTGCGGATGTCTTCCAGCAGCTGCTTGTGCTCGGCGTGGATGTAGCGGAGCAGTTCCGCCTCGTAGCGGACGACATCATTGACGCCGACCTTGTCGAGATAGCCGCGCGTGCCGGCGAAGATCACCACGACCTGCTCTTCCATCTGCAGCGGGGAATATTGCGGCTGCTTGAGGAGCTGCGTCAGGCGAGCGCCGCGGTTGAGCTGGCGCTGCGTCGTGGCATCGAGGTCCGAACCGAACTTCGCGAAGGCCGCCATTTCCCGATACTGGGACAATTCGGACTTCAGCGTGCCGGCCACCTGCTTGGTCGCCTTCACCTGGGCCGAACCGCCCACGCGCGACACGGAGAGGCCGACGTTCACGGCCGGGCGGATGCCCTGGTAGAACAGGTCGGACTCGAAGAAAATCTGGCCGTCCGTGATCGAGATCACGTTGGTCGGGATGTAGGCCGAGATGTCGTTGGCCTGCGTTTCGATCACGGGCAGCGCCGTGAGCGAACCCGACCCATGGTCCTTGTTCAGCTTCGCCGCACGCTCGAGCAGGCGGGAGTGCAGATAGAACACGTCGCCCGGATAGGCTTCGCGGCCCGGCGGGCGGCGCAGCAGCAGCGACATCTGGCGGTAGGCGACGGCCTGCTTCGACAGGTCGTCATACACGATCAGCGCATGCATGCCGTTGTCACGGAACCATTCGCCCATCGTGCAGCCGGTGAACGGCGCAAGGTATTGCAGCGGGGCCGGCTCGGACGCCGTGGCGGCGACGACGATCGTGTATTCGAGAGCGCCACGCTCCTCGAGCGACTTCACGACCTGCGCGACCGTCGAACGCTTCTGACCGATGCAGACGTAGATGCAGTAGAGCTTCTCGCTCTCGTTGCCGCGGGCATTGATCGCCTTCTGGTTCAGGATCGTGTCGATCGCGAGCGCGGTCTTGCCGGTCTGACGGTCGCCGATGACGAGTTCGCGCTGACCACGGCCGATCGGAACCAGCGAGTCGACAGCCTTGATGCCGGTCGCCATCGGCTCGTGCACCGACTTGCGCGGCAGGATGCCCGGGGCCTTCACATCGACGCGACGGCGCTCGGCCACGTTGGTCAGCGGGCCCTTGCCGTCGATCGGCTCACCGAGAGCGTCAACGACGCGGCCGAGCAGGCCCTTGCCCACCGGGGCGGCCACGATCTCCTGCGTACGCTTGACGTTGTCGCCCTCCTTGATGCCACGGTCGTCGCCGAAGATGACGACGCCGACATTGTCGCGCTCAAGGTTGAGGGCCATGCCCTTCATGCCGTTCTCGAACTGCACCATCTCGCCGGCCTGGACGCTGTCGAGGCCGTGAACGCGGGCGATGCCGTCGCCCACCGACAGCACCTGGCCAACGTCGGAGACTTCGGCCTCAGCGCCGAAGTTCTTGATTTGCGACTTGAGGATCTCGGAGATCTCTGCGGCGCGGATGTCCATGGGCTCAGGCCCCCTTCATCAGATTCGTCAGGTTGTTCAGTTTCGTGCGGATCGAGCTGTCGACCAACTTGGAGCCGATCTTCAGCTGCAGTCCGCCGATGAGTGCGGGATCGACCTCGACAGCAACCTGGACGGTGCGGCCGAGGGATTTGGAAATGGCGCTCTCGAGGTCGAGCAACTGTTCCGTGGAAATCGGTTTGGCGACGCGCGCCACGACGCGGCTCGAACCGCGATGCTTGGCAGCCTTCTCGGCGAACGCCTTCGCCATGCCGGGAATGTCGCCGGCGCGGCGGTTCAGCGCCGCAACGCCCACGAAGCGACGTGCGAGATCCGGCAGGCCGAGCTTCTCGCCGATGGCCGCGAGCACGGCAGCCTTCTCTTCCGACTTGTGCAGCGGCGATTTCAGCGCACGCGAGAGAGCCTTGTCGCCCTCGATCGTTCTCGCCAGCGCAGTCAGGCCATTGTCCACCGCATCCACCTCGCCCGAGGTGATCGCGAGATCGAAAACCGCGGCGGCATAGCGCTGGGCGGCTTCGCTTACTGAACTGGTCGATGAACCGGCCAAATTGCTAGCCCCAGAAGACAAGTCGTGGGCCTCGAATCCCCGCATCCGGATCGAGACAAAAATGATTTGAAATCAGCCACGTAGATACGGGTGGCTTCCGGGTCGTCCGTCGCGCGGGGTGACTAGCACGCGGGAGAGGCGTGTGACAACTCAAGGAAATTGGCTTTTTCACCAGCAATCACGGGCGTTTCGTCGCGGCGCTTGGCGCGCCTGAAACAGCCCTGTTTGGGCCCTATCCAGAGCCCGGACGCAAAGTCTTACGGGTGAGCCGAACTTCCCACATCTCGTCCCCATCATCGTCACACGGCTGACGCGATCGGATGGCTATTGCCCCGCTCAGACGCTGCGTCACTGACGGCGCAGGCGGCTTCCTCCCTGACCCGGACTTGCCGGGGGCCAACTGCGATCCAACCCCAGAGGCCAGTCTTGCGACCCGATCAGACCCCTCTGGCCGAGTTGCATCCCGGGGCGGCCTCCCATGCCCGGAAGATCGCCCCATTCTTTTTGGGCTAATTTTCTTGAGGCAGCCCACACGGACAGACCCTTGAGGTCCGCTCACTTGTCCGGGCAGCTTCCAGTCCCTTACTCGCTGGGACGCTTGCCCGAGGACCTTCATGACGATCTCCCGCCTGTTCGAACCGCTCACGCTCGCCCACGGCCCCGTCATGAAGAACCGCTTCATGCTGGCCCCGCTCACCAACACGCAGAGCCATCCCGACGGCCGCTTGTCGGACGAGGAGTTCCACTGGCTCACCCTGCGCGCCGAAGGCGGCTTCGGCCTCACCATGACCTGCGCCGCCCACGTCCAGGCCGTCGGCCAGGGCTTCCCGGGCCAGCTCGGCGTCTTCGGCGATCAGCATCTCGAAGGCCTCACCCGCCTCGCCAGTGCGATCCGCGCGCGCGGCTCCCTGTCCGCCGTCCAGCTCCACCACGCCGGCAACCGCTCGCCCAAGGAACTCGTCGGCCAGGCCGTCTGCCCGTCGGACGATCCCAAGACCGGCGCCCGCGCCCTCACCGCCACTGAAATCGAAGGCGTGCGCGACAGCTTCATCGCCGCCGCCAGGCGCGCGGAGGCTGCCGGCTTCGACGGCGTCGAGCTCCACGGCGCCCATGGCTACATCCTCGCCGAGTTCCTCTCGGCCGAGATCAATCACCGCACCGACGCTTACGGCGGCAGCATCGAAAACCGCGCCCGCATCATCTTCGAGATCATCGACGGCGTCCGCGCCGTCACGCGCCCCGACTTCCAGCTCGGCCTGCGCCTCTCGCCCGAACGCTTCGGGCTGAAACTCGCCGAGATCCGCGACGTCGCCGCCGAAGTCCTCCGCCAGGGCAAGATCGACTATCTCGACATGTCGCTGTGGGACGTCGCTAAGGAGCCCAACGAGGAGGAGCACAAGGGCCGCACGCTCATGAGCTGGTTCACCGACCTTCCGCGCGGCAATGTCCGCCTCGGCGCCGCCGGCAAGGTGATGACCGCAGCCGAAGCTGCAGGCGTCCTCGAGGCGGGCTGTGACTTCGTCGTCATCGGCCGCGCCGCCATCCTCCGTCACGACTTCCCGGACCGTGTCCGCCGCGACGCCGCCTACGTCTCGCCAGCGACGCCCGTGACCGTGCAGCACCTCGCCGACGAGGGCCTCTCCCCGCCCTTCATCAAGTACATGCGCCAGTGGCCCGGCTTCGTCGAACCGGAAACGACGGCGGCGTGACCTCAAAAGCAACCGGCCGGATCCTTGCGGAATCCGGCCGGAACTCAGTTCAGCTTTTTCAGCTCTCGGCTAGGTCGGGCTGCGGGCCGGTGCGCCCTGTCCACGGGCCTTCGCCTGCTTGGCCATCTGCTCGAGCGCAGCGCCGAGTTCCTGCATCGACAGACCGCCATCCTTGTCGGCGTCGATCTGCGTGAAGTTGGCCTTGAACGCTTTGTGCATGTCGCCGAGCCCGTCTTCCGAGCCTTTGAGACGCAGTTCCGATTCCTGCAGTTTGCCGTCGCGGTTGTCGTCCGCCATCGTCAGGATCTGGGTCTGCTCAAGTTGCGCCTGAAGGTCGTCGCGACGGTTCTTGGCCGTCTCGTCCTTCCAGCGGAACTGGATGCCTGTGAACAGCATCTCCTCGAACGACTGGTCGCCCCAGACGACTTCCGATCCGGCATTGGTGAGGTCCTTGGCGTTCGGCAGGCCGAGCGCCTTGTTGTTCACCGAGTTGTCGTACCAGTAGTCGGCGACGAGCTTGGTGCCCGCCGGCAGGTCGATGAGGTCCTTGAAGATGTACTCACGCTGCCAGTTGAAGTCGTAGTGCGGCATGTTGAGGAGGATCTCCTCCTTGCCGTCCGGATAGATCGCCGTGATCTTCGAGGAATAACCGCGATAGTGCGCGTGCACCTGCGCAGCGTAGACCTGCACGTCGGCCGGGAACTGCACATAGGCCGTCTCGTGCCAGCGCGCCTGGTTCGGCGCGATCTCGATCGACGGGTCGGCGATGATGATCTGGCGCTTCACGAGCTCAGGATCTTCCTTCGACCAGTAGAAAGCGATCTTCGAGTGATCGGTGAAGGCCTTGCCGATCGGCGTGTAGTGCATCTGGAACGAGATGGCGCCGCCAGCCGGGATCCAGGTCGCCCACTTGTCGGGAGCCATCTGCGATTCCGCGCCCACGGCGTATCCGCCCATCGACACGTTCCAGTCGAAGCCGCGGCCCGACTTCGGCATTTCCTTCATCCAGCCAGCCAGGATGTGGTGAACGCCCTGACGGTTGCCGGCCTTGAAGGTCGTGGCCTTCAGCCACTTGCCTTCCTTCATCGGGTTCGGGACGACCGGCATCTGGTAGTCGACCACGCCGGCAGCCGGCACGTCATATGACGGGATGTCGACGACGAGGTCGGGCTTGCCCAGCGGCCAGTCTTCGCGGCCGACGGCCGCAACGGTCAGCGGATCGGCCGCGCCTTCGGCGAGGTCGCTCGGAGCGCCGGCGTCGATCCAGCGGACCATCGTCCTGATCTCGTCAGGCGTCAGGTTTTCGTTGTTCTCGAACGCGCGATAGTGCGAGTCGGCGTCGAACGGCGGCATGCGGTCCGTGCGGATTGCCTCGCGGATCATCGGCGCGAAGTTCTTCACCTGGTTGTAGCTGGTCCAGTACAGCATCTCCGGCGCGATGCCGTTAGGCTGGTGGCAATCGACGCACTTGTCCTTCATGATCGGCGCGATGTCTTTGACATACGAGATCTTGGCCCACTCGGCGGACTTGCCGGCGTCGGCGTAGACGAGCTTCGTGCCCGAGACGGCCATTTCGGCGTTCGTCACCGGCTTGCCGGCGGTGAACTCGGCGAGGGCTGCTTCAACGCCGCTGACCGGGCCGTGATAGACGACCTTCCAGTCTTTCGGAGAGACGATTACCGCTTCGCCCGTGACGGTGAAGCCGACGGGGTTCGCCTTCTCATCTTTCGCCAGCGAGGAACCGATCAGCTGGAACTCGTCGTCGAGGATTGGCAGCGAGATGTTCTGCGCCTTAGCCTCGGCCGCGATGGTCTCGCGGGTGTCGTCATTGCTCGAATTGATGAGCTGGATGACGAGATCCGGGTTTTTCTCCTTCAGCGCCTGCAGCGCCTTGGCCGCCTCCTGCGAGGTCTTGTCGCCATTCACGTAGGACGCCAGCACGACGGCTGGCGTGTGCGTGTCATAACGCAGGATGTTGCCCATGCCGGTCTGGTCGACCAGCATGTAGTTGTCGACCTGGGCGCCGACCAGCTTCGCAGCCGGTTCGCTGCCCGAGCAAGCCGCGAGGCCAAGCGCCGAAACGCCCGCCAGCAGCAGAGCCGCCGCGTTCCTTCTCATGGGAGGAAACTCCTTGGTGTTTTTGGTCCCGATTCCGAGGCGGAAACTACCCGGTTTTGACACTGTCAACAACAGCTTCCCCTGGGAGAACCTCACAATAAATTGCCCGTAACGAGCAGCCTCCTCCGCTGTGAGGCGGAGGAGGCGCCGGCGCGCTCATGGCGCCGTGGGGAGGTGCGGTTCTGTTCAGGATAACCGCCGCTCGAAAATCACGCTGACAATCCGTTCGGCATGGGCGGGATCGACCGCGGCCGCGCCGCCTGCCACAGCCGCCAGATCTCGACGCCGATCGTGATGGCCCAGAACAGACCCGCTACGCCCATCGAGATGTTGATGATGCCTTCGATCGTGCGGAACACCTTTTCGGTCTGTTCGGCGTCTGCGCCGTTGGCGGGCGTCACCTCGATCAGCGGCTGCGACCGGAACAGCACCCACAGAATGCCCAGTCCGGCGACATGACCGAGGATGGAAGCGATCGAGCGGATGCGCGACCACGCCGGGTGCAGCAGGTCCGACAGGTGAACCAGCGCTGCGCCCAACAGCAGCACGAGGATCGGCCAGTAAACCGCCGCCCATGCCGGTGAAAGCGCGATCCCCACAGACGCGTCGTCGCGCAGCGGGACCTGGTTCGGGAAGGTCACCACCTTCACCCACCACAGGATGCCGATGATGTCGAACACCAGCGCGATGAAGGTCTCGAACAGCGGCTTCGGCTCGCGCACATGATCGCGCGGCAGCGTTTTGGGATCCCATTTCTGGGCCCATTTCAGGTCGAGCTTGGTCCGCTCGGCCACGATGAAGAGGATGCTCACGACGCCGAAGCAGATCAGCGCCGCCTCGATCGCTCCGCCGAAACCGCGGAAGGCTGCACGGAACGGCTCGTCCGCGCCCAGTGACCGCACCGCCACAATCGCGAATGTGATCGCAACCGTCAGCCCCACCGCAATCCGCTGCACATACCAGAACCAGGGATAGTAGTTGGGCCCGATCAGGTAATCGAAACCCGCATAGCGCGAAGCCACGACAACCGGATGGCCATAGGCCTTGAGGATCGCAGCGACCTCCTCCGCGGTCGCGCCGCGGCCAAGTTTCGCCTCCTCGGCTTCGACCCTGGCGGAGATCACTTCGCGCAGCTCGGCGATGATGTCCTTCGCCTGCTCCTTCGGCAGCCGCCGTTCGACCGACGAGAGATAGCGTTGCAACAGGTCCGTCATTGTCCCCGCTCCTTCGTAAGGATGGACTCGATTGCGCCGTTCATGGCGCGCCATTCGGTTGTGAGTTGGTCGAGCGCCGCCGCGCCATCGGCCGAGAGCCGGTAGAACCGCTTCTGCCGCTTGGCGTCCTCGCGCCATTCCGAGGTCAGCAGCCCCTGCGCCTCCAGCCGGCGCAGCATTGGATAGAGAGCGCCCTCATCAATATCGACGCCCTTTTCCCCCAGCTCCGTCTTCAGCGTGTAGCCGTACTTCTCGCTTCGCAGGCATCCGAGCACCGCCAGGATCAACGTCCCCCGCCGCAGCTCCAGGCGCAAAACCTCAATGATATCAGCCGCAATCGGCATTGCCGTGTCTCGTACAGTGTGTGACACACAGGATGTAGCGCACAGGCCGGAGCGATCCAACGGGAATCTTCCACATCGTAAGTCCCCACCGCCAAAGGCGGGGACGTGCAAGCGCCGTCGAACCCGCGATTGGCACACGGGGTCAATGCCGGCTGCCCTGCCCGAAGGGGCGAATGACACCCAACACCAGGAAACCCGAACAGTCGCCGCAAGCGACAACGCTCAATCCGCCCTCATGGTGAGCAGCACGCAAACCGTGCGCCCGTCGAACCCTGAGCCGTCTGTCCGCGAAGCGGACGAATTGGTCCGGTGGAGTGAGGAGCGGTCTTGCAGGGACGGTTTGATCCGGCGGATCAAACCGCGTGATGAACGCCGAAGCGATGGCGAAGGCTCGAGCGGCGAATGCCCGAGGCGCAAGCGCGGCGCGCGCGCTCGCCACCGCTAGCTCCACACCGGCGCAAAGCGGGGACATTCCTCCTCCTCCGAGCGGGGGGGACAAATCCAGCGCCCGTCTAGCGAGCGCGCGCCAACTCAAGATCAGAAAACCCGCCCTCCCGCGGGGTCGCGCCCTCACGCCCGTTACCGAACTCCTGCTAGGGTCCGCCCGAATCGCAGGGGCTTTCCATGACCACGATCCGCCGCCGCACCAAGATACTCGCCACGCTCGGCCCGGCCAGCGACGGCGCGCTCAAGATGGAGGAACTCCTCCGCGCCGGCGTCGACCTGTTCCGCGTCAACTTCTCCCATGGCGATCACGCCCAGCACGCCGCCCGCATCGCCGCCGCGCGCGACGCCGAGAAGGCCACCGGCCGTCCCGTCGCCCTCCTCGCCGATCTTCAGGGTCCGAAGCTCCGCGTCGGCGACCTCCCCGGCGGCCAGTGCGAGGTCCGCATGTCCTCGGAACTCCGGCTCATTGTCGCCGCGACGACCAACGAGCCGGACGTGATTCCGATCCCGCACCCCGAACTCGTCGCCTCGCTCCAGCTCGGCGACCGCCTCCTCATCGACGACGGCAAGATGATGCTCATCGTCGCCGGGGTTGACGGCGATGCCCGTATCGCCCGCCCCGTCGTCCCCGGCCGCATCATGAGCCGCAAGGGCATCGCGGTCCCTAACCGTTCGATCCCGATCCCCGCGCTCACCGAGAAGGACATCGCCGACGGCAAGTTCGCTTTGGCGAACGGCGTCGACTACATCGCCCTCTCCTTCGTCCAGCGCGCCGCAGACGTGACTCTGGCGAAACAAGTCTTCGGCGAAAACATCCCGATCGTCTCCAAGATCGAGAAGCCCACCGCCCTCGACGAACTCGACGCGATCGTCGCTTTGTCAGACGCCGTCATGGTCGCCCGCGGCGATCTCGGCGTGGAGCTCTCACCGGAACAGGTCCCCATCGCCCAGCGCCGCATCGTTCGCGTCGCCCGCGCCCACGGCAAGCCGGTGATCGTCGCGACCCACATGCTGGAATCTATGGTTGAAGCCCTCGTCCCCACACGCGCCGAAGCCAACGATGTGGCGACCGCCGTCTACCAGGGCGCGGACGCCGTGATGCTCTCGGCCGAGTCAGCTGTCGGCCGCCACCCCACCGCCGCCGTCGCCATCATGGACCGCATCATCCGCGCCATCGAAACCGACCGCGACGCCAACCCCTCCACACAAGCCGCCCCGTGGACCTCGACGCCGACGACGGCCGACGCCTGCGCTCGCGCTGCATCGAAGCTCGCCGACGATCTCGATTGCCCCCTCGTCGTCTTCACCCGCTCCGGCTCCTCAGCCCAGCGCGTCTCAGCGACCCGCCCGAAACAGCCGATCCACGCGCTCACGCCCTCGATGCCAACCGCGCGCAAGCTCGCCCTCGTCTGGGGCGTCAGCGCCGACGTCGAACCGGAAGAACCAAGAAGCTTCGACGACATCCTCGACGCCGTCAGCCGCCACGAAGCCGCCTCCGCATTCAAACGCTTCGTCATCACCGCCGGCTACCCCTACGCCAGCGACAACTCGACCGACACGATCAAGGTCGTCGAACGGAAATAGACCATATGTTCGTCTTCGAAGGCGGCCCCAGACGAACAAACGGACATGCGGTAGCCAACCCGCGAATAAGAGCACGTCAACCGTCGTCTTGAGGCCCTGCCTCCGACTTTGCTCAGTGGCTACATGACCGCCCGCTTCGCCCGCTCAGCGAAGGCGTTTCCCCGTGTCGGTTGCTGTTGACGACGAACATAAGAGCTATTCGCCGACCACGACGCGGAAGCCGATCGCCGTGTCGCGTGTCGACGGCGCGAGCCGGCTGCGGTTGGCGATGCGGTATCCATCCGCATCCGCCCGCCACCCGCCGCCGCGGATCACGCGCTGCGAGCAGCCCGGCTTGTCCACCGCCGATCCGTCAGTGGGCGCTCCGGCGAACGTGTTAACGTAACAATCCTGCACCCACTCCGCGACGTTGCCGCTCACGTCGTAGAGCCCGAACCCGTTCGGCTCGTTGACGCCTGTCTCGTCGGTCTTGCCGTGCGGCACATGGCCCGAGACATACTTCTCGCCCCACCAGTAGGCCGTCGTCGTTCCGCCCCGCGCAGCGTATTCCCATTCGGCCTCGGTCGGCAGGCGATAAGCCTTGCCCGTCTTTCCACTCAGCCACTTCAGATAAGCCTGCGCATCACTCCACGAGACCATGAGCACCGGTCGCGCGCCGCGGCCCCACGTCTTGTCGGGCGGCGAATACCTGTTGCAGCCGCCATCGGCCACGCAGGCGTCCCACTCGGCAAACGTCACTTCCTTGAGACCCACGGAGATCGGCGAAATCTTCACCTCGCGCTGCGGCCCTTCCCAGGCTCGATGGTTCGCCTCAGTCGCAGGCGAACCCATCATGAAGGCCCCGCCGTCGAGCCGCATCATCTGCGGGCACACATCACAGTCGCGGAACACTTTCTCCACCTTCGGCGCAGGCGGCGGTGCAGCACGCGGTTCGGCAGGCGCTTCAACCGGGGCTGCAGCCGCCTTGGCTTCCGGCACAGGCGCCGCCATTTCTGTTGCACTCGCCATCGGGGCTTCGGCGCTGGCCGTCTCCGTGGCCACATCTCCGCCTTTCGGCCAGAACGAGAAAGCAGCGATCGCAACGACAACGACCGCCGCGCCGCCAAGGATCAGCGGTATCGGACTGCCGCCCTTGCCTTTCATGCGCACAGCGGCCGAACCCATCGCCGCCTGCTTCTGCAGAAACGGATCGACGCGTGGCGCGGGCTGGGCCGGTTGCACAGGCGCATGCAGCGGTTCGACCTTCAGTGGCTCAACTTTCGACGGCGCAGGTTCCGGCGGCGGAGGCAAAACCGGAGCGGCGGCTTTGGACGCTGTCAGCGTCGCCAGGCGCTTTCTCGCCAGCATCGCGAAATGCCCCTGCGGATAGCGTTCGAGATAAGCCTCGAACTCCGCCGGATCATCACCGTCCTGGATCGACATCCAGAACGCCGCTTCGATCGTGTCGGTTGCAGCAGCCGCGGCCGCATCGACCTGCGTTGCAGGCGCCGGAGCGGCTGGCTGCACGTGAGCGGTCGCTCGCTTGCGATCGACATGCTCGCGCACGTCGGCAACGAAGGCAAGCCATTGCGGATCCGATGTATCGCCCGACCAGCCGGTGAGGTCCGCCGTCTGGATCAGCTCGAACATGATCGGCCGGTCGCACGGTTCGATCATCACGGGGATCAGCGCCGACTTGCGATCGCCAAGCGTCGCTTCGGCCCGCACCCATTTCGATTTAACCGAGCGGGACGACCACAGCACGACGACGGCCTTCGCAGCGTGCAGCTGTTTCTCCGTCACCTCGTCATAGGTCTGGCCGGCGCGCAGCACCGTGTCCCACCAGACATCAAAGCCCTGATCCGCGAGCGCCTTCGCGATAATCTTGGCTTTCGCCTGATCCTCGCGATTGTATGAGAGAAAGATGTCCGTCACGCCTGCCACCCCGTGTGACGGCTTGGTAGCACATCATAGGTAAGGCGCCATACGAATCCGGGCGACGTCACGCGGAATTGCCACGTGCGCCTTACGTCCGGTCAGCTCCGCCTATTCGAATTCTGGCTCGGCCGGGAAGACATCCGTCGGGAAATCCGCCGACACCGTGTTAGGGAAATGCGGATCGCGCTTCTGCATGAAGCTTTCGATCCCTTCCTTCACGTCAGTTGACTGGCCACGCATCTGGATGCCGCGACTGTCGAGCTTGTGCGCGTCCATCGGATGCGCTGTACCCATCATGCGCCACATCAGCTGACGCGACCAGGCGATCGACACCGGGGCGGACTTCTCGGTCACACGATGGGCCAGTTCCATCGCGGCGGGCAGGAGATCGTCAGGCGCGTGCAGCGACTGGACCAGTCCCGTTTGCTTGGCCTCGTTCGCATCGAACACGCGGCCGGAGTAGACCCAGTCCAGCGCCGTCGGCATGCCGACCAGGCGCGGCAGGAACCAGCTCGAGCATGCTTCGGGAGTGATGCCCCGCCGCGCGAACACGAAGCCGAATTTGGCAGCCGTCGAGGCCAGCCGGAAATCCATCGGCAGCTGCATCGTGACACCGACGCCCACCGCCGCGCCGTTCACGGCTGCGATCACCGGCTTGAGGCTGCGGAAGATGCGCAGCGTCACGCGGCCGCCGCCATCGCGCCGGACGCCGTTCGCGATGATTTCCTCGCCCGCAGCACGCTTGGTGTAGTTGAACGTGTCCGCTCCTGCGATGCCAAGCTCGGCCCCCGCGCAGAACGCCCGGCCCGATCCCGTCACGATCACGGCGCGGATCGCATCGTCCGCGTCGGTGACGTCGAACAACTGGATCATCTCGCGCATCACGACGGGCGTGAACGTGTTCATCTTGTCGGGACGGTTGAACGTCACAACGGCGACGCCGTCCGTGACCTTGAAGTCGAACATCGTGAAATCGGGCATGGGAACCGTCCGTCAGAGCTTGAAGGGAGAAGGAAGAAGATCGGCGAGAGGCTTAGTTCCGACACCGTCTATCCAGACCGGCGTGTCAGGCATCATGAATTCCACCATCACCTGCCGGCAGGCGCCGCAGGGCATTCGTGTGCGCTCGCCCTCGTGCGGATGGTCGTCGGCGCCGGCGCTGACTGCCAGCGCGGCGATCTTCGCGCGAGGATACCGGGTGATCGCAGCGAAGATGGCCACGCGCTCGGCGCAGCAGGTGAGCCCGAAACTGGCGTTCTCGATGTTCGCGCCGGTCACACAGGCGCCGTTGTCCATCAGTACGGCTGCCCCGACGTGGAATTTCGAGTAGGGAGCATAGGCAAGGCCTCGCGCATCGCGTGCGGCGTCGGCGAGATTGCGGATGGCTGTGCTGTCTGGCATCGCAACGGACCCTTCGGGGCCGGGCAATCTGGAGAGGGATCGGGTGCAAGGCAAGCGCGCAATCGCGACACTGGAGGACGCCATCGCGTTCATCCGCGCCAACACGCGCGTGGCGCAGGTCCCGGGCCTGCCCCTGCGGTTACACCAGGCCGATGAGCTGACACCACTCTGGGAGGCTACCGAGAAGGATCTTGCCGCCGCCAATGTCGCCCCGCCCTTCTGGGCCTTCCCATGGGCCGGCGGCCAGGCGCTGTCGCGCTATGTGACCGACCATCCTGAAGTGGTTCGCGGCAAGCGCGTGCTGGATATCGCCTCCGGCTCAGGTCTCGTCGCCGTCGCTGCGGCGCTTGCAGGCGCCGCTGAAGTCGCTGCCAACGACATCGATCCGATCTGCGAGGCCGCCGTCGCCATCAACGCTGAACTCAACGGCGTTACGATCCGCTTCGTCGCCGGCAGCCTGCTCGACGGCGACCCGCCGCCCTTCGATGTCGTGCTGGCGGCGGACGTGTTCTACGAGCAGCGCCCCGCCCAGATGTTCCGCGCCTTCCTCGAACGCTGCCATGCCGCCGGCGCAACCATCTTCGCAGGCGATCCAGGCCGCACGTACTTCCCGCGCGACGCCTTCCGGGAGGTCGCCGAATACGCCGTCGAGACGACGACCGAGATCGAGAATCACCCGATCCAGACTGCGCGCGTGTGGACGCTCTAAGGCCTGGGGTCGAACCCTTTCGCCATGATCACCACGGCGTCGGCGCCTGCCTTCCGGTCCTTCGCGATCGCCTGGTACTCCGGCGATGCGCCGAACCGGCGCGCCTCGGCCTCGTTGGGGAACGCCAGGATCACGATCTTGTCGCGCGGCCAGTCGCCCTCGAGCACGACCGGCGCTTCATCGGCGACCAGCACCTTCGCGTTGAACTTCGCGAACACAGCGGGAAACGCCCTCTGGTAACGGCGATAGGCGTCGACGTCGGTGAACTTGAGCTGCGCGATCGAATATACGGTCATCGCTACACCAGCAGGAAGCGCACGCCGCAGAGATCGACGTGATCCTCGCCGCAGGGCACGCCGGCCTTCACGGCGTTGGCGAGGATCGTGGCGTTGTCCTTCGTTCTCAGGTGAACCGCACGCAGACCTTCGCCGCGATCGTCACGGAGCGGACCGAAATGGACAAAGCCCTGGTCGAGGCGAATATCTAGCCCGCCTCCCTCATTCTTCTTCAGCGGCCGCTGCAGCAGATGACTCCAGCGCGCCGCGAGGTCTGCAGGATCGGGCGACTGGATCGCCGCGCCGGCGATCTGCGCGACCGTCGTCGAGCGGTCGTGCTCGCGCCATTTCGGCCCTGCCCATTTGTAGGATCCGTCCATCGCATCGTCCGGCGAATGGCGGTCGACCGACAGCAGGCATCCGCCCGTATCGCGCGGATGCAGGTGCAACGCCTCGCCCGTCAGCCCCCACTCGGTGGACTTCAGATCCTCGACCAGCCGCACGCC
Organism: Hyphomonadaceae bacterium; assembly: GCA_044224605.1. Taxonomy (GTDB): domain Bacteria; phylum Pseudomonadota; class Alphaproteobacteria; order Caulobacterales; family Hyphomonadaceae; genus UBA7672. The sequence goes on from JBGAKC010000003.1 coordinate 156,107, forward strand.
TTCGGCCTTGAAATGCTCGCGCCGCGTTTCGAGGTTGTCGCAGTCAACAATGTACATGTAGCCGCCATCGCCCTTGCGGCGCTCGATATAGCGGCCGGCGGCTGTGTTCGGCTGCGTGGGGGAAACCACTTCTAGGAACGTGCCGCCCGCCGCGAAGAGCGCGTTGTGCAAGCCGTACTTGCCGACGCCCGGATCGCGGAAACAGATTTCGAGGCCGAGGACGTCAGCGATCTGCTTCTCGACCCTGGCGAGGTCGCTCGCCACCAGGCAGATCTGCCTCAGCCGAAGATAACCCATCGCGCCTCTCCCTATCTGCTCTGTCCTCTTCCTTCGATCATATGCCGGAGAGCGGCCGTGCGCGAAGCGATGAAATCGTTGAAGGCGCGGACATGGGGCAGATTCCGCATTTCCTCCCGCGTTATCAGAAGGAGGTCATAATCCGCCTCATCGAACAGGAAGCATAGCTGCAGCTCCGGATCGAGCTCGCCCAGCATGCAGGGAATTCCGCCAACCCCCAGACCCGAGCGGATCGCCCCTGCAATGTTGAGGATGGAGGACGAGGCCTGACGGATCACAGCGCCCTTGGCCTTGGCCTCCTTCAGGAAGGCTGGGTCAAACCGGGCCAGTTCGCCTGCCCCTGCAATGATCGGATGCTTGGCCAGGTCTTCGGCGGTGCGCGGCGCGCCGTGCTCGGCCGCGTATGCTTTCGACGCGTAAACACCCCACTTGCCGGTCGCAAGCCGCCGCACAGTCACGCCATCGCCCAACGGCGCGGCCTTCGACGTGTTGGCCCGCAGCGCGATGTCAGCTTCGCCGCGCGAGATGTCGAGCCGCCGGTCGGTGATGATGGTTTCGACCTGCACGACGGGGAAGCGCTGCGTGAACTCGCGCAGCCAAGGGGTAAGCAGGCAGTCCGCCAGCACGTCATTGGTCGTCACGCGGATCATGCCGAGCAGCTTGCGGCTGCGCTGGGCGACCATCCGGCTGAAGGCTTCGACCTCCGACTCGACCCGTTCAGCGTTCTGCACCATTGCAGCCCCGACCTCGGTCATCCGATAGCCGCCTGCAGTTTTGTCGAACAGTTTTTTGCCGAGCGCCTCTTCCAACGCTGCAACCCTGCGGGCCACCGTGGTCTGGTTAACGCCCAAAATCTTTGCTGCAGACAAGGTACTACCGCCCCTCGCCACCGCCAGAAAATGCCTCAGATCGCCCCAGTCAAACATGGCTCATTATGCATATTTGCAGAACGCTCTGCAATACTTCGGATTGAGAGCATGTGCGACAACCCATACACGGACCCCACGGACGAGATGTCAAAGACACCGCCTAAGCAGAAGACTACTCAAGAAGACGAAGCCAAATCGTACGAGCGCCCCTCCTCATGACTCCCCCGGCTCCTTCCAGGATCATCTCCCCCCCTCCTCCTCGGAAGGCGCCGGGTGTCCTTCGCCTGCACTACGACCCCGCGTCGACAACGTGCCGGCCCATCATTCTCTTCGCTTCCGAAAACCAGATTCCGGTCGACTACCAGCTGGTCGATCTGTTCTCGGACGAGAACCGCAGCGACTGGTACACGCGGCTCAATCCTAACCAGGCCGTGCCCGTGCTCGAGCATGACGGCTTCGTGCTCACCGAGAGCTCGGCCATCCTGAAATATCTCGCTGACCTCACCGACTCACGCGCTTACCCGAAAGACCTGAAGGCCCGGGCGCGCGTCAACGAGGTGATGGACTTCTTCAACACCTACATGATGCGGGACTATGTCTATGGTCTCGTCTATTCACGCGTGCTGGCGCACTACCGCCTGCCCGGCCCGGGCCAGAAACAGTTCATCGCCCTCCACGAGCCGCGCGCGCAGCGCAGGCTGAAGGCGCTGGATACCTGGATTGGCTCCAAGAGCTTCATCTGCGGAAACGAGATCAGCATCGCCGACTATTTCGGCTCGGGCATCGTCTCGGCCGGCGAGCTGGTGAACTACGACCTGCGGCCGTGGGCCAACGTCACGCGATGGATGAACACCATGAAGTCCCTGCGTACATGGGACGAGGTTCATGCCGGCTTCTATGGCTGGTGCAGCGCGGTCGAAGCCCAGAACAAGGCGACCGCCTGAAGCAATAACAAGAAGACTGAGGAAACGAGAATGAAGATACGCGTTCAGACGAACTGAACCACCCTGACCGGCTCTCCCATAACAATCGGCCGGCAAATACTGAAACGAGCAAAAGCCAAACAAGTAGCGACCGGCGAGCAACGTCGGCGAAAGGAAGCACTCATGTCTACGCACAAGCACAATATCCGCGCCCATGCCGCCTTCATGGCGCTGGCAGGCGTTCTCACTTCCATGCAAGCTGGTTGCAGTGGCCCCGCCGCCGCGGATCCGAATGCAGCGGCGGAGAAAGCCCCGTTCGTCCACGTCTCCGCGCTGTCGGAAGTCGACGCCGGCCGTTACCTGATCAAGATCGGCGGCTGCAATGACTGCCACACGCCGGGCTATGTCGAACAACTGGCGATGACCGGCAAGGCGATGCCGGAATCGGACTGGCTGCAAGGCAGCGATGTCGGCTTCGCCGGCCCGTGGGGCGTGAGCTATCCGGCCAACCTGCGCCTCTCGATCCAGAACATGACGGAAGAGCAGTTCATCGACCTGTCGCGCGCCGGCCAAGGCCGTCCGCCGATGCCGTGGCCGAGCCTCCAGGCGATGAGCGACAAGGACCTGAAGGCGATCTACGCCTACATCAAGTCGCTCGGACCGAAGGGCGAGACCACGCCTGCCGCGCTCTCACCGGGCGTTGCGCCGGACCGCCCGTACGTCTCGTTCGCGCCGCAGATGCCGGCGCCGAGAAAGAGCTAGTCGCCTGACGATCCAGCGACACGGAAAATCCGGCGCCGGAAAAACAAAAAAGAGAAGAAAGAACCTTCCAATGACTGCCCACCTCCCCATGCCCTCCACCCAGGCTGCGAACAAATCGTCCAGACCGACGATGCGTTTCCTCTACCCGCTCGCAGCTGTCTGCCTTGCCGCCGTATTCATCGCGCCCTCCCCGGGTGAAGCGCAGACGGGCTCGAAGCTGCGTCCCGACCAGGAACGTGCGATCGAGATAATGCTTAAGGATGTCGAGCCGGCGATGCGTCCGGCGGCCCGCGCGCAACTTGCTGCGACGTTTGGCAATTTCAGCGAAGCGCAGATCGCGATGATGATCGCCAAGATGAACGAGAACAAGGCCGCCGAAGCGAAAGCGCCAAAGCCTGTCGTCGAGGTCGAAACCGTCGCAACGCCGGCGGACCTCGCCTACAACAAGGCGCAGTTCGAGCCGGTGATCCGCAGGCACCACGCTATCCAGAAGAAGTTCGATGCGTTCGTGAACGCGAAACTCCCGGCCTACTGCCCCGGCCGCGACCAGTACGCCCGCTTCGGCTCGGCCTGGCGCTATGAACAGGGTCAGTTCATGATGGATAGCGCGCTCGCCACGTGGAATGTCGAGACTAATGTCACGGTCGCCGCGGAGGCCTATGCGCCGAAGGATGGCCGCTACAATTTCGACTTCTCGAAAGTGCGCATGACGTATGACGAGAAGGCGGTCGACGCCGCGATCAAGACGGCGTGCGACAAGGTTCATGCGGCCGGCAAGGAATTCCTCGCCAAGGTTGATCCGCTCATCGCGAAGAAGGACTGGGACGGCGCGTTCAAGGCCGAGCGTTCTGCGCAAGCGAAGCTCGAACCGATCCGCGCCGAACTGCAGGCCAGGTTCGACAAGCTCTCGCCGGGTGACTTCACCCAGATTCAGCTCGCCCTGATGAACGGGACCAGGATCAAGTCTTCGACGAAGTGACGGAATAGGACGGTCGCTCAATCCCCCCGGAGCTCAAAGCCGCACCAAAGAAGGCGGCAGACCGTCCACCAACTCCGACGGCGCAGGCCCGCGATCCCCAGCGGCCTGCGCCTTTTGTTTTCACATGAAGCTGTAGGGTTCGACGTCGAGCGCGACGCGCACGGCCGACGGCAGTTTCACACGTTCCTTCCAGGCTGCGAGGAAAGCCGAGAGATCGACATTGCGATCCGAGCGGATGAGAAAGCGGCGGCGATGCCGGCCACGCAGGATGGTGATCGGCGCAGGCGCAGGGCCCCACACTTCGATCCCGGACGCGTTGGGCTGGGCAGCGGCGAAAGCGGCGGCTGACTCGTTCGCCTGCTCTGCACTCCCCGCCGAGATGATGACGGCGCCGAGCCGTCCGAAGGGTGGGAAACCGACAAGGCGGCGCTGGTCCATCTCGTGACCAATGAACGCATCGCGATCGCCAGCCGCCAGCAGCGAGATCGCCGGGCTTTCCGGCGCATAGGTCTGGATGATGGCGCGGCCCGGCTTGTCGGCGCGACCGGCGCGGCCGGCCACCTGCAACAGCAACTGGAATGTCCGCTCGCCCGCGCGTAAATCGCCGCCCCGCAGGCCAGCGTCGGCATCGACCACGCCAACCAGCGTGAGGCTTGGGAAGTTGTGCCCCTTGGCGACGATCTGCGTGCCGATGAGGATGTCGATGGCGCCGGCCTCCATGCGCGCAATCAGTTCGCGCAGGGCGTCAGGCGAGGCGACGGTGTCGGATGACAGCACCTCGACGCGCGAACCATGGAAGCGCGTGTGCACTTCCTCCGCCAGCCGTTCGACGCCCGGACCGACGCCCGTGAGCGAGCCCCTGGCGCCACAGTTGGGACACGCGAGCGGCTTGTCCATCGTGTAGCCGGTAAGATGGCAGACGAGCTTGCCGCTGTAACGATGCTCAACCAGCCATGAGTCCGTATCCGGCGCTTTCAGCCGCTCGCCACAGGCGCGGCACAGCACGAGCGGCGCATAGCCACGACGGTTCAGGAACAGCAGAGCCTGCTCCTTCGCCGCCAGTGTGCTCTGGATGGCGGCGGCAAGGTCCGGCCCGATCCAGCGGCCCGGCTCTGGCGGTGAAGCGCGCATATCCGCCAGCGCGATCGAGGGAAGCTGCGAAATGCCGGGGCGAGCGCTGAGCTTGAGATGCGAGTATCTGCCCTGCTGCGCGTTGGCGAGCGTCTCGAGCGACGGCGTCGCCGAGGCCAGCACGATGGTGAACTGCTCGATCGAGGCGCGCAGCACGGCAAGATCGCGCGCATGATAGATGACGCCCTCTTCCTGCTTGTAGGATTGGTCGTGTTCCTCATCGACCACGATCAACCGCAATTTCTTGTACGGCAGGAACAGCGCCGAGCGCGCGCCGACGACAATGCGCGCCCTGCCCGCCGCAACCTCGCGCCAGACGCGGCGGCGCGCGGAGGAGCCCGCCGCCGAATGCCATTCGGCCGGGATGACGCCGAAGCGTTCCTCGAAGCGCGACGTCACCGCCTGCGTCAGCGCGATCTCGGGCAGCAGGACCAGAACCTGCGCGTCGGGGTCCTGTCGCAACGCTTCGGCGATGGCCTCGAAATAGACTTCGGTCTTGCCCGAGCCCGTCACGCCATCGAGCAGCGCCACGCGGAACTGAAGCTCGCGCACGCGGTTGCGAAGATAATCAGCTGCCTCGCTCTGTTCTTCCGTGAGATTGCGCGACGGCAACTCCGGATCAGGCAGTGGGAATGGCGGATCAAGCGAACGCTCGACATGCATCAGGGCTCCAGCATCAAGCAGGCCCTTCACCACGCCGGATGAGACGCCGGCGGCGCGCGCAAGTTCGGCGCCTGACAGAGGCGCTCCAGCTTCGGCGAGCACTTTCTCGCGCGCAGGCGTCATCCGGTCCGGCGTCTCGCCCGAGGCGACAACCAACGTTTCGACCGGCGGTTCGTCCAGCGCCTCGCGCGAGCGCATCGCCATGGCGAGAACATTGCCGACGGGCGCACAGATGTATTTCGCGGCGCGCTCAATGAAGGTGCGCATCGACTCGGGCAGCGGAGACGCGGTGCTGATCACTTCCAGCACCGGCTTCAGTTTGCGGTTGCTGGGCGCGCCGCGCACGCTCCAGACGACGCCAATCATCTCGCGCGGCCCGAGCGGCACAACGACAAAGCTGCCCACCGGCGCATCAACGCCTTCGGGCAGTTCGTAATCGAACGGCTCCGGCAGGGGCTGCGGCAGCAGCACCGAGACGATTCGGGGTGAAATCGGCATGAACGGGAGAATGGACGGGACAGTCAGCGGGTTCAACAGCAGGCAAGCCATTGAAAACAGGGATACGACACCGCCATCCGGCCTAACCCGCCCTTAACAAGCGACCGTGCATGCTGGCGCCATGAGCGCCCATACCGCACGCGAAGCCCTGCAGGAGTTCTCGGTCTGGCTCGAGACCGAGCGCCGCGCGTCGGAGAAGACGATCGAGGCCTACCAGCGCGACATCGGCAATTTCATCGGCTTCCTGGTCGAGCATCTCGGCGGCGAGCCGCACGTCTCGGATCTCAAACGCCTGTCCCGTCACGATGTGGTCGCCTGGCTGGCGCGGCGGCGGACGCAGGACAATCTTGCCGCCTCCTCGCGCGCCCGCGCGGCCTCGAGCCTGCGCGCTTTCTTCCGCTTCCTCGACCGCCGGCTCGACGCCGCCAACGCCAAGGCGATGATGTTCGAAAGCCCGCGCCGCCCGCATCGCCTGCCTCGTCCGCTGCCCGAGAAGCTGGCCTCGGAAGCGATCGACATTGCGAGTGAAGGCGATGGCGAGGACATGCCCGAATGGGTGCTGGCGCGTGACGCCGCAATCCTGTCGCTGCTCTATGGCGCCGGCCTTCGTCTGTCCGAGGCGCTGTCGCTCACCGGCAGGGACACGCCTGCACCAGAAGCATTGCGCGTTTACGGCAAGGGCCGCAAGGTCCGCATCGTGCCGCTGATCCGCGCCGTGCGCGAGGCGATCAACGAATACCGCAAGCTGTGCCCCTATCCCGCCGCACCGGACGAACCGCTGTTCCGAGGCGAGAAGGGCGGACCGCTCAATCCGCGCATGGTGCAGCGCCTGATGGAAAAGCTGCGCATCCGGCTCGGACTGCCGGAGACGGCGACGCCGCATGCCATGCGCCACTCGTTCGCGACGCACCTGCTTGCGAACGGCGGCGACCTGCGCTCGATCCAGGCGCTGCTGGGCCACGCCAGCCTGTCGACGACACAAATCTATACCGGCGTCGACGCGGCGCGGCTCATGAAGGTGCATGCAGAGGCACACCCGCGAGCCTGACGCCCCAGGCCTCAGAGCCTACTGGCCGACGCCTGCAGCCTTGAAGGCGTTCATCATGCACTGCTCGATGCCCTTCTGCTCTTCGGGCGTCAGCTTCGACAGCACTTCCATCGGATTTGCGCTGGCGTTCTTGGCCTGGAAGTCCTTGCACCATTCCGGCGAACCAACGGCGGGCGAGCAGGCGGCGCAGAGAGCGGCCGTGGCCGCGAGCATTCCGATGAGCGTAAGGCGCATGATGTGTCCCCAGTGAAAGCAGTATACGTCCGATGCGGCAACGTGCTCGCATGGGGGCGCACAAGTCAACCTGATGGGCGCTGCGGGCGGGAACCTAGGCTGGCGCGGCGCAGCCCTTGAGGGTTTCACCCTGCCAGATCACCGTGACAGACCAGTGATACTCCCGTTCGCCGAGACCGTCCTGGCATTTGCCGGAACGGAGCGTCATCACGAAATCACCGTCAGGCGTCTTCGTAGTCAGGGTCGTGGCGTCTTTCTCGCCTGCAGCCTTGACCGGAAGGTCGCCCTTGAGATCGCGCGAGCCTGTCACGGCGATCGTGGTGGTCTTGGCCGCATGATCGACCTTCACGCCCCAGAAGACGGGATCCATGCCCTGGATCTCTAGATTGCCGTCGAGCTCTGACGTCGAAGGCCCGCAGGCTCCAAGCGTCAGGGCGAGGGCTGCGAACCCGCAGACGAATTTCAGCATGGAACTGTCTCCTCTCCCGCCTGATTAGCCCGAGACGGCGGCGATTCCAAAGTCCGGCCGCAGAAAAGAAACCGGCGGCGGGATGACCCGCCGCCGGTGTCCCCCAAGTCCGCGTCGATCAATTGCGTGGCGTCGTAGCCGGCGTCGTAGCCGGCGGCGCGCCGAAGGGCGCCGGGGCTGGCGGTTGCGGCGGCGGGGTCCACGCGCCGTTCCTGATCTTGCCGCCCTTCGCTGAAGTCGCGAGCTGGATCAGCTTGTCGGTGACGTTCGGCTCGAGGCCTTCGGTATGGCCTTTCTGCAGGCGGATCACGTCGGCGACGACGCGGCCGTCCTTGCAGTTCGGGAAGATATAGACCTGCGCACGGCCTGAGCGGGGATAATGGCCCCAGCCGTCGGTGCCGGGGTCCTGACGCGAGGCGTCCCACACATAGCCGGCCTTGGGATCGACGACATCGTCTTCCTTGCGGCGCGGACCGCAGCCGAACTTGTCAGCCAGCGGCGATGTCTCGGCAGGGATCGTCTC
>JBGAKC010000043.1:0-37998 GCA_044224605.1 Hyphomonadaceae bacterium
GTGTACCATTGGTTCGGGCCGGCCTTGAGGAACGACATGGTCAGTGTGTGCAGGCCGCCCTGGCTGTCGTAGACTTGGATTGGAACCTCGAAGTCAGGCGTCACGGCGCCAGACGCCATGTTGTTGGCGCTGTCCGTAGCATCGTAGGTGGCGCCGGTTACCGCGCTCGAAAGGGCTTGCGAGGACTGAAGGTTGGCGGACAGGGAGAGGCGCGACGTGGCCTCGGCGCCGCCGGCGATGCCAGACACCCGGATAGGCTCAAGTGCGTTCAGGTCGGTCGGGTTGGCGGTCACGTTGCCGGCGGAGTCGACCGGCCAGCCCTGGAGAAAGTAACCGCCGGTATTTTTGAGATAGCCATCGGCATCAGGCGCGAACTGGCCGGCGCGAGTATAATAATAAGGGTCGCGCGCTGTCGCGTCATCGCTGCGGCCGCGCACGACGAAGAATCCGGTGCCGGAGACAGCGAGGTGCGTTGCGACTGACGAGGCGATAGCCGAACCTTGTTCGCCCATCAGCGGCGTAGACTTCCCGACAACGCCGCCCGCATTGTAGGTCGTCTGCCGGTTCTGGGAGTTCAGCAGCGAAACGAAGTCCGACCGAAGGCGCTTGTAGCCAACCGTGTTGACGTTGGCGATGTTGTCGGAAATGGCCGCGAGCGCGCTTGAATTGGCGCGCATGCCGGATGCGCCGGCGAGCATTGCGGAGTTGATACTCATGGTCGAAGCTCCCAGAAGACCCTGATGACAGGGCACGTGGCGGTTGGGTTGGTTGGCCGCTTATGCAGCCATACGGCGCGCTTCTGCGCCGGTGAGTTCAGTCGGCTGACGATCAGTTCGTCGTCGCGTTCGTCTTGTTCAGCAGCCGTTTGATGTCGGAGAACGCGAACACGCCGGCAGGCGTCGTGAGCGCAGGTTCGCCGTGGGTCAGATCAACACCGGTGATCGTCGTCACCAGCGTGTGGGCGGGCGTGATGGCTTTCTTGTTGGCGTCCTCGGCGACGACGCTGATCCAGTAGGGCTGGCCTTCGCTGGCCGTGCCGCCCTTGTTCAGCTCGCCATTCCATTCGAAATCGTGCGATCCGGCCTCGAGTTCGCCGGTCTTGGAATAGAGCACCTTGCCGGCGGCGTCCGTCACCGTGACCGTGCACGATGCGGCGTCACTCGGCAGCTCATAGCGCCAGTGAACGGTGTCGCCGGTGAATTCGGCGCCTGCGGAATCAATCTCTGCTTGCTGGCCGAGATAACCCGACAGCGAGGCGCCTGCGCCCGAATTGGTCGCCTTGATCAGGGTTTCGAGCTGGCTGTTCACGCGGATCTGTTGTTCCACGCCAGAGAACTGCACCAGCTGTTGGGTGAACTGCGTCGAGTCCATCGGCTGCAGCGGGTCCTGGTTCTGAATCTGCGCGGTGAGAATGGTGAGGAACGTATCGAAGTTGTTCGACAGCGTGGCCTTCGATGCATCGGCATTGGAGGTCGAGGTGGTTGAGGTCGGAACGAAGGAGATCAAGTCAGACATGTCTCATCTCCTCAGGCAACCAGGTTCAGGCGCGAGGAGCGCCAGGGGCGGGCAGCCGTTGCCGTGTTGGCGTCAACCGCCACGTCCATCGTCGAGAAGTTGCGCCAGACATTGCCGGAACCATTAGCGTTGCCGTTCGTGTCGCCCCGATTGGCGCCGTTCGACAGATTGCGGCCCGTGTCGCTCGACAGTTCGAACTTGATGCCGCCATCGGCGACGTCGATCCCGGCCTGGCGCAGCGAAGCTTCAAGTGCGCGCTGCCCGCGCATCAGGTCGGAGAGGGCGGCGCTGTCGTGCGCAGCGAGGACGGCATGCACCTTCTTGTCGGCGCCGACTTCGATGCGGACGTCCACGCGACCGAGCTCCGCCGGGTCGAGGCGAATCTCGTAACGCTGCGTGCGGCCATCGAAGCGCTCGATCATCCGCGAATAGACCTGAATCGTGGCGGCCGGCGCTGCCTGGGCAGCCGGGGTCGACTGGGCGGCCTTGCTCGCCTCCACGCCGGACGTGCGCGACCCCGTCAGTGCGTCGGTCGCCGATGTTGAAGCAACGCTTGAGGTCGTTGCATCGATCTTGAGCTCCAGCGCCGCGTCCGATGCGGTCGCGGCGGCCTGAACCGCCTTGTTTGCCGATGTCTGCACGTTCGCGTCAGCGCTGGCTGCGGCTGTTTTCGTATTTGCCGTGGCGGTTTGGGTGGTCGACAACGGAGCGCTTTCAACCGCCGCTGCTGCGCGCTCGGCCCCAGGGGCGGATGTCGGTTGTGCTGGCTGTTCCGGCGTTACAGGCGGTGCGGCCGGCGCCGCTGTTGTGACAACGGGCTGTGTCGGGGCCGCACCGACGACAGGCTTGGCGTTGGCCCCTTCCACAGCGATGTTGGACGATGCCGTTTCCGCGGCGTCGATTGCCGGAACTGCGGCCTCGACCTTTGTGTCCTTCTTCGCTGCCGGCTTGGCGGGCGTTGTCGCGACGGGTTGGGTCAGGACCGCGACTTGTTGTGTGGCGACTTCCTGCTGGGCGGGAGCTGCAAGCACGGTCTCGGCGTCGGCAGGCGGGCCGACTTCGACATTGGCCACGGTTGGCGCCGGCGCGAGCGCAGGCGTCAGGGCAGGAGCGGGCGCTGGCGTGTCGATCGCAAATTCGGGAACTACGGCCGGCTTCACGCCGTCGACGGCGGGTGTCGTGGATGTTCCCTCGGCGGCGGCGATATTCGGATCAAGGCCGGCCAGGATCGCTGCAGGTGAAGCTGTGACCGGCGTGACCAGCGGGATCGCCGGAGGCGGGGCAGGCTGCGCCGGCTGAGCGATGATCGTTGTGTCGGTCGAAACCTCGTCCGGGGCGGCGAGTTCCGCCAGCTCTTCGGTCGTGTCGGTCGTTTCCGTCTTCTCGGTCGTTTCGGCGCCCAGCACGTCGGCGAAGCTCTTGCCCTTGTGCTCCGCTCCCTTGTTCTCAGGCGCAGCCGTCCTTGCAGCGCTCGGCTCGGGCCGGGCGGCGGGCTGTGCAGAAAGGGCGTCGGCTGCTGTCACGAGGCGTCCACGCGTTCACAAGCTCCGGCCCTTCACGGGCGCGAAGTGAAGAAACGTGTGCAACCGCCGAGCCATTAACGTTTTCTGAAAAACCCCGCAGGAATGAAGGGTTGGCAGGTTAACGCCGCTCCGTTTCAGGGCCTCGATGCGGCAAGATGCGCTAGGCTGCTCGGCAGGACTTGCCGGGCTACCAGCGCAGGGCGCGCGACCCGATCAGGGCGCCGACCATTGTGCTCAGGATGACGCCGAAGGAGTACCAGAGCGCCACGAAGGGCGCCGCGGTTTCCTGGCAATGGAGACCGTAAACGGTCGCCGCCACGCCGCCGGCGAGCAGGCCAGCGGCGGCTCCCGCAAGAGCCGGTCGCGTAGGCGCATAGCGCCGCATCGTCCACAGCAGGACAGCCAGCCCCGGTATGGAGAGAACAAGGATGCGCCACGGGCATTTGTCCCAGCTCACGCCCATGAAGGCTGCGCGCATCTGATCCATCGGCGTCGACATCACCTGATAGATCGCAATCCCCACGATCGCCGTTGCGAACAGCCCGGCCAGTAGCCATCCGATGCGGCCCTTCGCCCCAGGACGCGCCAGACGCTCGAACAGCGCAAAGCCCGCACAGCCAAGCCCAGCTGTGTAGATTGCTTTCATCCAGAACGTCATGCCCATGACGGCCTCGGCGAGATCCGGTCGCAATCCAATCCACGGTACGAGGATGACAAACGCGCCGATCGCCCCGATTGCGGCAAACAACGCCACGCGCCTCGGCAGCGCACCACGCTTCACCGGTGTGGCGTCGCGTGCGAGCAGGGTGATCAGTTCGTCAGTTTTCATCGCGCGCCCTCCTCATGAGAGCCTTGAGACTGCGATGTATGCTTACCTTCACGGCGCTTTCGGTCATGCCCGACTTGGCCGCAGCTTCCGCATTGGAGAGGCCTGAGAGTTTGACGTCCTCAAGCAGGGCGCGTTGTTTCGCGGGCAGGGAGGAGAGCAGCTTGTCGAGGTCGCGTTTCGTGCCGCTTTCCTCGGTTTCTTCCGCCGCAAACAGGTCCCCTGCGTCATCCAGCGGCTCGGTTTTCCGGATCTTGTTGCGACGGTAGCGGTCGATCAGTTTGTAGCGCGCGATCGAATAGGCCCACGACGTGAAGGCCTGGGATGTGTCGTAGGTTTCGCGCTTCAGGTGGATAGCCAGCAACGTCTCCTGCACGAGGTCTTCCAGATCAGCGGTGTCGCGGCCGAGCCTGCGCGCGAAAAATCCACGCAGATACCCGGTCATCTGCGACAGCAGCATCGCGTGCGCGCCCGCATCGCCCGCGAGCCCGCGAAGCATCAGCGCCTTCAAGCGGGGCTCAACGTCCGACACGCCGCCTTCCGATGTTCACGACCATCTAATCGAGGGCCATGTCTAGCGGAGGCGAGCGAGGATGACTACGCCCTGCAACGCGCCGGAAATCAGATGCCGGCATACCATTCGTAGCCGCGATCCTCCCAGAAACCTCCTTTTCCGCGTCCGATCCGGGCGAATGAGTCGACGATCTCGATTCGCATGACGTACTTTGCCTGCTTGTAGCCGAGCTGCCGTTCGACCCGCAGGCGAAGCGGCGCGCCATGCGCAATCTCGAGCGGTCGATCGTTCATGTCATAGGCAAGGATCGTCTGGGGATGGAAGGCGTCTATCAGGTCGATGCTTTCGTAATAGGGGTCCGATCCGCCGCCATAATTGTCTGCACAGCGCAACACGGCGAAGCGGGCGTTCGGCTTGAGGCCGACAGACTGTAGCAACGTCGCGAGTTGCACGCCCTTCCATTTTCCGATGGCGCTCCAGCCTTCGACGCAATCGTGCCGGGTGATCTGCGTGCGCGATGGCAGGGCGCGCAGTTCCGGCAGAGACAGCGACTGTGGATGATCCACCAGGCCAGTGATCTCCAGCCGCCAGCCGGCGAAGCCTTCTGCGGTCATGCTGTTGTAGGCCGGAGTGTCAGGGTTCTTCGTGCCGTTCGCCTTGAAGACACGCGACATGTCGCGTTCAGAAAACTCCCGCGCCAGCGGCTGGCCAATCATGAGTGTGCGTTGCGCGGACATGGTCAGCGTTTCGCCATTGTGCAGGAAGGAACGGAAGTCGGGCGAGCGCGACAGCGGATCACAGCCGGAGAGCGTTAGGCCGCCGACTGTCACAGCGCCCATGGTCAGCAGTTTGCGGCGGGTGAGAAGATCCTTCATTGCGCGTCCTCCGCGATGGCGGGGCCATGGGGCACGACGAAGCGACCGGTGATCATCGACCGGATTTCGTTCCACGCGCCGGCGACGACGACCTCCACAAGGTGGATGATCAGGAACGCCACCAGCAGGTTGGCGCAGATGAAATGGATGGAGCGCGCGGATTGCCGGCCGCCGAACAGGTCGACGAGAATGGGCGCAATCGAATTGAAGCCCGGCGACATGGTGAGACCGGTAAGAATGATGCCGGGGAACAACACAAAGATGACGGCGACATAGGCCAGCTTCTGCAGCGTGTTGTAGCGCTTCGCAGCCGGTCCCGTGATGCGCTTGAACTGGGCGTGGTGAACCACCTCTTCCCACAAATGTGCCGGTTTCAATTCGTCTTTCCTTGGAAGGATGTCGCGAGCGAAGTGGCGGTTGATGATGTTGAAGGCGAGATAGGCGAGCCCGTTGATCACCAGCGCCCAGGCAAAAAAGAAGTGCCAGTTCCGACCCGTCGCGAGATCATGATAGCTCGGCAGCGTCAGCAGCCCCGGAATGCCGCCCGGTATCGACAGCCACGGCGTATCGTAGTTGGCGCCGCTCTGGCCCCAGTAGAGGGCGGGATGCGCGTTGAAGATCTGCAGCCCGCTCATCAGGAGGAGCAGGAAGCACAGCGCGTTGACCCAGTGCGCAATGCGCACGATCCGCGAGTGTCGGTAGACGATTTCGCTCGATGCTTCGGCTGTCATGAGAATGCTCGAGAAAGAGTGCGTCGGGACGCCCGGCCAAGTCGGAGGGGGCGCCAGGCGTCCCGACGGTGGGCGTCAGTGGTCGGCCGGCTTCATCGGATCGGCCTTCATGGCGTCTGACGCCATCGGATCGGCGGGCTTCATGGCGTCCGCCTTCATCGGGTCTGCGGCCATCGCATCGGTTTTCATGGGGTCGGCCTTCATCGCATCAGAAGCCATCGCGTCGGTCTTCATTGGGTCGGCTTTCATGGCGTCTGTCGCCATCGCGTCCCCCTTGGCGGCGTCCGACGCCATCGGTGTGTTGTTGGAGCCTGAGCAGGCGGCCAGAGAAAGAGCGCAGGCTGCTGCGGCGACGGGTAGGAGGAGACGGGAGATCATTGGGATTGTCCTTCTGGTTGGAAACGCATGAGTTGAAACGGGATCAGGGCTTGAACGCCGTGATGATCGGACCGCCCGAGACGGCCTGAACGAGGATAGCCGTGCGGAACGCCGGATCGCTTGCGGCGGGCAGGCGATAAGTTGCGGCCTTGCCGCTCCATCCGCCCAACCGCACCAGCTCGCGCACGACGTTGCGATGAGGCAGCGTGCGGCCAGCGTTCTCGCCAGCCTTGATCGGCACCTGCACGATGCCCGGATCGTATCGTACCAACCAGACATCAGCGCCTGCCGCTGGCGCAGACGCCGATCCAAGCGCGAGCATGCCGCCTGACAGGCTGATGGCTGGCGGCGAAGCAACCGATTTCACTGTGGCGATCGCGCGATTCAATTCGTTACGGTCAAGACCGGTGATGTCGATATGTCCGTCGATTAGGACTTCCGGCGTGGCCACGTTCCGACGCTTCAGGCCGGCGGCGTAGTCGTACTGACGCTGTGTGTTGGCGTGGGATGCGAATGTGTCTTTCCACCCGAGCTTGTCCCAGTAGGTGACGCCAAAGCTCAGAACGAGCAGGTCTGGCCGGTCGATCAGGCTCAGGACGTTCTCGTTGGCCGGAGGGCAGGACGAGCACCCCTGACTCTGGAAGATCTCGACGACTGTTGGCGATTTCGCGGGCGCGCGCCAGGCGCCAGGCGCAAGCGCAAGAGCCAGCACGCCGATGCGCAGGGCCATGCCCTTCAATCCGTAAGATCTCGCCGCCGCCATCGCGTCTCTCCTCGCTCCCAAGCGGGTTCAGTGAGGTATTCGCGGGCTGGGGCAGGCAGGTTACACGCCGCCACAAAGTTTCTGCGTCCGGCCCGGTATCTCCTGAAACCCCGGCTGGCCCGCAACTTGCGTGGTTAATTCCAACGTTGCGGCCAGTGCGCCGGGGCGTTCGGGGCAGAAGCCTCCGTCGCGGGATTTTTGCGAACGTATTCAGGAAGATGGAACGATGCCGGTGAAGGCTGGTCGCGTCAGGCGACTCGGCAGATCGCGCCTACTCGGCAAGATCTGCAGGGTCATGACGGAGATGCGATCGTGTCGATCAGTTCCATCATGAACAACGGCCTTTCCGCGCTGGCTGCGAACCAGCAGGCGCTGAAAGCCACGTCGACTAACGTTGCGAACGTCAACACCGTCGGCTACTCCCGCCTCGACGTGCAGTTCATCTCGCGCGAGGCTTCCGGCGGCCTCTCAGGCGTCGAGATCGAAGTCCGCCGCGTCGCCAACGCCTACCTCGCCGCCGCGGAGATGCGTGGGGCAGCCGATGTCGCCTCGGCCGACATCCTCTCCCAGTTCATGGATCGTGCGCAGGGCCTGCTCGGCGATCCGTCGGATTCCTCGTCGGTCTTTTCGACGCTCGATCCGGTCTTCTCCTCTTTCGGCGCCCTGTCGGTTGATCCTGCCTCCGCCCTGCGCCGCTCTTCGGCGCTGTCAGACCTGCAGACCATGCTCTCGCAGCTTGATACGACAGGGCAGGAACTCCAGGCTCTGCGCGATGAATCCCATTCGCGCGTGGTGGCTTCGATGGAAGAAGCCAACTCGCTGATGGCGGGGATCGCCAAGCTCAACACCTCGATCCAGCGCTCCACCATTGGCGGCATCTCGGCCAGTGAGGCTGAAACCGAACAGCAACGCATGATCGATCGGTTGTCCGAGATCATGGATATCCGAACGCAGAGGCGTTCGCTGGGCGGGGTCGAGATTCGCACCAATGACGGGATGCTGCTCGTCGATCTCGACTCGGCGCAGCTCGGGCTTGACTCGACTACAAATGGCGAACCCTATCCGGGCCTTGTCATGCTGGCTCCGCGCTCCACCACCGAGACGCCACTGGAAACGCATCTGTCCGGCGGAGAGCTGAAAGGTCTCCTGCGCGCACGGGACAAGGAGATCCCGAACCTGCAGCTGGCATTCGGCGAATACGCCGCCGGCGCCGCCGAGGCGCTCAACGCCGCCCACAACAAGGCGAGCGCCATTCCCGCGCCCGCCACGTTGACCGGTCGCAACACCGGGCTTGTCACGACGGACCTGCTGAATTTCTCTGGCGTCACCCACATCGGCGTCGTCGATGATCAGGGCAATGTGGTCCGCAACTACCGCATTGATTTCGACAACTACCAGATCCTCGATGATCAGGCCAACGTCACGTCGTTCGACCCAGGTGGCGGCGCCGCGCCGACGATTGCTGACCTGCAGACGGCGCTCGACACAGCGATGGGAGCCGACGGAACCGTCTCGTTCGCCGGCGGCGTGCTCACTATCGGCGCCGATGCGCCGAACACCGGAATCGTCATCACCGATGATCCCGCCACGCCAGGCATGCGCGCGGGCCGCGGCTTCTCGCACACATTCGGCCTCAACGACCTCGTGTCACATGGCGGCCCGCTGAACTACGCTACCGGCCTTTCGGCTGCTGACCAGCACGGCTTCACCGCTGGCACGCTGACTTTCGCTATGCGTGACAATGACGGCGCGATCGTCCGCACCTTTGATTTCACAGTCACGGCTGGCACGACCATGGGCCAGCTGCGTACCGCATTGAATACTGCGATTTCGGGCTATGGCCAGGCGACTCTCGACGCCAACGGCCGCCTGGCGCTGACCCCGACCAACAACAATATCGGTCGCATTGACGTATTGCAGGATACCACGATCCGCGGCGACACCGGCATGTCGATGTCCCAGCTGTTCGGCCTCGGCGAAGCGCTGCCTATCGAGCGCACCCGCAGCCAGATCATCCGTCCTGACATCCGCGCCAACCCGAACCTTCTCGGCAGCGCCCAGGCTGATCTGGCCGGCGCCGCAGCCGGCGCGCGCGTCCTGTCCCCCGGTGACGGGCGCGGCGCTCTCGCGATTGAACAGGCCGCGACCGCGCCGCGTACGTTCGCTGATGCGGGCGCTCTCACGGGACAGGTCACATCGATTTCCGACTATGCCGCCCGTCTTGCCGGTCATGCCGGCGTACGCGCCGAAGCGCTCGATGCTGCAAAAGCCGCCGCCGAGTCAGTCCGCAATGAGGTCAAGGAGCGCCGGATGAGCGAGGAAGGCGTCAACCTCGACGAAGAACTTGTGAAGATGACGACCTATCAGCAGGCCTACGCCGCCGCCTCGCGCATGATCCAGGCGGCGAAGGATCTCTACGACATTTGCCTGGCCATGGTGTGAGGACCTAGATCATGACACGTGTTTCCTCTGCAATGATCCCGGCTTCTTCGCTGGCCGATCTTCAGCGCGCCCAGCAGGAACTTGTCGAAGCCGGGCGCCAGAGTTCGGCCCAGACCCGCGCCAATGACCTCAAGGGCTATGGCCGCGAGGCGCAGACACTGGTCTCCGCCCAGCGCCTGGTTGCACGCAACCAGGGTTTTCAAGCGACCGCGCGCGAACTCACTACGCGCATGCAGATCCAGGACGTTACGCTCGGACGCGCGGCAGAAGCCGTCAGCAAGCTCAAGGAACAATTGTTCCAGAACCTCGGTCTTGAAAGCGGCGAGGGCGTTCGCTCGCAACTTGAGGAAGCCTTCGCGGTCATCAAGGATACGATGAATACCAATCTTGGCGGTCGTTACCTCTTCGGCGGCGTCCTCAATGATCGCGCGCCGATCAGCGCAACATCCCTGAGCGACCTCGCCGCCAATCCGCTCGCCAACTCGCTGCAGCAGGGCGCCGAGGCGCAGGTGATGCGTGTCGAGGAAGGCCGCACGCTCCAGGCTGGCGTGGTCGCCGATGACGTGGTTACGCAGGCGCTCGATTCCATCAAGCGGCTTGCCGAACTCGATGAGGGCCCGGACGGCCCGTTCAATGGCGATCTTACCGACATTCAGAAGCAGGCGATCCAGAGCGAACTCACCTCGCTCGCCGACGCCTTCGATCATATCCTTTCAGAACAGGCCGAGAATGGCCGCCTCAGCAAGGAAGTGGAATCTGCCGGTACACGCCTGACCTCGCAGTATAATGCGCTTGATGAAGCCATTGGCGGCATCGTTGATGTCGATCTTGCGGAGGTCGCCGTGCGACTCCAGCAGGCGCAATTCGCCTACAATTCTTCGGCGAGCGTCTTCAACGTCCTGCGTGGCCTCTCGCTGCTGGACGTTCTCAAGTAGGGTCTCTCGCGCGGCCAAGCCTCTGCTCGCCGGCTGGGCCGATGCGAAGCGCGTCTTTGCCTTCCCACACGATCACGTCGCCCTCATGCACGATGCCAGCCCTCGCCCAAGCGCGGATCTGCGAGGCGAAGGGCTCCTTGCGCCATGTGTCCTTCCTGTCCTTGTCGACGTGGATGACGATGCGTTTGGGTTCGAATTTCACGACCATCCTGGAATCGCGCGGTCGCCATGCGTCGGGAATGCGCTCGTCAACCAGCCAACCGCAATAGAAGGTCCGGCAGTCGTCTGGCCGGGTCTCGTAGATTCTGCATCCCTTGCCGATCTCGCAATGATCGCACCAGGTCTGCGCGGGTTTCTTCAGCTCTGCCACCGCCACCAGCTTGCAGCACGCCGTGCAGCCATCGCACGAGCGGCCCGGTAAAAGAGGGGGTGCATCAGGACGCGGCGTCAGGTCGGTCATCACGTCCCTGTAGCACGAGCGGATTGTCAGGAAAGGCGCCTTGCTTCCGGCCGGGTAAGTGGCAGTTTCGGCAAAACAAGACGTCTTCGAGGGAGGGCAGAATGATCCGGACAGGTGTGGCGCTCGCGGTGCTGGCGATCGCGTTTGCAGGAACTGCGCAGGCGCAGGTCGCCTGCGAGTCGCTGAAGGGCTATTCGGCGCCTGATGTGAAGATCACGGGCGCGGCGCCCGCCACGTCTCCCGTACCGCTATGCAAGCTTGATGGCGTCATCGGCAAGGAGATCAACTTCACGGTCTGGTTGCCTGAAGCCTGGAATGGCAAGTTCGTGATGGGCGGGCAGGGCGGCTTCGCCGGCCGGGTCGAAAGCCAGGCCATGGGCATGAACGCGCTGCAGCGCGGCTACGCCATCGCGGGAACGGATACAGGTCACACGGGCCCCGCCGGCGCCACGGATGGCGCGTGGGCGATGGGCGATGTTGAGCGCATCGTCAACTATGCGCACGCCGCCATCCATCGCGTCACCGCGACATCGAAATCGATCCTGCTCGCCCGCTATGGCCGCGCGCCTGACAAGTCCTACTTCGCCGGGTGCTCCAATGGCGGTCGCGAGGCGTTGATGGAAGTTCAGCGCTATCCCGATGATTTCGACGGCATCATAGCCGGGGCGCCCGCGATCAACTTCCAGGGCATCACGGCGACCTTCGGTTCGATCACGGCGAAGATGTATCCCGATCCGAAGAAACTCGACACGCCGATCCTCGACAAGACCGCACGTGATCTTGTCTCCAAGTCCGTGCTCGAAAAGTGCGATGCGCTAGACGGGCTCAAGGACGGCTTTATGACCGATCCGCGCAAGTGCACGTTTGATGTGAAGACGATCCAGTGCAAGTCCGGCAAGAAGGATGGTTGCCTGACGCAGGCGCAGGTCGAGGCGGTCGAACTGATCAACAAGGGCCCGATGCTGAACGGCAAGCCGTTCCATGTCGGCTATCCCTACGGCGGCGAGTTCAACGATGCCGGATGGGGCACATGGCTTGCGGGCCGCAAGGACGCAGCGGGTCCTGGCCGTCCAAGCCTCGCCTATGGCTTCTCCGGCGACTTCATGCGCTTCTTCCTGAAGCAGGACCCCAATTGGAACCATCAACAGCTCAACCTCGCGACGCTGGGCACGGAGATGAAATACCTGCAGGCAACGCTCTCGCCGACCAACCCGGACATCTCGGCCTTCCGCAAGAGCGGCGGCAAGTTGCTGATGTATCATGGCTGGTCGGACTCGGCGCTGTCGCCGCTGATGACGCTCGACTGGTACGACAAGGTCATGGCGAATGACGCCTCTGCCAAGGCTGACCTGCGCCTCTTCATGATGCCGGGCGTCATGCACTGCGCCGGCGGCCCCGGTCCCGATCGCGCCGACTATCTCGATGCGCTCGACAAGTGGGTCACGTCGGGTGCGGCGCCGGAAGAGCTGCCGGTTGGTTTCGCCGCGGGCGGCGGTCGCAAGCTCTGCGCCTGGCCGAAACAGGCCGTCTACAAGGGCGCTGGCGACGGAAAGAGCGCCGACCAGTTCGAGTGCAAGTAGAAGTCTCGTAACGACCCGGATTTTGCGATAGCGGAGGGCGATGAGTTCGCCCTCCGCTTTCCCGCGCCCGCCGAACAAGCCGGATGATGAATCCTGCTGCCATCGCGGCTGCTGTCCCTGTATCTTTGACTATTACTGGGACGCGCTAGCGCGCTGGGAAGAAGCGGTGCGGGAACTCGGCGGCGATCCGGATGCCGTGCTGGCGACCATGGGGCGCACGCGTTAGCCTGCGCCGTGTTCCTCTTGCGGATAGTGCTCCATCGCCAGCTCGATGCGGTCGAGCGCGGCGGCGACGCGCTCGCGATGCCGGGGTTCGGCGTGCTTCAGATAGATCGGTTGGGTCACTGACAGGTGCCGCACGATCCGGCAGACATTGAGGACAAGTGGCGGGATCTCGCGCAGGTCGACCGTCCAGCCATCCTCGCTGAAATGCAGGAATGTGTTGCGCAGGTCGACGAGGTCGTCGAACGCCTCGGTGATCTTCCGGTTGAGCGGCAGCTGATAGGGCGGACGCAGGAATTGCGGATCGCCGGTGCGACGCAACAGTTCCAGCGGCGAGACGATGCGTGGCTCACGCACGGCGAGCGGGGCAGGTCCATGCCTTCCACTTTTGGTCCAGCGCACGACATCGCGGGCGTCGCTCCGCGTCATGCCCTTCGTGCCATATTCGTCACCGTGATCCAGCGCGCAGAGACAGGCGTTCTGCACTGCCAGAGTCATGGCGATGATCAGCCAGCGCCAGCAACCATGATCGGTCGCGGCGAGGTCCGCCTGTGCAGCTGAGAATTCCACGCAGGCCAGAAGTTCGCGCGGCTGGCTTGTCTGGAAGTGGTGCGGAGTTGGGGGCGGAGGTATCGTCATGTAGCAAGGCTAGCGCGCGCCGCGGCACGCGCCTAGACATTGGTCATGATCCGCCCGGCGCCCCTCATCCTGTTCGCGCTCACCGGCGCGCCCGCCATGGCGCAGACCGCGATCACGCTGATGCACGACAACGACGAGTGGGCGCACACCGAGCAGGAATACGCGTCTGGTTCGGGTTTGAGTATTGTAAGTGCCGAGTGGAGCAAGGCGCCGCTCGCGCAGACGATTGCCGGCTGGCTTCCGGGCGGCGAGGCGGGCGACACGGACTTGGCGGGCTTTGGCGTCGGGCATTATTTCTACGTTCCGCGCGACATCTCCGCCGCAGCCCCGTTGCCTGGAGAACGCCCTTATGCCGGATGGCTTCACGGTTCGGGGCTTTTCATCCGGGCCAACGACACACGGCAGGACACATGGAAGCTCGACGCCGGTGTCGTGGGTTCATCTGCGCTGGCCGAACCACTCGAGGAATTCTTCCACGCCATCTTTCATGGCCGCGACATGCTAGGATGGGACAATCAGATCACCGATCGCCTTGCGATGAACGCGAGTTTCGAGCGGCGCTGGCGCAATCTCATTCCCGTTGGCGATCTCGCGCTCGACGTATCGCCTGTCATCGGCCTTGAAGCCGGGTCCGTCAGCGTTGCCGCCGACGCCGGCCTCATGCTTCGTCTTGGCGTCAATCTCGATGCCGATTTCGGAGCGCCTCGTGCGGGTGCTCTGGGCGGTTCGCTATCGCGTGCGCCGCGCAAGGGCTGGTCGGCTTACGCGTTTGCGTCGGCCAATGCCCGGTATCAGGCTTTCGACATCTTCCTCGATGAACTCGGGGGAGAGGATCGCGATCCTGTTCGTGGCGGTTCCGCGATCACGCGTGGAAAGACCCGGACCGAGACCAGTCTTGGCGTGGTGCTCGCAAATGGCGGCACGCGGCTCACATTTGCATGGACGGAAGAGTCGAAGCGCTACGACCAGCAGTTCGAGCGCCAGAAATACGGCGAGGTCACGCTCGGCTGGAGCTTCTAGTTCGATCTTCGCAACTTTCTGCCCCAGTGTCTGGCTTGACATGCGGGGCTTGCCGTCGGCCAAATCTTGGAGGGGTGGGAGAGTTGGTGCAATGCGGTCAGTTTCTGTGCGCGTTATCATCTGTTCGCTCGCCGCCCTTGTGGCGGCGGCATGTGGAGGTGGCGGAGGCGGCGGTGGAGGCGGCGGCAGCACGGGCGGCGGAGGAACGACTGGCGGGTCGTCAGGACCGACATGGACGCCGAACGTCTATCAGTCCGCCAGCACGTTCAAGAATTTCTGCGCCACCGTTCGTACAGGCGTGGATGCGCAAGGCAACGCCTTCCCGGACAAGGCCGGAACACTTCTGCAGGAACTCTTCTGGCTTCGCTCGTGGACGCACGAGACTTATCTCTGGAACACGGAAGTTAACGACCAGAATCCGGGTTCGTTTTCTGATCGGGTAACGTATTTCAACACGCTAAAGACACTGGCCACGACACCGTCGGGCAAGTCAAAGGACCAGTTCCATTTCAGCCTCGCGACCGCCGACTATCTCGCGCAAGTCACCTCGGCGCCGGAGGCCAGCTATGGCGCCGAGATCCGTGTATTCGCGGGATCGCCGCCGCGTGATGTGCGCATCCTCTATACGACGGCGGGCACGCCGGCGACTGAGCTTCTCGCCGGCACGCCGAAGCTGAGCCGCGGCGCGCGTATCCTTGCGGCTGATGGTATCGACGTTGTCAATGGCGGCTCGACGCAGGCGCAGATCGACATCATCAACAACGCGATCTTCCCGAAGACAGCTAACGAAAGCCACACCCTGCTGGTCCAGTATCCCGGCGGATCGCAGCGCAACGTTACGCTGACGTCTGCGAGCCTTGTCGAAAATCCGGTCAACCGCACGGCGGTGCTGCCGACGGGCTCGGGGAATGTCGGTTACATCCTGCTCAACACGTTCAGCCCGTTCAGTTCGGAGAAAGCGATCGTCGACGCCATCGCGGCGATGAAAGCGCAGTCGGTCACCGACCTCGTGCTTGACCTGCGTTACAACGGCGGCGGCCTGCTCGCGGTCGCCTCGCAGCTGAGCTATCTCGTTGCCGGTCCGGCCAGAACGTCGGGCCATATCTTCGAGCGGCTTCAGTTCAATGCGGCCGCGGGTTCCACAAATCCTGTCACGGGCGGCGCGAATACGCCGACGCCATTCTATACGACCGGCCTCGGCTTCTCGGTCACCAATGGCGCGGCGCTGTCGCCGATGACGCTGCCGCGCGTTTACATTCTTACGACCGGCAGCACGTGCAGCGCCAGCGAGGCGGTGATCAACGGATTGCGCGGCATCGATGTCGATGTGGTGCTGATCGGATCGACGACGTGCGGCAAGCCCTACGGCTTCTATTCAGCCGACAATTGCGGGCAGACCTACTTCTCGATCCAGTTCAAGGGCGTCAACGACAAGGGTTTCGGCGATTATGCGGACGGGTTCGCGGCGACCAATGCGAGCTCGGCTTTCCCGGTCAAGATTCCCGGCTGTTCGGTTGCTGACGACCTGGGTCACGAACTTGGCGACACGAGTGAGAACATGCTGGCGGCGGCGCTTGCGTATCGTTCGACGGGGACGTGTCCGACGCCAACCGGCACTGGCCTGAGTGTCGCCTCGACCGCAAGGACGGGCGAGAATGCGATGCTCACCTCGGGCCGTTCGCTGGCGGCGGAAATCCTCCGCAACAACCGCGACATGCGCGGTCCGGTGGGAGTTCCGATGCAATGAGCGGGCGGATTCTGGTGTTCGCTGCAATTGGAGCGGCCATGTTGACGGGATGCCAGTTGCTCGGCGCGCCGGTTCCGGCCGTGCTGACCAGCGCCGACGCCGAGACGATGGCGAAGGTCAAGGCTGCGCTCGCCGCGGCGATGGGGCAGGCGCATGTCGAGCTTGGGCCAGGCGATCCGACCCGGTCATCGACCTTGTCCGTTTTGCCCCGTCCGCCGGGACCTCCCGAGGACCGGAGCCTTGCCATGCCGACCATTTTCCGGCTGGAGATGGAGGCAGGCGCGTGTTTTGTCGTCCGGGAGGATCGCGGCGCCCGCGCCAGGATAGACGGGGTGACCTGCCGGCCGGCCTAGCTTCCGCCCGGTTTCCCCTGTAAGAGCCGCGCCAACATCAATCTGCTTCGGGCCTTGAACCCGTGGGAGACGCGCAAGATGACCACCCTGATCGGGCCCCGCGGCGGGCCTGCGATGCCCCTCGATATCGACCTTCCGGTTGCGGACGGGCTCTGCGATTTCACCAAACTTGCGAATGTTGACCTCTCCGGGGCCGACCTCGACCTGTTCCCGGGCGATCCGCGGCCGCGTTCGGACATCCGTGTCGTGGCGGCGATGTCGGGCGGCGTGGATTCCTCCGTCGTCGCGGCGCTACTGAAATATGCCGGATATGATGTCGTGGGGGTAACGCTGCAACTCTACGACCACGGCGCCGCGCTGAAAAAACAGGGCGCGTGCTGTGCTGGGCAGGACATTCATGATGCGCGGCGCGTAGCCGAAGCGCTGGGCATTCCGCACTACGTGCTCGATTACGAAAGCCGCTTCCGCCAGCAGGTCATGGAAGACTTCGCGGACACGTATCTCAAAGGATCGACGCCGATCCCGTGCGTACGCTGCAACCAGACGGTGAAGTTCTCCGATCTGCTCGCGACCGCGCGCGACCTTGGCGCAGATGCGATGGCGACAGGGCATTATATCCGGCGCACGATCGGGAGCGATGGAAGGCCGGAGCTTTCGCGGGCGGCAGATCCGGATCGGGATCAAAGCTATTTCCTGTTCGCGACGACGCGCGAGCAGCTGACCTTCCTGCGCTTTCCGCTCGGCGGAATGAAGAAGCCGGATGTGCGGCGCGCAGCGGCGGCGCTGGGGCTGCAGGTCGCGGCGAAACCGGACAGCCAGGACATCTGCTTTGTGCCGGCGGGAAAATATTCGGACATCGTCCAGAAGCTTCGGCCCGGCGCGGTCGAAGGCGGGGACATCGTGCACATGGATGGCCAGGTCATGGGCCAGCATGAAGGCGTCATTCGCTACACGATCGGACAACGGCGCGGACTTGGGGTCGCGACAGGCGAGCCGCTTTTTGTCGTGAAGCTCGATGCGCCGAACCGGAGAGTAATCGTGGGGCCGCGCGAAGCCTTGCTGACGCGGGCGCTGGCGATCGGGGAAAGCAACTGGCTGGGCGAAGGCTCGCTGGTCGATGCCTGCAAAGCCGGTGTTCAGGCTCTGGCGCGGGTGCGGTCGACGCGGGCGCCTGTGCCAGGACGGATGACGCTGGTCGATGGCGTGCCGGGGTTTGCGTTTGATCTGGCTGAAGAAGGTGTCGCTCCAGGGCAGGCTTGCGTGATCTATGCGGCGCCGGATGGGCGGAGCGTGCTCGGCGGCGGGTTCATCACGGCGACGGTGAGCGCGCTGGGATAAGCGTCTGTGGTCTCAGAACCGGAGCTTCTGAGGCGATCGGCAGTCTGCAGCCTAGTCCCCGGTGAATTTCGGGTCGCGGCCCTCGAGGAAGGAGGAGACGCCTTCGGCGAAGTCTTCGGAGCGTTCCATGAGGGCGAAGGCTTCGAGGTCGCGGTGGGCGGTTGCTTGCGAGAGGGCGAGGGCGGCGATGTTGACGTCTCGCTTCACCATCTTGAGGGCGGTGGGCGGCAGTGCGGCGGCTGATCTGGCGAACTCCATCGCGCGGGTGGTGGCGGCTCCATCATCCGATACGGCGTCGGCGAGGCCCCAGCTCAGGGCAGTGTTGGCGTCGACTTTTTCGCAGATGGCGGCGAGGCGTTTGGCTCGGGCGGGGCCGACGAGGGCGGTCATCCTCGGGATGGAGCCCCAGCTCATGTTCATGCCGCGGGCGACCTCGGGGACATAGAGCATCGATGACTTCGCCATCACGCGGAGATCGCAGGCGACAGCGAGGGCGGTTCCGCCGCCGACGCACCAGCCTTCGATGGCCATGATGGTGATAGCATCGATCTTCTCCCACGCCTCACACATTTCGGGTCCGGCGCGGAGCGAGATGCGGCGGGCGGCAAGTTTCTGACCACGCTGTTGGTCGCGGGCCGGATCCTTCAGATCGGCGCCGAGGGTGAAGTTGTTCGCCTGGCCAGTAAGGATGACGGCGGAGATGTCGGGGCGGGCGTGGAAGCTGCGTGCGGCTTCGGTGAGTTGACGAAGCGCCTCTGCGGATAGGGCGTTGGCTCTGTCCCCGCGGTCGAAGCGCACGATGGCGATGCGGCCTTCGGTTTCGATCCTGATGAAGTCCATCTTCGCTCTCCCCGGCATCTTCGTTCGACGTGTTAGCCAAACTATGCGATGCGAAGCATTGCGCGTCCACGGCGGGCCGGTAGCTTCTGAAACAGATCAGCGGAAGCGAGCAGACAGATGGTCAACATGGGCGAGGCGAAGACGCATCGGGGCGCGCCCGTTGGCGTGGCGGTGACGGAAGCAACGCGACAGATGGCCGGCGTCGATATCCTGCGCGGGGTCATGGATGGATCATTGCCGGCGGCAGGGATCAGCAAGTCGTTGAACTTCTGGATCGAAGCGGTCGAGGAGGGCCGGGTCGTGTTCGCGGGCGAGCCGGGCGAGGAAAGCACGAATCCGATGGGCGCGGTGCACGGCGGTTGGGCGCTGACCATGATCGACTCGGCATGTGGATGCGCGGCGATGAGCCTGCTAGCGCCGGGCGGCGGCTACACGACGCTGGAGACGAAGGGCAATCTGACGAAGGCGATCCGTCCGAACTCGGGCGTCTACCGGTGCGAGGCGACCATCCTGGCGAATGGCCGCACGATCATCACGTCGGAAGCGAAGATCACCGGAGAGGATGGCAAGCTTTATGCGCACGGGACTTCGACGCTGCTGGTGCTGCGCCCGCAATAGCGACCATTTCCGGCGGGCGCGGCAGCTTGACGCGGCGTGGGTCCGGGACGATTGTGCGCCGCACACTCAATAAGAAAGGTTATGCCCCATGAGCGCTTCGGATCCGGTCGTGATCGTAGGTATGGCGCGCACGCCGATGGGCGGGCTGCTGGGCGAGCTGGCCGGGTTTTCAGCGAACGAGCTGGGCGCGGTCGCGATCAAGGGCGCGATGAAGGAAGCCGGCGTGAAGGGCGAGGATGTGGACCTTGTCTACATGGGGAACTGTCTGCCGGCCGGCCAGGGCCAGGCGCCAGCGCGCCAGGCAGGGATCAAGGCGGAACTGCCAAAGGGCGCGCAGGCGACCACGATCAACAAGATGTGCGGTTCGGGCATGCAGGCGGCCGTGATGGGCCGCAACGCGATCCTCGCGGGCGATGCGACCGTGGTGGTGGCGGGCGGCATGGAGTCGATGACGAACGCTCCGCATCTGGTCGATCTGCGCAAGGGCCACAAGTACGGCGCGGCGGCGATGAAGGACCACATGGCGACGGACGGCCTCGAGGATGCCTATGCCGGCGGCGCGATGGGCAATTTTGCAGACATGATCGCCAAGGAATACCAGTTCACGCGCGAGCAGCAGGATGCTTATGCGCTCGAGACGCTGGCGCGTGCGCAGGCCGCCACGAAGGAGGGACGTTTCAAGCGCGAGATCGCACCGGTGACTGTGAAGTCCAAGAAGGGCGACGTGACGGTCGACACGGACGAGCTGCCGCGCAATGCGATGCCGGAAAAAATCCCGCAGCTGAAGCCTGCGTTCTCGAAGGACGGAACGGTGACGGCGGCGAACGCTTCGGCGATTTCGGACGGCGCCGCGGCGCTGGTGCTCATGAAGGAGTCGGAAGCCAAGAAGCGCGGGCTGAAGCCGCTCGCGAAGATCGTGGCGACGGCGGCGCACAGCCATGAACCGGCCTACTTCACCACGGCCCCGGTGCCGGCGATGCAGAAGGCGCTGGAGAAGGCCGGCTGGAAAGCTTCCGATGTCGATCTCTGGGAGATCAATGAAGCCTTCGCGGTCGTTCCGATGATCGCGATGAAGGAGCTCGGCATCACGCACGACAAGATCAACGTGAACGGCGGCGCCTGCGCGCTGGGTCACCCGATCGGCGCCTCGGGCGCGCGCGTGGTGGTGACACTGATCAACGCGATGGAGCAGAAGAAGGCCAAGCGCGGCATGGCCGCCCTCTGCATCGGCGGCGGCGAAGGCATCGCGATGGCGATCGAGCGGGCGTGAGCCTGACGCCGGCCGAGATTGTTCAGGCGCAGTTCGACGCCTACAATGCGCGCGACGTGGACGCGATGTGCGCCTGGTATGCCGAGGACTGCATCGTCGCCAACCTAAATGGTGAGGTGACACTGCGCGGCCGGTCGGCGATACGGGAGCGTTACGGCAAGATGTTTGCCGACAATCCGCAGAACCGCGCCTGGCCGGTGAACCGCATTGTCGTCGGCAACATGGTGGTGGATCACGAGAAGGGCGAGCGCGCGCCCGGGGTCGGCGCTTTTGAGATCATTGCGATCTACACAATCAAGGACGGACTGATCGCGCGACTGGATATGGCGAGGTGATGGAATGCCTGACGTGGTGAAAGTTCCCAGCGGGTCGAAGCTGGGTATCGGATTTTCGCGCGCCATTCGCGTCGGCGATCTCGTATTCGTTTCGGGCTGCGCGCCGATCGCGAAGGACGGAAGCGTGTTCGCGCCGGGCGATGTCAAGGCGCAGACCAAGCGGTGCTTCGAGATCATCGAGGGCGCGCTGGTGCAGGCGGGCGCGGACCTCAAGCATGTTGTCCGCACGCGCATCTTCCTCACCGACATGAGCCGGTGGAAGGAAGCGGGCGACGCGCATGGCGAGGTGTTCAAGGATATCGAACCTGTGACATCGTTCCTCGGCACGAATGCGCTGATCAACCCGGAATGGCTGGTCGAGGTCGAAGCTGACGCTGTGATAAACCGGGGCTGATACGTTCCCGGCTTGTCCGGGCTCAAACCGGGTCAGCGCATTTGGCCTAGAATGGCCTTTAAATGGGGCACTTGCCTGCCTCGACCGTAGGAGCGCACAAATGATCGTCGAACATGGAACTCTGGTCGTCGTGGCCGATGGCGGCGGCGCGATTGTTTATCGCAATGCCGACTATGAGGGCGCAGCCCGACTGGAGGTCGTGGAAACCCATGACACCCATAACAAGTCCTTTACCCACGAAATGAGGTCAGACAAGCCTGGCCGGTATCCCACGCCTGCCGGGGGTAGGAGCTCTGTCGAAAATTTCGATCACCACGACGACGCGGAGCGCAAGTTCGCCAAGCGCCTGGTGACGCGGCTCGACGAACTCATCGGCGCGCACGTCCATGGGAAGGCCCAGCCACGTGTCATCCTGTTCGCCCCGCCACGTTTTCTCGGGATGATCCGGCCCGATTATTCGGCTCGGTTCAAGGCTGCGCTGCAGGCAGAGATTGGGAAGGACATGCGCGAAGCGGCCCCCAAGGACATCGCGCACGCCCTGATCGAGGCGGATCACGGATAGGGCCGGCTGGGTCGCGCCGGTTAGCTGCGATTTTTCCGTGCGATATGCGAGGACCTCAGGCAGGCTGAGATCGTGATTGGAATTCTGGATGCTGCTTACGGCGAGACGGCTTCGGCCGTGGCGTGCGTGACGCTTGGGGATTGGGAAGACGCGAGCGCGCTCGCCGAGTTCACGCATCGCGCGGGGCCGGCGGCGGACTATCAGCCGGGCGAATTCTACAAGCGCGAAATGCCGTTGCTATTGTCCGTGCTCGGCATGCTGCCCCGCAAGCCGGAAATCATCGTGATCGACGGCTATGTCTGGCTCGGCGTCGAGGATCGCAAGGGGCTTGGCGCGCATCTGTTCGACGCGCTGGGTGGAGCAAGCAGCGTCGTCGGAATAGCCAAGACCAAATTCCATGGCGCGAGCTACTGGGCCGCTGAAGTGCGGCGTGGTGGAAGCGACAACCCACTCTATATCACAACGGCTGGCGTGGATGCGGGCGAGGCGGCGGCTGCGGTGAGGCGGATGCATGGCGAGCACCGGATTCCGTCGCTTGTGACGATGGTGGACCGCCTGGCGCGGGAGGCGCTTTGACGCCGTCAGTTGCAGCGGCTGTCGATCCAAGTGACAATGCGGGAGGTTGGGAGAACGCCATGCATTGCTGGATCCACAGTTTGGTTCTCGCTGTCGCGCTGGCCGGGACAGCGCATGCGCAGATGGACGCAGCGACACAGGCGAAGCTCGACGCCGCAATGCGGCAGGGAAAAGAAATCAACGACCACGATCAATCTGCCTGGCATGTCACGGATGCGCTGATGGCGGCGGTTCCTGAGGCGAAGAACAAGCGGGTCGCCTATGTTACCGAACGCGTCGATGCCGATCTGGTGAAAACCACCTTCCTGTTGCTCGGAGGGGATACCCCGAAAGTCTATTTTGCAGGCGTGACCAAAGGTTCGGACGTGGTTTCAATAGAGAACTTCACCAAGCGTGACGACGCCCCGGCGGCGACCGCCGACCAGATAGCGCGCATCAACGCCACAAGCGCCGTCATGCAAGCGCTGAAGGATGGAGTGTGCGGCAAGGGGATCAACACGGTCATTCTGCCGGCTGAAAAGCCGGGCGAACTTTATGCCTATGCGCTGGTCGCTGAAACAGAAGATAACATCGTCCAGATGGGCGGCCATCTCCGAATGACGTTCGGCGCTGACGGCAAGCTCGTCTCCGGCAGCGTGAAGAAGTACTCCAATAGTTGCATTGCCATGCCGTATACTAAGGACTTGGTTGGCTTGATGGTGACGTTGCCGGCCAACATTGGCGATACGCCGACTGAGCTTCATGTCTTCGAGTCGTTGAGCCACAACCTTCCCCTCTATGTCGGCGCCGTCGACCGCGTCTGGGAAGTTGCCGGCGGCAAGATCGAATTGTTGAAAGAGTAGATTGGCCGCCGGGCCTTGGCCCGCGCACGCGCGCCGGATACGGTCCCGCCAGTAATTGCGGGAGGTCCACCATGCTGAGCTTTGACGTGTGCGAGTGCGGGGCGCCGTTGCAGCGGACCGAGCGGGAGACGCCGACGCCGAAGGGCGCTGAGGTTGTGCTCAAGGTGCTGGCGGCCGGCGTGTGCCATTCTGACCTGCACATCTGGGATGGGTACTACGACGTCGGCGGCGGGCAGAAGCTGATGCTCAAGGATCGCGGCATCAAGCTGCCGATCACGATGGGGCATGAGAATGTCGGCGAGGTGGTTGCGGTCGGACCTGATGCGAAGGGTGTGAAAGTCGGCGATGTGCGGCTGATCCATCCCTGGCAGGGATGCGGCGAGTGCGTTGTCTGCCGGCGCGGGGAAGAGAATCTCTGCGTCAAGCCGGCGAATATCGGCATCCAGCGCGCGGGCGGGTTCGCGACACACGTGCTGATCCCGCATCCGCGCTTCCTGTTCGACATCACGGGTCTCTCGCCGGAGCGGGCGGCGCCGCTGGCGTGTTCTGGCGTGACCGCCTACTCCGCGCTACGCAAGGTGTCGGACACGCTGGCGGAAGAGCCGGTGGTGATGATCGGCGCGGGTGGCGTCGGGCTGATGGCGCTGGCGCTGCACAGGAAGATGGGCGGCAAGTCAGCAATCGTCGTCGACATCGATCCGGCCAAGCGCGAGGCGGCGCTGAAAGCCGGGGCATCGAAGGTAATCGACGGGTCCATGAAGGATGCGGTCGATCAGGTGCGCGCGGCGACGGGCGGCGGCGCCTGGGCGGTGATCGACTTCGTCGGTGCGGGGCAGACGGTGAAGCTGGGCGTCGATGCGACGATCAAGGGCGGTAAGGTGATCGTGGTCGGCCTGTTCGGCGGCGACGTGACCATCCCGACGCCGTTCTTCCCGATGAAGGCGCTGACGGTGCAGGGCAGCTATGTCGGCAGCCTGACGGAGATCGCGGAGCTGATCGACCTGGTGAAGCGCACAGGCGCGCCTGACGTGCCGGTGGCGACGCGGCCGCTGGACCAGGTGAACGCGGCGCTGAACGATCTGCGCGACGGGAAGGTGATCGGGCGGGTGGTCATTACTCCCTAAGCTTGACCGATATTGGTCAACTGGCGGGGGCCGCTGGGCTGGCGTATCTCAGGGCGGGATAGCCGGACGGAGGGTTGCCTTGGCCACGGTCCTCGAGGAGTTCCAGCTCCAGTCGCGGTTCTGCGGGGAGTTCGGGTCGCGGTTCACGGCCGAGCTGCTGGATCGCTGTGCGAAGGATATCGAGGCGGGTGGGATCGTTGCGAAACTGACGGACGGCTGGCCAGGGCATCCGCGGACGGATGCGGTGTCGTTGCGGGTGGCAGGGGCGCTGCATGCAGCTGCTCTGACGGGGCGGGATAAGGCGCTGGCGGCGGAGTATCCGGAGCAGAGGCTGGTCTGGTCGATGGACCGGGTGTGGCCGGTGGCGCGGGCCTTCCTGGAGCGGGAGGAGGGCTGGGTGCGCGACTTCATGAAGTCGCCGCCCCAGACCAATGAGACGGCGCGGGCCATGGGGCTGGCGTCAGGGTTCATGTGGCTGGCCGAGCGGTCGCCGCAGCCTTTTCGCATGCTGGAACTGGGGGCGAGTGCGGGGCTGAACCTGAACTGGGACCGGTTCGCCTATGCCTATCCGGGCTGGGGGAGGGACGGGGTGATGGGTCCGGTGATTCCGACCGTGGTGGAGGGCAGGCCGCCGAAATGGCGGGACATTTCAATCGCGTCCCGGGCGGCGTGCGACCAGAACCCGCTCGATGCGGCGGACGCCGGGGACCGGCTGAGACTGCGGTCCTACATCTGGGCCGACCAGACGGCCCGGATGGAGCGGTTGAATGCAGCCCTGGATCTGGCGCGGGAGACCGGCCTGAAGCCGGAAAAGGCCGACGCGGCCGAGTGGGTGCGGCGGAAGCTGGGCGGGGAACTGCCGGCCGGGACGAGCGTCGTCTACCACTCTGTTTTCTATCAGTACCCGCCGCGCGAGGTGCGCGAGGCGATCCGGGACGGGATCGAGGAGGCGGGTTTGCGGACCTCCGGAGAGCGCCGTCTGGCCTGGGTTCGGTTCGAGCCGGAGAGCGTGATCGGCGGGGAGCGGGGCTCGGTTCGCTATGTTTTGAACATTGTGACATGGGACGCCGGGCGGCGGGCAGAGGCGACGCTGGCGGATGTTGATCCGCACGGCCGGTCGATGATCTGGCGGGGCTAACCCGGAGTTCGCCGCACGCTGGAAATCCGGGCGCCGAAGCCTTTGTCTGGAGCACTCTGCGGCGGGCTGTGGAAAGCTTTCACCGCATGCGGGAGTCGACTCGTCAGCGGGCTCGTGCTCACCATATTGGCGTCATGGCTCAGAGCGACACCCGCGAGATGACACTGAAGCAGCTGCGCGAGCGGCGCGAGCGGCTGGCCACCGAGCTGGCCTCGCTGGAGCCGGTGTCGCCGGCCGAGGGTGGGCTGACGGCGCGGGAACTGGTGATCTGGCGCACGCGGCTGGCCGAGCTCGAAAGCCGGATTGCGCGCTACGATGCGCAGCACGCCGGTTAGGGTTACTTTTCCGGATTATTCGGCCGCGAGCTGGACGCGCTCGGTTTCCGATTTTGCCAGTCTGCGAAGCGCCTGCGGCGGCTGGCCGAAGGCGCGCACGAAGGCGCGACGCATGCGCTCGGGGTCTCCGAAGCCGACATCCTGGGCGATGACGTCGATCGGGTCGGCGGAGTGTTCCACGCGTTCGCGGGCGGATTCGAGGCGCAGGCGCTCGACGGCCTTGGCCGGGGTGACGCCGGTCTCGGCCGTGAAGGCGCGGGCGAAGTTCCGGGGGCTCATGTTGGATTGGGCGGCGAGGATCTCGACCGTGAGGTCTTGATCCAGCCGTTCGCGCATCCAGCCCAGGAGCTGGGTGA
Organism: Hyphomonadaceae bacterium; assembly: GCA_044224605.1. Lineage (GTDB taxonomy): Bacteria > Pseudomonadota > Alphaproteobacteria > Caulobacterales > Hyphomonadaceae > UBA7672. The sequence continues at coordinate 26,252 of JBGAKC010000043.1, forward strand.
AGCGGCCGTCGATGCGCTCGATGTCCAGGAGGGCAGAGAATTGCGACTGGCCGCCGGGGCGGCGGTGGTAAACCACGAGTTCCTGGGCGGACCGGCGGGAGACTTCCTCGCCGAGGTCGTCGGCGATCAGGGCGAGGGCCAGGTCGATGCCCGCGGTGATGCCGGCTGAGGTCCAGACCTTGCCGTCGCGGGTGTAGATGCAGTCGGGTTCCAGCTTCACGTTCGGGAAGCGCTTGAGAAAATCCGGCGTGCGGCCCCAATGGGTGGTGGCTCGCTTGTTATCGAGCACGCCGCACTGGGCGAGGACGTAGGAGCCGGAGCAGACCGAGCAGACCCGGCGGCAGTTCTTCATGGCGGCGCGGACAAGGGTCTGGACCCTGGGGTCCATCATGGCGGCGCGGGTTCCCCAGCCGCCGGAGATGATCAGCGTGTCGTAGGTGGGCTGGCGTGGGATGGGGCCGGCCATCATGGACGCGCCCGAGGACGAGCGGACCGGGCCAGGGACAGGCGCGATGATCGAGATTTCGTAGGGCGCGGGCTTGATCCCGCGCATGGGCATCTCGAATGCGCCGATCGGGCCGGCGGCGTCCAGGAGCTGGAAATCCTCGAAGATCAGGACGCCGATCGAGCGTGGCTTCAGCGGAGCAGGCATTTTCGCCTCATGGCAGGAAATGCGGGAACAATGTCATTTCAGCCAGACGCTAGATCGGGCAAACCAGCCTCGTCAAGCCGAGGTTTCCTCCCCATGCCGACAGAAAGCGCAAAAGCGATGGACACGAAGTTCCGCATTCTCTTCGCGATCTATCCGGGCATGACGCACCTCGACTTCACCGGGCCGCACCAGTTTCTCAGCCGCCTGCCGGGATCGGAGACGATCGTGGCGAGCCCAGCTGGAGGCGATGTGTCGTCCGATGGCCTCACCTTCGGAAACACGATGCGGATCGCAGACGTCAGAAGCTGCGACCTCATCTGTGTTCCCGGAGGGATCAACGCAACGACGATGGCGCTGGACGAAGCCTTTGTGGGCGAGATCCGGCGGCTGGCGTCGGGCGCGAAGTATGTGACGTCGGTTTGTACGGGATCAATCATCCTAGGTGCGGCCGGGTTGCTGCGCGGCAAGCGCGCAGGGTGTCACTGGGCGTGGGCCGACATGCTTCAGCTGTTCGGCGCAACCCACGATCCGGCGCGCGTGGTACGCGACGGGAACACCATCACCGGCGGCGGCGTGACGGCGGGCATCGACTTTGCGTTGACGGTGATTGCGGAGATCGCAGGCGCGGATGTGGCGCAGACCATCCAGTTGGCGCTGGAGTATTCACCCGAGCCGCCATTCAACAGCGGTCATCCGAGCGTCGCGCCGAAGCATATCCGCGACTACTACGAACCGCTGCGCCAGAAGATGCTGCCGGCGCGGCTGGCCGAGGCGAAGCGGGCGGGGGAGCGGCTGGCGGCTACTGCGCCCGCGTGATGCGGCCCTTGATGCCGCCGGCGATGGGCGAGTGGGCCTTGATGTAGGCTTCGAAGGCCTGGACATCGCCACCGACAGTGGTGCGGTCGGTTCCTTCCTTGAAGGCGATGAAGTTGTCGCCACCGCCAACGAGGAAGTTGTTGGTGACGACGCGATAGCTCTGCATCGCCACAATCGGCTTGCCGTTGAGCTTCACCGAGCCGGGGATGACTTCGATGGGCTGGCCCGGCGGTTGGCGCCAGGTGAAGGTGAAGCCATCGGAGACCTGCAGGATATTGTTGCCGCCGCTCGGCTGGTATTGCTGTTTCAGCAGCGCCTCGATCTGTGCGCCGGTGAGCGTGAGCGAGATCAACTCATTGCCGAAGGGTTGCACGGTGAAGATGTCGCTGTATCTGACTTCGCCATTGTTCTTGAACGGCAGGTCGGAGCGGATCCCTCCGGGGTTCATGAAGGCGATTTCGACTTTCGGGTCCTGCTGGCGGGCGGCTTCGAGCATGGAGTCGGCGATGAGATCGCCGAGGTCGCTTTCGCCCGTCGTCCCGCCAAAGCGCGTGATGGCCGCCGTGATGCGGCCGACCGGGCGGATCATCAGCGGCTCGGCCTTCATCTTGTAGCTGGCGATAAGATCGAGCTGTGTTTTGTCTTCCGGGAAGGCGTCGAGAAGGATCGGGATGTCGCGCGCGCTCTTGCCGATGACGTCGCCGGATTTCGGGTCGATCATCATCCTGATGTCGGTGACGCGCGTGCCGTAGGCGCCGGCGCCCGTGACGAGGCGGCCATCGACCGTGCAGATGTAGATGCCGTTGGTGTGGCCGGTGACCACGACGTCCACGGCCTTGTCGAACTTCGGCACGATATCTGCGATCGTTCCGGTGAGACCGTGGCAATCGTCGAGGCCCTGTCCGGCATAGCCGCCCTCATGGATCAGTACGACGATGGACTGGACACCCTGCGCCTGAAGCGTCGGCACAAGTGCGTTCACGGTCTCTGCTTCATCCTTGAAGGTGACGCCGACGCGTGAGGCGGGCGTGATGACGTCCGGCGTACCCTCGAGCGTGAGGCCGATGAAACCAACCTTCACACCCTGGAATTCGCGGATGGCGTAGGGCGGGAACAAGGTTTCACCGGTGTCGAGATAGGTTGAAGCGGCGAGATACTGGAATTGGGCTCCCTTGAACGGCGCAGGGCCCTGGCAACCGTCGATGGGATGGCAGCCGCCTTCCTGCATGCGGCGCAGCTCATTCCAACCTTCGTCGAATTCGTGATTGCCGACGCTAGTGATTGCGAGGCCCATTTTAGACACCGCCTCGATGGTCGGCTCGTCGTGGAAGAGGCTAGAGAGCAGGGGCGATGCGCCGATGAGATCGCCCGCAGCGACCATGATGGAATTGGGTTGCTTGCTCAACTCTGCGATGGCGGAGGCAAGGCGGGGCGACCCGCCGGCGGGAACCCAGGTCGGTTTCGTCGGATCGTCATAGTTGAAGATCTTCGCGCCACCCGAGGGCGGCTCGAGATTTCCGTGGAAGTCATTGATCGCGAGGAGGTGGACCTCGACCGGCGCGTCGCCGCTAGTCATGGTCGGGGAGACGCCGAGAGTGGCGCAGGCGCCGAGCGCCAGCAGGCTTGCGATGGCTGTCAGAGAATGACGCATTCCACGCCCCTTAACGATCTACGCCCTTAGGCAGGATCATAGCCGGGATGGCAAGCCCTGCGGGCGCCGGACGGCTCGACCAGAACGGCAAATATGCTAGATTTTGTGGCGTCGTGTTGAGGGGGAACCGATGTTCAGATCACCACGTGTATGGCTAGCGGCAATCGGACTTGCCGTTTTCGTCACGCTGCCGGCTGCAGCGGACATCAAGGCGTTCAACGAGAAGGTCAGCGCGCGCGATTTCAAGGCCGCCGCTGCGGAAGCGGCCGCAACCTGGCCCACACTCGACAAGACGCGCAAGGACATCGCGATCATTGCGCGAGAGTTCGGGTTTGCCGCTTACATGGCGGGCGACTACGTGGCGGCGCGCACGTTTGCAGAGTTTGCCGTGGCGAACGAGCCGGAAGGCCCTGACGCCCAGGCGCAACGTGCAACGGCAGCCGCGCTGGTGATGCTGGCCGCATACAAGCAGAAGCCTGCGCAAGCGACCCGGAACGAGCTTTTCTCTGCAATGTCCGCGCGAGTGACCATGCCAGGGTTCGACATCATCAGCTTCCTCGGGGTCGACGCTTTGGTGGCGTATGACCTCGAGAAGGGCAACTGGCAGGACGCGCAGGCCAGCTCGACACTTGCAGAACAGCTAACGCTCGCCGGCGGCCTCGCCTACAAACTCAACAACCGGAAATTCCAGCTCTACAACGCCGTCGCAGACTACATGGTGACCAAGGACAAGCCTGTTTACGACCGGCTTGATGCGCTTAGTGAAACCATGCGCGATGATATCGACGCTGCAGCGACAGAGGAGGAGGCAGCGAAGTTCGCTGATTTCTACTGGAGCGTTCAGGCGTGGAAGCAGGCCATCGGCACGCACCTGGTCGGTCGTTTCAAGATGAAGTGGCCTGACAAGGACGACGAAGAAGAAGGGCACAGCGAGCGCGTTGCCCGGCTTCTCGACGGGCGCACTGACTCCAAGACGTGTAAATTGCGCATCGATATGAAAAAGAAACCGTCCTATCCGGCGTCGGCTCTCTATGGCGGAATGATCGGCGTCGTGATCCTCCAGGTCGATATCGACGGCCAGGGCATGGCGTCAAACGCGGAAGTGCTGACGGCAGTTCCGGAAAAATACTTCGGCGACGCCGTCCTCAAGAGCGTGAAGGATATCCGCTACGTTCCTGGTGAGCCGTGGAATACCTCGTGCTCGCTCGCCACAAAGGCGCGCGTCATTACCTTCAGTTTTGCTATCGCCCGCTAGAGTCTGTACTCAATTGGATTGAGGGTGGTTGCAAAGCTTGATTCAAAGCTCCTGGAAGGGAGTTTTGAGATGGCGCGATATGATCTGAGTGATGCTGAGTGGCGGATAGTGGAGCCGCTCCTGCCCCCGGTTGGCAAGGGCAAGCCGCGCGGGGACGACCGCAAGGTGGTCAACGGGATATTCTACGTCTTGAGGACGGGTTCGCCCTGGCGTGACCTTCCTGAGCGCTACGGTCCCTACACGACGGTCTACAACCGCTTCAATCGCTGGGCGAAGAAGGGTGTGTGGCTTGCGATGTTTGAGGCGCTGGCGAAACGTTCGCCCCAGTCTTTGCAGCTGATCGACAGCTCCATCGTCCGGGCCCACCAGCACGCCGCCGGTGGAAAAAAGGGGGTCCGGATAACGCCATTGGCCGTTCTCGTGGCGGACTAAGCACCAAGATCCATGCGGTTGTGGATCAGGACGGGCTTCCCGTCCGCGTGCTGATCACCGCCGGCCAGGCATCCGATAAGACCACAGCCTTCGAGCTCCTGAACGAACTGCCGCTCGCCGACGTCGTTGCCGATCGCGGATACGACAGCCGCGCCATCCTCGAAATGGTCGCGGCCAGGGGCGGAGAGGCGCACATCCCAACCCAGAGTGGCGTGAAGGTGCAGCGCTCTGTCGACCCTGGCCTTTATCGCCAGCGAAATCTGGTCGAACGCTATTTCTGTAACCTCAAGCAGTTCCGGCGCATCGCAACCCGCTTCGAAAAGCTGGCCAGGAACTTCCTGGCTGCCGTCGCACTGGCCTCAGCACGTCTTTGGCTGCGGTCTATTGAGTCCACGCCCTAGTCGCCGCGAAACAGGTTGTTCAGTTCCTCGCAGGCGGATTGGCCCGCTCTGCCGCGGCTGCACGGAACGCCGCGAGCTGTTGAAGGGCGGCGACCTGGTCGGCAGGCAGGTTGTCAATCTTCGGGCAGCGTGGGTCGGTGTTCTGGATCGCTCTCGCCATCACGGGCGTCACCGGGATCGGGGCGCAGCCATGGCCCTGTTCGCAGATCATGTCCCACTTCGCTTCCGCCTGCGCGTGACAGGAGAGGCAGTTGCCGCCGAACTGGTTGACTGCCTCGGTCGTGCCGCGCACGCGAATCTTCGTGCCGGCGGCGGTCGTGTCGAGTTCGAAGAATTCCCAGTCCTTGGTCGCGGCGTTGAAGCCGGGCGGATGCTTGACCATCGCTTCGCCGGGGACGAGCTGGACGACCGAGCCGACAGGATAGTCGCCGCCTTCGCCTTTCATAGCGACGGCCAGCGTGGCGTCGACATTGCCGAGCAGGTTGCCGACATAATAGCCGCGCACGGGCTTGAGGTCGCGGATACAGCTGAAGCTGGCGTCGGTGATCGTCAGCGTTTTCGCGGCGGCTTGTGGTTCCGGCGCTGGCTGGGCGGCGCATGCGCCAGCGAACAAGGCAAGGCTGAGTATCGCGCGTTTGAACATGTCCCGACTCCCACTCGATCAATACGATATGGGTACGCCCGTGCCGCCATGGCGGTCAAACATTGCTTGTGGGCTCAGCGCATCGTGAAGTTTTCCCGCTTGGCATGTGGGGTCTTCGCCGTCACGCTGCGTCATCCCTCAGGAGCCGGTCATGCCGCCGCTGTTCCGCTTTGCCCTTGCTGCCCCCTTGTGCCTGCTGGCGTTCGCGGCGGGGGATGCGCGTGCGCAGCGGGAGGTGGCGGCGGTCGATCTCGAACTGGTGCTTGCTGTCGATATCTCGCGGTCGATGGACGAGGAAGAACACGCGCTCCAGCGCGACGGATATGTGACGGCGTTCCGGCACAAGGACGTGATCAATGCCTTGATGAGCGGACCGCGCGGGAAGATTGCGGTCACCTACATGGAATGGGCGAACCAGGCGCGGCAGGTGATCCCCTGGACAATCATCGACAGCGCCAAGGCGGCCAATGATTTCGCGGACAAGCTGGCGGCCGAGCCGATCTATGGCGAGCGCCGCACGTCGATCTCGACGGCGCTCTACGAGGCCGAACGCCTGATCCGGGAGAACGGCATTAGCTCGAGCCGGCAGGTGATCGACGTGTCGGGCGATGGCGCCAACAATTCAGGCGGGCCAGTGGAAGAGGCGCGCGACTTCGTGCTGGGCAAGCGGATCAACATCAACGGCCTGCCGATCCTGTTGCACTCGGATGGGCGCGGCGGATTCAATGGCGGGAATAGTCCCTGGTCGATGGTCGATATCCCGAACCTCGACCGCTACTACAAGCATTGCGTGATCGGCGGGGAGGGCGCGTTCATCGCGCCGGTGTTCGATCTGAAGCAGCTTGCCGCGACGATCCGGAAGAAGCTGGTGCTCGAGATCGCCAGCCTTGAGATCGAGCCGGCCATCGCGCCGGTGCAGTTTGCCGATGCACCTGCGCCAGCAGGCGTCGTGCCGGCCCAGCTCAAGCTGCCGGCGGAAAAGTCGGATTGCCTGGCCGGCGAGAAGGCCCGCATGGCCCGCGACGGCGGGAACTTCCCGTGACGCTGAAGAAGACGTCGGACCAGCGACAAGCGGAGGCCGAGCTGATGAAATTCGGGTTATCCCTGCCCGAGACCTCGGTCGGTCCCGGCTGGGCGACCACACGGGTGCTGAAGGTCAGGGGAAGGATGTTCTTTGTTTTTGGGGACCGTGACGAACAGGCCAACGAACTCACGATGATCTCGAAATTGCCCATTTCGGCCGGGATGGTTCAGGATCTTTATTTCGTCCGGGAGAGCACGGGCTGGTACAAGCAACACGATTGGGTGATTGCGCATTTCGACGCAGAGGACGACATCCTCGCCGAATTGCCGACACTGAAAGGCTGGATGAGGCAAAGCTAGTGCGCCATGGCCCCAAAAAAACTCGCCAGACAGGTGCGCGGCGGGGCATAGGCACAGAGTTAAAGGCTTGCGCTGCCCCCCGGAAACCGGGTGGAGTATGGCGCATAAATCCCCGCCGGGAGGTTGGATGAGACTGTTCGTGAAGCGTTTTGCCGGATGGATCGCCGCCGGGCTTCTGGCGATTTCGGCCGCGGGCGCGTTTGTCGCCTCTGCCCAGCAGACACAGACCGTCAATGCCACGCAGTCGGTGCAGCCCGATACGCTGTGGGCGCGCGACCGCGGCGACCTTCCACATGATTCCGATTACATCCTCGGCACGCTGCCGAACGGCATGCGCTATCTCGTGCTGCGCAACTACACCCCGCCGCGCCAGGTCGCGATGCGGATGGTGATCGACGCAGGTTCCATGCAGGAGCGTCCGGGCGAGGAGGGCGTGGCCCACTTCCTGGAACATCTGGCCTTCCGCGGCACCGAGAACTTTCCGGACGGCGAGTTAAACCGCGCGCTGGAAAATCTCGGCCTGCAGATGGGCGACGACGTCAACGCGTCGACCGGCCCGGATCGCACGACCTTCCAATTCGACCTTGCGCGCAATGACGACCAGTCGATCGACACCGGCCTGCAGGTGATCCGCGAGATCGTCAGCAAGATGGCGATCGATCCGAAGCTGGTCGACAAGGAACGCGGCGTCGTGCTGGCGGAGGAACGCTCGCGCGCCGGCCCCGGGCTTGAGGCATCGAAGGCGATGCTGAAACTGCAGCTCGGCGACCACCCCTATGGCCGTCCGCCGATTGGCCTGCGCAAGGTGATTGAGACGGTGACGCCGAAGACGATCCGCGGCTTCTATGACGCCTATTACCGGCCGGAGCGCGCGACGCTGCTCGTCATCGGCGACGTCAACACCAACCAGCTGATTCAGGCGATCAGCGCGCGTTTCAGCGACTGGAAAGGCCGCGGCGAGCCCGGCAAGAATCCCAAGCCGATCACCAAGAAGCCAGCGTCACCTGATGTCTCGATCAGCGTGACCGCAGGCGCCCCGGACACCAGCTTCACCATGCGCTGGTTCGAGCCCTACAAGGAGCGCGAGCCCACCAAGGCCGAGCTGCGCCAGAACCTCGTCGAACAGCTGGGCGCCGGGATCATCGCGCGGCGTATGCAGGGGTTCAGCGACGACGCCGGCCGTCCGGCCCGTGTGCTTGGCAGCGCCTCTCCCGCCGCCATTTCCGGCGTGTGGAATGGCGAGATGGCGACGTCGGCGGGGATCACCAATCTTCAAAAGACGATCGAGGTGATGGTGAAAGCCCAGCATCAGGCCGTGACGTATGGCGTCACGCAGGAAGAGCTGGACCGCCAGATTTCACTGCGCCTCGAGGCATCGAAGCGCGAGGCGGAACGCGGCCGCACAGGAACGTCCGTGTCGCTGATCGAGACCGCGTTGGACTATGTCGCCGCCGATGTTCCGTTCCTCTCGCTCCAGCAGCAGTATCAGCTGCTCCAGGAAGCGGCTCCCACGATCACGCTCGATGAGGTGAACAAGGCGCTGAAAGCGCGCTTCGTCGGAGAGCCGGACCTGATCTATCGCGGCGCCGAGCAGCCGAAGGGCGGCGAGGCGGCGATCCGCGCGGCCTACAAGAAGGCGATGGCCGAGCCGGTGAAGCCGTACAAGCTCGATGCTGTGAAGCCATGGCCCTACGCCGATTTCGGCACGCCCGGCGTCGTGGCTGAGCGCAAGCTGGTGCCCGATCTCAACGTCACACTGGTGCGGTTCGAGAACGGCGTGAAGCTGACGATCAAGCCGATGCCGACGAACAAGGACCTGATCAGCGTTCGTGTTCGCATGGGCTGGGGCAGGCTGCAGATGCCGATGAACGTCATCGATGCGTCCGACATGGGCCTGTCGCTTTGGTCAGAGGGCGGGCTCAAGAAGCTGACGCCGACCGAGCAGTCGCGTACGCTGGCCGGCCGCCGCGCCGGCGCCGTGGCTCGCACGCTGGATGACGCCTACGCGCTGGACAACATGAACATCACCACGCGCGAGGACTTGCCCCTGCAGATGCAGATCATGACCGCCATGATCACGGACTCGGCCTACCGCGCCGACGAGTGGGCGTCGTGGATGCAGATGTCGGACGCGGCGGATGCTTCGATGAAGCTGACGCCGTCGGGTGTGCTGGAGCGTGATCTCGATGCGCTGCTGCACTCGGGCGACCTGCGCTGGACAATCAACACCAAGGCGCTGCGCGACACATGGAAGCCCGAAGACTCAATCAAGTACATCAAGCCGATCGTCGATAAGTCGCCGATCGAGGTGATCGTGATCGGGGATGTCGGCGTCGAAACGGTGATCCAGGAGGTGGCCAAGACGTTAGGCGCCCTGCCGGCGCGCAAGCCGATCCCGGAGCCCAAGGGCATCCGTGACGTGAAGTTCCCGAAACCGGGCACGACGAGCGTTCCGCACAAGGGCCGCCCTGATCAGGGCTATGCGCTGATCGGCTGGCCAACCTATCAGGGGGCCTTCAAGAACATTCGCGAGGAGCGGATCGGGATGGTGCTGTCGCAGATGCTGCGCGACAACGCCACGCGCATGTTCCGCAGCGAGGGCGGGGCTACGTACTCGCCGATGGAAACGGTCGACTTCTCGACCTTCCTGCCGGACTACGGCTTCATCGGCGTCGCCCTTGAGGTCGCACCGGACACGATGGATGAGGTGCAGAACAAGATCCAGGCGATTGCCACGGATCTGGCCACGAACCCCGTGCCGGAGTCGGAAATCCAGCGCATCGTCGCGCCGAAGATCGAGCAGTACCGCCGGGCCTACACGACCAGCGTCGGCTACTGGATGGAATTCCTCTCCAACGCTCACGACGATCCGAGCGGGATGGAATACCTCCGCAGCGAGGGCGCGGACTACGCCAGCATCACGCCGGCGGACATCCAGGCAGCGGCGAAGAAGTGGCTCAAGCCCGAGACGGCCTGGAAGCTGAAGGTTGTTCCAGGCTGATGAGCCTCTGGCTTCCAAGTCGCAGCGCGTTGGTGATCACGGATACGGACGACAGCGCCATGGCCGCCGCAGCGACCATCGGCGACAGCAGCCAGCCCGTGAATGGGTAGAGCAGCCCTGCCGCAATCGGGACGCCGGCGACGTTGTAGGCGAAGGCGAAGAACAGGTTCTGGCGAATATTACCCATGGTCGCCCGCGAGATGGCGCGGCCAGCAACGACGCCGGAGAGGTCGCCCTTGAGCAGCGTAATGCCCGCGCTTTCGATGGCGACATCCGTGCCAGTGCCCATCGCGATGCCGACATCCGCGGCGGCCAGCGCAGGCGCATCGTTGACGCCATCGCCAGCCATCGCAACCACGCGACCCCCGGACCGGAGACGGGCGACAATGCGTGACTTGTCTTCCGGCAGGACTTCAGCCTCGACTTCCGTGATGCCGAGCCTACGACCGACTGCGAGAGCCGTTGTACTGTTGTCGCCGGTGAGCATGACGAGCCGCACGCCACCTCCACGCAATGCATCGAGCGAGGTCTGGGCGGACGCCTTGATGGGGTCCGCTATGCCAAGGACGGCCACGGTCACACCATCGATGGCGACATAGATTGCTGTAACACCCTCCGAACGGAGATCCTCGGCCGCACCCAGCAGGGCGGAGGTATCAGAGCCGGTTTCGCGAAGAAACCGCTCGGCCCCAACGACGATGCGCCTGCCGTTCACACGTCCGGTCACCCCCTTGCCCGTGGGAGAGTCGAATTCCGAAGGCGTCACAAGGGGCAGGTTGCGTCCCTTCGCAACGGCGAGGATGGCGAGCGCCAGCGGATGCTCACTCTGTTGCTCCAGGCTGGCGGCCATCGTGATGACGTCGTTCTCACTCACGCCAGCCGTCGTGCGAATGGCGACAAGGGCGGGGCGACCTTCTGTGAGCGTGCCTGTCTTATCGAAGACGATCGTGTCCACGCGTTCCATCCGCTCAAGAGCTTCGGCGTTTTTAATGAGGACGCCCATGCGTGCGGCGCGGCCGACGCCGACCATGATCGACATGGGTGTCGCAAGACCGAGCGCGCAGGGGCAGGCAATGATCAGCACCGACACAGCCGCAATGAGGCCGTAAGTCAAAGATGGCGCCGGGCCCCAGATCCACCAACCGACGAAGGCAGCGATGGCGACGAGCACGACGGCGGGAACGAACCAGCCGGCAACCTGATCGGCCAGTCTCTGGATCGGGGCGCGGCTGCGCTGCGCATCAGCCACCATCTGCACGATACGTGACAGCATGGTATCGGCGCCGACGCGCTTCGCCTCGATCAGGAGGGCGCCAGTCTGATTCATCGTGCCGGCAATCACCTCGTCACCGGTCGTGCGTGTCACAGGCATGGATTCACCGGTGACCATGGACTCGTCGATGGTCGAGCGGCCCTCCAGCACCACGCCGTCGACAGGGGTCTTCTCGCCGGGACGGATGCGCAGCCGGTCGCCGACGACAATCTGCTCGATCGGGATTTCCTCCTCGGCATC
>JBGAKC010000004.1:0-162692 GCA_044224605.1 Hyphomonadaceae bacterium
CCTGCAGGCAGGGGCAGGAGGAAGAGGCCGGCCGTCACAACGCCGATGGCGGTCACGCCGGCATAGAATTGCAGCTTCCTCGGCGCGAAAGGCGACAGCATCGCGATCCAGACGCCGGCGACAGAAGCGGCGAGGCCGCCCACGATCCAGGCATTGAGGACCGCAGCGCCGGCGATGGCGACAGCGTCGAAGAAATGGACATCACCGGCGACAACGGCCTGGACCAGCTCCACGAGCTGGCCGGCGCCGACCAGCAGTAACGCGGTCACGGGCGCGAGCGCGCCGAAGGCAAGCGCCGACGGCACAATGCTGGCGGCGAGGTTCCGCATCACCGCGCGGCGATGCGCGGCGTCGCGGAACATGGGAGGGTTGGTCGCAAGGCTCATGTCCGCCAGTATCACGCAATCTGGTTAATATGCGCCGCTGCGGACCGGTGAAATTCGATCGACCTGAGTTATCTAGTCGAAAGCCACGGTCATCTGGTCGACGGTGCGGATGGCGCCGGGGTTGAGCCTGGGAACCGGTCCGACAATGCGGGTATTCGGGGCCAGCCGCGCGATGGCGGCCAGCGTTTCCTCGAGCTCCACACGGGCCAGCGCTTCACCGGCGCAACGGTGGGCGCCGGCGCCGAAGGCAAGGTGCCAGCGCTGCTGGTCGGTGCGATGGATGTTGAAGGTTTCCGGGTCGGCATAGACGGCAGGATCGCGCAGGACCGACAGGATCGAGACAGCGAGAATGGCGCCTGCGGGGATCAGATAGCCTTCGACCTCGAGATCGCTGGTCGTAACGCGCGGGATGCCGGAGACGACGGGCTCGAAGCGCAGGCCTTCCTCGGAGGCTTTCTTCTTGAGGCCGTCGGGATCGGAGCAGAGGGCGCGCCACTGATCCGGGTGTTGCAGAAGCTGGTAGAGCGACATGCACATGGAGTTGCGCGTGGTGTCGGAGCCGGCGAGTATGAGGCCGACGACCTGGGCGCGGATCTCGCCTTCGCTCATGTCGCCTGACGCGGCTGTGGCGGCGACGTAGTCGGAAAGGAAGTCGCCGCGGGGATTGGCGCGGCGGTCCGCCAGCAGCTTGTCGACATAGGCATTGAAGTCGGTGAGGCTCTGCTCAATCTCGGCGCGCCGCGAGACGTCGACGAAGCCGATGGATTCGGCAGTGTCGCTGATCCACTTCATGAAGACCGGCAGGTCCGAGCGCGGGATGCCGAGGACGTCGGCGATGATGCGGGCGGGGATCTGGGCTGCGAATTCCTTGAGGTAGTCAAACGGGCCCTTGCCGAGATGCTCGCTGATGATTTCGGCGGCGACGGCGGCGGCCTTCGGGCGCATCGCTTCCATCAGCTTGAAGGCGAAGGTGCGGGCGACCGGCTGGCGGCGGCGCTGGTGGACCTCGCCGTTCGCGAAAAGCATGACCTGGGCGATGAAGTCATAGATGGGGCCATCGAAGATGCCCTGCATCAGTTTCATCTCGGTCTCGAGCTGGCGGGTGTTCTCCGGTGAGACGATCTGGTCGACCATGCTGGCGCGCAGGGCCAGCACCATCGAGCCCATGCCCATCGGCACCTTCACCAGCGGCGTTTCCTGGCGCAGCCGTTTGAACAGGGCGTAGGAGGAGGCTTCCGGGTCCTGCAGCGCCCAGTCGAGCACCGGGATGTCGTTGTAGGATTTGAGGGCGGTGGTGGCGGTATCGGCCATTGTTACACCTTTTGGGGTAGGGCCTCGATTGGCTTGACAGTGTCTAGGTAGCTGACTTCGGACTCGCCGTACAGATGGACGCGCCCGAATTGCGCAAATTTCCGATGCGCCTGTCGAGACAGCGGCCGGCTGGCGTAGGGTAGGGCGCTTGGAGGACCAAAATGCGTAGCCTAGCCGGACTGATCATCGCGCTGTGGTGCGCCGGAGGCGCGCATGCGCAGGTGGGCGGGAACCTGGTGAAGTATCCGCCGATCGACCTGCGGATCGACATCACCAACGGGCCGGGCGGCAAGCCGATCCTGACGCCGTCGGAGATCAGGATGGTGACCGGGGACTATTACCGGCTGACCTTCTCGAGCGACGGGGCGGGCAAGGACGACCGTGGCGATCCGCTGGCGCGGCGGGTGGAGCTGACGGAATTCCTCGCCAACATCCACCTGCGCATCCTCACCATCAGCGGGATCGAGGTGCACCTGCAGGGGATGAGCTTCCGCGCGATCGAGCTGGACGAGAAGGGCGAGGCGTCCTTCACCTTCACGCCGATCAGGCCGGGTGACTATCCGATCTATGTCGGCCCCAATCCGATCTCGGTCGGCCATCCGGCGGGCGAGGCGGGCGTGCAAAACGATCCCAAGGTCGCGTTCGGGAAGATCCACGTCGAGTAGAAATCTCGCCCGCTCCCGGAGCGCGGGGACCACCGCACGTCCCGGGAGCGAGCTGGCGCGTGGCAAGCCACGCGCGTTCGAATTTCGTGTGGACCGTTCTGGTCCCAGAAGTGATCCGGCCCGGTCTTTCGACCGGGCCGGGTGCAGTCTTGATCAGGCGTCCACGAGCCCTTGCTCGCGTGCGGCTTCCCGCATCGCTTTCTGCAGTTTCTCGAAGGCGCGGACCTCGATCTGGCGGATGCGCTCGCGGCTGACATTGTATTCGGCCGAGAGGTCTTCCAGCGTGGTCGGTTCTTCTTTTAGGCGCCGCTCGGTGATGATGTGGCGCTCACGTTCATTGAGCGATTCCATCGCGCGTTCGAGCAGGCTCATGCGGGCCGAGAACTCGTCGTTGTTGGCCATGACTTCGGCCTGGCCCGGGCTTTCGTCGGCGATCCAGTCCTGCCATTCGGCTTCGCCGTCCATGCCGCCGATCGGAGCATTGAGCGAGGCGTCGCCGCCGGCCGACATGCGGCGGTTCATCGAGGTGACTTCTTCCTCCGTCACGCCGAGGCGCTTGGAGATTTCAGCCACGTTCTCCGGACGCAGGTCGCCTTCTTCCATCGCGCTGATTTCGCCTTTCAGGCGGCGCAGGTTGAAGAACAGCTTCTTCTGCGCGGCGGTGGTGCCGAGCTTCACCAGCGACCACGAGCGCAGGATGTATTCCTGGATCGCGGCGCGGATCCACCACATGGCGTAGGTCGCCAGGCGGAAGCCCTTGTCCGGGTCGAATTTCTTCACGGCCTGCATCAGGCCGACGTTGCCCTCGGAAATGACCTCGCCCATGGGCAGACCATAGCCGCGATAGCCCATCGCGATCTTCGCCACGAGGCGCAGGTGCGACGTCACCATCTTCTCGGCGGCTTCGGCGTCCTGGTGTTCGGCCCAGCGCTTGGCGAGCATGAACTCTTCGTTCTTCTCGAGAAGCGGGAATTTGCGGATTTCGGAGAGATAGCGCGACAGCCCTTGTTCAGGGGAGAGCGCGATTGCGAGGCTTGCCATGTTCCGTCTCCTTCTTTTCTGACCGCGGCCCTCTACTTATGGGGAGGAAGGCTCGCGGCGTTTTATTTTACCCCGGACGTCAAGGCC
This sequence comes from Hyphomonadaceae bacterium, assembly GCA_044224605.1. Classification (GTDB taxonomy): domain Bacteria; phylum Pseudomonadota; class Alphaproteobacteria; order Caulobacterales; family Hyphomonadaceae; genus UBA7672. Next base: position 3,491 of record JBGAKC010000004.1, read on the forward strand.
CTGTCGGACCGTGATGCCCCTGTTTAGTGAAGGTTTTCGGCAGGATTGTGTCCCACCCCCCAGACCGTCATGCGTCCTAGATGGGGGGCAGGTTACACCTGTTAAAGGGGTGATTTCGGCCATGGTTTCTACGGGAATTGTGAAGCCAGCCTAATAGGCGACTCTCCCGGCAGCATTTCGGCAATTGCGACGTTGCGGCAGGGGCTCGCGCCCGGTCGGACCGGCTGGTACCATCTTTGAAATATTGGTCCGGGGAGTCGACCGCATGAAACCGGCGCTGGCGGCGGGGGTGACGGGTTTGGCCATGATGCTGGCGGGTGCGCCAGCGCAGGCCCAGCAACCGGAGCAGGTGATCGCCTTTCTCGACAAGAACCACGACGGGAACGTCAACCTCGACGAGTATCTCGCCTACCAGCAGCCCCGGATCGCCCAGTTCGACAAGGACAGCGATGGCGAACTCAGCCTGGCGGAGTTCAAGGAGTCGCTTCAGGGCAAGGCGAAGAAGAACGCCCCGGGCCTGTTCAAGGGCGCCAACGTCGAGGGCGGACGCACACTGACGCAGCGGGAATTCCTCGGCTACCAGGCATGGGTGTTCAAGACTTTCGTCGACACCGACAAGGACGGCTTCATGTCGCCCGAGGAATGGTCGAAAATCATGGCCGCCGGTTGATCCGGACGCGCTGAATCCTGTCGCCTATGCCGATCTTTGATGACATGTTGCACACATAATGCAGCTCCAGGACGGAGAGGGGAGCAGCATGCTTGCTGCAGTACGGTCGCGGGCTGGGTGGCTGACGATCGTTGCACTGCCGGTTCTAGCCGGTTGCTCGTCCGTGCCCGGTTTGCCGGGGTTCGGGCCTGGTGCTCCGTCCGTCGATCTCATCCAGAAGGCTGAACCGGGCAATTCAGACCGGCCAGCATTCTTTGTGCAGTGGAAGCAGTCGGGATTGCCTGGCCTCACCAAGCGCCCGGCGATCGACAAGAGCACGGCGTTGCCGGAATACCCGGCCGCTGCGGTTCGCAAAGAGGACGAAGGTGTCGCCTCGGTAGAGACCTGCGTGACGGTCGATGGGCGGCTCGTCGATACGCACATCGCGAAATCGTCGGGCTCGAAGACGCTCGATGACGCCACCCTGGCCTGGGCGAAGACGGCGAAATACACGCCGGCCGAGTTCAACGGCGAGCCGTTCGCCGTCTGCGGTTACCGCTTCGACTATGAGTGGCGGGTGCAGACAGAGCAGCGGTGATCATGCAGCCTTTTCGGGAAATGCCTAGGACGGCATCGCCCGCAGCGCGTCGATGAGATCCGCCATGTCTGCTGGCGGCGGGCGTTCAAAGCGCAGCGCCTTTTTCGTGATCGGGTGCTCGAAGCCGAGGATGGCGGCATGCAGAGCTTGCCGCGGGAAAGCCTTAGCCGTGGCGGTGGCGCGTTCAAAGGCGGGGCCCTTGCCTTCGGCTTTCAGCCAGCGGTGCTTGCCGTAGGTCTGGTCGCCGAGCACAGGCGCGCCGATGTGGGCCATGTGGACGCGGATCTGGTGCGTGCGTCCGGTTTCGAGGCGGCATTCGACGAGCGCGGCGGCGGGCTGTGTTCCCGTGGCGTCGAGGCGGCCGAAGGTTTCGAGGGCGCGGTAGTTGGTGATAGCGGGCTTTCCGGACGGACCTGAGAAAGCCTCCGCGTCGATGTCGTTCGACCAGTGGTCCTCGCGATAGTGCTTCTCTTTCACGACAGCCATCTTCTTCCGGTCACTGGGCGAGCGGCCGATGTGGGTCTCGATGCGGCCGACGAGTGGACGCGGCGCGCCCCGCGTGACGGCAAGATAGGCGCGCTCGATGTCGTGCGCGGCAAACATGGCGGTTAGGGCGGTGTGCGCCGCCTCGCTCTTGGCGGCGACCATGACGCCGGACGTGTCCTTGTCGAGACGATGGACGATGCCGGGGCGGGCGACGCCGCCGATGCCGGTCAACTGCGCCCCGCAGTGGAACAGCAGGGCGTTGACCAGCGTGCCACGCTCGGAACCGCCGGCCGGGTGGACGACGAGGCCGGGCGGCTTGTTGATGACGATGAGGTGCTTGTCCTCGAACACGATGTCGAGCGGGATGTCTTCGGGCTGGGGCTCGGCATCGACCGGGGGCGGCAGGTCTATGGCATAGGTGACGCCGGGCAGGACCTTGGCGCTGGCGTCGGTGGCGGGCTTGCCGTTGGCGGTGACGCGGCCTTCCTCGATCAGGACACGCAGGCGGGAGCGGGACATGCCGGTTCCGGCGTCCGCCAGCCATTTGTCGAGGCGCGCGCCCGCGGCTTCCGCGGGGGCGATGAGGCTCAGGACTGTGGGCTGACTTGTTTGTGGGGTTTGGGCCGTCATGCTTTCGTCGTGGTCGACTGCGAGGTAGGGATTCGGGGACTAACCCGGCGAGAAGGATTAATCCATGACCAGGCTGACGCGGCGCGGCGCATTGGGGCTTGGCGTGGCTGGTTTGGGGGCAGCCGCCTGCACCACCACCGATGGCCCGACCTACAGCGGCAAGGCCACATTTGCGCATGGGGTCGCCTCGGGCGATCCGGCACAGACATCCGTGCTCATCTGGACGCGCGTGACGCCGGAAGCGCCGGGCCCCGTGCCCGTGAAGTGGAGCGTTACGCGGGATGCCGCGTTCAAGGATGTCGTCCAGAGGGGTACGTTCACCACGGGGCCGGAGCGCGACTACACCGTGAAGGTGCTGGTCGAGGGGCTCGAGCCCGGGAAGATCTATTATTACTGGTTCACAGCCGGGCAGGCGTCCTCGCCGGGCGGCGTGACGCGGACGCTGCCGGCGAACGGGCTGGCTGACTACAAGCTCGCCGTCGTGTCGTGTTCGAACTGGCCGTTCGGTTACTTCAACGCCTATCGTGAGATCGCCAAGCGCGGGCAGCGCGAGACGATCGACGCCGTGATCCATCTTGGCGATTATATCTATGAATATGGCGTGACGGGTTACGGCGGCGCGATCGGCAAGGAACTGGGCCGCAATCACGAGCCGGCGAATGAGTGCGTGACGCTGGCGGATTATCGCAAACGCTATGCGCAGTATCGCTCGGACCCGGACCTGCAGGCGGCGCATGCCGTCGCGCCATGGTTCTGCACATGGGACGATCATGAGAGCGCCAACAACTCCTATCGCACCGGCGCGGAGAACCATCAGGTCGACACCGAAGGCGACTGGACGACGCGCAAGGCGCAGGCGGTTCAGGCCTATCTGGAATGGATGCCGATGCGCGATCCGGCGTCGGGCCGCCCACGCGAAGCGGTATGGCGCAAATTCGACATCGGCGATCTGGCGACGCTGTTCCTGCTCGAGAGCCGCCTTGTCGGCCGCGGCGAGGATTTGACGTTCGACGAGATCTTCATGGCGCCGGATGCGGAGCGGCCCGCGCTGGCGAATGCGCTCAAGGCGAAGATCAACGCACCGGATCGCACCATGCTTGGCTTTGAACAGGAAGCCTGGCTGGCAGATGCGCTGAAGCAGTCGACGGCCAGCAACAAGAAATGGCAGGTGCTCGGCAACCAGGTGACGATGGCCAAGGTCAGGATGCCGGACCTGCAGACGGGCCTGCCGCCCGAGAAGTATGCGCAGGTCTCGCAGGGCACGAAACGCTATTACGGAATGGCGCGCTATGGCCTGGAATGGAACATGGATTCCTGGTGCGGTTTCCCGGGCGCGCGCGAGCGGCTTTATGCGTCGGCGAAGGCGGCGAACGCCAGGCTCATCACGCTGGCGGGCGACACGCATACCGCATGGGCCAACCAGCTGCATGACAATGCCGGCCAGCAGCGCGGGGTGGAGTTCGCCTGCACGTCCGTGACTTCGAACGGGGCAGGCGACAGCACGCCCTTTGAGGAGCTGAACTGGCTGATGGCCGAGGCCAATGACGAAGTGCTGTACTACAACGCCTTCGCCAAGGGCTTCACGCTGGTGACGCTGAAAGCCGATCGGGTCGAGGCCGAATACGTGAAGGTCTCGACGATCAGGTCACGGGACTATTTTGCATCGACGGACGCCCGGTTCGTCGCTCGGATCGAGGCCAGCGGCGCGATGGGCGGCCTGCAGAAGATTGTCGCAGCCGACAGGATCACCTCTGGATAACCTGATTTTCCGCTGCGGTTGCAGGGAAATCGCCGGCATTGCCGTGGATTCTGCCCCACACGGAAAGGCCGCATTAACAGCCCCGCTCTAGGGTTTGCGCGGGTTGTATTGTTGATTTTTTCCGCCCAAGGGGGCGATCGGCCTTGTCAGCACCTTCCGGCGTCAACGCTCTCGCGTTGCTTGAGCAACTTGGATCGCTCGGGCTAGCGGCCGTGTGCATTGATGATGACAGCTGCATCACGAGCGCCAACGAGCCGTTCCTGCACATCATGGGTGCGGCGCGTGATGGGGCGATCGGCAGCGGCCTGACCGAATTCCTCGAGTCGACGTCGCAGGAACACAAATCCTACGGCGACGGCGTCGTCTATCGTTTCGCGCATCCGCGCGGCGAGAAGTGGCTCAGACCGAAGCGCAGCCGCGCCGGCGAGATGGGCCTCGTCACGTTCGCGGACGTGACCGCCGAATGGTCGATGCTGAGCAAGCTGGTCGCTGCGATCGACGTGCGCGACCGGCTGATGCGCGACGCCGACATCGGCATGTTCCGCTACAACCCGGACGATGAGACCTTCCATTTCTCCGAAGCGCTGGTTCGTCGGGGCGGCCCGCTTCCGGCTTACAATCTCGCCGAGATCGTGAAGGACCTTCACCAGGACGATATCGAGAAGGACCGGCAGGTCCGCGAGCGACTGACGCTTCAGGGCGGCACGGCGACGCTGCACCTCCGCCGACGCAAGCCGGATGGCACGTGGCGCCACACGCTGGCGCAGTTCGTCTCGGGCCGGAAGCTGCCGTCGGGCAAGTATGAGATCTTCGGCCTGTCGCAGAACATCACCGAACTGATTGACGCGCGCGACCAGGCGGCCGTTATGAACGACCGTCTCGAGATCGCCATGTCGGCGGCGAACGCGGGCGTCTATGAGATCGACCTGCGTTCGTCCGAACGCTGGACGTCGCCGCAATACCAGAAACTTGCCGGACCGGAAGCGCTGGCGCGGCATTCCATGCGCCCGTTCGGCATGTATCATGACGACGACATTCCGGCGGTGCGTGAGAGCTGGGAGCGTTGCCTGCGTTCACCGGAAGTCGAGTCGATCGATGCACGCCTCTATCGGCCCGAAGGCAACGAGCCGTGGGTTCGCATCTTCATGCGCGTCCAGCGCAACGAGCATGGCGTGCCGGTGCGCGCTGTCGGCCTGATGCTGGACATCCAGGAAGAGAAGCAGGCCGAGCTCGCCCTGATCGAAGCCAAGAAGCAGGCGGAAGCCGCGACGATCGCGAAATCCAACTTCCTCGCCTCCATGAGTCACGAGATCCGGACGCCGCTCAACGGTGTGCTCGGCATGGCGCAATCGCTGGTCAATGACGGGCTGCTGACGGACCAGCGCGAGAAGGTCGATGTCATTCTCGAGTCGGGCAAGACGCTGACCGCGCTGCTCAACGACGTGCTGGACCTCTCCAAGATCGAGGCCGGCAAGATGGAGATCGCCTGCGTCGACGGCGAACTCGCCGTGACGTTCGACCGCCTGCGCCAGCTCTTCCTGTCCAAGGCGGTGGAGCGCGGCCTCAAGATTGATCTCGAGATCGAGGACGGCCTGCCGGCGCTAATGCACTATGACCCGGTGCGCGTGCGCCAGTGCGTGGGCAACCTCTTGTCCAACGCGATCAAGTTCACCGAGCGCGGCGAAGTCCGGATGAAGGTCAGCTCCACGGAGCTGGAAGAAGGCAAGTGGCGCATCAGCGTCGCCGTAACAGACACCGGCATCGGCATGACCGAGGCGGTGCGCACGAAGCTGTTCTCGACCTTCACGCAGGCCGACGCCACCATCACGCGGCGCTTCGGCGGCACAGGCCTTGGCCTCGCCATCACGCGCCAGCTGGCGCAGTTGATGGGCGGCGACGTGACCGTTGATAGTGAGCCCGGTGAGGGTTCGACCTTTACGCTGACCTTCATCGCCGAAGCTGTCAGCGAGACGACGCCGGTTTCGGTGCGGGAGCCTTCGGTTCCGGCGGTCAGCGAGGCCTCCGTCAAGCGTCTGCGCGGCATCAAGATCCTGTTGGTCGACGACAATGCGGTGAACCGCCAGGTCGTGAAGCTGTTCACTGCGCAGCTGTCGCCGAAATTCGTCGAGGCAGTGAACGGCCAGGAGGCGCTGGACCGCCTGCACGACGAGGAGTTCGACCTTGTCCTGCTCGACGTGCACATGCCGGTCATGGACGGCAAGGAAGCGATCCGGCGCATCCGCGGCAGCGCCGAGGCGTGGCGTGAGCTGCCGGTGATCGCGCTGACGGCCGACGCGATGAGCGGGGACCGTGAGAAATATCTCGCACTCGGCATGTCGGACTATGTCTCGAAGCCGCTGGACCAGCGCGAGCTGACGGCGAAAATCGCCGCCGTGATGGGCGAGCGCGAGCTTCTGGCGGCCGCAGCCTAGGCCTTACGGCTTCAGCACCACGCGGCCGACGATCGTGCCTTCGCGCAGCTGGTTGAGCGTGCGATCGGCCTGGTCGAGCGGGCGCATTTCCACCGGGATCGGCGCAATCTTGCCGGCGCGGACGAGTTCCATCATCTCGCGCGTTTCGCCGAGCGGGCCCGTGTACGAGCCCACGATGGAGTAGGGGCGGCCCGGGAAGGTGGGGATCGGCGCCGCGAACTTGCCGCCGAACAGGCCGACCACGATGATCTCGCCGCCGCGGCGGATGGCGCCGTTGGCGAAGTTGAGCGAGGGCGTCGAGCCGACGAAGTCGACCGCCGCAGCAACGCCGCCGCCCGTGTCGAGTTTCAGCTGTTTCAGGCTCTCGGCATCCTTCGAATTGTAGACGGCGTGCGCGCCGGCGGCCTTGGCGGCTTCCAGCTTCTTCGGGTCGATGTCGCATCCGACGATCTTGTTGTTCGGGAACATGGCGCGCGCGAACTGCAGGCCCATCATGCCGACGCCGCCGAGGCCGACGATGGCGATCGCTTCGCCTTCATAGGCGGTGCGGACTTTCTTGAGCGCCGAGAACGCCGTGATGCCCGAGCACATGTACGTAGCTGCGAGGCCTTCGGGCACGCCGGTCGCGTCCAGCAGGTATTTCGGATGCGGCACGAGGACATATTCCGAGTAGCCGCCGGCGACCTGGATGCCGAGCTGGCGCGGTTTCGAGCAGATGTGTTCCTGGTCGCGCTTGCAGGTGGCGCACTCGCCGCAGCCGATCCACGGGAAGACGACGAAGCGCTGGCCGACCTTGCGGCTTTCGAGCGCGGCCTGTGCATCGGGACCCACAGCGTGGAGCGTGCCTTCGATCTCGTGGCCGAGCGTGTGAGGCAGCGTGCGGCCCTTGGACCAGTCGATCTTGTCGCCGTCGCCGATGTCGACGTGTCCGTCCTGCAGGTGGACGTCCGAATGGCAGACGCCGGAGTGGGAGATCTTCACCACCACTTCCGTGCCCTTTGGCGTGGGAATTTCGGAGATGACTTCCTCGAGCGGTTTGCCGTAGGCGACGATGGCTTGGCTCTTCATGGGTACGCATCCTCCGTAGGTGTCGGATTGCGTTAGCACGCCTGCGGAAGATGGGAAGTCCCGTCGCCCGGGAAGATGGGCGCCAGAAGCTAGCGCGGCGGCAGCGGGCAGGGCGCTGGCGGCGGCTTGGCGGAGTTCGCCTTCGTCACCGGCGGCTCGCATGGCGGCGGCAGGGGCGGGCCGGATTCGTCGCGATTGGTTTTTGCTGAAATCAGCTCGACGGTGACGGACAGCGTCCTGTCCTCGGCGCTTGCTGCTGGAACCGGCGCATCGACGCCGGTGACGGGCTTCGTCCAATCGGCACGGCCGGATGCCGGCTGCGCCAGAACAGGCGCCGCGAGAGCCACTGAAGCGACAACAATGAAGGGCGGTTTCATCGACTAGTTCTGCGCGTTCGGATGCGTAGGCGCGAGAGGCAGGGGGCGCACAAGCGGCGCCGACCCGGGTTCCGGAACGTAGAATGGCGACCTGCCGCCCGGTGCGGGCGTCGCGCCGTAGCGTTCGAGCGTCTCCCGCTCGCGGTCGACGCAGGCCCTGAATGTTTCAAGCAGCTCGAGACTCCGGTTGCGCTGGTACTCCAGCAACTCCTTCTCGCACGGCTGGAGGCGATCATAGATCAGCGTTCCATCCTTCAGCGGCTCAATGCGAAGCAGCAGATCGTTCATGTAGGGCTGCGTGTAGTCGACGCCGACGCCATCATCGGGCGTGCGGGGCTGTTCCTGATTCTGTTGCGCCATCGCGGGCGCGACGGTCAGAGTAGCGAAAACAAGAGCGGCAAGCGCGTATCTCATGATCCCAACCTCATGCGAACGCGTGAAGCTATCACAGTTCGCGCAGGATGGGACAGGGCGGGCGCGATGACGCGCCCGTGAGGGCTACTGCGCGATTACCGCAGGTTCCGAGGCGGGCTCGACCTTGGCGACTTGTGCGGGCATCGGGCGCGGCGGCGGGCCGGCGCAGCGGCGTAGAAGGGCGATGCGATCTTCCGGCGTGCTCGCGGTTTCGATCAGTGCGTCGATCGGAACATCGGCGGCAGGTTGCTCAACCGCGACAGGCGCCGGAGCGGGTGCGGCATTGACGGGCGGCTTGGCGGTCTGGGCGAAAGTGGGCGAGGAGAGCAGCACGGCGAGCAGAAGCGCGGCGCCGGTGGCGAGAATGGCGTTCTTCATCTTTCAGATCCCCATCTGATGATGAGGAAGCCTCGCGCCCGCTTGGGGCGGATTACAGGCCTGAAATGGGGAGAAGCTGGGGCGAAACATTAACTGCGGACGACTGCGTTAATGTTGGGGCATCGCCTTGTTCAGCAGGGTCCAGATCTTCTCGTTGAAGTCCTTGTCCGGTGTGGCTTGGCCTGTGCGGACGACGATCAGCTTGCGGCTGGGGACGATGAACAGCTTGCGGTCCTGCGCCCCGAGGGCGGCGACAAGATCGGCGGGACCTGCCTGGATGAGCTGGCCTGCGCGTTTCGGAGAATTGGCGCCGACATTGACGGTTTCGCTCGCGCCGTTGAGCCACCAGAGATGGCCGTAGGACGGGTTCGTCTTCGTGCGCACGAAGAGGGCGTCGAGCTGCTGTTTCGAGATCACGCGCGTGCCGTCAGCGGCGACGCCGCCGTCGAGCACGAGCTGGCCCATGCGGGCGATGTCGCGCGGCGTGGTGACGAGGCCGGTGGGATTGCCGACATCGGAGAATTGCGCGGGGCGCTTGCGCCATGCGGTGTCGTGCATGCCGGCGGGTTTGGCGAGCCAGGCCTGTGTGATCGCATCGAGCGATTGTTTCGAGGCGGCTTCGAGCACCGGCTTCATGATCGCGTAGGCGGGGGTGTTGTAGAAGAACTTGGTGTCAGGTGCAGCTTCGAAGGTGAGGTTTTCCTTCAGGCCGGAATTCATCTCCATCAGGTTGCGGACGGTGATGGCGGCTTCCTGTTCCCGCGCCGCCTTCGACCAGCCGGCGCCAATGTAGGACGATACCGGCTTCGAGAGATCGAGCAGGCCCTTGTCGATCGCAACGCCCGCGAGGATGGCGACGAAGCTCTTCTGCTGCGAGGCGACGTCCTCGAGGATGGCGCCATCAGCGGCCGTGCCGTGAACAAAGCCGGCAAAGGCGCCAACGTCGGCCGGAAGCGGCCAGAGTTTTTCAGCGATGATCTTGTTGTCTTCAATGATCACGAGGCCGGTTGATTTCTGGCTGGCGACGTAGCTGATCACATCGTCCAGCGCGGCCTGGTTCCAGCCAACGGAGGCGGGGTCGACAACCTTGGTCTGCGCCTCGCTGGCCGGGGCGGATGCGCACGCGGTGAGCATGAGGGCGGCCGCGAGGGCGGCGGCAGACTTCAGCATGGGCGTCTCTCCGGATGTCTTCCGCCACCGTGATACTGCACAGTATCGCCACGCGCTAGCGGGGCGGCGTTTCGGGCGGACAGTTGGGACCGCCATGATCGAGGCAGAGTTTCGCGCCGCCGGCGGGGATGGCGCCCGTCTTGTCGAACACGCCGTCGAGCCGGACGTTCACGATGGACGGGCCGTCCTTTCCCATGCGCAGCCACATGAAGTGATCGACGGCGCCGGCCGAGCCATCGAAGCCACGCTCGCCGCCGGTCGTGCCCAGCATGATGTAGTCGCGCTTCGCGCCATCGGGAGAGGGGCGCTCGCTGTAGCTGTAGCGATGCAGGTGGCCGTTGAGCACGGTGTAGGGCCGGCCTTTCAGCGCCGCTTCGATACGCGAGAGGCCGAGGCCGTCGGTGCGCTCGTAGACGGGCTTGTGAAAAAGCAGAATGGTCCAGCGAACTTCGGGATGATCGGCGATGACTTTCTCGAAATAGGCGGATTGTTCGTCGCCGATCTCGCCAGTGCGCGACTCCTTGAGCGAGCGATAGGGGAGCTTCTCGGCGGCGACCGGGTCTTTCTTGCGTGCCGCGAGGAATTCGGCGCGCTGTTCGTAGATCTGCTTCATCTTCGTGGGCGGATAGTCCTCGGTGTCGAGGGCGAGGAAGAGGACGTTGCCATAGATGAAATGGTAGAACCGGCGGCCATAGCGCTCTTCCCACACCTTGCGCTGGGTGAGGTTGGTCATGTCGTGGTTGCCGGCGATGTGGAAGTAGGGCGCGTGGAGGCGGTCGACCATCGCGTCGAAGCTGGTCCACTGGCGCTGGAGCTCGGCTTCGTCTTCCGTGCCGCCGTCGATCATGTCGCCGATGGTGAGAACGAAGCTCGGGCGGAGGAGATTGAGTTCGGCGACGGCGACATCGAACACGCCGGGGCGGTAGCCGGACTCGAGATCGGCGACGACGGCGAAGGAAAAATCCTCAGGCGCGTTGTCGAAGGTGGTCTTTGTCCAGGGCGTTGGGCCGCTGGCGATATCGGACTGGAAGACCGGGGTGGCGCAGGCGGCGAGGGCCGCGCAGAGGAGAGCGGCGGCCCAGCGTTTCATCAGACTTCCTTGAGGCCGGTGTTCGAGGCGATGCGGTAGAAGCATGAGCGGCGGCCGGTGTGGCAGGCGGCGCCGGTCTGGCGGACTTTCAGGAGGATCGCGTCCTGGTCGCAGTCGATGCGAATTTCCTGCACGTGCTGTTCGTGGCCGGAGGTGTCGCCTTTGCGCCAGAGCGCCTTGCGCGAGCGGGACCAGTAGACGGCGCGGCCGGTGTCGATCGTGAGCTGCAGCGCCTCGGCGTTCATCCAGGCGAGCATCAGGACCTCGCCTGTATCCGCATCCTGCGTGATGGCGGCGATCAGGCCGTCGGTGTCGAACTTCGGGCGAAGCTCGATGGTTTCATCCTGCTCGGAACCGGAAAGGGGTGGGGCGAAGCTCATGCGGTCTCTTACGCCCTCGCGCCCGAACGGGACAAGGGCGGGAGGGTCAGAGCGGGTTGGAAACTGCTGGCGCCGCCTTGGGCCTCGGTTTCACGCGCCGGAACGTCACGATCCGCAGGAGGATCACGGCGGGGATGGCGGCGAGGCCGGCGAAGATCAGCGAGGCGCGGATATAGGAGCCGGACATTCCAATGGCGGTGTCAAAATCGTTGACCGGATACCAGCCGAGGAGGCCGAGCGAGACGCCGTTCTGCTGGAAGGCCCAGGTCGTGAAGGCGTAGATCGGGCCGCTGACGGCGCAGGCTGCGAGGATCGAGAGGATGGTGAAGATCGCGACGGCCGTGATGCCGAAACCGCCCTCGCGCAGGAACATGAGGGCGAAGAGGATGCCGAGCTCGAGCGGGGCGGCGGCGTGCCAGGTCCAGATCTGGTAGTCGAACTCCTTCATGCCCCAGAGCATGTAGGCGAAGTAGGCGGCGGGGTTGAAGACGCCGGCGGCGAGCCAGCCGAGCAGGACGAAGATGCGCGCCGGCTGGCGGAATTCGAGGCCGAGCGAGCCTTGCTGATAGTGTCCGACCATCGTGTTTCCCCCGTTTTGCTCAGTTGTCTTCGGTGGATTCCGTGAAGAATGGCTCGAGCTCTGGAATACGACGCTGGTAGATCAGCTCCCATACGCTGTGCATCTCTGATGACCACGGCCTCAGCCGATCATGTTGGAGCCGCGCCATCAACTTCGTCATGGCGGGCGCTCTTGCGTGCATCGACTGACCTAGCGGCGAGTCACAGAGATCGAGCATTACCTTGAGTTCTTCGCTCGTGTAGATTTCCGCATTCGCTCTGGCTTCGTCTTCAATCAGGCTGGGCCGGAACGATTCGATCCGCCCCGCGGAGGCGTCCAAGGCGGTTTTGATCTCGGAGGTCGCTTTTTTTCCGAACGCTTCACAGCCGTCGAGATCGACTGCGGTTTCGCAGATATCGGAAAAGTCAGGAAGGCGGTTCATCGCTTCCTCGACAATGGCCTCCGCGTATGTGTTCCAATATTCGGGCGAGTTGCCGAGTTCAGCGAGGCGGCGAGCCATGGCGGTCTTGTCCAGGGGAGTAGAAGGCGGCGTGGACGCGCAATCCACAAAGAACAGTGCGCAGGCGATCGCGATACGATGCATGAAGTCCCCCCCATGGATCGTGAAGGCTTAGGCTGCCGTTGTGCGACAGGCTAGCGCGTTCGCTTATTTCCCCGCCAGACGCAGGAAGCGTTCGCGAAGTTCCTTGTCGCTCTTGAACACGCCCGAGAACTGGGTGGTGATCGTCGAGACGTTCGGATGGTGGACGCCGCGGGTGGTCATGCACTCGTGCTTGGCGTCGATCATGACGGCGACGCCCATCGGCTTCAGCGTATCCTGGATCGCGTTCATGATCTGCGAGGTCATGGTCTCCTGCGTCTGCAGGCGCTTGGCGTAGATCTCGACGACGCGGGCGAGCTTGGAGATGCCGACGACATTGTCGAGCGGCATGTAGGCGACGAACGCCTTGCCCAAAAACGGCGCCATGTGGTGTTCGCAATGCGATTCCACATCGATGTCGGTGAGCATGACGATGTCGTCGTAGCCCTTCACGTCTTCGAACGTCTTGCTGAGGTATTCGGAGGGGTCTTCACGATAGCCACGGAACCACTCCTCATACGCTTCGACGACGCGTCCGGGCGTGTCGATCAGGCCCTCGCGCTTGGGATCATCGCCCGCCCACGCGATCAGCGTGCGGACGGCGTCCTCAGCTTCATCCCGCGAGGGGCGCTTGAAGGGCTCTGCTTCGGCCTTGGCCTTGCCTTTGATCACGGCGTCCATGGCCGGTCCTTCCGTTACTGGGGAGCTATTTCCTCAGGAAATCAGCGCCCGGGCATCACGACACCCTAGTTGTACGCACGTCCTGCCAACCAGATTGATCGGGTCCGGCGTGCGTGAGACATAGGCGCCTCTCACGAAAACGCCAGTCAGTGCAACGCAAAACCCTCATTCAATATTCCTAACGGAACGAAAAGACCGCCTATGGACATCCGCCTTCACAACACGCTGACACGCGAAAAGCAGGTCTTTTCGCCGCAAAACCCGCAGCGGGTGACGATGTATGTCTGCGGACCGACGGTCTATTCCTACGCCCATATCGGCAATGCGCGGCCTCCCGTCGCATTCGACGTGCTGTTTCGCCTGCTGCGCGCAAAGTACGGGGCGGATCACGTCGTCTACGCGGCCAATATCACGGATGTGGACGACAAGATCATCGCCGCCGCAGCGGAAACCGGCCGGCCGATCGCCGAGATAACGGCCTTCTACGAGCGGATATACCGCGAGGACATGGGCGCGCTGGGCGTGATCGAGCCGACCTTCCGGCCGCATGCGACCGAGCACATCGGCGGCATGGTCGCGATCATCGAGGACCTGGTGGCGAAGGGGCACGCCTATCAGGGTCAGAACGGCGTGCTGTTCCACGTGCCTTCGATGAAGGACTACGGGAAGCTGTCGGGGCGGAGCCGGGACGACATGGTCGCCGGAGCGCGCGTCGAGGTCGATGGCGGCAAGAAGGATCCGGCGGACTTCGCGCTGTGGAAGGCGGCGAAGGCAGGCGAGCCGAAGGAGGCGCGCTGGCCATCGCCCTGGGGCGAGGGCAGGCCGGGCTGGCATATCGAGTGCTCGGCGATGGCGAAGGCCGTGCTGGGCGAGACGCTGGACATTCATGCCGGCGGGCTCGACCTGATCTTCCCGCACCATGAGAACGAGATCGCGCAGAGCGAGTGCAGCCACGGGAAGCCGATGGCCAATTACTGGCTGCACAATGGCTTCCTCTCGATCGACAGCGAGAAGATGTCGAAGTCGATCGGCAATGTGAAACTCGTGCATGACCTGCTGAAGGCGTATGACGGCGAGACTTTGCGGCTGTCGCTGATGTCGGCGCATTATCGCGGGCCGCTGGATTTCACCGAGGCGCTGCTCACGCAGTCGAAGGCGACGCTGGACCGGCTCTACAATGCGCTGCGGCGGATGAAGGATGCGGAGGCGGATGATGTCGACGCGCCGGAGGGACTCGTGGCGGCGCTATGCGATGATCTCAACACGCCGCTGGCGCTGGCGGAGCTGTCGGCGCTGGCGACGGAGGCGAACAAGTCGGAGCCAGCTGACTGGCCGCGGCTGAAGGGGCAGATGCTGGCGGCGGGCGCGCTGCTGGGGCTACTGCAGCGCGATCCGGATGACTGGGCGCGGGGCGATGCGACAGACGCCAAGCGGATCGACGCGCTGGTGCAGCAGCGGATCGACGCCCGCAAGGCGAAGGACTTCGCGGCGGCCGACCAGATCCGCAAGGCGCTGGCGGAAGAGGGCATCGAGATCATGGACGGGCCGGGCGGCTCGACATGGCGGAGGCTGTAAGGGTCTGAAACCAGTTGTGAGCGCTGCGGCGCAGCCCTTTGACGGGGCGGTGGCGCGGCCTATGCTTGGCTTGTGTCAGAGGAAGGTCGGGCCATGAGGCTTGTGGCAGTCGGGATTGCAGTGGCGCTGATGGCGGGAGCCTGTGCGTCGGATCCGTTGACGGGCGGGGGGCCGCGTCCGCCGCAGGGGCCGGGTCCGGCCGGCACGCAGTTCGGCTTCTGGGACCGGGATGCGGATGCGGCAGTGGACGCGGACTTCCGGTCGTACATCACGCGCACCTACAATGTGGGCGATGAAGCCCGGGCCAAGGCGACGTTGACGCAGGACGGCTTCAACTGCGAGGACGGCGCCGGGGCGGGCAAGCCGACGCTGTCGTGCGAACGGCTCTATCGCGACAACGAAATCATCCACACATGGACCGTCGACTTCCTGTCGAACGAGCGGGAGCCGCGGGCGCACTATTCGCGCGTCCAGCGCCGCGACGACCTGCGCAAGGCCGAAGAGAAGCGCAAAGGGAAATAAGCCTCAGATGAGCTTTGTGCTGGCGCCCCACGAGACGCCCGGGGCCGGGCTGACGCGCGTGATCACCGAGCAGGTGGCCAAGCTGTCTGTCGAATGCGTGGAGGCGGGGCAGGACCCGTCGGCGTTCGCGCACAAGGCGCGGGTGCGATGCAAGCGCGTGCGGGCGGCGCTACGGCTGGCCAAGCCGCTGATCGGGGAGAAGGTCTACCGCAAGGAAAACCGGTGGTGGCGCGACCAGGCGCGCAAGCTCTCGGAGCTGCGCGATGCCGGGGCGCGGCTGGAGGCGCTGGATACGCTGCGGCCGTTCCTGGCGACGCGGATCGGATCGGCGATGACGCGCAAGCTGGGCGAGCGGTTCGCGACGAACCGGACGCAGGTGGATGCGGCGGCGGCGATCGCGGATTTCGTGGGCGCGATGGACAAGCGGGCCGAGGACCTGATCCCGCAGATCGCCGATGGCGGGCGCGAGGAGATGGCTGAAGCGCTGGGCGAGACCTACAAGCTGGCGCGGTCGGCGATGAAGAAGGCGCTGGAACACGAAAAGCCGGAACTGCTCCACGAATGGCGGAAGCAGGCGAAGTACCACGCGCTGCAGGCGAGGCTGTTGCGGCTGACATTTCCGGACGCGCTGGAGCAGCGTGTGGCGGCGGTGCGGGACCTGGCGGGACTGCTGGGCGAGGCGCAGGACATCGAAGTGGTGAAGGCGGGAACCAAAGGCTGGCGCGAGGCGCCGCGCGGGTTCCGCGATGTGCTCGAGGTGCGGCGCAAGGCGCTGGTGACGGGCGCGCGGGCAACTGGAGCGGCGCTGTTCGCCGAAAAGCCCAAGGCGTGGATGAAGGAATTGTCGCCGCCTGTCATGGCTGACGAATAGACGCCTTGATCCTGGGGCCGTTCGGGCCGATCTAGGTTCCATGTTTGGCGAACTCTATCACAACCGGGTGCTCGAGCTGGCGGCGGATATTCCGCATGTCGGGGCGCTGGCCGATGCTGAGGGATCTTCGCTGAAGGTGTCGCGCGTTTGCGGGTCGACCGTGCAGGTGGATGTGAAGCTGGACAGCGAGGGACGGATTGCGGCGATCGCGGTCGATCCCAAGGCGTGCGCGCTGGGTCAGGCGGCGACGTCGATCCTGGCGCGGCATGCGATCGGGCGGTCGCTGGCGGAAATGGAAGCGGCGCGCGATTCGCTGAAGGCGATGCTGAAGGACGGCGCGGAGCCCCCGCAGGGCGAGTTCTGGGAGCTGCGTCACCTGCAGCCGGTGCGGGAATATCCGCCGCGGCATACGTCGACCATGCTGGCCTTCGAGGCCGTGGTGGAGGCCATGAAACAGGCGCTGGAGAAGCGGGCGGCCTGATACTTGACTTAGTCAACTATATGCGCGAGCGTGGGGCATGAGCGCTCCGTCGCAATCGCAGATCGCATCCGTTCGCAGGTTCAATCGGTTCTACACGCGGGAGGTTGGCGTCCTGCGGAAGAACTTCCTCGACACGCCATGGTCGCTGGCCGAGATGCGGGTGCTGTTCGAGATCGCGAATGGCGACGACGTGACTGCGAGCGATGTCGGCAAGGCGCTCGACCTCGACGCGGCCTATCTCAGCCGGATGCTTCAGAAATTCGAGAAGGACGGACTGGTGACGCGGACGCGATCCGAAGCGGACGCGCGGGTGAGTTTTCTCGGTCTGTCAGCCAAAGGGAAGAAGCAGTTCGCGGCGGCGAATGAGCGACAGGTGGCGCAGACAACGGGGATGCTGGCCAAGCTGGGCGCGGGGCAGCGTCAGCGGCTGGTGAGCGCGATGCGCGAGATCGAGGCGTTGCTGGGCGAGCCAGGCGGCAGGGAGCGCAGGTATGTGCTGCGCGATCCGGGGCCGGGCGATATCGGCTGGATGATCGAGCGGCATGGGACGCTCTATGGCGAGGAATACGGCTGGCGCGGTCCGTTCGAGGGCATGTGTGCAGGCATCGTTTCGGACTTCGTGAAGAACTTCGATCCGCAGCTGGAGAAGTGCTGGATTGCCGAAGTCGATGGCGTGCGGGCCGGTTGCGTTATGCTGGTGAAGGACGATCCCAAGACGAAGAAGGCGGATGTGGCGCGAGTACGCCTGCTGCTGCTCGAGCCGTTCGCGCGGGGAATGGGGCTGGGGCGCAAGCTCGTGGAAGAGTGCGTGAGCTTTGCGCGGGCGAAGGGATACAGGCGCGTGACGCTGTGGACGCACAAGGAACTGACGGCGGCTCGGGCGATCTATGACAAGCTCGGCTTCGTGAAGATGGGCGAGGAAAGCCACGACGACTGGGGCGGCAAGGCGACGAGCGAGTTCTGGGATCTCGAATTGTGAGCCATGTTCTCGGGAGTCATTTACTCGATAGGCCGATCTGGAGTGCGCTGGAGACGCGGCAAGCGGCGTTTGGTTCGGGCAAAGGCATTGCCCGGCGGTTTCCCGTCGATGTGAGCCCGTTCGTGGCGGCGCGGGATGGATCGGCGGAGGCGGTGGCCGAGCTCGTGAAGCTGATCCCGGATGCCGACGACGTGTCGTTCCTCGAAGTTGCGCCGCCCAAGGCGCCGGCGGGGATCATGGGGACCGAAGCGGCCTGCTTCCAGATGACGGCAGCCAAGTTCGCGCGCCTGGCGCGTGACGTTGGCGCGCATCCGCTCGCTGAGGCGGATGCGGCGGAGATGCTGGAGCTTGCGTTGCTGACGCGACCGGGGCCGTTCCGTAAGCGGACGCATACGCTGGGGCGCTTCATCGGCGTGCGTGAAAACGGGAGGCTTGTGGCGATGGCGGGGGAGCGGCTGTGCGTTCCCGGGTATCGCGAGATCAGCGCGGTGTGCACGCATCCGGACTGGCAGGGGCGCGGGTTGGGCGGAGCGCTGCTGCAACAGGTGGGCGAGCGGATCCTGCGCGAGGGTGATACGCCGTTCCTGCACACCTATACGCACAATGCGCCGGCCGTGGCGCTTTACACGAAGCTGGGCTTTGGCGTGCGCAGCGAGATCGTGCACGCGGTGTGGAAGCGGGTTTGACTCGCGATATCTGAATCCGCAGATTGTTGGCCATTCGCGGGGAACGGACATGCTGGCGTTTCGCATTCTTGTGCTTGGCCTCATCGCGCAGGGCGGCGCTGCGTTCGCGCAGGCGCAGCCGGGCGAGGTGTTCGCGGGGCTCACGGGTTCATGCTGGCGCACGCAGATGGACGACGCCGGACCCAATACCGATACGCACTGCTTCGAGACGGCGGTCGGCGGCAAGATGGTGACCGACACGCACAAGGTGCGGACCCCGAAGGGTGAGGTGATCTACGAAGGCGTCAGCGTCTATCTGCTCGACAAGGCGAGTGGGGAGCTGGTGTATGAGTACTTCTATTCGAACGGCGGCAAGCTGGTCGGCTATGGCAAGCGCACCGGGGACGAGATCCGGCTCGGATCGAAGCCGGGACAGGAAACGCCGGACCTGGTGTGGAAGCTGATGGGCGATCGCTACACGGTTACACCGGCGGGGGCCGACAAGGGCCATGTCGGGACGTTTGTGAAAGTGACCCGGTAGGGCCCCCGGTTTGATTGTTAAGGCCGCCGGGGCTATATGCGGCCCATGGCTCAAGCCGCCCAATACAAGCCCGTCATGGGCGCCCTGCTGAAGGGCTACAAGGCGACGCTGTCACCGGCGTTCGTCGCGCTGGGCGTGCGTTGCCGGCATGAGCCCTCGTGCTCGGAATACTGCGCGGAATGCGTGTCCCGGCATGGGGTGTGGGCGGGATCGTGGATGGCCCTGGCGCGGTTCAGCCGCTGCCGGCCCGGAGGATCGCACGGGTGGGACCCGGCGCCGACCCTAACTAGCACCGGCGCGCGGTGGTTCGCGCCCTGGCGCTATGGCGTCTGGAGCGTGGACCGGTCCGAAACCGCCCGCCCCTAAGTTCCAAGGACCTCTCAAAATCAAAACTGGATGGCGGGTTCAAAGACCCGGCGAAGTGCTTTATCCGTCCGCGGAACACGAAAGACACGACCATGATCAACGTATCCTTCCCCGATGGCTCGAAGCGGGAGTACCCGGACGGGTCCACGCCGCTGACGATTGCGGAAGCCATCTCCAAGTCGCTGGCCAAGCGGTCGGTGATCGCGAAGGTGGACGGGAAGCTCTACGACATGAAACGGCCGCTCGAGGGCGACGTTTCGCTGGAGCTGCTGGACATCAACGCCAAGGACTCGCTGGACCTGATCCGGCACGACGCGGCGCACGTTCTTGCACAGGCGGTGCAGGAGCTTTTCCCCGGAACGCAGGTGACGATCGGGCCGACGGTCGAGGATGGCTTCTACTACGACTTCGCGCGCAAGGAGCCGTTCTCGACCGATGACTTCGCCAAGATCGAAGCGAAGATGAAGGAGATCGTGGATCGTGATCTTCCCATCAACCGCGAGGTATGGAGCAAGGACGACGCGATCGCGCACTTCAAGAAGCTGGGTGAGGACTACAAGGCGCAGATCATCGACGACATCATCCCGCCGGGCGAGGCGATAACGCTGTACTCGCATGGCGGGCAATGGAGCGATCTGTGCCGCGGGCCGCACCTGCCGTCGACGGGCAAGTTGCCCAAGGCGTTCAAGTTGTTGAAGTTGGCGGGGGCGTACTGGCGCGGCGACAGCAATAACGAGATGCTGCAGCGGATGTACGGCACGGCGTGGGCCAACGAGGCCGACCTTGTCGCCTATCTCAAGCGCATCGAGGAAGCCGAGAAGCGCGACCACCGCAAGCTTGGCCGCGAGCTCGATCTCTTCCACATGCAGGAAGAGGGTCGCGGCATGGTGTTCTGGCACGAGAAGGGCCTGCGCATCTGGCAGACGATCGAAGCCTATATGCGCCGGCGTCTGGCGGCGGCCGGGTATCATGAGGTGCGGACGCCGCAGGTGCTGGACAAGCGGTTCTGGGAGCAGTCGGGCCACTGGGAGAATTACCGCGAGAACATGTTCGTCGCGGAGACGGCCGAGGAGGAGACGCTGGCGCTGAAGCCGATGAACTGCCCGGGCCACGTGCAGATCTTCAAGTTCGGGCAGAAGTCGTATCGTGACCTGCCGCTGCGCATGGCGGAGTTCGGAGCGTGCCACCGGTATGAGCCGTCGGGCGCGCTGCACGGGCTGATGCGCGTGCGGGCGTTCACGCAGGACGATGCGCACATCTTCTGCCGCGAGGACCAGATCGAGGACGAGGTGGCGGCCTTCATCCGGCTTGCTTCCTCGATCCATGAGGATTTCGGCCTGACGCGCGACCACATTACGCTGGGCACGCGCCCGGAGAAACGCGCCGGCACGGATGCGTTCTGGGACATGGCGGAAGGCCAGCTGATGAACGCGGCGCGCAAGGCCGGCGTCGAGGCCGTGATCGCGGCGGGCGACGGGGCATTCTATGCGCCCAAGCTCGACTTCCAGCTGAAGGACGCGATCGGCCGGACGTGGACGTGCGGCACGATCCAGAACGACTACGTGCTGCCCGAAAGGCTCGGCGCGGAGTTCGTTGCGGAGGACGGGCAGAAGCACAAGCCGGTGATGCTGCACCGCGCGATCCTGGGCTCGCTCGAGCGTTTCATCGGTGTGCTGATCGAGAACTATGCCGGGGCGTTCCCGATGTGGCTCTCGCCGGTGCAGGTGGTCGTCGCGACGATCTCGGAAGCGGCGGACGGCTACGCCAAGGAAGCAGCTGACGTGCTGCGCAAGGCGGGGCTGCGGGTCGAGATCGATACGCGCGGCGAGAAGATCAACTACAAGATCCGGGAGCATTCGCTGCAGAAGGTGCCCGTCATTGCGGTGGTCGGCGGCAAGGAAGCGGAGGAGCGCAAGCTGGCGCTGCGCCGCTTCGGCAGTCAGGCGCAGGAAGTGGTGACGCTGGAAGCAGCGGCGAAATTCCTCATCGAGGAAGCGCTGCCGCCTGACCTCAAGCGGGCGAAGGCGAGCGTGTGACCGCTGACCGCCATATCGGGGATCAGGCGCGGGTCATGGCCGTTAGGCTGAGGCTCGGCCTGACCGATCTTCCCGCCGTCGAGCAGTGGGCCGGTCAGGCGATCTCCGAAGGCGGCGGGGCTCACCTCGAACTGACGGACCTCGGGATTGCGAAGGAGGCAGGCGAGCGGATCACGCTGCGCCTGCTTTCGCAGCTTGGTGGGAAGACGACGGCGCTCGATGTGACGCGGGCGTTCGGGACGGTGCGTGTGGATGAGCTTTCGCCGGAGGAATTGAGCCGGCTGGCGCACGCGCTCGATCCGGTGCTGGAGGAGCTTGATCCGGACAGCGTGCCGGATGTGCTCGATCCGGCGTTCGACCTTGCGGAGGATTTTCACACGGCTCGGGCGAAGGGCGATGCGGCCGTTACGGCGATCGAGAAGAAGATGCGCGCGCTGCTGCATGACGTGAAGGAGTATGCGGCGGAGTTGCCTGAGGAGAAGCAGCCGGAAGTGGCGCCGCCGCCTGCGCCTACGGTTTGCGCGGTGGTGGTGAGCTTCAACACCGGGCCCGTGCTGTTCGATTGCCTTGCCGCGCTGCATGCTGATCCGGCGATCGACGAGATCGTGCTGGTGGACAATGGCAACCCGCCTGAAACGCTAGCGCGGATCGAGGAGCTGTACGGCAGGTCCGACAGGCTCAAGGTGGTGGGCGGCGGTGCCAATCGCGGGTTTGCGGCGGGCGTCAATTTCGGCGCGGCGCGGGCAAAGGGCGACAGGCTGCTGATCATCAATCCGGATGCGGTGCTGCAGCCCGGTTCGGTCGAGGCGCTGTCGGCGGCGCTGGCGGGCGCGGCGGAGCCTGCGGTTGTGGGCGGAAGGATATTCGGAAGCGATGGCAAGGAGCAGCGCGGCGCGCGGCGGCGGCGGCTGACGATGCGGTCTGCGGCGGCGACTTTCCTGGGGCTGGGGTGGCTGAAGGCGATCAATCCGGGCTTTGTGAGCATCAACCGGAATGAGGAGCCGGAGCCGGAAGGCCCCGTGCCGATGGAAGCGGTGAGCGGGGCTCTGATGTTCGTCTCGCGCACCAGCTTCGACAGGCTGGGCGGGTTTGACGAAGGGTACTTCCTGCACGTCGAGGATCTTGACCTGTGCCGGCGGGCGGAAGCGGAGGGAGGCACGGTGATCTACACGCCGTTGGCGTCCGCGCTACATCATGGCGCGACGAGCGATGCGCCGGCGCTGGTCGTGGAGAAGCACAAGGGCGCGGGGCTCAACCGCTATTTTCGCAAGTTCGCGGAAACGCCAGGCGAGAAGTTCGCGGCGCAGGTGCTGGGGCCGCTGATCGGTTTCCTGTTGTCGATGCGGGCGCGGATGCGGCGAAGCTAGTTGTCGAGACCGGGTTCGTCTTCCTCGTCGGTCGACTGGCGGAGATCAGGCCGCCCGACGCCAGAGGGGCAGCCTGCAGGCTCGACCACGGCCGCGACCAGCACGGACGGGTCACCGTTCGAATAGTTCAGCGCATAGCGCCGGGCGAAGCGGATGCAGCGGTCGGCGGCAATGGCGGCTTTCACCAGCTGACCGAGTGCGGCCTTGCCTTCCTTGTCACCGGTATTGATCAGCCAGGCCGGACGGGGGTCTTCCGCGGCGGGCGGGATCACCGCCGTCACTTCGGGCGGCAGAACGATCTTGTCGCCAAGCCGGAACACGAAGCTGGGCTCGGCGAAGGCGATCGCGTTGATGCGCTTGGGCGGGCGGAATTTCTGCAGGTCGCAGCCGGAGTTGCGCGAAACAGCTGTTCCTTCAGGCAGGGCGCAGAGCTCCTGCAGCGCCGAGAGCGAGGCGCCGGTGGCGAGCATCCAGGACTGGTTCGGCAGGACGACAGCACGATAGCCGATGCCGCCCGCTGCCGAGCAGGCGAGGAGGCCTGCAAGTAGGCCGGCGGCGTTCTTTTTCACCAGCGCATAGAGCGTCCAGATGCCGGCGGCGGCGATGAGCAAGGCGGGCCAGATGCCGATGCCGGTTGCTTCCCAGGCCTGGCGCCAACCGGCGGAGACGCGGGCGGAAAGATCACCGAAGTCAGCGGCGGCGTTGGCGCGAATGGGGTCAAGCACGAGCGGTGTTGCGACGAGGACCATGCCGAGCGTGAGGACAGCGAAGAGGGCGGCGGAGATCCATTTGCCCTGCTTCCACTCATTGGTGGAAAACCAGTGGTCGGCGGCGGCGCCCGCCATCAGCGCGAAGGCCGGGTACATCGGCAGGGTGTAGTGGACAAGCTTGGTCGGCGCGATCTCGAACACGATCCACGACGGCACGATCCAGCAAGCGAGGAAGCGCCAGGCGGCGGCTTCCCGCTCCTCCCAAGCCAGCGCGGTGGCGGCGCGGGTCGATGTTGCAGCGTCGTTGCGGCGCATCGGCAGGAGTTTCGAGATCGCCATCCAGATGCCGGGGATCAGCAGCAGCGTGCCGGGCCAGAAAAGAAGCGGCAGGGCCGTGGTGTGCATGCCGACGGGACCGCTATGGCCTTCGGCGGCGTCAACGAGTTTCGGCGCGAGGTCGACACGCACGGCTTCGTCCATGAATTCGCCCTGCGTTGCGATCTGTACGGCGACGTACCAGGGGAGTGTGATGATCACGAACAGGCTCAGGCCGACCCAGTAGAGTAGCGGCTTCGCCCAGGCGTATTGCCGCTCCCACAGGAAAAGCGCGGCGATCGGCGCAAAGCATACAAGCGGCGCGATTGGTCCCTTCAGCAGGACGCCGATGGACAGGCAGATCCAGAAGAGGACGCCATGCCATTTGCCGCCCGTGCCGGCGCGCATGTGTGCGAGCGCGCCCATGGCGATGACGAGAATGCCGCACTGCGCCGCGTCGGTCTTGGCGATGTTGGCCTCGGTGGTGAGAAGGAGCGTTGTTCCCAGCACCATGGCGCCGATGAAGGCGGCGCGCCGCGAGAACAGGGCGCCGCCCGCCCAGAGCGTTCCGACGGCGGCGAGCATGGCGCCGAGCAGGGACGGCACGCGATATTCCCAGATGGCGCGGGCCTGCGGGCCGGAGATCATCGCGACGGCGGCGGACTGGAACCAGTGGATCGCGACCGGTTTCTTGTTCCGGAGATCCTCGTGATAGCGGATGACGACGAAGTCGCCGGTTTCCAGCATTTCGGAGGAGGCTTCGGCGAAGCGGCCCTCGTCACGGTCGAGGGTCGGCAGGGCGAAAAGGCCGGGCAGGGCCAGCAGGAAAACGATGCCAGCCAGGATGGCGTACGCCCACCGGGTTTCGATCAAGCGGTCGAACGAGGTCATCACGCAGCGAAAACCCTTGGGATTTGGCCCACACGCGCCGGACCGATTCGAAAGTTCCACGGCCGGATGGCCGGGACCATAACGGACCTTTATACGGGCGGCGACGGGTTTTGTTCTCCTGCGGCGGGAAGCCCCCTGCGGCCCATGAACCCGTTTACAGCCTGACCCTCGCAACCTTCTCCCGGTGCGGCTATAGGACATTTCATGGATGTTCGGGTTCAAACAGACAGGATGATGGCCTCTGTGGAGGGACGCCCCGAATTCAGCGTCGTGTCGCCCGTGCGCAACGAGGCGGAAAACGTCGAGACGTTGGTGCGGGAGATTTCCGAGGCGCTGGCGGGCCGGGCGTTCGAGATCATCTTCGTGGACGATTCCTCGCAGGACGACACGCGAGCGCGCCTCTTCACGATGAAGGGGAAGGTTCCCAACCTGCGTGTGCTGGGCCATCGCAAGAATGCGGGGCAAAGCCGGGCGGTCCGGACGGGCGTGCTGGCGGCGAAGGCGAACATCATCCTCACGCTTGATGGCGATGGGCAGAACGATCCGGCGGACCTTCCGGCGCTGCTGGGGCAGCTGATCCGCGCTGATGCGCCGGCTGATCTTGCGCTGGTGCAGGGCCGCCGCGAGAAGCGGATCGACAGCAGCTGGAAGAAGTTCGGGTCGAAGTTCGCCAACAATATCCGCCGTTCGATCCTGAACGACCGCAACACGGATTCAGGTTGCGGCATGCGTGCGTTCCGGCGCGATGTATTCCTGCAGCTTCCCTACTTCGATCACATGCACCGTTATCTCCCGGCTTTGATGCAGTCGGACGGGTACATGGTGGAAGAGCGGGCGGTGGGCCATCGTGCGCGCCAGCACGGGCGGTCGAACTACACCAATTTCGGCAGGCTCGCGGATGCGGTGTCCGATCTCCGCGGCGTCATGTGGCTGAGAAAGCGGCGGAAATCGCCGGGCGGCGTCGACGAAATCTAATGCAAGGCAAGGCCGGGGACCGACAGGGCGGAGGGCTTTCACTTGGACAAGAACTTGGTTACCGGTTGGGGAATCGATAGGATTGAAAGCCGGGCTGCGCGGAAGCGTGGCGTGAAGGGCGGGCCAGACAGGGGATCACCTATGCGCGTCATCTTCGGGATTTTCCCGCTGCTCGCCATTCCAGTCATCATCTACAACCTGATGGCGTTCACGCATGGCGGCGGCGCCGATGCAGCGGGCGTCGCCATCTCCATGGCGCGTCAGATCAGCGATCCGACGCTGTCGGGCTGGAAACTGCCGATGGCGGGCGGAGAGTGGATCATTACCTCCGGCGACCTGCTGATCATGCTGTCGATGGTGTTTTTCTTCGTCGAGATCCTGAAGTCGACCTCGACCGGGTCCTCGACAATCGCGAACCATGCGGTGTCGATGATCGTGTTCATCGTCTGCCTGATCGAGTTCCTGCTGCTCGAGAACTTCGCGACGTCGGTGTTCTTCATCCTCACCCTGATGTGCCTGCTCGACGTGCTGGCCGGCGTGGTGGTGACGATCATCTCGGCCCGCCGCGACTTCACGGTCGACGGGAACAACTGACGGCGCGTACAGCGTAGCGTTTCCCGCAGGAGCCCCCATGGGCATCTTCTTCGACCAGGACTGGTTCGACGACCGGCTGAAATCGTCGGGCCTTACCCGCGCGGCGATGGCGCAGGCGGCGGGGATGACGATCGACGAAATCGAGATGGTGTTCTCCGACCGGCGCGAGCTTGAAGGGGCCGAGGTGCATGCGATTGCGCGTTTTCTGTCCGTCGATCCGCGGGAAGTGGCGGACAAGTCGGGCGCAGCAGATCCGGGAGCGCTGGCTTCGACGCCTGTGATGAAGCCGGGCCGTGGCGGGGAAGCCGGGCCGGCGACGGGCTTTGCTGTGACGCGCGAGGTGATCGCGGGCATTCATGAGCGGCTCGACCGTCTCGAACGGCTGCTGGAAATGGTTATCGCGAAACTGGATCGGCGCTAGGCGCGCTGGACGACGGTGGGGCGAAGCGGCGTGCGCGCTTCGGGCTGCGCATAGGCGCGTTCGACGCGTTCCGGCGTCACGTCTTCAGGCGAGACCTGGCCAAGGATGTGGGCGCCGAAAACGGGGGCGAACCAGACATGGGCGTCGTGACGGGCGCGTGCGGAGGCGTGTTTCGCTTCGGTGCGGCGCTCGCGATCAGGCGTGCGGCGGTCGGCTGGCCGCTGGCGGCGGTCGCCGTTCCGGAACACGTAAGGGGCAGCCTCGACGCGCATGAAGGGTGCGCTGCAAGGGTAGGGCCATCATTGGCTAATTGCGGTTAGGGTTAATTCTCTGCCCGCAGCCGGGCGGCCAACGCGTGATGGCCGGCGTGATCGGCCCAGCCCGCGGGTGTGCCGTCCCACATCTGGTCGCGCACGGTGAGCGAGGCGCCGGCGTCGACGAGGAGCTGGCACAGGTCGGTCTTGCCGGTGAGGGCGGCTTCATGAAGCGCAGTGGCGTGACGGTGGAGCGGGGCGCTGGGCGTGTTGGGATCAATGCCGGCATTTAGCAGGAAGCGGATCGCGTCCGTCAGGCCGAGACTGGCGGCAGCGAGCAGAGCGTCACCGCGCTCGCCGGGACCTGCATCGGGCAGGAGGCGTTGGGCTTCCTGTTTAAGCCCAAGGCATAGCGCAACGGTCAGCGTGAGCGGAGCGCCGTGGTGGATCAGGCGGCGGGCGGCGGCCATCTCGTTGTGGGCGACTGTCGCATCAAGGCCGGAGGCCCGGGCGCCACGTGCGATCAGGGCGTCGATCAGGGCCAGCTGGACGCCGGCTTCGCGCGGGACCTTGCCGGTGGCGATCAACCCAACCGTGTAGTCGAGCTGGTGCTGCCGGGAGGCCGGGGCAAGGCGATCGAGATGATCCACGATCAGCTCAGCGACGGCGACAATGTTGGTGGGCAGTCTGTCGTTGCGGATGGGGTTCTCGGCGACGAACCAGAGCAGGTAGGGATCGGCGAAATAGGCGATGCCTTCCTCCAGGCTTGGGAGGGGATCGGTGACAAGGCGTGGATTCTGGGTGAGGAGCGCGTCGAGTTTCGCGACATCGCCTGTATCGATGGCTGCGACCGCATCTGCAAAGACGGGATC
This sequence comes from Hyphomonadaceae bacterium, assembly GCA_044224605.1. GTDB lineage: Bacteria > Pseudomonadota > Alphaproteobacteria > Caulobacterales > Hyphomonadaceae > UBA7672. The sequence goes on from JBGAKC010000004.1 coordinate 31,198, forward strand.
GCGGATATCCATCGGATGATGCGTCCTGTTACGGTTTGTCCTTCTCGGTCGACGGCGTGTAGCTGCCGGTCGCGAGCTGGGCGAGCTGCTTCTGCATGTCCATCATCTGCTGCTGCAGTGCGCGGATGGCGTCGACGCCGGTGGGCGGCGTGGACGGCTTGGCGCCCGCGGAAGGCTCATCTGCTTTCGGCGAAACCGGCACGAACGGTGCGAAGAACTTCATCGTGTCCTCGAACATCGCCATGTTCTTGCGGACCTGGTCCTCAAAGGCCTTGGCGCGGTCGTCGGAGCCGAGCGCGGTCTGCATGTACTCGCGCCACTTCTCCTGCTGCTGGCCGAACGTCTTCATCGAGAGTTCGAGATAGGCGGGCAGCATTGTCTGGAAGTTGTCGCCGTAGAACTGGATCAGCTGGCGCAGGAAGGAAACGGGAAGCACGCCTTCCTTCTTGTTCTCCTGTTCGAAGATGATCTGTGCAAGGACGGCCCGGGTGAGGTCTTCGCCGGTCTTGGCGTCCTGTACCGTGAATTCCTTGCCTTGCCGCGTCAGCTCCGAGAGGTGCTCCAGCGTCACGTAAGCGGAAGCCGACGTGTCATAGAGGCGCCTGTTCGCGTACTTCTTGATGATGATCTTCTCGTCGTGGGCGCCGTTACCGTTGGCCTGCGTCAAGAGCATCTCCCCAATCGGACCGTTCTGGGTTCGTCTGCTCCCCTGCAGCAAACCGGGACGGTCACATTAAATCCTGTTCAGTCCGTCTTGTAGCACGAGTTTTACGCAGCTGCACACTCATTCGGCGGGTGCAGCATGTGCGCAGCAAAAAAATCGGGCAGCGGCGTGATCGAGACCGGCTCCAGTCGCTGAATCGGTGATAGTGTTCACCAGCTCGTGAGCGGCAGGGAGAGAACGTATGGCGAAGGTGGCGCTGGTTACCGGGGGAACGCGCGGCATCGGAAGGGCCATCACGGAACGCCTGGCGAAGGACGGGTTCAAGGTCGCCGCCAACTATGCCGGCAACGCCGAAGCGGCCGAGAAGTGCGGCAAGGAGCTCGGTGTCAGCTGCTACAAATGGGATGTGGGCGATTACGACGCCTGCGCTGCTGGAATCGCACAGATTACGAAGGATCTGGGGCCGATCGACGTGCTGGTGAACAATGCCGGCATCACCCGTGACGCGACTTTGCACAGGATGACGCGCCAGCAGTGGGACGACGTCATCCGCGTGGACCTGACCTCGGCCTTCAACCTCTGCCGCCTGACCATCGAGGGCATGCGCGACCGGAATTTCGGCCGGATCATCAACATCTCCTCGATCAATGGCCAGAAAGGCCAGATCGGGCAGGTGAACTACTCCGCCGCCAAGGCGGGACTGATCGGCTTCACCAAGGCGCTGGCCCAGGAGAACGCCAAGAAGGGCATCACCGTGAACGTGATCTGTCCCGGCTACATCGACACGGAAATGGTCGCTGCAGTTCCTGAAAAGGTTCTGGAAGGCATTATTGCTACGATCCCGGTCGGAAGGCTGGGCAAGGCCGAGGAGATCGCGAGCTGCGTCTCGTTCCTCGCCGGGCCCGAGTCGGCCTTCATGACAGGAGCGACGCTGACAGCCAATGGCGGCCAGTACATCACGGGATAGACTGGATTCCGGGCCGGCGAGGCGTTCGTGCAACGCCTCCTTTTGGCGCGCTAAGTCATTGATTCTGCGGAATCTGCGAGTCTTGCCAGCGCCGCTGAAAGGCCCCATCGTGACCCCCGGGGCTCGGCTTTCGAACAAAGAATTGCCCGCTTTGCCGCGCCTCTTGGCTGGGATGATGGTGAAAGAACTTCATGCTGTCCCTGCGGCCCGAGCCGCAGCTGCCGCGCTAGCCGCTGCCATCGCCTTTGGATTCGCTGCACCGGCCTTCGCCCAGCAACAGCCGCCGCCGCCGACCTTCGCCACCACCCGCTCCAACGCCTCGATGTCCGCGGCCCCGACCAGCGGGACCCGGTATCTCGACATGGGCTCGGACCAGAACACCGGTTTCGTGCTCGAACAGCGCGGTTCGGTCGTGCTGCTGCAGGTGGACGGCTCGAACGAGATCCTGTCGCTGATGCCCGTGCCAGGCCCGGGCGGTGCGACGTTCTTCATGGACTACAAGGGCCGCACGCTGATCAAGGTGACGCAGGGCGGCAGCGTCGTGTCCTACCTCCACAACACCACGGGCGCGCCGGCCGATCCGGCTGGCCGCGTTCCGGCCCTGTCGCAGCCGGCGATGACGGCTTCGCTCGATGCGATGCGGTCTCGGGCGGCGTCGGATCTCAGCAAGCTGGCTGGCCATGAGGTGACGATCTGGGGGACGCAGTCCTTCGGCAGCAACGAGGCCTGGGCGTCGGATGCACTGAACATCCTCGTGCTCGGCGTGAAGAACGCCAACGGGCTGGCCGGCAAGGCCGCCTCGAAGGTCGACAAGGTGACGCTGGTTCGCGCCAAGACGCCGAAGGTGACATTCAAGGATGGCGAGCTCACCGTGCATGTGAACCCGGACGATGGCTGGTCTGGCCGCGTGACGCCGGAGCAGATCACCAACGCGCTGACCTCGGCCCGCAACGCGGGCTGATCTATCGGCCGGGCTTCCAGTCCGGCGGCGCCAGTTCAAATCCTGAAAATTCGAAGCCGGGCGACACCGTGCAGCCGACGAGCGTCCATGCGCCGAGGCTGCGCGCGGCCTGCCAGTGATGGACGGGGATGATGACCTGCGGGCGCTGGCCCTTGGAGAGGTCGGGTCCGAGAATGTGCGCTGTCGGCGGATCTTGATCGGCGGCTGCGAGCGTGAGTTCGAGCGGGTCGCCGGCGTAGTAGTGCCAGATTTCCGTCGCATCGACGCGATGCCAGTGCGAGCGGTCGCCAGCCCCAAGTGCGTAGTAGATCGCCGTGCCGGGCGAGCGTTGGCCTTCGGGCGAGGGGATGCGGTAGGTCTCGACGTAGAAGCCGCCTTCGGGATGGCGCTTCATGCCGAGGGCGTGGATGACGTCGTCGAGGTTCATTTGAAATTGTTCTTCCGCTCGCGGATTTCAGCGAAGGTGGCGAGGATGTCGCCGGGGCGGCCGACGAAGGCCTGAAGTTTCGGGTCGTCGGCGCGGAGAAAGGGGTTGGCTGCTTTCTCTCTGCCCATTGTGGTGGGAACGGTGGGGGTGTTCTTCGCACGCCGGAATGTGACGTCCTCGGCGTAGGCGACGAGGTCGCGGTTCTGGGCGTCGACGCTCAGGGCGAACTTCGCGTTCGATTCCGTATACTCGTGGGCGCAGTAGATCGCAGTGTCGTCGGGCAGGGCGCGGAGCTTGCCGAGGCTGGTCCACATCTGCTCAGGCGTGCCTTCGAACAGCCGGCCGCAGCCGAGGGCGAAGAGGGTGTCGCCGACAAAGGCGATGTGCTGGTCCGCGAGGTGATAGACGATGTGGCCGAGCGTGTGCCCGGGCGTGCCGATGATGCGGGCGGTATAGGCGCCGAGTTTCACGGTGTCGCCTTCGGTGACGACGCGGTCGGGCAGCAGGGCAGCGCGATCGACTTCCTTCGGGCCGACGACTTTCGCGCCTGTCGCGGCGACGATCTCGGCGTTCCCGCCGGCATGGTCGGGATGCCAGTGCGTGTTCCAGATCTGCGTGATCTTCCAGCCCTTTGCAGCGGCTTCCTCGAGAATGCGTGAGGCCTCGGGCGTGTCGATGCAGGCGGTTTCCCCGCTGGCGGGATCGTGCAGCAGGAAACCGTAATTGTCCTTGAGGCACGGGAACATGTGAACGATCGGGGACGCCATCCGGTTTGCCTTTCTCGCCTGCACTGGCCCTATATAGGCTCGATCAAGGGCTGCAGGTTAGTAGGGCATGCGCTTCGACATCGACAGGCTGCAGGCGTTCTACGGATCGTCGCTTGGCCGCATGGCCCACGATATGGTGGACAAGCGGGTGGGCGCGCTGTGGCCGTCCGCCGACGGCCTGGACGTGCTGGGCTTCGGGCATGTGGATGGTCTGCTGGAACGCTATCGCGGCGGGGCGCGGCGGGTGATCTCGGCCTCGCCGGACGAGCAGGGAGCCGAGCGCTGGCCGGATGACGGCAAGGGCCTCACCACGCTGGTCGAGGATGAGCGGCTGCCGTTCCCAGATGCGCTGTTCGACAGGATCATCGTCCGCCATGCGCTGGAGGAGGCGGAGAGTCCGCACCGCCTGCTGCGCGAACTTTGGCGGGTGGCGGCGCCGGAAGCCCGGATTCTGATCATTGTTGCTCATAGACGGGGCCTGTGGGCCCGGGCGGAGTCGACTCCCTTCGGTCATGGGCGGCCCTATACGCGCTCGCAGCTCAACCGGCTGCTGGAGGAGGCGATGTTCCTGCCGCAGGCTTCAGCGCGCGCCCTGTACGCCCCGCCGATAGGCTGGGGGATCATCTCCTCGGCCGGCGACGCCTGGGAGCGGATGGGGAGATTTGCCTGGTCCGGGTTCGGCGGGGTGCTGATGATCGAGGCGATGAAGCGGCTCTACATCGAGCCGGGAATGCCAGTTCGAGGCCGCCGCGTCGTGAAGGCCCAGGAAAAACGCACTTTTCGGGGTCAGATCGAGAAAACCCGAAAATAGGTGTTGAACATGTGTAAGTGATGCAATATATACATCATCAAGAGCAGGGAGCGACCCCGCGCCGCCCCCAACTGGAACGAGGCAGGAAAGGGAAGCCCAATGAAGTACATCACAGCCGTTTTCAAACCGAGCCGTCTGGACGCCGTCCTTGACGCCGTGACCGCCGCCGGCGCGTCGGGCGTGACCGTCACCGAAGTGCGCGGCTACGGCCGCCAGCAAGGCAAGACCGAAGTTTATCGCGGCGCCGAATACGAAGTTCGCCTGCTGCCGAAAGTGCGCATCGAAGTGGCTGTGTCTGACGCCGTCGTCGAGAAAGTCGTCGACGCCATCACGCAGGCCGCCAACACCAACAAGATCGGCGACGGGAAGATCTTCGTGCTCGACCTTGAGTCGGTGCTCCGCATCCGCACGGGCGAGAAGAACGAAGCCGCTCTGACGTCATAATTGTTGCCGGCCACGGGCCGCGAGAACTTTCGAGCCGCCGGAGGACATACCTCCCGGCGGCTCATTCGCGTCAGGCTTTTGCACTGTAGGGCAGATAGCCGCGTTCGACCATGCGGCGCAGGGCGTCGTAGGCCTCGGTGAGTTCCTCGAAGGCGCAACGCAGCGCGGCGAGCTGGGCGATCTCCTGCGGAGATGGCGCTTCGGGTTTTTCCGTCAGTGAAAGCGATGCAGCGACCCAGCGGGCGCGCGCTTGCGCCGCGGCGACGGCGAGACGCTGAAAGCGTTTGAGATCCGCGTGGCCGACGACCTTGGCCAGCACTTCCTGGTTGGCGGCGAACGCGGCGTAGTCGATCTGCTCGAGATGGGCGCGCAGGGCGCGCTGCTGCTGCGGATCGAGATTGGCTTCCGGCTCGAAATGATCGCGGACTTTACGAACGGTGGAGGTCATGGTGAACGACATGGGGCGGCTCCGAGCCTGCCGGGGGTCGCAGGCGGACGTTCCAAGCGTGCGCTTATGCCGTTAGCAAGTGGTTGATTGTGAGGCCGGAATTGCTGCGTTGGCCGTAGCGTCAGGCCTTCTTCCGCTCCAGCACGAAGACAAGTTCATCGGCGGTCCAGTTAAGACGGCCGAGGGATTTTGCGTTGACCGGCTTACCGTTGACGGCAGTGGCGGCGACTATGGTGAGGCCGGCTTCGGCGGCGAGTTCGGCCATGTCGCGGGCGGTGCAGGGACGACGTGCGCCGTCTGACCACCAGCCCGTGCTGTGACCAAGATTTGGGATGCGGCCCGTGGTGAGCAGCGCTGTACGCACGCGCCAGTGGCCGTAATTGCGGAACGAGACGATGACGCGGCGCGCGATGCGCGCGAGTTCGTCGAGCACGAATTTGGGGCGCGCGAGTTCCTGGATCGTCTTGGAGAGAATGGCGACGTCGTAAGCATCGTCGGGATAGACGGGCAGGTCGGCGTCGGCGTTGCCCTGCACGACGGCGAGGCCTTTTGCGACGCAGCGGTTGACGCCAGCCTGTTCGACTTCGAGGCCGCGCGTGCGGGCGCCGCGTTCCTGCTGGAGCAATTCCATCAGCTGGCCGTCGCCGCAGCCGACGTCGAGCACAAGCTCACCGTGGTTGATGAACTGGGCGATCGCGACGTGGTCGGCGCGCCTCATGCCGTGTGAGCCGGGGCCGGACTTCATGCCTTGGCTCCCCCACGGGCTCCAAGACCACGAGCCTGTGCGGCGGCGTCGATGAAGCCCCGGAGGCCGGCTTCGAACTCGGGCTCCTCGACGAAGAAGGCGTCGTGGCCCTTGTCGGTCTCGATGTTGACGTAGCTCGTCTCGCAGCCGGCGGCGTTGAGTGCGCGCACAAGTTCGCGGTTTTCCTCCGGCGTGTAGTGCCAGTCGGAGGAAAACGAGAAGACGCAGAAGCGCGTGTGAAGGCCCCTGAACGCGTTGGCGAGGACGCCGCCGTGTTCGGAGGGCAGGTCGAAATAGTCCATCGCGCGCGTGATGTAGAGATAGGAGTTGGCGTCGAAGCGGTCGACGAACACCTGGCCCTGATGGCGCAGATAGCTTTCGATCTGGAAGTCGGCATCGAAGCCGAACGTCTTTGATGTGCGGTCCTGCAGCTTGCGGTCGAACTTCCGCTTGAGGGCGGTCTCGCTGAGATAGGTGATGTGCGCGGCCATGCGGGCGACGGCGAGGCCTTTCTCGGGTCGCACGCCTTCGGCGAGATAGTTGCCGCCGCGCCAGTTGGGGTCGGCCATGATCGCCTGACGGCCGGTTTCGTAGAAGCCGATGTTCTGCGCCGACTGGCGCGGGGCGACGGCGATAGGGACGGCCGCGAAGACGCGATCGCGCGCCTGGATCGTCCATTCCAGCACCTGCATGCCGCCGATCGATCCGCCGATGGCGAGGAATACGTCCGGAATGCCGAGCTGGTCGAGCAGGGCGATCTGCGCGCGGGCCATGTCGGCGATGGTGATAATCGGGAAGTCGGTGCCCCAATACGTGCCGTCCGGCTTGCGGCTGGCCGGGCCGGTCGAGCCCATGCAGCCGCCGAGGACGTTGGAGCAGATGACGAAGAAACGGTCTGTATCAACCGGCAAGCCGGGGCCGACGATGCGGTCCCACCAGGCGGGGCGGCCGGTTACCGGATTTGGCGTGGCGGCGAACTGGTCGCCGGTCAGGGCATGGCAGACGACGACCACATTGGACTTATCGGCGTTAAGCTTCCCCCACGTCTCATAGGCGATCTCGACGTTTTCGAGCACACGGCCCGAGTCCAGCTTCAAGGGCCGGTCGGGCGAGGCGACGGACAGGCGCTTGAGCCCATCCGCGCCGCTGAGGGTGCGGGCGGGCGCGTTCATGATTGCCCCTAGATCAGGCCGGAGACGGAATGAAGCAATAGGCAGGATGGTCCCAGTTGCTCAAGATCAACCCCAAGGAACGGGATTTGCTTGGGGTTTAAGTGAAGGGGAAACTCGGTTATCAGGAAAGTGCGCTGGGGAGCGCGACCGAGTAGTCGAGTACGATGGCCGCTGACAGCTTCCACCAGCATTCCGAAACAATGAACGATGCGTTCCTTTCGGCCCTGACCGAGAAATGGCGGGAACTCAAGGACGCCCCGGCCCAGTCTGCGGCGGGGATCGGCTTTCGCCCCGCGCGGGAAGCCGCTGAAATGCGCCGGATGTGCCGGGCCGCCCTGGCCACGGGCGCACCGCCCGACGCCATTGCCCGCATCTGGCGGTCGCTGTGCGGGGACGTGGCGGTCGCACGGGGGCTAAAGACGGTTTACGTAGCCGGCGGGGATGTGACCCTGTCGGTCGAGGCGGCGCGAGGTTATTTTGGCTTCGGGCCAAGCGTTGTGCCGCTGGTGGGCATTCGTGATGCGCTGGAGCGTGCGGATTCGACCCCGGGAACCCTCGCCTGCGTGCCATGGCCGGAACACGCCGGGGCAGGCCAGTGGTGGCCAATGCTCAACGAGAACAAGTTCCGCAATCTGGTGATCGTGGCCGGATGGCCCAGCCTGCCGGGAGCAGCCGCCGAGACGCCCCGCATGGCGATCGTGGGCAAGATGAGCATGGAATCGTCCGGCGAGGACGACACGCTGGCGACGGCCCATGACGACCACTACACGGCCGACAAGCGGCTTAAGGATGTGGGTCTTGAGGCCGAAGTCGTTGCCCGGGCGCGTTCCCTGGCCCTGATCCGCATTTCCGAGTTCGTGGCGGTCGACGATCGCCGGATCGAGCTGGTGCGGAAGGCGGGGCTGGACGGCCTGCGGGTTATCGGGGTACGGCCTCGGCCCTGAAAAGGGCCTGCCCATGACCGACACCATCAAGCCCCTGCCGCAGCTCGCGGACGTGAAAACGTACGTGCCGGGCGAAGCGCCGAAATACACCGGCGGGCCGAGCTACAAGCTGGCGTCGAACGAGAACCCCCTAGGCGCCTCGCCGAAAGCGAAGGCTGTCTATGCCGCGCTGGCGTCCAAGCTGGAACTCTATCCGGACGGGACGGCGAAGGATCTCAAGGCAGCGATCGCCAAGAAACACGGGCTGGACGCCAACCGCATCGTGGTCGGAGCCGGATCGGACGAGATCTTCCTGATGCTGGGCCGCGCCTATCTGGGCCCGGGCGATGAGAGCATCTGCACGGCGCACGCGTTCGCGATCTATGCGATCATCGCGCAACAGCAGGGCTCGAAGATCATCGAGGTTGCGGAGAAGGACTTTACGGCGGATGTCGATGCGATCCTGAAGGCGGTGACGCCGAAGACGAAGATCGTGTGGCTCGCTAACCCGAACAATCCGACGGGCACCTACCTGCCGTACGACGAGGTGAAGCGCCTGCACGCCGGGCTGCCGCCGAACGTGCTGCTGGTGCTGGACGGCGCCTATGCGGAGTTCGTGCGGAAGAACGACTACGCCTCGGGCATCGAGTTGGTCTCGCAGTCCGGCAATGTGATGATGACGCGGACGTTCTCGAAGCTCTACGGTCTGGCCGGCCTGCGCGTGGGCTGGGGCTATGCGCCTGCGCATGTCGTCGAGGCCATCGAGAAAGTGCGGATGCCGTTCAACGTGAACCTGATGGCGCAGGCTACGGCCATTGCCGCACTGGAGGACGATGCGTTCAACGAGGAGTCGCTGGCGCACAACGACCGCGAACTGCCGCGCCTGGTTGCCGGCCTGAAGGCGCTGGGTCTCGAGGTGATCGACGGCGTCGGCAATTTCTGCGTCGCAAAATTCCCCGAGACGAAGGGCAAGACGGCCGCCGAGGCGCTGGCCTACCTGAAGAATCACGGCGTCACGGTGCGCGGGCTCAGCGGTTACAAGATGCCGAACCATCTGCGGATCTCGGTCGGCACGGTGGACGGCAACAACGCCGCGCTGAAGCACCTCAAGGATTTCCTGGGCAAGTAGATGGCTCCCGTCTTCAACCAGATCGCCATCATCGGCGTCGGCCTGATCGGCGGATCGATCGCGCGTGCAGCGCTGGAGAAGGGCGCGGCCGATGAAGTCGTGCTGTTCGATAGCAATGTCGAGGCGCTGAAACGTGCGGGCGAGATCGGATTCGGCTGGCCGGCCGCGACGATCGAGGACGCGGTGCGCGACGCCGACGCGGTGTTCCACTGCGTGCCTGTCGGCGCGATGAGCGCGACGGCGCGAGCGAGCATCGGCGCGATGAAGGCCGGCGCGATTCTCACGGACGTGGGATCTGTGAAAGGCAATGTAGCGCGGGATTTCCGTTCGCTGGGGCGCAGCGATATTCACGTTGTCCCAGGCCACCCGATCGCGGGTACGGAGAAATCAGGGCCCGACGCGGGCTTTGCGAGCCTGTTTGAAGGACGCTGGTGCATCCTGACGCCTGAGGCGGGCGGATCGGCGGATTATGTCGCCGCCACGGAGAAGCTTGCGGCGTTCTGGACGGGGCTCGGCTCGAAGGTCGAGCGGATGGATGCGCAGCGGCACGACCTCGTGCTCGCAGTAACGAGCCATATCCCGCACCTCATCGCCTACAACATGGTGGCGACTGCGTATGACATGGAAGCCGTGACGGAAGGCGAGGTGGTGAAGTTCTCCGCCGCCGGTTTCCGCGACTTCACGCGCATCGCCGCGTCGGACCCGACGATGTGGCGCGATGTGTTCCTCAACAACAAGGAAGCGGTGCTCGAAGTGCTTGGTCGGTTCGAGGAAGACCTCACCGCGCTGCGCAAGGCCATCCGCAACGCCGACGGCCAGAAGCTGTTCGACACCTTCACCCACTCCCGCCACATCCGCCGCGAGATCATCGACGCGGGGCAGGATACGTCGGCGGCGAACTTCGGGCGGGATACGTCGAAGAAGCCATAGCGCCTTACTTCTGTGCTGCCCGTCCTTCGGCCACCAGGCGCGCTGTTGCCGGATCAAGCGCATCTTTCAGTCGTTGCGTGAACTCCGCGCGCTTGAGGCCAGGTTCGATGGGCTGCAGCACTTCGAAGATGATCCTGCCCGGCTTGCGGGTGAAGCCCGAGCCTTGCCAGCAGAGGCCGGTGTTCAGGGCGACGGGCACGCAGGGAATGCCGAGTTCGTTGTACATGAAGATGACGCCGGGCTTCACGTCCGTGGGCGTGTCGGGCAGTTGGCGAGTGCCTTCTGGGAAGATGACGATCTGCTGGCCGGATTCGGCGCCCTTGCGGGCGGCAGCCATCATCAGCTTCATCGTCTTGGCGCCGCCGGCGCGATCTATGGGGATGCCGACACGCGAAGCGTAAACGCCGAACACCGGCGCCTTCAGCAGCTCCTTCTTGAGGATGTAGGCCGGGTTCCGGATGAACATGAAGGGCGCAATCGTGTCGTAGGTCGACTGATGCTTCATCGCGATGAGGCCGACGCCGGCCGGCAGGTTCTCGAGGCCCCGGAATTCAGTGGTGATCCCGCAAAGCAGGCGAAGACCAAGGCGCTGCGCACCTGCAAAGAAACGGATCGAACTCATGGCTGCGTCGCGCGAGAAGATCGACACAGGCATGCAGATCAGCCCGATGACGACCAACGTCACATAGAACCAGATCGCATAGAGCAGCGAGCGAACGAACGTCATCAGGCGCCGCCCTCGGTTGCGAAGGCTGCGCCTCGCAGGGCGGCGAGCCGGTATTTCATCCATTCCTCAAGCAGGATCTTCGCGGTCGACGGGTCACGATACCAGTCCGTGGGGCGGACACGCGTGGTCATGACGGCGTGCGGAATGAAGTGGCCCTCCGGCATGGCGCGCTGCAGTTCATAGAGCGCGCGCTCCATATGATATTCGGACGTGACGACGATGATGCGCCTCACCTTCTTGCGGCGTGCCCAGTCGGCGACTTCGGCGCCATTGCCCTCGGTGGTGGCGGCGGCCTTTCCAAGCGTGACGCAGCAGGTGATCTTCTTGACGTCGACCTTGGCGACGTGGGCGATGTCGGCCGGTGTCGCATCTATGTTCACGCCCGAGATCAGCAGTGGCAGGTCGAGCGAGTCGGCCAGCTGGATGGCCGAGATGATGCGGGCGTCGGCAGCGCCCGTGAGGGCCGCGACGGCGTCTGCCTCAACCGGTGGATCGGGCTGCACGGCGCGGTCAGCGCGGGCGACGAAACGCGCGAAATCCCAGCCGGCCAGCAAGAGCGCGGCGGCGACAAGCACCATCAGGATCATCACGGCAAGGCGCACGGCGGCAGGCTGACTCCACGAACCGGAAGCGGCTTTATTGAGTCCCGGGAACGATCCGTCAAACCATCTCAGCCAGGGAGCGCATGACCGTGACTTTCGCCGCGACCATGGCCGCAAAGCCGGCGATCAGCGGGGAGAGGCCGAGAATCAGTCCGTCGGCCAGCGAGAGCGACAATTGGGGGAGGAGCCAGATCTGCTGGCCGCCCTGCTTGGCGACGAAGAGGATGAATGAGGCTGCGCCGAAGGCGAACAGGGCGCCGAGCGTGCCCGCCTGAACGCCCAGCATGAGGAAGCGTGTCTCGAACAGGCTGGATATGTAACTGTCCTTTGCGCCGGTGAGATGCAGCAGCTCGACGATGTCGCGTCGCGCCAGCAGGGTTGCGTGCGTGGCGAAGGCGATGACGGCGAGCGCGGTCGCGCCGAGCAGGCCGACGGCAATTAGCGCGACGAGCCCGGCGGAGTCGGTCGCGCGCTTCACGTCGTTCGACCAGACGACGTGATCATCAACTGTCGCGTCGATGTTGGCGGCCTTGAGCCCCGCCGCCAGCTTTTCTCCCACCCCGCCGCGACCAGCGGCGCCAGGCGCGGCTTCTACTGCAACGAGATGCGGCAGGGGCAAGTTTGCCGGAAGGCCGGTCGGGCCGAGCCAGGGGCGGAGCAGTTCTTCCGACTCGGCGCGTTCGAGTGCGCGGGCCGAGACGATCCCCGGCGTTATTCTGGCGAATTCGACAGCCTGCAGCGTTGCGGCGTCATCGCCGCGCACGCGGATGGTGATCTGGCCGGTAACGCGGTCTGTCCAAGCGTCCGCGGCGGAGTAGGCGGCGCGGGCGACGAGGCCGGACAATGCTGCGAGGAAGCACAGTGCGCAGACGACGAAGAACAGCGCGGCTTCGCGCGCGTCTTCCTTCGGCAGGAGCGGGGCCGCGGAGGGTTTCATGCCGGCGCCCCGGTGGGGGGTTCGGCCGGGGCGGGCATGCGGACGACCATTCCGTCGGCGAGGCGTAGTACGTCGGACTTTGCCTTGCGGAGAAGTGTGAGGTCGTGTGTGGCAATCAAGACCGTGGTGTTGAGGCGCTTGTTGAGTTCGCGGAAGAGGCGGAACAGGCGCTCGCCCATTTCCTGATCCACATTGCCGGTCGGCTCGTCGGCGATGATCAGATCCGGTTTCACGACCACGGCGCGGGCGATGGCGACACGCTGCTTTTCGCCGCCGGAGAGGGTGGGGGGACGGGCGTCCAACCGGTCGCCGAGGCCGACCCAGCGGAGGAGTTCGATCACATCGTCGCGGTAGACCCGTTCATGATTGCCCATGACACGCAGTGGCAGGGCGACGTTTTCGTAGGCTGTCAGGTGGTCCAGCAGGCGGAATTCCTGAAACACCACGCCAATCCGCCGCCGGAAGGGGGTAAGGTCCTTGCGCCGCAGGTGGGTGGTATCGACCCCGAACATGGACACACGGCCTGCAGTAGGTCTTAACGCCAGATAGGCCAGTTTCAGCAGGGTGGATTTCCCTGCGCCCGAAGGACCGGTAAGGAATGTCATCGAGCCGGGCTTCAATTGCAGGGAAACATCAGCAAGAACATCGGTTTCCGGCCCGTAGGACAGGCCGACCCGGTCGAAGCGGATGACCGGTTCATCTGTTGTTGTGTCGCGTTCCGGCATGTCTCCCCGGGGGCATCCCAAAATTCAGATTCCAGCCCTAATTGGACTATATTAACCGGTCTTATGATTCCGATAGTGCGATGATCCTCGTCTGTCCGTCATGCGATACCCGATATTTCGCCGACGACGCCTCCATCGGTAAGGAGGGTCGGCGGGTTAGGTGCGCCACGTGCGGGCACGCCTGGCACGCCAAACTTCCCGAGGAAGAGGGCGAACCTGCGCCGGCCGAGGACACGGGGCTGACCCGCGAGCAGGTCGAGCGGCTGCGCCAGACAGCCCAGGCAAACTCCAAGGCGCGCGCCGGCCCGCATGCAGAATTCCGGGCGCGGGAACACGCCAAGCGCAAGCGCAACCGTGGCCGCGCCGTGGGTATCGCCTGGGGCATCGGCGCAGGCGTGTTTGCAGTCCTACTGGGTGGTGCGATCCTGTTCCGCAACCAGGTGGCTGAAGCCTTCCCGAAGGCGGCGTCGATCTACCGGCTCGTCGGGCTCGAGGTGAACCGTTTCGGTCTCGCGCTGGAGAACGTCAACGCCAAGCGCTCGTTCGACGGCACAACGCCGGTGCTCACTGTGACCGGTTCGGTGGTCAACACGGGCGATGAGCGCGTGGAGACGCCGCAGCTGCGCGTCACGCTGAAGGACGAGTCCGGCAAGGAAGTCAAAACCTGGACGGACAACTTCAAGGTTCCGGCGCTGGGACCGAAGGAGCGCGCAGAGTTCGCCTCGCGCTTCGAGGCGCCGCCGGTCGAGACGTATCGCCTGACGGTGAGCTTCGCGCGCAAGGATGGCGGGCACGGCGACGAAACCAATGTCGAGGCGACCAAGGACGCTCCGGCCAAGCCGGCGCCCGCCAATGCGGCGCCTGGCGCCGCGCCGGCAAGCGTTGCGGGTGAAGAGCCTGGCTGGTCGGGCGGCGACGGGCTTGATGACCATGCGGACGCGGGCGATGCTCAGACGACGCCGGCGGCGCCTGAGCCGGTCGCCGTGAAGACGCCCGCGGAGAGCAAAAATCACTGACGGTTTCGTACCCGCAAACGTCGACGTGCTGCTGAGCGCGGACGAGGTGCATGCGCGCATCGAGGCGCTGGCCGACAGGCTTGCGCCGAAACTGGCGACGGGATCGTGGACGGCGGTTGTGATCCTGCTTGGCGCGACGCCGTTTGCGGCGGATCTCATGCGGGCCTTCTCGCAGCGCGGGATCGACCTTGGCTTCGATGGGCTGTGGCTCGAAAGCTACGCCGACGCACGTGAAAGCTCTGGCCGCATGCTGGTGCGCGCCGACGTGGCGCGGCCGGTCGAGGGCGTGGGCGTCATCCTGATCGATGATGTGTTCGACAGCGGCCGCACGATCTCGTTTGCGCGTGATCACATGCTGCACAAGGGCGCCCGCGAGGTGCTGACCTGCGTCTTCGCCCGCAAGCCCGAGGCGGTGGCCGATGGGCTGGATGCGTGGGCGTGGGATGCGCCGCACCGCTATCTGGTCGGCTATGGCATGGACGACGCCGGCAAGATGCGCGGGCTTCCCTTCGTCGGCGCGATCAAGGGCGCCTGACGCCTAGAACCGCTCGAGCAGGCGGTTGAGGTAGTCGATTTCTTCCTTCGTCAGCGCGCGGTTGCCGGCGCGGCGGCGGATTTCGTCGAGGATTTCACGGGCCTTCTGGCGATCCAGCTCCTCGGGGATTTTCACCGTGTTGCCGAAGCCGCTGTCGCCGTTGTTGAGGCGGCCGAGGATGTCGCGCTGGTCGCGCTCTTCCTTGGCGTTGGGATCGTTCTCGTCGTTGAGGCGCGCGAGTTCGGAGGAGCGATCCTGCAGGGCGGACATCGCCTGCTGCTGCGCTTCGCGCGCGGCGGCGAAGTCGCCGCGGCGGAGGGCTTCTTCGGCGCGTTTCTGCATCTCGATGGCGTTGCCGAGCAGCTGGCGCGTGCGGGCTGTTTCCTGGCCGTAGACGCCATCGCCCTGCACGCCGGGACGTCCGGGCTGGCCGCCGGGGCCGCCGCGGTCGGCCTGCTGGCCTTGTCCCTGACCCTGACCGGGCTGATCACCCGGACGCTGACCCGGCTGATTGCCTTGTCCGCCCTGGCCCTGCTGCTGACCCTGTCCCTGACCCTGCTGGCCCTGACCCTGCTGGCCCTGACCTTGTTGACCCTGTCCCTGTTGCTGACCCGGCTGCTGGCCTTGTCCGTTCTGACCCTGCTGACCGTTCTGGCCTTGCTGGCCCTGCTGTTGCTGCGGCTGGCCGCCGCCGGAACGCATCTGCTGTTCGAGGCGCTCGCGTAGCTGGCGCTGTTGGTCGGCGAGCTGCTGGCCTTTCTGCGGGCCGCCGCCCTGACGCTGGGCTTCCTCGGTCTGGTCGTTGAGGTCGCGCTGATCGTTCATCGCGCGGTTGGTGTCCTGCAGCGCGCGGTTCATGGCGCGGTTCATCGGACCGTCCTGCGGCTGCGTGGAGCCGCCGCCACCGCCCATCTGCAGCTGCATGTTCTGCATCTTGTCGAGCATCTTCTGCATGTCGCTCAGAAGTTGCCGGGCTTGATCGCGTGCGCCGGTTTCGGCAAGGTCCCGCAGGGCCTGCAGCATGCGGTTGAGCTCGTCATTGCCGAGCGCCTGCGGGCTACCCTGCATGCCGCCTTGCTGTTGCTGGTCGCCCTGCGTGACACGACCGTTGCGGATCGCATCAGCCATCTGGGCGGCGAGATAGTTCTCGATCGCCTGCTCGTACATGTCCATCAGGCGCTTGATCTCTTCCTCGGACGCGCCGCGGCGCAGCGCCTCCTCGAGCGCGCGGCGGGCGGCTTCGAGCGCAGCGGTCGCATCGGCGAGGCTGCCGTATTCGGCGCGCAGGGCGATGTCCCACAGGAGGTCGCCGGCGCTTTCGGCCTCGGCCTTATCGCGCGCCGCCTCGATGATCGCACGGGCGTTGCGCAGGCCCATGAAGACGACCGGGTCCTCGAAATAATCCTCCGGACGCCAGGTGGCCGCATCGAGCAGCATCACGGATTTCTTGACGCCCTCAGGCGCCCACTGCAGGCGCGAGGCCTGCGCGGCGGCGACGGCCTCATAGCCGCGGCCCGGAACGCTGGTGAAATTGTCGGCGCCTGCAGGCGTCGTGTAGTCCTTCCAGTTGCGCAGCAGCGCGGCGCGCGCTTCCTGCGCCATGCGGGCGTTGGGCTGGAGGAAAATCTTGTCGGGCAGGCGATAGTCGACCGCGGCGCTCTCGGCGATCTGGCCTGCGGCGTCGACGGCGCGGAGCTTCACCTTCACGTCGAGGCCGGCCCAGCGATGTTTCACAAGGTCCTGGCTGTACGAGCCTTCTTCGTCCTTGGGCGACAGCGTGACGGTGTCGACCGGGATCGCATCCTCGACGACGCCTGCGTCCTTCGGCGTGTCGGTGCGCACGGCTACCAGGAAGAGCTGGTCGACGCCATAATCGTCCGAGAGCTTGTACTTGAACTCGGTGCGGTCGCCCTCGCCCAGCTTCGGCGGTTCGACGAAGGTAACGGTCGGCGAAAGGTCGTCGATGATGGTGAAGGGATAGCTTGCGCGCTCGCCCCAGAAGTTGACGGCGATGCGCATCGGCTCCTTGACGACGACGCGCGCCTCATAGGCGCCGTCAATGCCGGATTGCGGATGGAGGGTTGCCCCGCCGCCCTTGTTCGGCATGACGCCGATCTGCGGGGCGCCGGGGCCGATGATGCGGATGGTAACCTCGGAGCCCTCGGGAACGCGGGCGCCTTCGCCCGGTGTCAGGACGAAGGGCGCCGAGCCCGTGTAGGCGGGCGGGGTGACCCAGGCCTCTTGCTTGAGCGTGTGGGCGCCGAAGAGGGCGCCGACATCCGGGAAGAGGCCTTTGTCGAAGCGGTCGATCACGGCCGTTCCAGCGATCACGCCAGCGACGATGATCACGGCGGGAGCGGCGAAGCGGAGATAAAGCGGGTCGGCCTGGCGCCACTGCGTGCGGACGTCGAACGTGTTGACCTTGACCGCCAGCGCGGCCATGCGGTCGCGGTGTTCCTGCCAGAGCGTCCAGCCGCTGGTGTCGATGGTGGCCGGGCGGTCGGCCAGCGTGGCGAGCGGTCGGCCTTCGATGGCGGTGTCGATGAGATCGCGCGCTTCCTCGTCGGATGGCGCGCGCCAGACCTTCCAGCCGATCAGTGCGGTGACGAGGAAGCCGACCCAGAAGATGACGCCGGTCGCCGCCTGCGCCTCGATCGGCATGGCGGTGTAGAGGCCGGTGAGCCAGAAGACGGCAAATGCCGTGAACCACAGCAGCGGCGGCAGGATCGAGCGGGTGATATAGGGCCAGAAGAGGCTGCGCCGCGCCGACCCTATCCGGGCGTCGAGCTTGCTTCTAAGGCCAGATCCGTCAGCCACTCGCTATCCAATCCGGGGCCCGTTCCAGGGCGATCATTTCCTCGAAAGTCGGCCGGCGACGGACGACCGCACAAGCATCGCCCCGAACCAGCGCCTCTGCAACCAGCGGTCTTGAATTATACTGGGACGACAATGTGGCGCCGTATGCGCCAGCCGTCATGAAGGCCACCAAATCGCCTTCCTTGAGGGGGGGCATCGGGCGGTCCTTGGCGAAACGGTCGGTGCTCTCGCAGATGGGCCCCACGAGGTCCACGGCGCGGCGCAGAGCCCCAAGTGCGGGCGTTCTGACGGGCAGGACCTCATGATAGGCTTCATAGAGGGCCGGGCGGATGAGGTCGTTCATGCCGGCGTCGAGGATGACGAAGGTGCGGCCATCGCGCTCTTTCACGTACTCCACCTTCGAGATCAAAACTCCGGCATTGCCCGCGATTAACCGTCCCGGTTCGAAGATAAGCTGCACGTCGAGATTGCCCAGCACCTCGCGGGCCTGGCGGGCGTAGATGGTCGGGCTGTCGGGGTCCTCGCCGTCCTTGTAGGGAACGCCGAGGCCGCCGCCAAAGTCGACGCGGGAGATCGCGAAGCCGCGGTCGCGCAGGCGGCGAGTGAGGCCGACGACCTTTTCCCAGGCCTGGCGGAACTGTTCCACGCGCATGATCTGGCTGCCGATGTGAACGGCGACGCCGACGGGGTCGATGTTCGGCAGGCGGCTGGCTTCGTCGTAGAACTTGTCGGCCTCGTGCCAGGCGATGCCGAATTTGGTTTCGGGCGTGCCGGTCGAGATGTGAGCGTGGCCGCCGGCCTCGACGTGCGGGTTGATGCGAAAGGCGATCGGCGCGCGCTTGCCCATCTCCTGCGCGATCTTCGCGAGGCGGTGGAGTTCGGGCAGGGATTCGACGTTGAACTGGTGGATGCCCCTGGAGAGGCCGAGCTTCATCTCCTCGGCTGTCTTGGCGACGCCCGAGAACACGATGCGGTTTGCCGGCACGCCCGCCTCGAGCGCGCGCAGGAGTTCGCCGCCGGAGACGACGTCTGCGCCCGCGCCCATCGAGGCAAGGGTGGCGAGCACGCCGATGTTGGAGTTGGCCTTGACCGCGAAGGCGATCAGCACATTGCGGTTGGCGAAGGCTTCCGCCAGCACATTGTAGTGTCGGCGCAGCGTCGCGTCGGAATAGACGTAGGCCGGCGTGCCGAGCTCTCGCGCTACTGCCTCCAGTGACACGTCCTCGCAGTGCAGGACGCCATTGCGGTAGGCGAAGTGATGCATCGTCAGATTCCGGCTCGCGTTTGACGCGAGGTAGCGGAAGCAGACCGCGCTGTCATCCTGTTTGGGAGACGATCTCGCTACTGCGGCGACGGCGGCGTCGTGGCGGGCGGAGTTGTCTGCTGTTCCAGCTCCTTGCGGCGCTGTTCGTCAGCGGCTTTCCGTTCGGCGTCCTGGCGGGTTTTTTCGGCGGCGGCGGCTTCTTCGGCGGCCTTGATGGTGCGCGGGTCGGTGGGGCCTTCGTTGGGCGGATTGCCCCACAGCGGTACGGGGCGCACGAGATCGCCGCGCAGGCCGCAGGCGGAGAGCAGGGCGGCAAGGCCAAGCGCAAACACGATGCGGATCACGGCGTAGCTCCGGTTGACTGGTCCCTTCCGCCTGATCAGGGGTGACGCCGGGAATGTCAATCGGGAATGGCGGCCGGGACGCTATCGGCGCGGCGGCAGCATGCGGAACATCGTGTTGTCCTTCAGGACATAGTGGTGAAAGAGCGCCGCGGCGGCGTGCAGGCCGAGCAGGAAGTATCCGATCGTCCCGGCGGTTTCGTGGAGTTCCTCCAGCTGTTCGGCCAGCGGCTCGCTGGCGCCCGTCAGCGGCGGGAGGCCGAAGGGGATCGGCTTGCCATCGGCGCTGAGGATCATCCAGCCGGCGATAGGCATCGCGATGAGCCAGACATAGATGGCGGCGTGCGCGGCGATAGCCAGCCAGCCAAGCCAACGCGGCGGCTCCGGCGTGATCGGGGGCGTCTTCCAGACGAACAGGCGCAGCCCGCCGCGAAGCATGACGAGCGCCAGCACGCCGAGGCCCAGCATGAAATGCCAGGTCTTGAGGCTTTCACGGAGGTCGCTGCCGCGCGGGAAATTCTCACGCAGCAGGATGCAGGCGTAAACCGCCACGATCAGCAAGAGCATGATCCAGTGAAGTCCAATCGCGCTGTTGGGATAGTGACGCGCGGGCGGCGAAACGGTCTGGTCTGTCATTCTCCACCTCTTTGCTAATAAAAAGCGTGCGCGGGCAGCAAGCGCGTTGACGCTGGTCAATTGTGTGCGCCCGCAGTGACGGCAAAATATGATTGTAGGTGGGAATGCGTATCAAAGCCGCCGGTAGAGATAGACGGATGGCAATCCGACAGTGAAACCGGCCTTCTCGTAAGCGCGCCGGGCAGGGGCGTGGCTGGGATCGCCGCCCGTGCCGACGGTGGCCAGCTCCATGCCCGCTGCCTTGAGGGCTGCGAGAGCGTGGTCATAGAGCGCTGTACCTAGCCCACGGCCGCCATGGTCTGGGTGAACGGCGTTGAGCGTGATCTCGCCGATCTTCGTGGCGGTGTCGGTTTTCCAGGAGACGAAGCCGACAGGCGCGCCGTCGATCTCGGCGACGGCGATGGTGTGGCCGCTATCCGGCTTCGCGATGGCCTCGAGGAGCTCGCCTTGCTCTTTCTCGGCCGCGGCGAGGCCGAGCGCGGCGATCTCCGGACCTACGATGTCGCGGAAGGATGCGAACACGGGCGCGAATGCCGCGTTGCGGATGACGTGGAGCGTGGGGAGGTCGGCCTTGGTGTAGGTGCGGATAAGCATGGTTCGGCTTCAGGAGATTTCCTGCGACAGGTCGCGCCGGCGGTAGGGCCGGACGAGACGATGCAGCACGCCGATCAGGTCGCCGCCCGTTTCATAGTCTTCAACCTGGCGGTCTCTGAACATGAAAGGCCTGTCCTTGCCCATGCGCTCGCCCTGCGCGACCAGGTGAACGTTGACGCCCGCGCCCAGGCCAATCCCCGCCTCGATGCAGGAGTTGATGTTGTCCGCCGTGACATCGGCAACGTGGAAGAAGCTGCCGCTGATCCGTTCCACGATAACCTTCGAGATGATGTCCTCAGGAATGTTGTCGCCATCAACGCACGGAACGCAACTAACGCCAGTGATAAGCTGTTTCGCGTGCTGGAACACGGCGCCTTCGGCCTCCGATCGCTTGAATTTGTAGGACAGGAATGCGTAATGCGGATGCTCCGGCGGCCGGAACCGTTCGGCCAGATCGTGCGGCACATGCCTGATCGCATTGCCGAAGAACGCGTCATCGAGCGTATACGACATGGCGTCTTCCGGACCTGAAAAGGTGAGCTTCGATTTCTCGAGCTGGGTCCTGGCGTTGACGATCGATAGATTGAGGTCGACGGTCGGGTCACGGAATATGAGCGTGGGCAGGCCGAGATCCTGCGCCATCGCCATTTCCTTGATGATGTAGGGAGATGCGAGTCCGCCGCCACGGTTGCTGAGGATCGCCACAAGCGCTCCGCAGCTGCGCATGATCTCGCGCACGCGATCACCAGCGCCGAAGCCTTTCTGGTCCTGCGAGTCTCCGATCGGGCGCCATCCCGCTTCCGTGATCGGCTTCAATATCTTGCGGGTCAGTTCGAACTCGTCTTCGCGCCAGCCGGCGGCGACATAGACATCCCTGTCATCGCGCGTCGTCGCACTGAATGACGGACCATAGAGGCCGCGGATGATGCCCATCGCAATGCCGGAATCGAGTTCCGTATGGCGGGCGTCCACCGCGCTGGTAGTTCTCATTGCGAGAGGAACCTCGCAGTCCTCCCACATGATCGGAATGATCCTGAAAGCTGGGTCGTCCGTGCGCTGGATCATCCCGACTTCGAACTCCTCCCGCACCCAGTTGGAAGCGATGGAGGCCTTGGTCAGAAGGATGATGATGGAACGGCATTCGCCGATCCCGTCAGCGAGACCGGAGGAAATATGGGCGGAAGGCGTCATGTGTTCCTGGTCGAACCAGACGTCGATGCCGGCGTTGCGGAGCCAGCGGCGAAGCCTCATGACGCGGTCGATGTCGGCATGCGCGTGACTGAGAAAGGCCGCGTACCTTCGACGGTTGACCGGAATGCCCACCTTGTTCCCCAAAGGGCTCTGAACCCTGAGCCATAGTTCTACGGGGGCAGGCGAATGTCGAGGGAGTCCTAGGCCTCGAGCCGGCCTTTCCACGTTGCAACCTGTTCGCGCACGCGTTCGGGCGCTGTGCCGCCATAACTCTTGCGGCTGGCCACTGAGGCATCCACCGTCAGCACCGCGAACACCTTGTCCGTGATGCGCGGTTCGAGCTTCTGCAACACGCCGAGCGGCAGGTCGGGCAGGGCCACGTTCGCCTGTTCGGCGGCTTTCACGGCGGCGCCGGTAATGTGGTGGGCTTCGCGGAACGGGATGTTGAGTTCGCGGACGAGCCAGTCGGCGAGATCGGTCGCCGTGCTGAAGCCAGACGATGCGCTCGCCCGCATGCGTTCGATGTTCGGCGTCATGGTGGAGATCATGCCGGTCATCGCCTGCAGCGACAGGTCGAGCGAGTCGAAGGCTTCAAAGGTGGTGAGCTTGTCGTCCTGCATGTCCTTCGAATAGGCGAGGGGCAGGCCCTTCATGATCGTCAGCAGCTGGACGAGAGAGCCCATGGCGCGGCCTGACTTGGCGCGCACAAGTTCAGCCGCGTCGGGGTTGCGCTTCTGCGGCATGATCGAGGAGCCGGTCGACCACGCATCAGACATGCGCACGAAGGCGAACTGAGCGGAGGACCAGATCACGATCTCTTCGGCGAGCCGCGAGAGGTTCTGCGCGCAGATGGCGACGGCGCTGAGCGATTCCAGCGCGAAGTCGCGCGAGGAAACGCAGTCGAGCGAGTTGGCCATCGGGCGGTCAAAGCCGAGCGACTTGGCGACCATGTGGCGATCGATCGGGAAGCCGGTGCCGGCGAGGGCGGCGGCGCCGAGCGGGCTTTCGTTCATGCGCATGATGGCGTCGGCGAAGCGGCCGCGGTCGCGGTCGAGCATTTCGACATAGGCCATCAGGTGATGTCCGAAGGTGACGGGCTGGGCGGTCTGCAGGTGCGTGAAGCCCGGCATGACGGTGTCGGCGTGCTTCTCCGCCTGAGCGAGCAGGACCTTCATCAGGGCGGTGATCTGCTCGTGCCGCGCGCCACACGCGGATTTGACCCAGAGGCGGAAATCGAGCGCGACCTGGTCGTTTCTGGACCGCGCCGTATGCAGGCGGCCGGCGGCCTCGCCGATGATTTCCTTGAGACGGGATTCCACATTGAGGTGGATGTCTTCCAGCGCCTTGGAAAACTGGAACTTTCCTTCGCGGATTTCGGAGAGGACCTGGTCGAGGCCCTGTCGGATGGCAGATTCGTCCGCAGCGGTGATCACGCCGGTCTTCGCCAGCATGGCGGCATGGGCTTTCGAACCGGCGATATCCTGCTCAGCGAGGCGCTTGTCCACGTCAATGGAGGCGTTTATCGCCTCCATGACCTGGTCGGGTTGCGCCGAGAACCGGCCGCCCCACATGCTGTTGCTTTCGGGATTTTTCGTCATGAGCCTGCGCCCCGCCTTTTCAGCCGCGCTTCTCGCACTCTTCGCGGTCGCTTGCCAGCCAGCAGAGGCCCCGAAACCGGTCGATCCAGCCGCTTTGCCTGATACGGCCGCGGCTGCGCCGGAAACGCCCGCCCCGGCCCCCGCAGAGACCCAGCTGGCGAAGTTCAAGACCGGCCAGTTCGAGAAGCTCGACACCGACCAGGACCTCTCCATCCCGACCGCCAAGTTCGTGGATGCAGACGGCAAGGACCACACCTTCGCCGAATATGCCGGGAAGGTGGTCGTCTATAACATCTGGGCTGAATGGTGCGGGCCGTGCGTGGAGGAGATGCCGAGCCTCGTTGCCCTGCAGAAGGCGTTCGCGGGCAAGGACGTGGCGGTGATCCCGGTCGCCTTCGGATTCGGCAAGGGCGTGACCCGCGAGACCACGCTGGCCAAGTTCCGCGAACTCGTCGGCAAGGAACTGCCCTTCTATTATGACGGCGAGATCGAAGTTAACGCCCAGGCCAAGACCGGCCAGCTGCCGGCGACCATCATCTACGACAAGTCTGGCAAAGAAGCCGCCCGGCTGACTTATCCGGCCAAATGGGACGCCCCGGACGCCATCGCGCTGGTGCAGGCGATCCTCGACGGTCAGAGCTGACGGCAGCCAACTGCCTGAAACCTATTCACTTCGCCGCGAGAAGGCGGGGGCGCGACACCCCCAACGCTTGTGGGCGCCCGGGGGATTCGGCATCTATCGGCGTAAGGTGCGTTACGGATCCGAACTGTCCGGACGCAAAGGAGATTCAGACATGAACCTGCGCCACGTTTCCATGGCCGTTATTGTTGCCGCCATGGCGCTGAGCGGGAGCGCCTTCGCTCAGGCCGTCGGCGTCGATTTCGGCGACATCAAGTCGGGCGTCACCACGGCGGGTCCGGATACGGACAAGGCAGCGATCAACGCGCCGACGGTCCAGCCTGGTTACAAGGTCCCGCGCCTCAAGGACGGCAAGCCGGACATCACCGGCGTGTGGTCGAACGCATCCAACACGACGCTGCGCCGGGGAGGCGGCAACAAGAACCTCGTGATGACGGACGATGAGGCCAGAAAGGCGCGCGCCTCGAATGCGCAGAACGTCCGCCAGCAGACCGACGACAACCAGAAACTCTCCGACGGCAAGCTCGATGGCAAGGATCTCGCCTCGGGCCGCGGTTACAACTCGTTCTGGATCGATCCGGGCAACAACTACGCGCTCGTCAAAGGCACGTGGCGCACGTCTTGGATCGTCGATCCGCCGAGCGGGCAGGTGCCGATGAAGGCCGGCCGCGGAGGCGGCAGCTATGGTGGTCCGCGTCCGCAGGTCGCCGCCGCGAAGGATCCCGGCTACGGCTACAACAACCCCGAAGAACGCAACCTCAACGAGCGCTGCTTCATCCTCGGCACGTCTGGCCCGCCGATCGGGAATTATCTCTACAACAACAACACAAGGATCACGCAGTCGCCGGAGTATGTCGTAATCGAGTCCGAGATGATCCACGATGCGCGCATCATCCCGCTCAACGCCAAGCACAAGCCGAAGGAGCTTGCGCCATGGATGGGCGACTCGATCGGCTGGTGGGATGGCGACACGCTCGTTGTCGAGACGATCAACATGCAGCGCGGCGGCGGCAGCGTGCCGCTGAGCCCCGTCGGCAAGATCACGGAGCGCTTCACGCGCTACAACGACAAGCAGGTGTTCTACGAGTTCGAGGTCAACGATCCGGAGAACTACACGCAGGTGTGGAAAGGTCAGATGTCGCTCAATGCGGTCAATGGCATCTACGAATACGCCTGCCATGAAGGAAACTATGCGCTGCACGGCATCCTCGAAGCGGGTCGCAAGAACGACCGCGAGGGCAAGGTCAACGACAGCAGCAAGGACGGCACGGAATAACTTTTCGGCCAGACTGGCGCGCGCTACACGACGCGCCGGCTGGCGATAACTTGGGAGGAGTTCGCGATGAAACTGCGTGATGTTTCCGTGGCTGTGATGGCCGCTGTGATTGCCGTGTCCGGCGCAGGAGCGGCCTCCGCGCAGGCCGCGGCGCAGACCGGCGCCCGGGTCGAGGTGCCGAACCTCAAGCCGGCCAAGGAAGGCGATCGCGTTGCTGCGGGCTATGTCGCCCCGCGCCTCGCCATCGGTCAGCCGGACCTTTCAGGCGTATGGTCGAACGCCTCCAACACACGGATGACGCGCCCGGCCAAGTTCAAGGCGCTGGTGCTGAACGATGAAGAAGCGGCGAAGGCCCGCGCCGAAGATCCCTCCAACATCCGCCAGGCAACCGACGACAACCAGAAGATCACCGACGGCAAGCTCGACGGGAAGGATCTCGCTGCGGGTCGCGGCTACAACTCGTTCTGGATCGATCCGGGCAACAACTACGCGAACGTCAAAGGCACATGGCGCACGTCGTGGATCGTTGATCCGCCCTCGGGTCAGGTGCCGTTCTCGGAAGAGGGGCGCAAGCTGCTCACCTCGATGCGCGGACAGCGCGGGCAGGGGCGCGGGTCGGGCTATGACAATCCGGAAGAGCGCGGCGCGGGCGAGCGTTGCATCGTCGGCTTTGGCGGCACGGGCGGGCCGCCGCTAATGAACGTGCTTTACAACAACAATTACCAGATCATCCAGAGCGCGGACGCCGTGGTTATCGTCACCGAGATGGTGCACGACGCGCGCATCATCCGCCTTAACGCCGATCACAAGCCGGCGGCGCTGAACCAGTATCTTGGCGATTCCATCGGCTGGTGGGAAGGCGATACACTGGTGGTCGAGACCACCAACATCAATCCGAACGGCGGCGGCCAGGTACAGCTGACTGGCGGCGGCAAGATCATCGAGCGCTTCACGCGCTATTCCGACAACCAGGTACTGTATGAGTTCGAGGTCAACGACCCGGCGCTCTACAGCCAGGTGTGGAAGGGCGAGGTCGGCCTCAACCGCGTGAACCAGAACGTCTACGAATACGCCTGCCATGAGGGCAATTACGGCCTGCACGGCCGCGGCCTCACGGTCGCGGCGCTTTCGTTTGCGCTTGCCGCGCCATGATTTCGATAGTAGTGGAAATATCAAATGAACAGCAGTGAAGTCGTTTCCGCACTTGGCGCGCTGGCGCAGGAGCATCGCCTCGCGGTGTTCCGTCTTCTTGTGAAGGCGGGTCCGGATGGGATGGCGGCCGGCGAGATCGCTGAAGCCGTCGGCGTGCCGGCGTCGTCGATGTCTTTCCATCTGGCGCATCTCAACCGGGCGGGCCTTGTCAGGCAACGGCGCGAAAGCCGCTCGCTGATCTACACTGCTGACTTCAATACGATGAACGGTCTGCTGGCCCATCTGGTCGAGGATTGTTGTCAGGGCAAACCTGAGGTTTGCGCGCCGATGGCCGAGGCTGTGAACCGCGCGGCCTGTTGCAGTCCAGCCCCAAGGAAGCGGGTGCGCTCATGACCGACGATCGCGTCTATAATGTCTTGTTTCTCTGCACCGGCAATTCGTGCCGGTCGATCTTGGCCGAGGCGATTCTCAACCGCGTTGGCAATGGCAGATTCCGCGCCTACTCCGCTGGCTCGTTTCCGAAAGGCGAGGTGAACCCGAATGCAATCGCTCTGCTGAAACGATTGAACCACCCGGTGGAGGGCCTGCGGTCGAAGCCATGGGACGAGTTCTCGCTCGCCACAAATCCTGACGCCCCGAAACTCGATTTCGTGTTCACCGTCTGCGACAACGCCGCGGGCGAGGTCTGTCCGATGTGGCCGGGCCAGCCGATGACGGCGCACTGGGGCATGCCCGATCCAGGCGAGGTCAAAGGATCCGAAACCGAGATCGCGCTGGCCTTCGTGGAAGCGTATCGACAGCTCACGAGCCGTCTCAGCATCTTCGTCAGCCTGCCCATCGCGAGTCTCGATCGCCTGTCCCTGCAGAAGCGGATGGAGGCCATCGGCAAGGCGCGCGACCAGCCCGCGCGCACCGAATGATGTCATCGCTCCCGCGAAGGCTTGCCGCCGAATTGCTCGGAACGCTGCTGCTGGTCGGCTGTGTTATCGGCTCGGGAATTCTTGCTGATCAGTTATCAGCGGATGATGCCGTGTCCTTGATCGGAAACACGATCGCAACCGCCGGGATGCTGGCCGTCCTCATTCTTGCACTCGGTCCGGTTTCAGGCGCTCAATTCAACCCGGCTGTGACGCTGGTGCTCGCGCTGCGGCGCGAGATAGGCCCGGCCTGCGCAGTCGCTTACTGCATTGCGCAATGCACTGGCGCGGTTCTGGGCGCCGTGCTCGCACACGCGATGTTTGCGCTTCCCCTGATCCAGCAATCGACGCACGATCGTTCTGGCGTTGCCATAGCGATGGCGGATGGCGTTGCAACTTTCGCGCTTGTCTTCACGATTCTCGCGGTGCGGCGTTCACGGCCGGAAGCCGTCGCTTACGCAGTCGCGCTCGTGATCGCGGCCGGTTACTGGTGGACAGCATCTACGTCGTTCGCCAACCCCGCCGTGACGCTCGCCCGCGCCTTCAGCGACACGTTTGCGGGGATCGGACTGTCAGCTGTGCCGGGATTCGTGGCGGCGCAACTTCTGGGCGCCCTGGTCGCGCTGGCATGCTTTTCGTTCATATTCGGATCGTCCGCGCCGGCCACGGTCGGGTCTTCTGACCCCGAGTCGGATCCCCGAGGCGAAGCCTAGTTCCGGCTGGTTGGAACCTTGAACTCGATGCGTTTGCCGTTCGGCGTCACGCGCGTGCAGGGGGATTGGCGGACGTCTTCGATCCAGCGGCATTCCTCTTTCGAGCCATCCGTGCGGAAGTCGACGCCGGCGCCGTTGCGCTTGTTGTTGACGTACATGCCTTCGAAGCGCTCGCCCGTTGCATAGGTCACTACGGCCTTGCCCTGCAGAACGCCCTGGACCCAGCTGCCTTCGATCGTGCCGACATTGCTGACCTCGACGGCGGGGCCGTTCGGGCGGTGGTCGAGGAACTGACCGGTGATCTTGCGGCCGTCCTTGAAGGTGAGCTCGCCCTGGCCTTGCTGGACGTCATTGACGAACACGCCACGGAAGACGCGGCCGTCGCCGAACGTGGCGGTGGCCTGGCCCGTGCGCATGTCGTTCGCGAAGGCGCCGATATAGGTGTAGGAGCCATCGTTGGCGCTGAGCTTGCCCTGGCCCGAGCGCTTGTCGTTCAGCCAGGCGCCGTCATAGGTCCACTGCTGATCGCCCGTGGTATAGGCGCCCTCGCCGCTGCGACGATCCGCCTTCCATCCGCCGACATAGACCGAGCCGTCCTTGAAGCGCTGCGTGCCGTAACCTTCACGTCGCCCATCGGCAAACTCGCCTTCATAGCTGGAACCGTCCGGGAACGTCATCCGCCCGACCCCCTGTCGCACGCCGTTGACGAACACGCCCTCGTAGGTTTCGCCAGAGGGCAGGGTTTCCTTGCCCTGGCCGTTGATCTGGCCGGCAGCGTAGCTGCCTTCGTAGCGATAGCCGGTCGGGCAGGTGTAGACACCCTTGCCGTTCGGTTTGCCGGCGGCGTAGTCGCCCTGGTAGCTGCAGCCGTTGGTGAAGGTCTCGGCTCCCGCGCCATTGCGCACGAAATCGATCCCGACCGAGAGGAGTTCCTTCACGCCGCCCTTTTCGGCGCAGGCGCAGTTGATGACCGGCGCAACATAAGAGCCGCCTGGCGACACCGAACCGAGCGTGCGCTCGGGTGCGAGGAAGGTGCTTGAGCGGGCGCACATGAAGGTGATGTCCTTCAACGTGACCTGTCCGGACGCTTGCGTGTTGTTGAGCAGGCGCAGCTCGACGTTCGATCCATCGCAACCGCGCGCTGGCGTGGCGCGCCAGTGGACTTCCTTGCCGTCATCCCAGCGCAGCGTCGTATTCCACTCAGGGCCCTGCCAGGCGCTGGCGCCGAAGACGAAGGCCGACGCCATGGCGGCGCAGGCGGCGAGGGCAAGTCCGGCGCGGCGAACATGACGCCACGTGCGACGCTCGAAAGCGGACATGAACACGGTCTCCCGGAACACAACTGGTAACGCAATCTATCACGCCTAAAGGCCCGTCAAGTTTAGCCAAACTGTGGCGCTGACAGGGCTTTGGCGTTGGTTGACGGATGGGTGGGAACCGGTCTTCGGGCGACCGCGTTGGTTGTGTCGAACATGGATCAATGGAGCCGGTGATGACCCGCACAATGACATCTGTCCCTGCCGCGGCGCTGCTCGGTTTTGCGCTGCTTGCCGGCTGCGGCACCAATATGGAACAGCGCGCCGCTACGGGCGCGGCGACCGGGTTGGTCGTTGCGGGTCCGGTCGGAGCCGCCGTCGGTGCCGGCGTGGGGGCCGTGGTGAACGAAGCCGACGAGGCGAGCGACAGCAAGTAGGGTCTTGCGAATTGGTGGGCTGATCGAGGCCGGGCTCGGATTCCTCCGGGTCCGGCCCTCTTTTTGCCCCGGAACGGGACATAACAGGTGGCTGGCGCCGACCGCGGGGGGCAGGCTAGGATGGCGCGTGAAAAGGCGGGGTCTGTGACCATGATTCGCAACACATTGATGCTCAGCGCCGGGCTTGTGGCGGCGGCGATGCTGGCCGGCTGCGGCACCAATATGGAGCAGCGCGCAGCGACCGGCGCGGCGACCGGCCTGATTGTCGCTGGCCCGGTGGGCGCTGCGGTTGGCGCGGCCGTCGGGGCCGTGGTCGACACGGTCGATGAAGAGAAGAAGAAGTAAGTCCGGGCTTCTCTTACCAACGCTCTGTCAGCAGCAAGCTGCGTCCAGCTTCCGGCCTCTGGCGAACGGAAACTGAACGGCCCATATTGCCGCCATGGCGAAATCTCCCTCGAAAACCGCTAAGCCGACGGCCTCCAAAGCGCCCGAAAAAAAGGGCGTGGCCGAGGGCCCGCAGGCGGCGTTCACGGCGAAGCTGAAGGACGCGGTTGCGATCGCGGAGGCCGATCAGGTCTGGACCCCGCACCGGCCGGAGCGGACGTGGGAGAAGTTCGAGGGTGGCCGCAAATTCCGTGTCGTGTCGAGCTACGAACCTGCGGGCGACCAACCGCAGGCGATCAGCGATCTCGTAAACGGGATCAGGGACAACGAGATGGACCAGGTCCTCCTCGGCGTCACCGGCTCGGGCAAGACATTCACGATGGCGAAGGTGATCGAGGCCGTGCAGCGTCCCGCGCTGATTCTCGCCCACAACAAGACGCTGGCGGCGCAGCTCTATGGCGAGTTCAAGAGCTTCTTCCCCGACAACGCCGTCGAGTATTTCGTCAGCTACTACGATTACTACATGCCCGAGGCGTACGTCCCGCGGACGGACACGTACATCGAGAAGGAAAGTTCGATCAACGAGGCGATTGATCGGATGCGGCACTCGGCGACGCGGGCGATATTGGAGCGGGATGATGTGATCATCGTGGCTTCGGTTTCTTGCATCTACGGCATTGGCAGCGTCGAGACTTACTCGGCGATGACATTTGAACTGGCGCAGGGTGAAGCCAGAGATCCAAGACAAGTCGCGGCGGACCTGGTGGCGTTGCAGTACAAGAGGAATGACCAGGCGTTTGGGCGGGGGACTTTCCGGTTGAAGGGCGACACGATGGATGTGTGGCCGGTTCACCAGGAGGATCGGGCGTGGAAGATTTCGTTCTTTGGTGATGAAGTCGACAAGATCACTGAATTCGATCCGCTGACCGGCAAGGCGACGCGGACGATGGAGAAGATCAAGGTCTACGCCAACAGCCACTATGTGACGCCGCGGCCGACGCTGAACCAGGCGGTGGAGAGCATCAAGGAGGAGCTGCGCGGAAGGCTGAACCAGCTGACCCAGCAGGGGAAACTGCTGGAGGCCCAGAGGCTTGAGCAGCGCACGCAGTTCGACATGGAGATGATGACGGCCACGGGCTCCTGCGCCGGCATCGAGAACTACAGCCGCTATCTCACCGGCCGGCGCCCCGGCGAGCCGCCGCCCACATTGTTCGAATATCTGCCGGACAACGCCATCATCTTCGTCGACGAGAGCCACCAGACCATCCCCCAGATCGGCGCGATGTTCCGCGGCGACTTCAACCGCAAGTTCACGCTCTCCGAATTCGGCTTCCGCCTGCCAAGCTGCCTCGACAACCGCCCGCTGAAATTCGACGAGTGGGAGAAGATGCGCCCGCAGACCGTGCACGTCTCGGCCACCCCGGGCCCGTGGGAGCTCAACCAGACCGGCGGCGTCTTCACCGAACAGATCATCCGCCCCACGCACCTGATCGACCCGCCGGTCGAGATCCGGCCGGTCTACAAGGACAATTCCAACCAGGTCGATGACTGCATCCACGAGGTGAAGGAGACGGCCAAGAAAGGTTTTCGCTCGCTCGTGACGACCCTCACCAAGAAGATGGCCGAGCAGCTGACCGAGCACATGACCGAGATGGGCGTGAAGGTGCGCTACATGCACTCCGACGTCGACACGATCGAGCGCATCGAGATCATCCGCGACCTCCGCCTCGGCAAGTTCGACTGCCTGATCGGCATCAACCTCCTGCGCGAGGGCCTCGACATTCCCGAATGCGCCTTTGTCGGCATCCTCGATGCGGACAAGGAAGGCTTCCTGCGCTCCGAGACGTCGCTGATCCAGACGATCGGCCGCGCGGCGCGCAACAGCGAGGCCAAGGTCGTGCTCTATGCCGACACCATCACCGGTTCGATGGAGCGCGCGATGGCCGAGACGGCGCGCCGCCGCCAGAAGCAGGAACAGTTCAACCTCGAGCACGGCTTCACGCCAAAGACGGTGTTCTCAGGCGTCAAGGATGTGCTCGAGGGCGTGACGTCGAAGGCGGCGCAGGGCCTCCTGCCGCGCGGGCGCGACCCCAACAAGCGCGGCCGCGGCGCCACGCTGCCGGGGATGGAGGAGGAGGGCGCAGAGTATATCGGCAAGGGCCACAACCTCACGCGCGTCATCGACGAGATGGAGAAGCAGATGCGCGAAGCCGCCGCCAACCTCGAATTCGAGGAAGCCGCCCGCCTGCGCGACGAGGTCAAGAAGCTCCGCGACACGGAGATCGGCCTCGGCGTCGAAGCCGTGCTGCCGCCGGCGGATTAGGGCAGGGTGGTTCCGTGGGCCGGAAGAGCGGGCGTGAGGAGCTCAGGGCCCGGCGGCAGACCGTGGGCGAGGCGAGCCCACCGGAAGGACGCAAGCCCCAAGCCGAGCGAGCAGGTTATGTACGCTCTGGCCGAGGGGTTCCTGAGTAGCGTGCTGAGATTGTTGCTGCGCGCCGTGGGGGTGTAGGCGTGGGCGTTGGGGCCGTGCTGCCGCTGGCGGATTAGTAGACAGCGCCTCCGCGGGAGGCGCACCAAGGGAAGGGGAACGCATGACCACGAAGCCCGAACACATGGACAGCAAGCGCGGCCTTTATCTCGCTGTCTTCTACAGCAACAAGACCTCGCCGAAGTGGCGGGCCTGGTATGCAATGACAGAGGCGGAGCAGAAGGCGGTGCAAGCTGTCGGGATTCCCGCCCTCAAGAAGTGGGACGAAGACCACGCCGCCGACATCGTCTATGCTGGCGGCCCGCTCGGCCCCACCAAGCGCACGTCGGATGCCGGCATCGCCGACGTCGTGAACGAGCTCACCGTCTTCATGGTCGTGCGCGCCCCCTCGCACGAAGCTGCCGCGAAACTGTTCGAGGGCCACCCCCACATGACGATCTTCCCGTGCGACAGCGTCGATGTGATGCCGCTGCTTGGTCCGTGAGGGCGAGCCGCTTCGACAATGAACTCTTTGGACGATAAGCAAAATGGACTGTGTGGAGACCCAACATGACCATCCCGCCCACGATTGAACGCTGGCATCGTATTGCGCTGGAGAGGCGGGCGGACGAGCTCGCGTCGATACTGGCTGAGGACGCTGTGTTCGAGAGCCCCGTCGTGCACACGCCGCAGAAGGGGCGGGCGATTGTCGAGGCCTACCTGCGCGGGGCGCTGCAGGTGCTGAACACGCAGCACTTCCGGTATGGCGAGGAGTGGTTCTCCAGCAAGGAGGGCGGCGCGGGGTCGGCCGTGCTGGAGTTCTTCTCGGAGATCGACGGGATCACGATCAACGGGATCGACATCATCACCTGGAACGCAGCCGGGCTGATCACGCACTTCAAGGTCATGGTGCGGCCGCTGAAGGCGATCAACATGCTGCACCAGAAGATGGGGGAGTACCTGGTGAGCACGGGGGCGGTGAAGCTGAAGAGCTAGACTCTGTAAACTATTGGCGCTTCGACTTCATTCGAACGCCGGGCGCATCGTGGTTGGTGAATTCGACGCCCGCCTTGTCAAAGGCCTTCTCGATCGAATCGAGCGTCGAGACCTTGGTTGCGTCCAACGACCCTTTCATTCGTTCGAGCCGTTTTATCGTTTCGACCGACAAGCCGGCTTTTTCGGCTAGGGTGGACTGGCTCCAGTCCAACAGGGCGCGTGCAGCTCGCAATTGGCCAGACGTCATTTTTGCTCTTTTAGTGCAACGGAATGCACTTTTTGTGTTGACACGCCTTGGGCATTGGGATACCCATAAGGTGTATCGCTCTAAGTAGCTGATTCCGCGCGCCTGGGCCACGTCCTGCGCGCCAGCGATCCCATGTGTGCGGAGTTGCCATGGCCACAAGCTCGAGAACAACGTCTGTGGCTGTGAGAGATCTCGCCCCCTCAACCCTTGCTCCAGAAGTGCAGGCCGATCGCACGATCCTCGATCGTGTATCTAGTTGGATCGCTCGGCACGATCGATTGGACGAGGTGCAGAGAGAGTGGCAGCAGCTCGAGAGTGCGCTCTTTGCAAAAGCCGCCACCCTAAAGATCAGCTGTGATGCGGCGATGAGGGGCAACCTAGCCGAGGCCAAGCATATGCGAGCGCTCGATGTCGAGATCGGGGCGAGTTATCGCGACCTTGCTGTTGAGGCTGGTGAAATTCGGGCGATGAAGTCGTCGTCAGTCGCTGCCGCGTTGGCGAAAGTCGAACTAGGCCTGCGCGTGCAGGGGCCCTTCGATTGGCGCGATCATGCTCGTCAGTTGATTGCCGATGGAATCGAGGAGCTCAAGTCCATGCTCGAAGACATTGATCGGGCTTAGAAACACCATCTGAGCCAGCCTGCACGTTGGACCTTCGCCCAGGCGCCCTTTTTTGCAATCCATTGCGCTGCCCCCCGCAACTGGCCCTATGATAGTATGCGAAGGAAGCCATGAAGGAGATGCTGGGCATCCTGGCTGCTCTGGCGCTCGGCGGATGCGCGTCTGGGCCGGTCGTGAGGATGTCCGCCGCGTTTTCCACATCGCAGCCTTCGTCGCCAGCAGGTGCGATCCGGCTCCCAAAGCCGTCCGCGACCTCATGAAGGCCGCCGGAAAACTCACAAAGGTCGCCATCCTCGCCATCGCCAGAAAGCACCTTGCCAACCTCAACGCCGTGCTCCGCGATCAGAGCGATTACGCCTGAAACAAGACAGTTTCTCCGTCTTGCGTGCAAGGGCGCGCAATCCACCTCTCCCCGCCTGCGGCGAGGGAGGACTCACGTACGCGGCTTGTGGGGGACGCGTTCGGACTCCTGCAGGTCCGAGAGGGTGTACATCATGCGGGTGCGGAGATCGCGCGCGGCGTCGAGGGCGGCGTGCTCCTGGTCGCTGAGCGTGTACTTGCCCGGGTCCGACCTGATGCCGAGCGCGTTGAGGCGTCCGGTGATGGCGTCGAGCTGGCGGACGCAGCGGTTGCCGGTCTCGCGCATTTCCTCGAGGCGGATCGCCGGCGCGCGGTACTGGTCGAGCATGCCGGTGAGGTTGGCGAGGTCAGCGCGCAGCCGGCCGGCATAGGCGATGGCGTCGGCTGCGCGCTCGTGATGGGAGAAGGGCGGATGCTTCATTCGGGCGTCGCGAGCTTCGCGGTGCGGCGGCGGATCTCGGCTTCGATCTTCGGGATCGCGAGGATGGCGGTAGCGTGCTTGGGGTGTTCCGGCTCGCGCGAGATGCGTTCGGCGGAGCTCTGGTAGGCGCGAAGCTGATGGTCAGTCATGCCGGGCAGGCGCTGGGACAGGGAAGGCAGCTTGCCGAGGGGCGAGACGGCGGTGTCGTCATTGGTGGGCGCAGGGGGGCTCTTGCGCTCTGACATGCGCGGGGGAGTGCTCAATTGAGGCTGCCTTTGCTGGAGGACGTGGAAGTCCTGGCAAATACCTCGCCGAGGCCAGAAGGCGGGTCGAAACCGGAAAACCGGAGCGACTCTTGGGTGTATTGATAACCTTATCACACAATGCGGCTTCTGGCGCGCGAAAAGCGCGGCGGCAGCCGCAGGCGGGTTTTCTGGCCTAGCGGTCCTGAGTCGGAACGTACGGGCTGATGAGCCCGAGCGGGGCGGCGGTCGTGCGCTTGGCGATGTTGACGATGATGCGGGACTGGATGTCCGACACCAGGCCGAGCGCCAGGATCTTGTCGCGCAGGAAGGCGTCGTAGGCGTGCATGTCCGTCGTGACGATGCGCATCACATAGTCGACCGCGCCGGTGACCGTCATGCACTCGATGCACTCCGGCCAGGTGCGCACGGCCTTCTCGAACTTCTCGAGGTTTTCCCGCGAGGGGAGTTGAAGCTTTACGTTGGCCACAACTTCGAAGTTCAATCCGAGCTTGTCGTAGTTGAGCAATGTGACGCGACGGGCGATGATGCCCTGTTCCTCCATGCGCTTGATGCGGCGCCAGCAGGGGCTGGAGGAAAGACCCACCTTCTCGGCGATCTCGGCCACGGAGAGGGCGGCGTCACGCTGGATGAGGTCGAGGATTTTCGCGTCGATGGCGTCAAGTTCGGCGGCCATGTTTTGCTGTCCTAAGTCGCGTTTGTAGTACAATCGTGCCGGCGTAATGCCAGATCGCGCACCGAATGGCAAATACTTCCTGCGATATTGAGCAATATATTTGCCGTGGCCATATGCCCCCTTAGGAGGCTCGCGACTTGAAGCACGGCAGCCCTGTATCCGGCGGTATATCCCTCGATGACAAGTACCTGCTCGAAAGCGGGCGGGCTTTCATGACGGGCATCCAGGCGCTCGTGCGCCTGCCGCTCGACCGGAAGAGGCTGGACCGCAAATCAGGCCTGAATACGGCGGGGTTCATTTCCGGGTATCGTGGCTCGCCGCTGGGCGGGTACGACCAGCAGCTGCGCGCAGCCGGCAAGCTGATTGAGGCGCACGATGTGAAGCTGTGGGAGGGCCTCAACGAGGACCTCGGCGCCACGGCGGTTTGGGGCTCGCAGCAGACGCACATCTTCCCGGGCGCGAAGTTCGATGGCGTGTTCGGCATCTGGTACGGCAAGGCGCCGGGCGTTGACCGCACGGGCGATGTGTTCAAGCACGCGAACATGGCGGGGACGGACCCCAAGGGCGGCGTTCTGGCGCTGTGCGGGGACGATCCGAACTCGAAATCGTCGACGCTGGCTTCGCAATCCGAGTTCGCGATGATCGATGCGGAGATGCCGGTGCTGGCGCCGGCGTCGATCCAGGAAGTTCTCGACTATGGCCTGATCGGGCTGGAGCTGTCGCGGTATTCGGGGCTGTGGGTCTCGATGATCTGCCTGGCGGATACGATGGATAGCGGGGCAGTCGTTGAGGTGGGGCTGGATCGCTATCACGTGGTCCGGCCGACGGACTTTGCGATTCCGGATGGCGGGCTGGGGCTGCGCGTGGGCGATACGCCGCTCGGGAAGGAGAAGCGGCTGCGCGAGATCAAGATACCGGCGGCGCAGGCCTTCGTACGGGCCAATGGCCTGGACAAGCCGCTGCTGGTTGGGAAACAGAAGAAGCTGGCCGTCATCGTGGCGGGACAGGCCTCGCGCGATGTGTTCGAGGCGCTGGCGGCGATGGGCTTGAGCCCGAGCCAAGCGGCGGATCTCGGCGTGTCGATCTTCAAGGTGGCGATGCCGTGGCCGCTGGAGCCGACGGCCATCCGGAATTTCTGCCGTGGGTTCGAGCGCGTTCTGGTGATCGAGCACAAGCGTGCGCTGATCGAACCGCAGCTGAAGGATGTTCTGTACCATTTGCCGGACAGCGAGCGTCCGATCATCGAGGGCAAGCATGACCGCGATGGCGGGAAGCTGCTCTCGGACATCGCTTCGCTGTCGACGGCGGATATCGCGCTGGCGCTGGTGGGCCGCCTGCCGGACGGGCCGCACAGAGCGAAGGCAGACCAGTATTTCGCCAAGGTTCGCGGCGCGCAGCAGGCTGTGGCCGGCATGAACCAGATCAACACGCGCAAGCCGCACTTCTGCTCGGGCTGCCCGCACAACACGTCGACGACGTTGCCGGAAGGTTCGCGTGCGCTTGCCGGTATCGGCTGCCACTACATGGCGACGTTCACGCCTGAACGCCGGACGGACATGCACACGCAGATGGGCGGGGAGGGCACGCCCTGGATCGGCCAGAGCCCGTTCACCGATGAGAAGCATGTGTTCGTCAACCTGGGCGATGGCACCTATTCGCACTCGGGCTCGCTGGCGATTCGCGCGGCGATCTCGGGCAAGGTGAACGCGACCTACAAGATCCTCTACAACGATGCGGTCGCCATGACGGGCGGGCAGCAGGTGGAATCCGGCCAGACGGTTCCGCAGATTGCACGGCAGTGCGAGGCCGAGGGCGTCAAGACCATTGTGATCGTGGCGGATGATCCGACGCGCTATGCGAGCGTGACGGACCTGCCGGAAGGCACGCGCATCTTCGACCGCAAGAAGCTCGAGGAGGTGCAGATCGAGCTGCGCGATACGCCGGGCGTGTCGGTGCTGATCTATGATCAGGTATGCGCGACGGAGAAGCGCCGCCGCATCAAGCGCGGGAAGATGGAAGCGCCGACGAAGCGCGTGTTCATCAACCAGGCGGTATGCGAGGGCTGCGGTGACTGTTCGGTGAAGTCGAACTGTCTCTCGGTCGAGCCGGTGGAGACCGAATATGGCCGCAAGCGGCAGATCAACCAGTCGACCTGCAACACGGATTATTCCTGTATCGAGGGCTTCTGCCCAAGCTTCGTGACCGTGACGGGCGGGGATCGCAAGTCGGATGCGGAGCGGACGCCGGCGACATTTGATGTGTCGGGGCTGCCGCAGCCTGTGCTGCCGGTGCTCGGACACGAGGCGTGGAACGTGGTGTTCACGGGCGTGGGCGGCACCGGCGTGACGACGGTTGCCGCCGTGCTCGCCATGGCGGCGCATGTCGATGGCAAGGCGTCGCAGACGCTGGACATGACGGGCCTCGCGCAAAAAGGCGGGCCGGTGCTGAGCCACGTTCGCTTTGCGCTGAGCCCGGACGACATCAAGGCGGGCAAGACCCCGCCGGCTTCGGCCGACGTGATCATTGCGTGCGATCTGGTGGTGGCGTCGTCGGGCGATGCACTGGTGATGTTCGACAAGGCGCGCACGGCCGTGGTGGCGAACCATGACGTGACGCCGACCAAGGAGATCATCGAGAACCGGAATGTGCGGTTTGACCCGGACCTGCTGACGGCGCGGGTGCGGTCGCGGGCGAAGAGCTTCGCGGCGACGAATGCGGAAGCGCTGGCCGAGCATCATTTCGGCGATGCGATCTACACCAACATGATCATGCTGGGCATGGCGTACCAGAACGGGTTGATCCCGATTTCGGAAGCCGCGATCAAGGAAGCCAACCGCCTGAATAAAGTGAAGGTCAAGGAGAACGCGGCGGCGTTTGACCTCGGCCGGATCGCTGCAGTGAACCCGGACCTCGTGCAGGCTGCGGCGCCGAAGCGGCCGGAGATCGAGCCGCTGAAGCTCGACGAGCTGATCGCGCGTCGCGCAGAGATGCTGAAGGCATACCAGAACGCGGCTTATGCCGATCTCTATGAGGCGCGCGTGGCGCGCGTGCGGGCGGCCGAGAGCAATCTCGGCCTTGGCGAACAGCTGACCATGGCGGCGGCGACGTATCTCGCCAAGCTGATGGCGTACAAGGACGAGTACGAAGTCGCACGGCTCTACACGCGGCCGGAATACAAGCAGGCCGTAGAAGACACGTTCGGCAGGGGGACGAAGCTCACCTTCCTGCTGGCGCCGCCCATGATCTCGAAGAAAAACCACAAGGGCGAGCTGATCAAGCAGAGCTTCGGTCCGTGGATGATGACCGGGTTCAAGATCCTCAAGGGTTTGAAGGGGCTGCGCGGCGGGCCGTTCGATATTTTCGGAAAGACCGAGGAACGGAAGATGGAGCGGCGCCTGCGCGACGAATATCTTGCGCGGCTCGAAGTTCTGTCGGCGGGGCTGACAGAGGCCAATCATTCTCTGGCAGTCGAGATCGCGTCGCTGCCGGACGATATCCGCGGCTACGGTCACGTGAAGGAGAAGGCGGTCGTGGCTGCGGAGAAAAAGCTTGCTGCGCTGATGGCGAAGTGGAATGCCGGGCCGGCGCCAAGGATGCAGGCGGCGGAATAGCAGCGTTAGTCCCGATGTCGTGGCATCTTGTGCTGGCTTCCGCGACCTTGCACGCGCGAAACGGCGCTGCGTCAGGGCGACTTTCGGACAAATCCGGCAAAGAAAAACCATCCACCGATCGCGACCATCAAACTGCCCGAGATCAACGGCAAGACAGGCGCTTCAATCACCCACTTGAATGAGGTCATGACCTCAGGAGGCGCCATCAGCAGCGATGCGCCGCGCAGGACCAGCACCCATCCAATCAATGTTATTGCAATTGCAGACGGACAGCCCCAGCGATTGTGTAGCACTGCCAGAACCATCCCCACCATGACAGAGATCGCAGCCGCGAAAAGACGCAGCGTCGGATCGGATGCCAACGCGGCGACAAGCCCTGCAAGATCGACCCCGACCCGCGAGAAGGGCTGCTCCAAAGAGTAGGAGCGCAGGGCCCATGATCCGTGCCGCCAATATGGTCGATCTATCCATCATAGCGTGACTTTGTCCGGCAAATGTCCGCCTCTTTATCACCCCAACTGACAAGATTTCTGTCAAGCCTGGATCAACGACGCGGATGACCAAAGTACGCTACGCCGTTCTGGATGAAATTCGGCAGCGCCGCGTCAAGCCCGTCCAACCCCTCCAAATGAGGGCCTGGAAGATCGTCAATTGCCGTTTCGGACCGCCGTTGCCGGCCTAGGGGCCCGACGAAGGTCTTCCGCACCTGGTGCGTTAGGAGTGCGTGACCTCCGGATCCACGTTTACCACGGGCGAGCTGCAAGCGTTGCAACGGAGAATCGAGTTGGACGGGTTGTAGCGGTTCACGGCGAGGCCGATGAAGCCGACTGTCACGAAACTCCAGTGGCCCGGACCATTCAATGTGATGTGGAGACTGCCAGCCTGGCCGCATGTCCGGCAGGTCAGCGTGTAAATCGTATGGATCGTTTCCTTCATGCCGCGATCCACAGATCGAAATGTGCATGGTCGCGGGCTGAGCTCGCGCATGTTTGACCCAGGTCAAAGCGTGCTGCGCAGGCGCCAAAAAAGGACTGGCGGCGCGCGGGTTGGCTGTGGAATGTTGGCCTATCGGGCGGCGTGCTTGTGATGGAGTTGCCTCATGACGTCTATCTGGATGGGGGCGGCGGCGGCGCTGGTTTTGCTCGCAGGATGCGCGTCTGACCAGGCGAGTGTGGAGCGCGGCGGCGTGGCGGGCGGAACGTATGTCTGTGAAGGGCAGACGGGCATGACGCTCGTCGTCTCGAACGACGGCGCTTATGAGTTGCGCTGGGGGCAGGGCGGGGCGGCGACGGGATGGCTTGAAGCGTCCGGCGACCAGCTGAAGCCGACGTCTGGTCCCCTGCAGGGAGCGGTTGGACGCAGGACGGCGGAAGGGATTTCCTTTCCGGGCGGCTCAGTGTGCAATTCGTTCCGGGCGGCGCCTTAAGAGAGGACGATGACGATGCGGACAACGATCGCGGTTGGAGGTGTGCTGCTTCTGGCGGCATGTGGGCAACAGGCAGCGAAGGCGCCCGAGCCGGTCGCGCCAGGCGGCGCCACGCCGGCTGCGTCCGCTGTGGCGCCGCCTGCGGTGGAGCACGATGCCTATCACGGGTCGGCGATTGCCCAGCAAGTGTGCGTGCAGTGCCACGATGTGGGTGTGGAAGGTCTGACGCCAAAGATGCAGGTGGGCGCCCCGGATTTCGTGGCGATTGCAAATGGCGACGGCGTGACAGCGGCGGGGTTGGCGGAATGGATGCGCAAGTCGCATCCGGCGATGCCGAACTTCATCTTCGATGATTCGAGCGTGGCGGCGCTGTCGGCCTACATCATGAGCCTGCACAAGGCGCAGTAGGCGGCTTTCCCGCGCGGGCGGGACTTCGGGCGCGGGTTGGGATACTGCTTCGGGCATGGATACATTTGACGCGGATGCAGTCGTTATCGGCGCGGGGGCGGTGGGCCTCGCGACGGCGCGGGCGCTGGCGCTGAAGGGGCGCGAAGTGCTCGTTCTGGAGGCGGCGGGCGCGATCGCGACGGAGACGTCGTCGCGGAATTCCGAGGTGATCCATGCCGGGCTCTATTATCCGACAGGCTCGCTGAAGGCGCGGCTGTGCGTCGAGGGGCGGCGGAAGCTCTATCAGTATTGTGCGGAGCGCGGGGTCGAGGCGCATCGCTGCGGGAAGCTGG
The DNA here is from genome assembly GCA_044224605.1 of Hyphomonadaceae bacterium. Lineage (GTDB taxonomy): Bacteria > Pseudomonadota > Alphaproteobacteria > Caulobacterales > Hyphomonadaceae > UBA7672. The sequence continues at coordinate 73,171 of JBGAKC010000004.1, forward strand.
TGGTGGCGGTCGATGACGGCGAGGCGGCGGCGACGCCTGGCCTCCTGCAGCGTGCACTGGCGAATGGGGTGGAGCAGTGCCGGCTGGTCGATGGCGCGGAGGCGCGGCGGCTGGAGCCGGCGCTGAGTCCTGACGTGCGCGTGGCGATTCATTCGGAGACGAGTGGGCTGTTCGACAGCCATGGCTACTTCCTGGCGCTGCAGGGCGAGTTCGAGGATCGCGGCGGATCGATGGTGGTGGATACGCCGGTCGTGCGTGGCGTCGTCATGAAGGACGGGATCGAGATCGAGACGGGTGGGGCATCGCCATCGCGGATCAGGGCGAAGATCGTGGTGAATGCGGCGGGGCATTACGCGCTGCCAGTAGCGCGGTCGATCGAGGGCGGGCCGAAATACAGCGGCGTGCGGATGCACTGGGTGAAGGGCTCGTACTTCGTGGCGAGCGGGCGGGCGGCGTTTGCGCGGCTGATCTATCCGATGCACAATTCCGCGACGCAGGGGTTGCATCTTGCGATCGATCTTGGCGGGCGAACGCGGCTGGGGCCGGATGCGGAGTGGTTGCCGGAAGGATCGAAGCCGCCGTTCGACTATGAGGTGGATCCGGCGCGGGCGGAGCATTTCTATCGCGAGGTGCGGCGCTACTGGCCGGGGCTGAAGGACGGGGCGCTGTCGCCGGACTATTCGGGCGTGCGGCCGAAGATCGTGGGCAAGGGCCAGCCGAGCGCGGACTTTCTGATCGATGGTCCGGCGGCGCATGGAGTGGCGGGGCTCGTGAACCTGATCGGCATCGAGAGCCCGGGGCTGACGAGTTCGCTGGCGATCGGGGAGATGGTGGCGGAACTGGTCTGAGTTCGGCGCCAAATCACCTTGGCTGTGAGACAAAGAATTACACGCACGCGACATTTGCGCGGGGAGTCATCTAGCATCCGGAACGGGAGCGGGCCTGTCCCCCCAACCCAGGGCCCAATCCGGGATCGGCGTCAGGCAACTGACGCCGTTCTTGTTTCTGCGGAGCGTGTCTGGGGAGTGGTAGTGGGACCCGGAATCGAACCGGGGACCTCAGGATTATGAGTCCTGCGCTCTAACCGGCTGAGCTATCCCACCGCAGTTGAGGGGGTGGGGTATAAGGTGCAGTCGCGGGTTGCGCAAGGCGGCTTGCAGACCCCGTGAAAACGGCCCGGAACAAGGGTTCCGGGCCGCCAACAGCCATGGAAGGGGCCGGGCAGACGCCCGGCGGGCCGGGTCACTTCGCGAGATATTTCTCGCGCTTGTCGCCCTTGCGCTCGAGCGACTTCAGCCATTTCGGGGTGGGGCCGCGGCCGGTGTAGATCTCGCCGTTGGGGCCGATGTATTTCGGCTTGAGCTTCACGCCCTTGTCCGAACGCTGGCGGCGGCCGCCGGGGCCTTTGCCCATGAGTTCGTCGAGGCTGAAGCCTTCGGCATTGGCGAGCGCCTTCAGCTTGGAGAGCGTTTCAGCTTTCGCCTCATCCTTCTTCGACGCGATCGCTTTCTGGACGCGCGCCGCGAGTTCGTTGAGGTCCGACAGGGAAAGATTGTCGATATTGGGAAGACGCGAGGCCATGATCACCCTTCATGCGTGTGTGGATTTTGCAAATCTTTTCCCAACCTCCACCTGCGTTATACCGGCGCGAGAGAGTTGTCTAACAAGATATATTCTAATTGCGTTGAGGATTGTTTCGCGCGTTACACGAGACGGCGGGCGTGCCAGTCCATATGGTCGGCAATGAAGGACGCCATGAAGAAATAGCTGTGATCGTAGCCGTGCTGCAGTCGGAGCGTGAGCTTCTGTCCGGTCTCGCGGCACGCCTGTTCCAGCAGCTCGGGCCTGAGCTGCTCGGTAAGGAACTGGTCGGCGAGGCCCTGGTCAACGAGGATGTCGTCGTAATAGCCGTGGCTGGCGCCTTCGTGCAGGAGTTCGCAGGCGTCGTGCCCGCGCCAGGTTGCGCGATCGGAGCCGAGATAGGCGGTGAAGGCCTTCTGGCCCCACGGGCAGTTGATCGGCGAGACGATCGGCGCGAAAGCGGAGACCGAGCGGAACGTATCCGGATGGCGGAGCGCGAGCGTGAGCGCGCCGTGGCCGCCCATCGAGTGGCCGGAGACGCCGATTTTCACCGGATCTGCGGGGAAGTTCGCGCGGATGATCGGGATGAGATCGCGCATGATGTAGGTCTCCATCTGGAAGTGCGGCCCGAGATCGTATGACGGATCGTTGGCGACGTTATCGCCGCGCGGTGACGTGTCGGGGGCGACGACGATCATTCCGTGGGCGGCCGCGGAGGGATAGGCGCCGGCCTTTGTCGTGAAATTGTCTTCCGTGCAGGTGAGGCCTGAGAGCCAGAGCAGGACCGGGAAGGGGCCGGGACCTTCGGGCGTGAAGACGCTGAATGTCATCGGCGTGTTGGTCGCGCCGCTGTGATGACGGCAGTAGCGCAACTCGCCGCCGCAAACGCGATGGGATTTCACGGTTTCGATGGACATGCGGCGAGGCTACACCGGCATGCGCCAGTGCGCGAGCCTCAACCGAATTCGCGCTCGCCGTCCGAGTTGCGGTGGACGATTTCCCAGCGGCCGCGGGACGAGATCATCCAGACGGCGCCTTCCCGGCCGCTTGCCTCGAACAGGCCGACGCCGTGGAGTTGCGCGGCGCGCTTGGCGCGGTGGAGGGCGGGGCCGGAGGATTCCCAGTCGAAGCTGGCCTGCACCGCGCTTTGCGAGAAGCGATAACTGGCGTTCTTCGAGGCTTGCGCACTGTCTTCATCGTGGTGGTGCGGATCGCCGGCTCCCGGGAAGCCGAGCGCCATCTCGCGTTGCCAGGCCTGCAGGGCTGGCGTGGTGCGTGACGCATCGCCGCCGGGACCATCGACGTGCCGGAAGGTGCGGCTGACCTGCAGGGCTGGCGTGGTGCGTGACGCATCGCCGCCGGGACCATCGACGTGCCGGAAGGTGCGGCTGATCCAGTCGATGAAGTCGTAGCGGTCGCGCGGCGCCGCGAAGAGGTCGAAGACGTAGATGTCGAAGGCCACGGGCGGGGATCCGGTGCTGTGATCTCTAACAAAGACCACGCCGGAGTTAAGGCTTCGATACGAGGGTTGCGCAATTCAGCGGGTTTGGCTTCAGGCGGGCGCGCCATCCCGTCGCAGACTGGGCCGCCGGTCAGACGCTGAAGATCAGGCCGGGATGCTTTCGCCGCGGTGGGCCACGACGAAGCGGCCGTTCACCCATGTGTAGCAGGTCGCGTTGTCAGCGCTGGCGTCGAAGAAACCGAGGCCATAGGTGCGGGCGAGCTTCATTCCGAGGTGATAGGCCTTGCGCGAAACCTTCCACTCGAAGCGCGCGAAGATGGCGTCGGGCGAGAAGCGATAGTCCGCGTTGATCTGGTCTTCCTGCATTTCCGTGCGATCGGCGCCGGCCGTGCCGATGTGCGGGAAGGCGCGTGTCATGCCTTCATACCAGTTGCGCAGGGCGGGCGAGGTCTGGGCGGGATCGGGCAGGAGATGGCCTTCGCGCAGACGGATCACCTGCGAGAACCACGCGATGAACGCGATGCGATCGTCCGGCGCGGCGGCCGGCTCGAAGACGAGGAGGTCGTAGCTCACTGTCCGTTCCCTGTGGGGGCTCTGCCGCAAAGGTTATGCCGGAATTGCGTTAACGGGCGGCTAGGAGGGACGGCGAGATTTGCGCGATCGGCGCAGGCGAGCGCGTCAGTGTTCGTTCGGATAGTTGAAGTAGAGTTCGTTGCCGTCCGGGTCGGTGACGACGAAGAGCTTGTAGCCCCACTGGCCGTCGGTCACGGGTGCGCCGCGGGCTTCGAGGTCGGCGCGGGCGGCGTTCATGGTTGCGAGGCTGCCATCGCCGAGCGAGACAAAGAGCAGGCTCTTGCCGCGCTTCTCGGGCCACTGGCTAGAAAAAATGATCGCTGCGCCATCGCGCTCGACCTGAGCGACGAGGAGGGCGCCATCCTCGGCGTGGCGCCAGGCTTCGGTGAAGCCGAGCTTGTCGCGATAGAAATCGATGGACGCCTGGACGTCGGCGACGTGAAGGACGGGGCGGGCGTACCAGTCAGGCATTCAATTGCCTCTCGCTTCGCCGCTTGCGCGGCGACCCCCGGGCAGGCGCCCGGCGGTCCCTAGTAAACCACCACGCTCCGGATGCTTTCGCCGGCGTGCATTAGGTCGAAGCCCTTGTTGATGTCTTCGAGCTCGAGAACGTGGGTGATCATCGGGTCGATCTCGATCGTGCCGTCCATGTACCAGTCGACGATCTTCGGGACGTCGGTGCGGCCGCGGGCGCCGCCGAAGGCGGAGCCTTTCCAGACGCGGCCAGTAACGAGCTGGAACGGTCGCGTGGCGATCTCTTTTCCGGCTTCGGCGACGCCAATGATGATCGACGTGCCCCAGCCGCGATGACAGGCTTCGAGCGCCTGGCGCATGACCTTGGTGTTGCCGGTGCAATCGAACGTGTAGTCGGCGCCGCCGTCGGTGAGCGCGACGAGGTGCTGGACAAGATCCGTGGTGACGTTGTTCGGGTTGACGAAGTCGGTCATGCCGAAGCGTTCGCCCCATTCGCGCTTGGACGGGTTGATGTCGACGCCGATGATCTTGTTGGCGCCGACGAGCTTGAGGCCCTGGATCACGTTGAGGCCGATGCCGCCGAGGCCGAAGACGATGCAGTTGGCGCCGGGCTCGACTTTTGCGGTTTTGACAACCGCTCCCACGCCGGTGGTGACGCCGCAGCCGATGTAGCAGGCCTTGTCGAAGGGCGCGTCCTTGCGGATTTTGGCAACCGCGATCTCGGGCAGGACGGTGAAGTTCGAGAAGGTCGAGCAGCCCATGTAGTGGTAGATCGTCTGGCCCTTGTAGCTGAAGCGCGAGGTGCCGTCGGGCATCAGGCCCTTGCCCTGCGTGGCGCGGATCGCGGTGCAGAGATTGGTTTTCTGCGAGAGGCAACTTTTGCACTGGCGGCATTCGGGCGTGTAGAGCGGGATAACGTGGTCGCCGGGTTTTACGCTGGTTACGCCGGCGCCGACCTCCCGCACGATGCCCGCGCCTTCATGGCCGAGGATGGACGGGAAGATGCCTTCCGAGTCGAAGCCGTCGAGCGTGTAGGCGTCGGTGTGGCAGATGCCGGTGGCCATGATCTCGATCAGAACCTCACCGGCCTTCGGCCCTTCGAGATCGAGTTCCACGATCTCCAGCGGCTTCTTGGCTTCGAACGCGACGGCGGCGCGGGTTTTCATGGGGAGACCTCCAGCTTGGCGGGGAGATGAGCGTGGGGGGTGATTTGGGTCAAGCGGCAGGTGTGCAGCAAGCCAGGTTTGAGGCTAGGGGAGGTCGTCATTCTTTTGCTGAGAGATAGCGATGCGAAGGTCAGGAGAAGCAAGCTCGGGATCGGCCGCTATCGCCGATGCGAGGCCGAACGGAGTTCGACCAAAAATGAGATCCTGGCAAATCACCTGAACAACGTCATCGTCGAAACAGACGGCAAGGCGATAGCGACGAGACGGCCAGGTCCCTTGCAGGGCGATGCTCTCAGCGCGGTCCGGGATGGTTAAGGCGTCCCAGGGTATGGCGTTTGCATCGGAGTGTAATCGCAATAACAACCGCTGGCGCGGATGGCCGCTCTTCGGACGGCCGGACTGAGCAGGCGGCAGGGGAGCTTGCCCGCATGACGATGAGCACGACTGGAACGGAATCGGTCGGGTCCGGGCGCGTTCGCTGGTCATGGTTGTGGAACACCCGGCAGGACGTAGCTTTCAACCTGCTGCCATTCTGGCTCGGCTATGTGCTCCTGGCGGCGCTGTTCCTGACGCGCCAAGGCGGGGCGGGGACTGACCCTCATTGGATGGCTTCGCTCGGCAGCCGCAGCTTCGACATCATGGTGATTGCCGCGATGCTTTACGGGCCGTTGATCGATGGCCCGCACCTTTGGGCGACGATCGCACGCACTTACACGGACACCAAGGAATGGGCTGCCCGCCGCCTGCTGTTCCTCACCTCGCTGCTGGCTTTTGCCGTAGGTCCTGTGGTGATCCTGATCCCCTACCTGATCAACATGGTGGTTCCTCTCCCTCGGCCGGTGCTCGACTGGGGATGGATCGCCTGGACGCTTGGTTTCAGCTTGTACGTGATACACCACATCAACCAGCAGCACTGGGGTTTCGTCAGTCTTTACAAGCGCAAGAACGGAGAGAGCGACCCTCGCGAGCGCCGCATCGATCAAGTTTATTTCCTGACGGCGCTCTGGTCACCCTATATCGCGATGATCACCGCGCCGTGGAGTGATCCCCAGCACGCCCGGACTGGCGTCTCGCTCGCAAGTTCATTTGCCTTCAACACCTGTCACGTCGTGTTCCTGGCTGCGACCGCTGCTTACCTGATCCATCAGGTCCGGCTGTGGCGCAGAGGCGAAGTCCTCAACGGGCCCAAACTGCTCTACATCGCGACCGTCGTACCTCTATACTATCTTACCTTTTCGTTTGATCCGCGCCTTGCTGCGTTCTGGGTGTTCATCACCGGTACGGGCCACTGTGCGCAGTATCATGGCGTGGTCTGGGCGTATGGCGAGAAGCGCTATGCCTCCGCAGGCGCAGACAAGCGTGGCCTGCCACACCTGATCTTCAGTAATGTCTGGGTCTATGTCGTACTCGGTGTTGCCTTCGCCCTTGTCACGCTCCAGGGCCCCGGCGCCTATCGCATCGAGCAGGTTGTCGGGTCCTGGCTCCAGAATTCCGTTTTCGCGAGTGTGTTCTCTTTCCTCGATCCGGCGAAAGGCAACTGGCTCGGGGTTCAGCTCATCGCGGCGATGATTTCAGGCGTGCGCCTTCATCACTTCTATGTCGACTCGAAGATCTGGAAAGTGTCGAAAAGCAAGACGCTGGCGAAAGATCTCAATATTGCGGCCTGATGGGGCCTGCGCACGCCGGCCAAGCTTGCGATTTCAAAGCCGGGCAATTTCCTGAATCATCCGGACGATCCCGTCCGCTGCTCGATCGCGCTCTGCTTCCGTAAGCGAGGCGAGCGTGATGGCTCCAAGTACTCGACGGGTGTCGCGCCCGCTCGAGCGGGCATAGGAGGGGTCGTAATGGCGTTCGACGACTTCGCGGACGAGGTCATGGAACAGGCCGGCGTCGGCCAGGAGGCGCCAGGATTCGAGCTGTTTGCGGCCGGGATAGACTTCCAGCTTTGACAGAACGGTTTCGAGGAGAGCGCGGTCGGCGACAACTTCAGGATAGGTTTGCAGCAGGTATGTTGCACGGGCGTCGATGTGGGCGCTGAGTTCGACGCGGGGAGCTTCGCACATTGCCTTCCAGAGGGCGGGCGGGAGCGTGCGGTTGCCGACCTTACTGGATTCCGCCTCGACGAGAACGGGACGCGCCGGGTCCATGCGGACGAGCTGGTCGTGCAGCGAGGACTCGAACCATTTCTGGCTCGGTTGCGGCCTGCCGCTGATGGCGCCGAAGAGGGAGCCGCGGTGCAGGGCAAGGGCTTCGAGATCGAGGATCTGGGCGCCGCGGGCGGCGGCGCGGTTGAGGATGTCGGTCTTGGCGCTGCCGGTGCCGCCGTCGATGAGGATGAGGCGGAGGCCGAGCGGTTCGTCGTAGAGGCGTTTTTGTACTGCGCGGCGGTAGGTCTTGTAGCCGCCCTTCAGCACCAGCGTGCGCCAACCGACCTGGGCGAGGATGAGCGCCATGGCGTTGGAGCGCTGGCCGCCGCGCCAGCAATAGATCAGCGGGCGGAAAGTGGGGGGCTTGTCTGACAGGGCGGTGTCGAGATGGCGCGCGACATTGCGGGCGACCATGGCGGCGCCGATGCGGCGGGCGAGGAAACGCGATTCCTGCACATAAGTCGTGCCGACGATGGCGCGTTCCTCATTGTCGAGGACGGGAAGGTTGATCGCGCCGGGGATGTGATCCTCGGCGAATTCACCAGGGCTGCGCACGTCGATGATCATGTCGAACTGGGAAAGTGATTTCCAGTCGACAGCGTCTGTGGAGCCGGGGTTTGTCATTGGCCTGTCAGTGTCTCCCGCGCCCTGCTATCAAACTGCCGCGATAGCGCAAACAGGAGCCATGAATGGCCGACGGAATTCGCCTGACATCGCTGGCCCATGGGGGCGGGTGCGGGTGCAAGCTGGCGCCGGGCGTGCTGCGTGACATTCTGGCGACGATGCCCGCCGGGGCGCATTTCGCGAACCTGATGGTCGGCACGGAGACGTCGGACGATGCCGCGGTGTGGCGGTTGAACGACCAGCAGGCACTGGTGGCGACGACTGACTTCTTCATGCCCGTGGTGGACGACCCGTACGAGTTCGGGCGGATTGCGGCGACCAATGCGCTGTCGGATGTCTATGCGATGGGGGCGAGCCCGATCCTGGCGCTGGCGATCGTGGGGATGCCGGTGGGCGTGATGCCGGTCGAGATGATCCGGAGGATTCTCGAGGGCGGGGCGTCGGTATGTGCAGCGGCGGGCGTGCCGGTGGCGGGCGGGCATTCGATCGACTCGAAGGAGCCGATCTATGGGCTCGTCGCGCTGGGGTTGGTGCATCCAGACAAGCTGCTGACGAACAGGACGGGGAAGGTTGGCGACAAGCTCATTCTCACGAAGGCGCTGGGGGTGGGCATTTTCAGCGCGGCGTTGAAGCAGGACCGGCTGGATGAGGCGGGGTATCGTTCGCTGATCGCGTCGACAACGAAGCTGAATGTGCTGGGCAAGGATCTCGGGCGCGTGTCTGGCGTGCACGCGCTGACGGATGTCACGGGGTTCGGGTTGCTGGGGCATGCGCTGGAGATGGCGCGTGGGGCGGGGCTGACGGCGCGGATCGATGTGGGCGCAGTTCCACTGTTGCCGGGCGTCGAGGCGTTGGCGCGCGAGGGCGTACGGACGGGTGCGGCGGTGCGCAACTGGGACAGCTATGGCGATGCGGTGACTCTGCCTGCTGGGCTGGAGGGATGGCGGCGCGATGTGCTGTGCGATCCGCAGACCAGCGGCGGGTTGCTGGTCGCGGCTGACGCGCAGGTAGCGGCCGGCATCGCGGCGATGGCGCGCGAGGCGGGGTTCGCGGACACGGCGGTGGTGGGGGAACTGGTTGCTGGCGATGCGCGCGTGGTGGTGAGCGCCTAGCTGCCGCCGTCTTCCATGAAGCAGGCTTCGTAGGGGCCGCCGGGCATGCCGGTGAGGCGATGGGCTTCATCTATAGGCGTCAGACGCGGGCCGTTGCGGACGAGATCGCCATCGGCGGTAGTGAGGTCGCGTGTCTGGCCGCCGGCGGTGACTTCAACTTCACCGCTGATGATCTGGCGGACCTGGAATGCCTTGCTGTCCTCGCACGTGTAGGTGTGGAGCGGCGAGCCGTGGCGGGCGCGGAGATCCTCGTTCGAGACGCAGGCAGCGGCGAGGGCGAGGAAAGCAACGAGCAGAACGCTGGAACGCATGCCTTACTCCGCATGTGGGCACTGCTTCAGGTGACGATGTTCACAGGCGGCGCACAAGATCGAGGCGCAGCCCCGGGCAGGATGATACGCAGTGGTCTCTTCCCTGAGGTCACACGAGGAGTTGACGGTTGGGCCTTGTCGCCAGCGTCAAGGTGATGTGAGTAGATGCTCGCGGATCGGTTTCCGGATTTGGTTTCAGGGAGGGTTCTCATGAAGACCCATATCAAGGCGGCGCTTTGTGCGGCGGCGGCATTGCTGGTTGCAGCGCCGGCGTCGGCGCACTTCATTCTTCTCGCGCCGGACTCATGGATAGAGGCGAACGTCCTCGGCGATCCGCAGAAGGCTGCGCCGTGCGGCACGTCGGAAATGACCAAGGGCGCGCCGACCGGCAAGATCACCGAGGTTAAGGGCGGCGAGATGCTGCACTTCAAGGTCAGGGAAACGATCTTCCACCCAGGCTTCTACCGCATCGCCCTGTCCGTGCTGGACCGCAGCGAGCTTCCCAAAGACCCCGAAGCGGTCACCAAGGACACGGAGCGCGGCCCGGTCTCCGTCTCCGGCAAGATCGATCCCAATCCCAAGCCGCCCGTGTTGGTCGATGGCCTCTTCGTTCACGACAAGCCGATCCCGAAACAGGCCGATGGAAGCCCGACCTTCCTCGAGACGGATGTGAAGCTGCCGAACATCAACTGTGACAAGTGCACGGTGCAGATCATCCAGTTCATGGAGAACCATGGGCTGAACAAGGAAGGCGACTTCACCTATCACCACTGCGCGGACCTCAAGATCGTGGCCAATCCGAAGCTGCCGATCGACAAGGGCTGGCCGGGGCACAAGTAGGCAGCAACTTTTTGCAGCTGGGATAGCGCAGGCTCTGCAGCTGACGCGCTGCGGGCAACGGCTGTTCATCTGAGGTTCGGATAGCGGCTGGCACGCTGGACGAATGATCAGGAAGGTCCTCGCTGCTGGTCTGGGGTCGCTCTTGCTTGCGAGCTTGCCTGCCATTGCGCAGGAGGTTCCGGCGCGGGACATGCCGGAGCTTGATGGCGCGCCGCCGCCGCTGAAGATTCCGGCCGCGAAACCGAAGCCCAAGGCGCCGACGCCCAAGCCAGCGCCTGCCAAGCCGGCTCCGGCGAAGCAAACCCAGATCAAGCCGGAGACAGCAAAGCCAAAGCCCGCGCCAGCCATGGCGGTTGACAAGGCAAAGCCGGCGGCGCCTGCGGACGACAAGCTGAAGGCGGCGCAGTCGCAGCTGGCCAAGCAGGCCGAGGCGCAGAGCGCGGAGAAGGCGCGGCTCGACAAGCGGGCTGCCGACCTGAAGGCGCAGCAGGACAATCTCGAGGCGCGCATCGCGCTGTTGAGCGCACGCGAGAAGGGCGTCGAGGATCGCGAGGCTGATCTTGCGGCGCAGAAAGCGGAGCTGGATCGCCAGCGCAAGGATATAGCCGCGCAAGCTGCGAAACTCGCGGCGGCGGATGACGACCAGCCTGATGCGCACACCTACAGCCGGACCGGGCTCGATCGTGGGCGGGCGGTAGCGGCTTGCGAGCGGGCGGGCGATGATGAGGCGCGGGCTCGCAGCTATTACTCAGCCGAATACAACAGCGCGCCGTATTTCTCCTTTGGCCAGACCTGGCAGGTGCGTGGCCAGATGCGGATCGAGGGGCGGATCGGCTACAAGATCGTCGACACCGTCTGCGACATTGACGAGGACGGCGAGGCGCGGCGGTTCGCTTTCCTGCGCTGATCAGACGTCCAGCAGGTTGAGGATATCGGAGAGCGACGTTCCGACGTGGAGCGCGCGGGCGCGTGTTTCGTCGTCAGGCTGGATGAGGTCGGGGATCATCAGCGTCATCAGGCCGGCGGCGTGGGCGGAGGCGACGCCGGTGGGCGAGTCCTCAATGGCGAGGATCTCGGACGGGTGATGGCCGAGGATGGTTGAGGCCTTCAGATAGGGCTCCGGGTGAGGCTTGCCGTGCGTGACGTCATCGCGCGTGACAATACCCGTGAAGCGGGCCGTGAGATTGTGGGCGCGGAAGTGGCGCTCGACCCAGCCGGGGCCGGATGAGGTGGCAAGGGCGTAGGGCGCGCGGAGCTTGTCGAGGCGGTCGAACAGATCGACGGCCCCCGGCTTGAGCGGGGCGGCCTTGTCGCCGACGTGTTCGCTGACGGAGGCGTAGAAATTATCGAGCGGGAAATCGGCGCCGAAATACTCGCGCATCTTCGCTTCGCTGTATTGGCGGTGGCGGCCGACGAGCGACAGGAACTGCTCGTTGGTGAAGGGGACGCCGTGGCGGTCGGCGGCAGCCATGTAGGCGTCGTGGACCAGCGCTTCGGAGTCGATCAGCGTGCCGTCAAGGTCGAAGACCACGGCTTTCGGGCGGCGGGGGAGGCGGAAGGGGGAGGTCATTGTGGTTGAGGTCGTCGTTCTGACTGGCCGGGTCAAGCGGGCGGGGCTAGAAAGAGCGCATGTTCGAGCTTGAGCAATTCGTCGCGGACTGCCGGGCGGCGCTGGCAGAGGACGCCTCGCATGTCACGGTGCGCGAAGTGGTGAAGCGCGCAGTGGCGGACCCGGCTTCTGTCATCAAGCGGATCGGCGAGCCGCAGCGGGCGGGGTTGCGCAAGCTCTATCATGCGCCGGACCTGACGATCCTCGACCTGGTGTGGGGGCCGGGGATGATCCTGCAGCCGCATGATCATCGCATGTGGGCGGTGATCGGCATCTATACCGGGCGCGAGGACAATATCTTCTGGCGGCGCCTGCCGGATGGGAGCGGCCGCATCGAGGCGGCGGGGGCGAAGTCGCTGGGCGTCGGCGATGCCGAGCCGCTGGGGCGGAACATCATCCATTCCGTCACAAATCCCATCCCGCGGCTGACGGGCGCCCTCCATGTCTATGGCGGCGACTTCTTCGGTGTGGAGCGCAGCGAATGGGATCCTGAATCGCTGGCCGAGGGGCGGTTTGACGCGGAGCGGTTGGCGCAGCGGTTCGAGGCGTCGAATTCCGCCACGAAACAGGGCCTCTAGCGCTCCGTTTTCAAGGCTTCGGCAGATCGCGCGCCTTCCGTTGTCAGGGCGTTCGGAGAGGGCTATTCCCGTCCGCGTAAAGCGGAGTTTTCCATGCGGCGTATCGACGGGTTCATTGGCGGCAAATCGGTGAAGGTCACGTCCGGCCGGGAAGCCGATGTGTTCAATCCGAATACGGGGGAAGTACAGGCCAAGGTGGGCCTTGCTTCGACGGGCGACGTGGACCTCGCGGTGCAGGCGGCGGCGAAGGCCTTGCCGGGCTGGTCGGCCACGAACCCGCAGCGCCGCGCGCGCGTCATGTTCGAGTTCAAGCGCCTGGTCGAGGCGAACATGCAGCCGCTGGCGGAGTTGCTGTCGAGCGAGCATGGCAAGGTGGTGGCTGACTCCAAGGGCGACATCCAGCGTGGTCTCGAAGTGATCGAATTCGCGTGCGGCATCCCGCATGCGCTTAAAGGCGAGTACACGGAAGGCGCCGGTCCGGGCATCGACGTTTATTCGATGCGGCAACCACTCGGAGTGGTGGCGGGCATCACGCCGTTCAACTTCCCGGCGATGATCCCGATGTGGATGTTCGGCGTCGCCATCGCGACAGGCAACACGTTCGTGCTGAAGCCTTCCGAACGTGATCCCTCGGTGCCCGTGCGGCTGGGCGAGCTGTTCATCGAGGCGGGGCAGGCGGCGGGTCTCGACGTCACCGGCGTGCTAAACGTCGTGCACGGCGACAAGGTTGCGGTGGATGCGATCCTGCATCACCCGGAAGTGCGGGCGGTGAGCTTCGTCGGTTCTTCGGACATCGCGCACTACATCTACCAGACCGGCGCGGCGAACGGGAAGCGCGTGCAGGCGATGGGCGGCGCCAAGAACCACGGCATCGTGCTGCCGGATGCAGACATGGACCAGGTCGTGAAGGATCTGGCCGGCGCGGCGTTCGGTTCGGCGGGCGAGCGCTGCATGGCGCTGCCGGTGGTGGTGCCGGTTGGCCAAAAGACAGCGGATGAGCTGCGCGAGCGGATGATCGCGGAGATCGAAACGCTGAAGGTCGGCGTGTCGAGCGATCCGGGCGCGCAGTACGGCCCGGTGGTGACGGCGGCGCATCGCGACAAGATCGCGAACTACATCCAGCTCGGCAAGGACGAGGGCGCGGAACTCGTCGTCGACGGACGCGGGTTCAAGCTACAGGGCTTTGAGAAGGGCTTCTTCATCGGGCCGTCTCTGTTCGACAAAGTGCGGCCGGGCATGAAGACCTATCATGAGGAGATCTTCGGGCCGGTGCTGCAGATCGTGCGCGCTAATACGCTGGAAGAGGCGATCCAGCTGCCGAGCAAGCACCAGTACGGCAACGGGGTCGCCATCTTCACGCGCAATGGCCGCGCCGCGCGCGAGTTCGCGAGCAAGGTCAATGTCGGCATGGTGGGCATCAACGTGCCGATCCCCGTGCCGGTCGCCTATCACACCTTCGGCGGCTGGAAGCGCTCGGCCTTCGGCGACACCAACCAACACGGCATGGAAGGCCTGAAGTTCTGGACGAAGGTGAAAACCGTCACCGCCCGTTGGCCGGAAGGTGATGTGGGCGATTCGAGCTTCGTCATTCCGACGATGCGGTAGTTCCCTGACGCAACTGCTTTGGGCGTGAGAAAAGCAGCCCGAACACTGGGCTTCGCCGTCACACTTTCGCGGGCGCCACCGTCTAGAAGACACAGACGGCTGACGCTATCGTCAAAGCGTTGCGGAGGACGGGCATGACAGCCATCGCGGAAGACATCAGGCCGCCGGAGTGGACTGCGGCGGCGTTACGCGTCTCGGCTTTCGTGCTGGTGGCGGTTGTCTGGATCAGCTCGGCGATCTTCGGGGCGTATATCTTCGCGTATTATGGCGGGGCCATTCCGGCCGACACGCTGGCGGACTGGAATGCGCAGCTGCCGAGGCTGTACGAGGCGGAGACGCCGGTGGCGTCGGTGGGCATCGGGGCGCACTTCTTTGCCGGGGCGGTTCTGCTGCTGCTCGGGCCGGTGCAGCTGATGGGCGCGGTGCGGCGGCAGGCGCCGACGGTACATCGGTGGATCGGGCGCGTCTATGCGTTCGCGGCGTTTGCGGCGGGGATCGGCGGGCTGACCTTCATCGCATCGAAGGGGACGGTGGGCGGATGGCCGATGACAATCGGGTTCGCGCTCTATGGCGCAGGGATGGTGATCGCGTCAGTGCAGACGGTGCGTCATGCGATGGCGCGGCGGATCGACATTCATCGCGGCTGGGCGATCCGGCTGTTCGCGCTGGCGATCGGCTCGTGGCTGTACCGGATGTGCTACGGCTTCTTCTATTTGATCGCGGGGCCGGAGAATCCCGGGCACACGCCGGCGTTCAGCGGCTGGTTCGACTATGTGATGGACTTCGCCTTCTATATCCCGCCGCTGATCGTGGCGGAGATGTTCGTGCGGGCGCGGCGCCAGCAGGCGACGACGGCCGGGCGCATGGGTGCAACGGCGGGGCTTGTGGTCGGCGCGACTTTCATCGGCCTCGCGACGTTCTTCTTCACGCTCTATGGTTGGGGTCCGGCGATCCTGGCGCGGTTCGGTTCGGCCTGATTTCACCTATCACGGCGGGGCCTTCCCCTGCGCGCCGCGCGGGGGCAGAAAGGCGTCCGTTCCTGCATGGAGATTGTCATGACCCGCGTTGCATTCATCGGCCTTGGAAACATGGGCGGGGGGATGGCCGCGCGGCAGGTTGTCGGCGGGCGCGAGGTGCATGCGTTCGACCTTTCCGAAGCCGCGGTGAAGAAGGCCGTGGCGGCGGGGGCGTTCGAGGCGGGGAGCGTCGCGAAGGCGGTCGAGAAGGCGGATGTGGTGATCACCATGCTGCCGGCCGGCCCGCATGTGCGGAAAGTCTACGAGGAACACATTCTTCCGCACGCGCCAAAGTCGGCGCTGCTGATCGACTGCTCGACCATCGACGTGGAGTCAGCGCGCTGGGTGGCGGGGCAGGCGAAAGCGGCTGGGTTCGCATTCGCGGATGCGCCGGTATCCGGCGGCACGGCGGCGGCGGATGGCGGGACGCTCGCCTTCATGGTCGGGTGTGACGATGCGGTGTTCGCGCGCGTGGAAGAGGCGCTGAAGCCGATGGCGCGCGTTGTGATCCGCGCGGGCGATCATGGCGCGGGGCAGGCGGCGAAGATCTGCAACAACATGCTGCTCGGCATTTCGATGCTGGGGACGTGCGAGGCGTTTGCGCTGGCGGAGAAACTTGGACTGGCGCCGGATCGCTTCTTCGAGATCGCTTCGAAATCGTCTGGCCAGTGCTGGTCGCTGACGTCATATGCGCCCTGGCCGGGTGTCGGGCCGCAGACGCCGTCGGACCGGAAGTATGAGGGTGGGTTCGCCGCGGCTATGATGCTGAAGGATCTGAAGCTCGCGCAGGAAGCGGCGGCGAAATCGGGCGCGACGACGCCGCTCGGCGCGCAGGCGGAGGCGCTCTATGCGCTGTTCGACCGGCTCGGTTTCGGGGCTAAGGATTTTTCCGGCGTGCAGCAGATGCTGCGCGGGGACCTCGCCGCGCTGAAGGGTTGACGGCAGCCATCCATGCAAAGTCTTGAGTGGAGCTGCGACGTTCAGGCTTCTGCTTGCCCTTGCATATACTAGCAGCACATGAGCGACGGGCCTTGCTGCTTCTCCTGCGGTCCCCGTCGCGAGACGTGAGTGTTGCGAAGTCTCCTCCCGCCGTGCTCACAACGCAAAGGCCGCGCCTGTTCCCCCGCAGGCGCGGCCGACGCGTTTTCAGGTCCGACGTTTTGGAGCGAGGTACTGGAAGGCGGTCCAGGCGGAGAGCGCGGCGGTGACGACCAGCAGGCCGATCCATGCGATTCCGACATACGTCGATGCTGGGTAGGGCAGCACGAACGAGTCGTTCGGATCGTTCGCGCGGATTTGCGTGAGAATGGCGGCCGCCACCAAGAACGATCCAATGACAAAAAGCTCGAGCGCTGTCTTGATTTTTGCAAGAGATGAAACGCGGGCGCCTTCGCCATCGGGTGCGAAGAGCCGAAGCAACGTCATGCCGACATCGCGAACAACGATGACCGCTGTAGCGCCGGCAATGACCGGCCAGACGGTCTGATTACTCTGCCATGCATCCAGCGACAGTGCGATCAGCGGCAGGCCGACGAGCGCCTTGTCCGCGATCGGGTCGATAAGCCGTCCGAATTTTGAGTGCGCGTCGAGTGCGCGAGCGATCATGCCATCGAAGAAATCGGTGAGCGCTGCGACGACGAAAAGCACGGCTGCGAGCGTGAGATAGTTCGCGCCCTGCTTCATCCACGCATCGTAGGGCATCGACGCGGCCAGTGGCTCCTTCGCCATCCAGAACAACCACGCGATCACGGGCGCGAGGATGAGGCGCAGCAGGGTGAGCGCGTTGGGGAGTTGCTTCAGCAAGGATGGATCTCCGGGCAGCGGACCCTAGCGGGAAAGGGGCAGGGGGCGAAGGGCGGCGCCTGCCGGCTGCTCACTTGAGCGTGTGGACAGGCCTGCGACGGAAAAGGCGCTTGCGGAGTGATACAGTATATCATACACGTTATAGTGTAACACGTGGAGGGCTTCATGCGTCTTGCGACCAGGCTGGCCATGGGGGTGGCTTTTGTTGCGTTATCGGTTCCTGCTGCTTTTGCGCAGGCGGACCCGCCGGCGGATGCTTCCCCTCCGGCGGCTGATGCGCCTGATCAGGATCGCGACGTTGTCGTCATTACCGGGATCGGTCCGGCGCGGGCGAGCGATGAATTGATTGCATCCACGACCGTGCTCTCCTCCGAAGATCTGACGGAGCGGCTGTCCGGCGGACTGGGTGATACGCTGGCCGGCATTCCCGGCGTGTCGTCGACCGCGTTCGGTCCAGGCGCGAGCCGGCCGATCATCCGCGGTCTCGGCGCCGAGCGCGTCCAGGTGCTCGCTAATGGCATTGGCGTGATCGACGCATCGGCAGCGAGCCCGGACCATGCGGTGACCAGCGATCCGCTTGGCGCCGAGCGCATCGAAATCCTGCGCGGGCCAGCTTCGCTTGCCTATGGCGGCGGCGCGACGGGCGGCGTGGTCAACGTGATCGATGGGCTGATTGTCGAGGAGAAGCCGGACGACAATTTTTCGGGCGCCGTTTATGGCGCTCTGACCAGCGCCGATGACGGCAAGCAGGTCGCTGGCCGTCTCAGCGGCGTCATGGGCGATTTCGTCGGCGTCGTGAATGGATCGTGGCTCGACTCCAAGGATGTCGACATTCCCGGTTACGCCCTGTCGGCTGCGGCGCGCGAGGACGCCATCGCCGATGGAGCCGATCCGGCGGACTTCGCAAATGGCACGCTGCCGAATTCGGCGGTGGAAACGAAGTCGCTTAGCGCGGGCCTGACATGGGTGGGCGACAACGCCTTCCTCGGAGGAGCGGTGCGACGGCTGGACGACCATTATGGCACTGTCGCCGAACCGACCGTGTTCATCGAGCTGAACCAGACCCGTTATGATCTTCGTGGGGGCGTCAAGTTCGACGACGGTTTCCTGAAGTCGATCATCGCGTCCGGATCTCACGTCGATTACGATCACACGGAGTTCGAAGGACCGGGCGAGCCCGGCACCGTGTTCACGAACGAGGGCTGGGAGGCTCGCCTCGAAGCGCTGCACGCATCCATCGCCGGTTTTGAAGGCAGCGTTGGCGTGCAGGCCTCAGACCATGATTTTGCGGCCATCGGCGATGAGTCGGTGATCGGGCCGACCAGCACCAAGCAGACGGGCCTTTTCATCTACGAGACCTTTGACCAAGGCGACTGGGGTCTCGAAGGCGGCCTGCGCTACGATGCCGTGGACGTCGACAACATCGTGGGCGGCAAGCGCTCGTTCGAGCCGTGGAACGCGTCCTTCGGCGCCCATGTGCACGTAGGCGATCACATCTTCCTCGGCGCATCGGTTGCGTCGACCGAACGGGCGCCGACCGACCTCGAGCTCTTCGCCAACGGTCCGCACCTTGCGACGGGGCAATTCCTTGTCGGCGACGACACGATCGACATTGAGAAGGGCGTGAACCTCGAGCTGACCGCGCGCTGGGAGGACGACGCTTTCAACCTGTCTGGCTCCGTCTATCGCTTTGACTTCGACCGCTTCACCTACCTGCAGGATACCGGAGCGGTCGAGCCGGGCGAGGAAGAAGACCTTCCGATCTTCCAGTATGTGCAGGGCGGGGCCACGTTCACGGGCTTCGAGGCGCAGGCCGATGCGCAGCTCGGAACGGCCTGGGGCATCGACTGGAAAGTCGACGGCTCGGCGGACTTCGTGCGGGCCAAGCTCGATGCGGGCGGCAACCTCCCGCTGATCCCGCCGCTCACCGTCAATGCCGGCATCGAAGGCGAGATGAATGGGGTGACGGGCCGGATCCAGGCGCAGTACGCGGCGAAGCAGGACGACGTCGCCGTCTTCGAGACGCCGACGGACAGCTACACCACTCTCGATGCACGGCTTGGTTTTGACATTGCCGACGGCGTCCATCTGATCCTGGAAGGGAAGAACCTCACCGACGAGGAAGTGCGCCTGCACACCTCGCCACTGAAGGAGATCGCGCCGCTGGCCGGACGCAATTTCCGGATCGCGATCCGGGCGGACTTCTAGCGACTGCACGTCCCTGCCTTTTTTGCTCTCCTCCATGGGAGGCGGGGGTTGCGGTCGGGGGTGGAACCGCTGGCGCCGCGGCCAATGCCTGGGGTCAGGACAAGCGGCGCGTTTCCACCCCGCTTCCCCGCAAACGCAAAAAGACCCGCTTCGAACGAAGCGGGCCTTTCCGGTACTCTACTCGTTACTCTACGCCACTCTACAAACGCGTACTCCACTGAACGCGACTAACCACAAGACGGAAATCTTGGCGAGGGTCCGGCGCAGCGCACGTAGCAAGTGCGTGGCCAGCAACTGCTGATTTTTCCGGAAAACTCTACGGAACTCTACATAAAGGTGAGTCGAAAAGACGCGGGGCGCGGAGATCGTTGCGAACTCAACGCGCCCCTTCGTTTGGTCAGTGCGCCGGACCCGGGGGAGGAGGTCCTGATCCGGCGTGCTCGGAAAGCCTAGGCGGCTTTCTTGGCGGACTTGGTCGCGGCTTTCGTCTGCGCAGCGACTTCCTCGACGGCTTTCGGCGTCAGAGCGACGGCCGTGTCAAAGAGTTCGGTCTGGGCTTTCTTGGCCACTTCAGCGTAAGCGAAGAGGCGGGCCGGGATGTCCTGGAAGGCATGCTGGGCGACTTCGCCGGCTTTCTTCGCGTAGGCGGTCGGTTGGGCTTCAGCCGTCATGAGCGTCGTTGCGTCTTTCGCGGCGTCTTTCATCCAGGCGGTCGTCAGCTCGACGTTCTTGTTGAGGGCTTCAACGGCCACTTCACGGTATTTCGCGGCCATGTCGTTGAATGCTTTGAGCGGGGCGGCGTTCGCGAAATCCGGGGCGAATTTCGAGAACTGTTCGAAGTTCTTCGTGAAGTCGAACATGTCGGTCATCGGGTTCATGGGGAGGGCTCCTGTAGGGACGTCCGTATTCCGTGGACAGACATCTAATGCCGCGCCGCGGCAAAGGCAAGGTAAATTATGCCGCAGGTGCGAAATAAATTCTGCGCCTGCGAAGCGATGCCCGGGTTTACGTCAGGGCTTTATGAACAAATCTGGTTGGTCCAGCGCTGACCTGGCCGCCTAGCGGACCTTGCGGCCTTCGGCCAGGAGGTCGTCGGTCGCCTGGCGCGTGATTTCATTATAGCGTCTCCACGCCAGGTCCGAGGCGCAGATCGTGCGCGGAATGTTCGAATCGATCGGGCGCAGTTGCTTGCACCTGAGACCCATTTCCTCGATTTCGGCCCGGGTCATCATCGCGGATGTTCGCGTTACCGTCGGTGTGATCGAGCAGCCAGCGCCGAGCGTGCACAAGGCGACCAGCGCCAACACGAGCGGCTTCATCGTCTACTCTCCCCCGCCTGTTCTGCTGGTGGTCGGTCTATGCGGGTCTCGACGGCAAAACAAGCTGACGCCAACGTCACGGATTGCGCACGGGAGGCTATTCCCGGACATACCTGCCTGGCGCCGGCTCAAGGCGCGGGGTTGATTTGGGGAAGCTTTCGGCGGCGTCGATCTTCTTGCCGGAGCGTTTGGAGAGCCAGGCTGACCAGTCGGGCCACCAGCTGCCTTCATGCGCTTCGGTGCCGGCGCGCCAGGCGTCGAGGTCCGTGCCGGGGTCGGTGTCGCTGACCCAGTAGCCGTACTTCTTCTTGTCGGGATGGTTCACGATGCCGGCGATGTGGCCGGACTGGGCGAGGACGAAACGGCCGCCGCCCTTTGCGCGTGTGAGGCCCTTGAAGGACGCGTCCCACGGCGCGATGTGGTCCTTCTCGCAGGCGACGACGTAGTGCGGGATCTTGATGTCGTCGATCGAGACCTTCTTGCCTTCGAGTTCGAACTCGCCCTTCGAGAACTTGTTGTCGCGATAGAGGTGCGTGAGGTACTCGCGCGCCATGCGCTCGGGAAGGCGGGTGGAATCCTCGTTCCAGAACAGGAGATCGAATTTCGGCCGCGCTTCGCCAAGGAGATAGGCCTTCACGGCGGGGCCGTAGACGAGGTCGTTGGGGCGCAGGAAGCTGAAGGTGCGCGCCATGATACGCTGGTCGAGATAGCCCTTGCGATGGGCCTCGACCATGATGCCGGAGATGAAGCCTTCGTCGATGAAGGCCTTGAGCGGGCCGGGGTCCTCGAAGTCGGTGAGGGCCGTGAAGAAGGTTGCGGACTTTGCCGGGTTTTCGGCTTTCGTCTTGCCGAGCAGGGCGAGGGTAAGCGCGAGCGTCGTGCCGCCGATGCAATAGCCGACGACGTTGACGCCGTCATTGCCATGCAGCTCGTCGACCTTGCGCATTGCGGGCAGGACGCCATGTTCGACATAGCTGTCCATGCCGTACTCGCGCAGCTCCTCACGCGGATTCTTCCAGCTGACGATGTAGACGGCGTAGCCCTGATCCACGAGCCAGCGGACGAGGGATGATTTCGGCTGCAGGTCGAGGATGTAGAACTTGTTGATCCAGGGCGGGATCAGCAGAAGCGGGCGCGAATAGACTTTCGGCGTTGTCGGCTCATAGCGGATCAGCTGGAAGAGTTCGGTCTCATGGACGACGTGGCCCGGGGCAGTGGCGAGCGTCTCGCCAACCTTGAAGGCTTCGGGATCCGAGAGCGTGACGAGCAGGTCGCCGCCATTGCGCTCGAGGTCCTTCACCAGGTTCTCGAGGCCTTCGACCAGCGAGCGGCCGTTGGTCTCGACGGCCTTCTTGATGGCGACCGGGTTCGAGGCGAGGAAGTTCGAGGGCGAGAACAGATCCACCAGCTGGTGGGTAAAGAAGTGAATCTGCTCGGCGTGTTTCTCGTCCTCGCCGGTCGAAGCGTTGTCGGCCAGGTTTTCGAGGTAGGCGGACATGATCTGGTACTGGCGCTTCAGGTAGTAGAAGAACGGATGCTTGCTCCATTCGGCGTCGGCGAAGCGGGCGTCCTTGTCCTCGTCCTTCGGGACATGAGCGCCGCCGGAGAGCATGGCCTGCGTGAGTTCGGCGTAGAGCGCGGTGGTGTTCTGCCAGAACTGGATGTGGCCGTTGAAGGCCTTCATCGGGTTGGTCATCCAGCCCTGCGCCTGGCCGATTGCGGCGCGCAGGAACAGGGGCTGGCCGGGCCCCTCGACGCCCGGATTGCGGACTTCGCGCCGGGACAGGGCGAGGAAAAGTCGTTGCAGCAGGAAATTGATGCGCTGGAAGTTCTGGCCGAGCTCGAATGCCCCGAGGGAGCTCATTCCGTCTGTCATGGAGGTGGCCCGAAACCCTGTTCTGAAAAGATACGTAACACCGCGCGAGAGCGGGTCAAACGCTAGAGATAAAACGATATTCCCCGTTGCACGTCAGGGTAACGGACGCCCCAACCCAGGGCGCTGCACAATGATTTCGCCGCCCTGCGGCAAATGCGGGCTTCGTGAATCGCGAGGAAGCAGGTAGAGGGAGCCTCTGGCCCATGCTGCACTTGCTAACTATCTCGCTTTCCCAGTTCCCGGAGATGTCCCCGCACATGCAGCTCGGCGCCCTGTCCCGATGGCTGAAGAAAGATGCGCCCGTATGGGAGGGGCAGCTGTTCACCGTGTCCGTCGAGGGCCGGGGCCGGGACGTGGTGTTCGTTCACGGACTCGCCGCTTCGGCGGAGTGCTGGGACGAGGCGGGCGAAAGGCTGGGTCTTGACGACGCGCGCTGTCACTTCGTGCAGATGCGTGGTTTCGCCGGACTGCCGGCCAGCGCTTTCCGCGAGCCGATGAATTTCCTGAAGCCGATGGCCGACGCGTTGGCCGGCTATATCCGCACCCTCAAGGCCGGGCCGGTGGCCGTGGTGGGTCATTCGATGGGCGGGCTCGTTTCGCTGATCCTGGCGCGGGACCATGCCGACGTGGTCGACCGCCTGATGGTGGTGGACGTGCCGGCGTATTTCTCGGTGCTGATCAACCCGTTCGCGACGCCGGCCTCGATGGCGCCGCTGGCGCAGCATTCGCGGCGAACCTATGTCGAGAAATCCCGGCCGCAGCTACACGATGAGCTGGTGCGGGCGACCGAGAAGCTGGTGAGCGATCCGGGGCGCGCGGAGCGGATCGTGCGCTGGGGCATGAATTCGGACCGGCGGGCCACGGCGGATGTCATGGCCGAGGTGATGGTGACGGACCTGCGTGGCGACATGCAGAAGATCGCGGCGCCGGTGGACGTGATTTACGCCTGGGACCGGGTGAGCCCGGCCACCAAGCTGGGGCTCGATCAGGTTTACGCGTCCACTTATGCGGGGCTGCAGCGCGGCCGGAAGCTTAGAATCGATAATGCGCGTCACTACGTAATGTTTGACCAGCCGGATGTGTTCTACGGGGCCGTCCGCGACTGGCTGTCCAGATAGAAGCCTGAGACATTGATATGAGCGAGCCCGAGACCATCGAACTGCGCCGGTATCCCAGCCGGAAGCTCTACAACAAGAATTCGTCGTCCTACGTGCGCCTGCCGGAAGTGGCCGAGATGGTGCGCAAGGGCGCCAACATCCGCGTCGAGGACACGGAGACCGGCGAGGATGTGACGCGGCAGGTCCTGCTGCAGATCATCATGGACCAGGAAGGGCAGACGACGGGCGCGATGCTCTCGGCGGACCTGATGATGGACATGATCCGGCTGCACCAGTCGAAGGCCTCCGAGATGATGACCGGGCTGTTTGAGCAGTCGGTGGCGTTCATCCGCTCGCAGCAGGAACAGCTGGCGAGCCAGATGACCGGCGCCATGTCCGGCGCCGTGCCGCAGCCGTGGAACGTGTTCGACCCCGCCGCGATGCAGGAGATGCAGCGCGAATACCAGAAGCGGCTCGCCAGCTTCTGGGGCGGCGCGATGCCCGGCATGGGCGGCGCTGCGCCGAAGAAGGCCGAAGCGTCCGAGCCGGCGGCTGACGCGGCCGAGCTGAAGGCGCTGCGCGCGCGTCTTGAAGAGCTCGAGAAGAAAGTCGGGAAGAAGTAGCGGCTACTTCGCCGCCTCTTTCCCCGGCCGGTAATCGCGCTCGGCTTCCTTCAGCAATGCATCCAGGTCCATCGGCGGTTGCTTGAACTGTTCTGCGGCGAACAGGGGCGCCTGGTCGGCATAGTGGGGCGAGGAGGCGTCGTTGGTGGCCGAGCCGTATTGATGGATGGTATCGAGCGTGTAGGAGCCATCCGGCGCCCAGTCGGCGATGACGATGTAGGTGTCGCCGGCGCGGCCTTTGCGGAACTTCTCCTTGATGAGATCGCCGGCGACGTAGACGGCGCGCAGCGTGTCGGGGCCGCCATTGGTGGGCCATGACTGGTCGCCGCGCGCGACGCGGGAGACTTCGCTCCATTCGGGGTCGATGCGGCCGGTGGCGGCCTTGAGCTGGGCGGCGATGTCTTTCAGCGCGACGATGACCTTGTCGCGATCATAGGGATCGTGGATCTGGCCGCCCATCGCCTCCTGGCCGGTGAAGATGACGAGAGCGGCGGATCGGCTCTTCATGTCGGCTGAACCATCCCACGCCTTCACGACGTCGAGTGCGGCCGTGAGATCCTTGTCGGCTTTCGGGTCGACGGTCTTGAGGTCGGCGACCATCTTCATCACCTGCGAGCCGGACGAGTATTTGTCATCCATCTTGTAGGCGATGAACTCCTCGCGCGTGATCGACGTGTCGGCTCCGATGAGTTCCTGCGCGCGCAGGCCGCGATTGGTGAGGTTGGTGTCGACGCCGAACGAGGCGGGATAGTTCTCGGGCTTTGGATTGTCTTCCGGGCCGGAGGCGAGGAAGGGCGTGTGGTTGGAGTTCACCACATAGCCGGATTTCGGGTTGATGACAGCGGGCAGGGCCGTGACCGGCTCGAAGCCTTTCCAGAGCGTGGCGGAGATGTCGCCGGGGAGGATTTTCTTGCGGTCCCAGCCTTCCTCGCGCTTGGGCATGTGAGCGTTCCAGAAGTAGGCGATGTGGCCCTGTGAGTCAGCGACGGCGTAGTTCACGCTCGGGATGGCGTTGTACTTGATCTGCGCGGCGCGCCAGTCGTCGACCGTCTGGGCGAGGTTCATCGCGAGATACTGGTCGAGATAGCGAAGCTCGCCATTGCTGGTGAAGGAGACGGCGAAGACGCCCTTGTCGGTGACGAAGGCGGGGCCGTGCTCGGACCAGTAGGCCATGCGCTCGACCGTATCGAGCTTGCCGTCCTTGAGCACATTGTAGCTGATGAGATGGTGGCGCAGGTCCTTCCACTGGCCGTCCATCTGGTACTTCGTCGGCGCCTTCGGGTCGTCGACCGTGAGCTTGAAGAAGTCATAGACGTCCGGCTTGTTGACCGTGGCGGCCCAGCCAAGCTTCGGCCCGGCGCCGTGCAGGATCAGCGGCGTGCCGGGGAAAACGCCGCCGATGATGTCGAGGCCTTCCTCCGATTTGAGGCGCGCCTCGTACCAGGCGACGCGGCCCTCATAGGGCTGATGCGAGTTGACGGCGAGGCGCGTGTGGCCGTCAGCGGCGCGTGAGGGGGCGACCGCGATCTCGTTGGAGCCAAGTTCGACATCGTCGGGAATGTCGAGGAGGGCAGCGCGGGTGGACATTTCGAGATTGGCTTTGCCGGAAAGCAACGCGTCGATCTCGCCGTCGAGGCCGTAGAAGGAAGGCGGACGGTTGGCGTAGCCGGCGATGATGTCCTGTCCGCGGATGGGCATGGTGCGGGCGCAGCCTGTGTCGGGATGTTCTGCGCACCAGAGATTGACGCCGGCGGCGTAGCCCTCGGCGATCGCCTTGGCTTCGGGCGAGACCTTCGCGTCATAGTCGCGGTTCACGATCTCGGTGTTGCCGAGCGAGAGGATGAAGTCGTCGGACTTGACGCCAGCTTCGCCGACGATCTCGGCCAGCGTGCCGCGGCTGGATCGGATAACCTCCTCGATGTTCTTCCAGTCGTCTTCCGAATGGGCGTAAGCGAGGCCGAACACGACGTCCGCATTGCGCTTGCCGTAGATGTGCGGGACACCGAACTTGTCGCGGATGATGCGGGCGTCATAGGCGGAGGCGGCCTGCTTCGCGCTGGCAGGATCCCATGCGGCGGGCCCGGTCGCGCCGGGCGTGCAGGCGGCTGCTGCAATGAGGACAGTGGCGCAGAGCGCGAATGTGCGGATGGCCATGGCGTGTCTCCCCGTTTTGTTGAGGGGAGCGTAACTGCGTGACGTCGCTGAAGCTAGAAGCTCTTTTCACCCACGCGCTTCAGCACATCAGCTGCGAATTCCGAGAGCGTATCGTCGCGGGCGCCCATCACCACGATGAGGTCGCCCGGCTGCGCCAGTTCGACGAGCTTGTCGCCGCAGGCGGGGCGGTCGGGGAGGGCGTGGGCCTGTTTGCCGAGAGCGGTGACGCCTTCGGCGATGACGCCGGAGCCAATCGACTTGTCGACGGTGCCGCCGAAATAGGCGGGCTCGGGCATCAGGAGGATATCCTTCGCGGCGAGGTCGCGCGCGAACATCTCGATTAACTGGTCTTTCATCTGGCGGATGGGGCCGTAGCCGTGCGGCTGCCACATCACGAGCAGGCGGCCGGGAAACTGGTGGAGCGTTGCGAGCGTAGCGGCGATCTTGTCGGGGTTGTGCCCGAAGTCATCGATGACGGTGATGTCTTTTGCCGTGCCGACGATCTCGAGACGGCGGCGAATGCCCACGAAGTTCATCAGCGCCGTCGTGGCTTCGCGAAGGGAGAGACCGCAGGCGCGGGCGGCGGCGATGGCGGCAAGACCATTCGACAGGTTGTGGCGGCCGGGCGCCTGCAGGCAGATACGCTGGCGCTCGCCGGTCGACTTCTCGGTGACGATGCAGGACTGGCCATCGGGCTGCGTGATAAGATCACAGATGGAGAAGTCGGCGCTCGTGTCGGTCAGCGAGTAGGTGAGCGCCCGGGGGTGCTTCACTTCGTTGTAGAGGCGGCGAGTTTCGTCGTTGTCGAGGTTGAGGACGGCGACCTGGGCCCTGGTGATGAAGTCAGTGAAGAGCTTGCGGAGTTCGTCCATCGACTTGTGGTCGAGGGCGATGTTGTTGAGGACGGCGATGGTGGGATTGTAGAGGGCGATGGAGCCGTCGCTCTCGTCGACCTCGGAGACGAAGATGTCGCCTTCGCCGACGATGGCGGAGGCGAAGGGAAAATCGCCGGCGACGAAGTTTTTCATCACGGCGCCGTTCATCACGGTGGGATCGCGGCGCGTTGCGTAGAGAATCCAGCCGATCATGCCGGTGGTGGTGGATTTGCCCGACGTGCCGCCGACGGCGATCGAGACCTTCGCGCTGTTGACCAGCTGGGCGAGGAGTTGCGGGCGCGTGACCTGCGGGCAGCCGAGCCGTTTCGCGGCGACAACGTCCGGCACGGTGTCTTCGACAGCGGCGGAGGTGACGAGGAGCTGTTCCTTGGCGGTGACGCCGGATCCGTCCTGCGGGTGAAGCTTGATGCCGCGGGCTTTCAGGAAGTCGAATTTCGAGGCGGTGCGACCGGCGTCGAGCGAACGGTCCGAGCCTTCGACATCATAGCCGCGGCCCTTGACGATCAGGGCGAGCGGTAACATTCCGCTGCCGCCGATGCCGCAGAAGAAGTAGGGTCCCGTGTGTGTCAGGGCGGTCTTTGAGTCGAACATAGGTCGGATGTCTCAGCGGGTGGCGTATGGGGTCAAGTGAAAAGGTGTTCCGCATCGGGTCGGTGGCGCCCGGAACCCGCATGTCGCCCAACATGGCGCAGAAGGCATCCGAGATGGTGAAGCAGGCGTCAGGCGGGCGGGCGGAGCTGGTGTTCCATCCGCAATGCTTCAAGCAGGCAGGGCATTTCGCGGGCACGGACGAGGAGCGGATCGGGGCGCTGGTGGAAGTCGCCAACGATCCGGCGGTGGATGCCGTGTGGCTGGCGCGGGGCGGGTATGGCGCGTGCCGGGTGGCGGAATATGCGATTCCGCGGATGACGGCGCCGGCGCGTAAGAAGAAATGGCTCGGCTATTCCGATGCAGGTTTTCTGCTCGCGGGGCTCTACAAGGCCGGATTTCCGAATGTCGCGCACGGGCCGATGCCGGTGGATCTGATCCGGGTAGATGGCGAGCAGGCGGTGAAACGCGGGCTGGCCTGGCTGCTCGACGGAGCATCGTCCTCGCTGGAGAGGGGCGTGACGCCGGGCCATCCGAACCTGGCGTTCAACCTCACCATACTGAGCCAGCTTCTCGGTACGCCGCTGGAGCCGAAGCTGGAGGGGCATGTGCTGATGCTCGAGGATGTGGGCGAGTACATGTACCGGATCGACCGGTATTTTTATCACGTCACGTCGAACGCGATGGTGCGCGAGTGTGCGGGGATCAGGCTGGGGCGGTGCTCGGCGGTGCCGAAGAACGACCCGGATTTCGAGCTGACCGAGGAGGAGGTCGCGCGGTTCTGGTGCGAGCGATCCGGCATTCCCTATCTCGGACGCGCCGACATCGGGCACGACAGCGACAACAAGGTTGTTCCGTTCGGCTAAGACCTACTGAGCGACCCAGCCGCCGTCGATCGACAGGGCCGCGCCGTTGATCTGGTTGGCGGCTTCGCTGGTGAGGAAGACGGCGAGCTGAGCGATGTCCGTCACCTTGACGAATTCCTTGGTGGGTTGAGCGGCGAGGATCACGTTGTTGATCACCTGCTCCGGCGTCATGTTGCGGGCCCTGGCGGTATCGTTGATCTGGCCGTCGACCAGGGGCGTGTGTACGTAGCCGGGGCAGATGGCGTTGCAACGGATGCCGAAGGTCGCGCCCTCTAGCGCAATCGTCTTCGTCATGCCGAGCAGGCCGTGTTTCGCTGAGACGTAGGCGCTCTTGAAGGGCGAGGCGACCAGCGCGTGGGCGGACGCGATGTTGATGATGCGTCCCCACTTCTGCTTCTTCATCGCGGGGAAGGCGAGGCGCGTGGTGTGGAACGCCGAGTTGAGGTTCAGGTTGATGATGAGGTTCCACTTATCGACCGGGAAATCCTCGATCGGGGAGACGTGCTGGACGCCGGCATTGTTCACGACGATGTCGACCTGGCCGAAGATTTCCACAGCCGTCTTGAAGAGCGCCTCGATCTGCTCCGGTCTCGTCATGTCAGCGCCGGAATAGATGCACTTCACCTTGTTGTCGGATTCGATGGAGGCGCGGATCTTCTCGATAGCGGCGGTGTCGCCGAAGCCGTTGAGGATGATGTTGTTGCCGGCCGCGGCGAGCGCGCGGGCGACGCCTTCGCCGATGCCTGAGGTTGAGCCAGTGACGAGGGCGGTGCGGGGCATGGGGAGCGCTCCTTAGCGTTTGAGGCGTTGTCGCGCCGGTAGATGATGGACGCAAGCCGCTATCGGATGACAGCAGGATTACATCCGCAGATGCCAGCCGTCAGGGAAGTTCGGCGTCGAGCTTCAGTGTCAGCGCGGTGAAGAAGTCGGCGGCGGCGGCGAGTGTTGCGGGCTCGACATGCGAGATGTTGTCATCGACCGTGTGAATCACACGCAGGACTGGGGGAATGTCCGACAGGTTTGGTGTTGCCATCGCGCTGCCCGGGTTCTTCATGAAAGTCCTGAGGCCTTCCGCCTCCGCCTTCGGCAGGAAGCCGAGCGACACCGTCGGCACACCCGCGCCGGAGAAGACGAGATCATCGCTCGGCGGGTACTCCGGAAAATCGAGGCAGGATGCCTTGCGGGCGGCGCAGAGATCGCTGACGGCCATGTTGACGCCAGCCGACTGCGGGCCGTTGTTGAGGCCATACATCAGCGTGTCGCCATAGGCATTGACGTCGGCGTTGATGACGGCGGCGAGATGGGCCGTGCCGTTGGCCTTCGCCCAGGCGCGCGCGCCGACGAGGCCGAGTTCTTCCTGGTCGGTGAGGAGCAGGCGCACAGGATGTTTCGTCTTGCCGGCGATGCGACGCGTGGCCTCGATCATGGCGACGACGGACGCGGCGTTGTCGACCACGCCATCTACCAGTTTGCCGTTGGGCAGCACGACAGCGTCGTAGTGAGCGACGAGGAGGATTTCCTTGCCTGTCGCAGGGCCAGTGCGAACGGTGACATTGTAGCCGCGCGCGGGCGGTGGGCGATTGCCGGCGAATTCTTCGACCGTGAAGGTAAGGCCGGCGGCGTCGAGCTGGGCTTTCAGCGCAGCGAGGCGGCCTTCCTGCGTCGGCTGGGCGAAGGCGGCGACGCGGTTGACGAGTTGTTGCGGCGTGGCTTCGGGAGCGTTGGCGCACGCGGCAAGCAGGAGCAGCAACGGCGCAAATGCGTGACGGATCATGCGTTACCTGTTTCTTCCCACGTGAAGGGAAGGAGTAGGCGTGTTTGTCGTGCAACTGCAAACGATATCGAATATCGAAAAAATTCTGTGCCTAGTCCCTTGCAGACGCAGGGAATGGGGGCACGTATTGTCGTAATGCGCGCCGCATCCCCCGGCGCAGGGTCAGGGAGACAAGAAAAATGGCGACTAGCCCAACGGCGCTCCAGTATCTCGACAAGGCGGTCGGCACGCTCCGGCAGCTTGGGCTGCTTCCCGACAAGAAGGGCGAGACGGCGCCGGTTGTGGCGCTGCTCAACCAGATCAGCGAACTGCAGCCGGACAAGGTGACGACAATCGCGCGCACGCTCGACCAGATGTCCGTCTTCAACGAGGTGGTGCGCGAGCACATCTCGGCCATCACGGTGGGCGAGCGCTATCAGGAGATCACCAACGCATTCAACTCGATCCGCGACGACGCCAAGTCGCTCGTCGACCAGTATGCCGACGGCAAGATTTCCACGATGGAGCGGCTGTCGAACATGTGGATGAAGATGACGCGCGGCGACATCGCGGCGCGCTTTGACAAGATCAAGGGCACATATCTGGACGTCCAGAAGGACACCAAGACGCAGATCGAGAAAGAGCGGCTGATCCTGGAAGCCTACATGGACTTCCGCGGCGCGCTGAAGAATTCCGAAGTACTCGCGCTCGACGTCTTGAAGACGGCCGAGGGCAAGCTGGAAGACGCCAAGACGCGGATGAAGGCCGCCTCCGATGCTGTGGCGGCTTACGCGGGCACGGAGCCGGTCGAACGCTCGAAGCTCGAACTCGCGCGCGACGAGGAGCTGCGCCGTCTGCAGGCCGAGGAAGGCCGCTACCAGGTCGCCAAGGACCTCTCGGACAACATCACCATTGGCTACAACACGTCCGAAGTGATCATGGCGCGCCTGGTTCAGACGACGAACGCTAAGGAGCGCATCTACGCGCAGTCGGTGTCGTTCTTCGGCACCAACGAGGTCGTGCTGACGGCGCTGTCGGCGACGTTCACGGGCATGTTCGGCCTGCATGAATCGACGCAGACGCTGGAGAGCATGAAGAAGGGCATCGACCAGTCGCTCGAGACGCTGAGCGAGATCGGCAGCAAGGTTCAGGAAGCTGCGCTCAAGGCCGGTTACGGGCCGACGATCTCGGCGGCGGCCGTCAAGAAGCTGGTCGACTCGGTGGTTTCCTATCAGGAACGCTCGATCGGCATCATCGCCGAGATGCGCAAGCTGGCGACGGAGAATTCAAGGGAGATCCGCGACGCTGTCGAGGATGGCAAGAAGCGCATGGCGCACCTGATTGAGCAGGGCGCCGCGGCGGCCCTGATCGCCAAGACCTCATGAGCGACACGACTGTTCCGGTGAAGGCGGGCGCGACGGCTCCCGCCTTGGC
Organism: Hyphomonadaceae bacterium; assembly: GCA_044224605.1. Taxonomy (GTDB): domain Bacteria; phylum Pseudomonadota; class Alphaproteobacteria; order Caulobacterales; family Hyphomonadaceae; genus UBA7672. The sequence goes on from JBGAKC010000004.1 coordinate 104,886, forward strand.
GGAAGAACCCAGGAAGCTCGACGATGTGATGTTGGCCATGGATGTGGTCGACACGCTGCGCCATCGCGTGCGCATCGTCGACCAGGAGCTGAACGAGGACGCGCGCGAGGAGCAGCTGATCGCGCGGCTGAAGGAAATCTATGGCGCGCAGGGCATCGAGGTGCCCGACAAGATCCTGAAGGACGGAGTGAAGGCGCTGGCCGACCAGCGCTTTGTCTACAAGCCGCCGCCGGACTCGTTCTCGGTGAAGCTGGCGAAGCTGTACGTCAGCCGGAAGCGTTGGTTTCCGGCTGCGGCGACATTCACCGCCGCGGTGGCGGCGTTGATCGTCGGCTGGCAGGTGTTCTGGGCTATCCCGCAGGCGAACGAGTGGAAGCAGATGCCGGCGGAGATTTCGCGCCTGCTCGCCGAGGGCCAGGCGCTGGCGGTCGATCCGGCGGTGGATGCGCAGCTTGGCAACATCGCGGCCGAAGGACAGCGCGCCATTGCGAACGACGATCATGGCGTGGCGCGGGCGCAAGTGGCGCTGCTCAAGGACATGAACGGGAAGCTAGCTCAGGAGTACGACCTGCGGATCGTCGCCCGTCCGAACGAGGACACAGGCTTCTGGCGGCAATCGAAGAGCAATCCGAACGCGATGAACTACTACATCATCGTGGAGCCAGTGGCGCCAGGCGGGCGGATCCTCAAGGTGCCTGTCACCAGTATCGAGGACCAGAAGACCGAGACGGTCAGCAAGTGGGCGCAGCGTGTTTCCAAGGAGACGTTCGACAGGCTCGGCGCCGAGAAGGCTGAGACCGGCGGGATCATCACCGACGATATCCTCGGCCACAAGGCGCGTGGAGAGCTGGAGCCGCGTTTCAACGAACCGACGCCGGGCGGGGCGATCACCGACTGGGAGAACAATTGACCATGCCGGTGTATGACGACGTCATCACGGGCCGCGATGCGCTCCACCGGCTGGACACGCTGACCACGAACGCGCGCGCCGAATTCGATGCGGCGGCGCAGGCGGCGGACGGGCATTCGCGCCGGCGGGCCGATCTCACGCGGCTGAAGGCCGATGGCTACCGGCAGCTGGCGAAGATCCGGCTCGACCTCATCAAGACCGGCGCCGACAAGTCGCTGGACCTTGCCGAGCAGCAAGCCAATCGTCTGCTGGCGGAGCACGAGGCGTTCGTGGCCAACATTGGCGGGGAGGTCGCGAAGGCGGAACAGGCGCTGCAGGATGCGGAGGCGAAGCGGCGTGCGGCGGAGGCGGATGTCGATACGGCGCTGCACGCCTATGAAGCGCTGACGGCGAAGGTCGAGCAGGAGGTGCAGACCGATCCGGGTTATCTCGCGCTGAAGCAGAGTTTCGAGGAGTCGAAGGCTGTTGCTCTTCGCGCCGAGCAGAAGCTGGAGCTGGCGAAGACCGATCGGACAGAGAAGGGCAAGCCCTACGAAAGCGATCCGCTATTCTCCTACCTATGGCAGCGCAAGTTCCGCACGACGGAGTATCGCAAGAGCGGTCTCTCGCGGATGCTGGACAATTGGGTGGCCAAGCTGTGCCGGTATGACGATGCCTACCTGAACTACACCCGCCTGACCGAGCTGCCGGACCGCATCGCAGAGCATCTTGCAAGCATGAAGCTGGAGGAGGCCGAGGCGCAGGCGGCGATCGAGCGCTTCGAGTCACAGAAGCTGGAAGAGCGCGGAGCAGCGAAGCTGGCGGGTGAGCTGGTGGCGGCGAAGGAGAAGCTGAAGCAGCTCGACTCCGAACTAGCTATCGCGGAGGCGAAGCATAGCGGTCTGCGCGAGCAGCAGGAGCGCGCGGCGAGCGGGGATGCAGGTCCGCAGGAGCAGGCGCGCAAGGTGATCGAGGATGGGTTGGCGAAGGCGAGCTTCCCGGACCTGAAGGTGCTGGCGGCCGAGACGACGACGCCCGATGACGACCGGATCGTCGATGCGCTGATCAAACTGCGCACCGAAGAGCTGCAAATGGACGTGAACTGGCGCAATGTCGAAGCGCTGCCGGCGCGGCGGCGCGCGGGCGTCGATACGCTGGAAGGCGTGCGCCGGCGGTTCAAGGAAGCTGGGCTGGACAGTCCCTATGTGATGGTGCTGCGCGGCGCGTTCGAGGCGGCGCTGGAGGCGTATGGAAAGGGACCGGCGCCGGATGGCGAGGCTCTATGGCGCGCGATCAGGGCGACGATCCAGCAGGCGCCGCGCAATGACGACGACTATTTCGGCGGGCCGCGGCGCGGCCGGAACATCGGCATTGGCGGAGGCGGTGTTGGCGATGTGGTCGCCGGCGTAATCATCGGCGAGGTGATTAAGGCGGCCGTGCGCGGCAACCGCTGGGGCGGAGGAGGATGGGGCGGCGGCGGTTGGGGCGGAGGCGGCGGTAGCTCCGGCGGCGGCTTCAAGACAGGCGGCCGCATCGGCGGGGGCGGCGGCTTCAAGACCGGCGGACGGTTCTGACATGGCGGCTCGCGTCGAGCGGCTGGCCTGGCGCGACGTGTCTCTTGATAATGTCCTGTTGCCGCAAACCGTTCAGGGCCTGTCGCTTGGGCTTGGCTCTGGCCTGACAAGGCGGGCTGGCGATCGGCGCGGCCGCGTGTTCGCCGTCACGGATCGCGGGCCGAACATCTTTGCCTCCCAGGCGGTGGACGAATTCGGTCTGGCGGCTTTCTCGCCGTTCCGAGGCGATCGCAATGTGAAGATCATGATACGCCCCCGGCTGGCGCCGGAGATCGTGGAGCTTCAGGTCGGGGAGGGCGACGTTCGCCTGGTGCGGCGGGTGGCGCTGGCGACGCGCTCGGGCCACGCGCTGAGCGGTATTGCTCCGGCCGGGCATGATGAGCGGTTGTTCGACGTGGGCGGCGCGCTGCTGCATCCCGATCCGCTAGGCGTCGATACGGAAGCGATTGCCGTCATGCCGGATGGTGGGTTCTTTCTGGCGGAAGAATATGGTCCTTCGCTCCTGAAGGCGGACGCGAGGGGCGCTGTCAGCGAGCGTTGGGCGCCGGAGAAGCAGGGCCGTCGCTTGCAGCACGCCGGTTTGCAGGTGCGGGAGGTTCTTCCGGCTGCCGCAGCAAGGCGCAGGCCCAACCGTGGTTTCGAGGCATTGTGCGCATCTGGTGACGGGCAATGGCTGTTCGTGGGCTTCCAGAGCTCGCTGATGGGAGAAGCAGAGGACGGCGCGCCCATCTGGAAGCTTGATGCGCGAACGGGGAAGCTCGCGGGCGAATGGCTGTATCCGTTTGACGCTCCAGACAGCTTCGGGCGCGACGCGGCGCGGCGGAAAGTCGGACCGGACGATCTCAAGATCTGCGAGCTTGCGTGGGCCGGGGGCGAACGTCTCGTTGTGCTTGAGCGCATTTCGCAAACGACGAAACTCTACGCGGTCGATCTGGCGCGATTGCCAGCGAAGCGATTGCTGATGTCCAGCGACGATCATCCGGAGATCGGGCCGGACATGGAAGGGATGACGTTGCTCTCTTCGACCGAAATCCTGCTGGTGTCCGACAATGACTTTGGCGTTGAAGGCGCAAAGACGCAGTTCTGGCGCGTGACGCTGGATGCGCCGGTCTAGAGCACGTTGCGACCTGAGTGAATCGATTTTGGATTCCCAAGTGGTGCGAAGCCTGATTCATGATGCTGGCTGGGATGGAGGCCAGCATGGATGCCAGGCAAGCCACGTTCTGAAGACCTTCGGGTGCGTGCGATAGAAGCAGTCCTCGAGAGGGGCTGTCGTGTCGGGAGGCGGCGCGGCGCTTCAAGGTGTGGGGTGACGCCAGCGTTATCCGGTGGGTTGCGGCCTATCGGGAGGACGGGCGGACGAAGCCGTTGCCGGTAGGCGGGGACTGGTGGCGTCTGCCTGAAGGCCGCACCGCGATTGGCTACTGACCTTGCGGCGCAAGGAGAACGATCTGACGGTTGAGGCTATCGCCGAGCGCCTGCTGATCGAAAAGGGTGTGACGGCCGACGCCTCGATGCTGTCCCGGTTTTTTGCCCGAGGGGTCAGCGAGGAAAACCGGTGCACGCCAGCGAGCAGGAGCGTCCGGACGTGGCCGAGGGCGGTCCGATTGGCGTCGCGCGCAGCCTGATCTCAGACCAGATCTCGCTCGGCCGCCTGATCTTCCTTGATGAGACCGGCGCCCGGACCGGACATGACGCGGCGCCATGCCTGGTCGGATATCATGGCACACGCGCTCTTGGCCATGCGCCTGGGACACTGGAAGACGACGACCTTTCTTGCCGGCCTCACTGTCGATGGCAATCTGATCGCTCCCTCGCGTCGACGGTCCGATCGATCGCGAGACGTTCACCGAATACGCGCCAGGCTCGTCCCGGAGCAAGGAGCGGGCGGACATCGTCATTCTCGACAACCCGCCCGGCCAAGGGCGAGGAGGCCGCCGAGCCTGCTGAGGGTTCGCGGCGCAAGGTTCCTCTTCCGCCGTCCTACAGTCCCGATCTCAATCCTATCGAGATGGCCTTCTCCAAGCTCAAGACCCTGCTGCGCAAGGCCGAACGAAGAACGCGCGAAACCCTCTGGCAGATGATCGGACAACTGCTCTCCGCCTTCACCCCGGACGAATGCATCAACTACATCCGACACGCAGGCTACGCTTCATGAAGAACGCAAGATGCTCTAGGCCGAGAGTTTCCGCGCGCCGTGTTCTGCGATGAGCGTCTTCTTGCCTGTGGCGGCGGCCGAACGGCCGCCGGTTGCGGGGACGAAGATGTATTCCGCCTCGACGCGATCGTGCGTGAGGGTGAGCGTGAAGTAGCCGCGCTGGCTGGCGTCCATCCATTTGAGGTTCGGGTTCGCGGCGATGAAGTCGGCAGCAATGCGGGCGGGGTCGCCGGTGAAGCGGCGTTCGAAGCCGTAGGATGACACGCTCTGGCCGGCGAACTCGACACCAACGGCGCCTGTCTTGTCGGCGAGATCGAAGGCCCAGGCGTTGTGGCTGTCGCCTGTCAGCGTGACGAGGTTGGCCTTGGCGGCGCGAGCGCTGTCGTAGAGGCGCTGGCGCGCGGCGGGATAGCCGTCCCACTTGTCGAAGGAATAGGGGAGGCCCGCGTCGGTCATGCGGTTGCGCTGGTCGAGGTCGGCCTGCATGTCGGCGGAGACCGGGCCCTTTACCCAGCTGGCGGCCGTCTTCGGGAAACGCGTCGCGCCGACGATCACCTGCTGCGCCAGTATCTGCCAGCGGGTTGATGACGTTGCAGCCTTGAGGCCGTCTGCAAGCCAGCGTTCCTCGCCGGGGCTCATCATTGCGCGCGTGGGATCGGCAAGGGCGCCGGAGCCGAAGGCCGAGAGTTTCGCCGCGATGTCGCCGCCTGACTTGAACAGGTCTTCGAGCTGGCCATCGAGCTGCCTGGTGCGGCCGAGCAGGCGCGTCTCAAGCCGGAACATCGTGGCGAGATCGCCGATCTGATAGGTGTCGTACCAGTCCTGCCGCATCGGCAGCCATTCGCGCCAGGCGCGGACGCCGGCGGCCTTGCGCGACTCCCAATCGCCTTCCTTGTTCGGATCATGTGCATCGGCGCCAGTGCGCCAGGAATTGTTGGCGGTCTCGTGATCGTCCCACACCGCGATCATGGGCAGGCGGCGGTGCAGGGCGGCAAGATCGGGATCGTTGCGATAGCTGGCGTAGCGCTGGCGATAGTCGGCGAGCGCGATGAGTTCGCCGGAGGGCATGATCCCGCGCTGCGCGGCGATGCCTGGCTGCGCATCCGGGCGCTGCGTCGTGGATTCATAGATATAGTCGCCGGTGTGAACCGCGAGGTCGATGTCATCCCGGGCGGCGGCGTGGGCGTAGGCGTTGAACCAACCCGATGTGCCGTTCGAGCAGGAGAACACGGCCATCCTGAAGCTCTTGGTCGCGCCGGCAGGCAGCGTGCGCGTTCGGCCGGTTTCGGATACCTCGCCGCCGGGGACGGTGAAGCGGTAGAAGTACCAGCGGCCGGGCTTCAGGCCATCGACCCAGACATGGGCGCAGCTGTCATAGCCAGGGGAGGCGTCTGTTTCGCCCGTCGCCACGATGTTGCGGAAGGCCTCGTCCTCGGCGACCTCGGCGCGGAGGAGGACAGGGCCGGACGCCACGTAACGGGTCCAGAGTACGACGCTGGTCTGGCGTGGGTCGCCCGAAGCGACGCCGTGGGTGAAGCCGGATGTTTTCTGGGCGAAGGCCCGGCCAGGCAGGGCGGCCAGTGCAAGACCCGTGGCGCCTGCTGACAGCAGGCTGCGGCGCGTGATGATGAAGGCCATGTTGCTACTCCCCGGCTGGCGCCAATCGTAAGCTGGCTTCATGACGCTTTGGAGTCACCGGGCCGTGGTCAGCGCTTCACGATGTCCCGGGTGAACTCGCAACGGTGTACGCCGCCCGTCGCGACCGCCGCCATCTCAGGCCCCCGGCGGGCGAAGGAAGTCACGTTTGCCGAGCACGACGCCGTTGTGGCGAAGGATATTGTAGGCGGTCGCCGCATGGAAATAGAGGTTCGGGAAGACAAATGAGGTCAGATACTGCAGGCAGGTCATCGGCATCTCCTGGCCGCCGCCGACCGGGATGTTGATCGTCGTGTCGGCGCGCTTGTCCATCGCTTCGGCTGAAGCGGCCTGCACATAGGCGTCAGCCTTCTTCGTGCGCTCGATGAGCGCTGCGAACGAATTCTCGACATCCGGGAAGGAGGGGAGGTCCATGCCGGACAGGCGGGCCGCGCCGCGCGTCAGCTGGTCCGTCGCGATCTGCACCTGGCGGGTGAGGGGGAACATGTCCGGGAAGAGGCGGTAGTTGAGCAGCACTTCCTCGGGAAGCTTGAGATGGGCTGCGTGATCAGCGCCCTTCTTGAGGACGCCGCCAAGGGCCCCAAGGGTCTGCGTGCTTGCGCTCTTGATGAGCATCGAAATCTGAACAGTCATGTCGAACCCCGTCTCGGTTACGGGCGTGTCTTAGCGCGTGGCTTTCATTCCTGCACGGGGGAAATTTGTCCTTCGGCGCTTGCGCGGGCGAACGCCTGACCCTAACGCAGGGCGAGGACGGGGAGGACGCGCTGAACAAGTGGTTGCGCATTCTGGCGTGGTCGCACCTTGTGATCGGCGGGCTGGGCCTTGCGATATGCTGGGGTTTCATCCTCGTCGCGCTGTCGTTCAAGGACCCGGCCTATGACGACGAGATCGCGCTCTTCGCGGGCGCCTTCGGCATCGTATCGCTCGCCTTCTTCCTGCCGTCCTTCCTGAGCGGACTGGCGCTGCTGAAGCGCTGGCCGTGGGCGCGCACCGTCCTCTGGGCGGAGTCGGCGATGCTGGCGGTGCTGATCCCGATCGGCACGGTCATCGCCGGGATCAATCTCTGGGCGTTGCTGGCGACGCGGGAGGTCTCGGCCGATGGCGGGATCGCCAAGTTCGAGGACTTCGTGCGACGGTCGGTTCGGCCAGTTGCGCTGGCGCTGATCGCGTTGTTCACCCTCGGCGTGATGATTGGTCTTGGTTACGTCTTCCGCGATGTGATCGATCCGCCGAAGCGGCAGAACCTCACGCCCTTGCCGAGCGGCGTTCCGACGCCGATGAAGCCGCCGCCGGAATTTAAGATGCCTGCTTCGCCGGAGCGACCAAGCGCGCCGGCACAGTGACGTTGCATAGGCCGATGCGGCCGACGGGTTGCTTGTAGAAATCGTCCTTCCGCCAGCGCCGCGAATTCACCAGCGTGTTGAACGAGGCGCTGTCGGTGCGCATCACTTCGAGGTTGGTGCGCTGCGCAGGCGGGACGTCGGCGGCGACCTTGATGTCGGCGTAGTGCTGGTATTCGCCAGGCGTCTTGTAGAAGCCGGCCTCGCCCGTGCCGCGCGGGAAGGCGGACATGATTTCCATCCCCTGCACGACGCGGCCAAGCATGGTGAGCTGGCGGTCAAGGTTACGTGGGCTCTGGCCGATGATGACGTAGAGTTCGGTGCCGCCGCCGGAGTTCTCGTCATTCTCGCGGCCGACGCCGACCATGCCATAGCAGTGCGTGAGCCAGACGCGATCCTTGTCGCGCGCGGCGTACATGCCGTTGATGAAGCCGACCTCGGAGGCATAGGTGTCGGGATCCGGCAGGATGTCGAAATTCACGATGGCGGCGCGGGGCAGGGTGAATTCGGCGTTGAGCTTCTCGACACCCACTTTCGGCGGGCGCGGCGGTTCGGCGGCCTGCGCCCACTGGGTGACGAAATTGTCCTGCACGCGCGTGACGGCGCCGTTGAGGAAGAAACCTTCGCGGGAGAGCGCCTTCACGTTGGCGACATGGTTGGGCGCGAACTGGGGCGCCATCTCGATGATGACGCGGCCCTGCGGGAAATCCATGTACAGCGTGTTCTCGGGATCGAGCGTACGCCACTCCTCAGGTTTCGAGGCGGCGATCACTTCGGCGGGCGAGGGCGTCTTGCCTTCGGGCGGGGCCGGGATGGCGTGCAGCGATGTCGCCGGCATCTGGCAAGCTGCGAGCGCCAGAGCAGCCAGACCAATCACGAACCTCATCGTCCCTCCACATGTTCCGTGGCCGGACATTGCGATGGATCGGAACGAAGCTCAACTCAAACCAGCCTGGGCCAAACGCAAAAGGCCCTACCCTCGCCAGGACAGCGCCTTGCCGGCAGATCACAACGTTGACCGGGGAGGACTTCGGTCGCGCGCTGCCGAGAAGCTTGTGTGGATCAGCCGCGGAAGTCTCCATTCTCCCAGTAGGTGCGGCCGCTGGAGCGGTCGACGTAGTAATAGCGGCGGGAGTCGCGATCGTAGATTAGGTCGGAGCGCGAGGCGACCTGCCTGCCGCCGACGAAGCATCCGCCCTGTTCCTGGCAGCCGGTGTAGTAGCCGACGGCAGCGCCGAGTGCGCCGCCGATCAGGGCGCCTGAGAGATCGTCATCCGCGATCGCCGCGCCGGCCGCTGCACCGATGGCGCCGCCGATCGCTGCGTTGCGCTGCGATGGATCCCAGCTGTCCGTCGTCGAGCAGGCAGCGAGTGAGAGAGAAGCAACCGCAGCGCAGAAGATGGTTTTGAGAAGGGACATGGTCGGGCCTCGTGATCCGATCAGAAAGTCTGCGCGGACTAAACGAGGCGTGGCGGTGACGGTTCCGGTTCCATGCATACAGCGTGCATGGAACATTTGTTCCGCATTGCAAGCGGTAAGGTTTCGCGCGGCTAATCTATACGAACGTCAAGGCGTTCAAGGCCGCGAAACCCCCGGACGGTGTCGCCAGTGAAGCGGCGTTTCTTCATCGGCAAGGCGAAGTTTCAGAAAGCGAATGAAGAGGCGCGAGAGCAGGTGCTTCGCCTCCATGCGTGCGCGAGGAGCGCCAGGGCAGATGTGCGGCCGCCGTCGAGTTCGAGCATCGACGTGCGCTGGTTGTCCGGGAGGGAGAAGCCCTCTGGTACGGTGGCGCGGCGGCGGATGGCGATGGCGGAGGGTTCGGCCTTGTCCGGGTTCTTGAAGTGCGAGTTGTCGGGGAAGATCGCGCGGGCATCCGCCATGCGCATCACCAGCCTGGCGCCCGCGGCGTCATCGCAATGGATTGGGCATCGAGACCGGAGTTCTGGAAGCCGCGGGTGAGAGGCCCCCCGCGCGGACGGGTTTGCGGCGGTCAGGTCGAGGATGTGGAATGCGTTGTCGCAGGAGCCGGCCACGGCCAACCTCCGTGTGCAACTTCTGACTACAACTTATGGTTGTGTGCATTAGCAAATCAATCCCTCCGCCGGCGCGCCGGGGAGGGATTGGGTGTGTTAGAGAACGTCGAGCATCTTCGCGACGAGCGGGTGGCGGACCACGTCGGCCTGTTGCAGACGGACGACGCCGATATCGCCCTTCATGCTCTCGATCTTGTCGGCGATAGGGGCGAGGCCGGACATCTCGGGGAGAAGGTCGGACTGCGCCGGGTCGCCGGTGACGATCATCTTGGAGTTCCAGCCGAGGCGGGTGAGGATCATCTTGAGCTGGACATAGGTGCAGTTCTGCGCCTCATCAACGACGATGAAGGCGTTGTTCAGCGTGCGGCCGCGCATGAAGCCGACTGAGGCGATCTCGATCTGGCCTTCGGCGATCATGGCCTTGACCTGCTTGGCGGACATCCGGTCCTGCAGCGCGTCGTAGAGCGGGCGGAGGTAAGGGGCGAGCTTCTCTTCCATGTCGCCGGGGAGGAAGCCGATGTTCTCGCCGGCGTCGACCGCGGGGCGGCAGAGGACGATGCGGCCGATCTTGCCGGCGCGCAGGGCGTCAACCGCCTTGGCGATGGCGATGTAGGTCTTGCCGGTGCCGGCGGGGCCGAGGGCGAGGACGAGGTTCGACGTATCGATCGCCTCCATCAGGCGCGCCTGGCCTTCGGATTTCGGCTGGATATTCTTGACGTAAGCTTGCTCGCGCGCCGGTTCGCGGTGTTGCTGCTGCTGGTTGTGATGGTCGTTGGCGGCCTGGCGTTTCTTCTTTCGCGGTTGATAGCGGCCGTCGTCGGCTATCGGGTCCCAGCCTCCCTCGATGACATTGAGATGAACGCCTCCGGAGTTCCGGCCATCACGCGCGTCGTATTCGGCGCGGATGCGGCGGACAGCGGAACGTTTTGCCATGGAGGTACTCCTCGGTTGAAGGCAGACGACGAAACAAAAACGCCGCGGACCATCGAAGGGCCGCGGCGTGGAAAAAGCCGGAAAGCAGGGGATGCCGGGGGTGGCGGCGTCCGCCTCGTCAGGCGGGCTGCGTCTGCGGATGATGTGACCGGTGGCGGTCGCTTCAATCCCGTATCCCCGTTCTTCAGGGCTCAAGGCCCCGAATCAGCTTCCCTAGGAGTAGACTAGTTCCAGCTTAACGGAACTATAAAGAGACAGTTCCGCGCAGATGACTCCGCGGGGCATATTTTGCAGTTGTGTGACTCAAAAGCAGGCATCGGCGCCCGGGAGTGATGGAATGGCGGTCTACGAACTCGACGGCGTGCGGCCCGAACTCGATCCGGACAGCTGGGTGGCGGAGAACGCCGTGGTGCTTGGCCGGGTGGTTCTGAAGAAGGATGCGAGCGTCTGGTTCGGGGCAACGCTGCGCGGGGACAATGATCCGATCGTCATTGGTGAAGGATCGAACGTGCAGGACGGGTCCGTGCTGCACACCGATGTCGGTCAGCCGCTGACGATCGGGAAGCACGTGACTATCGGGCATATGGTGATGCTGCACGGGTGCGAGATCGGGGATGGGTCGCTGGTCGGGATCGGGTCGATCATCCTGAATGGCGCGAAGATCGGGAAGAACTGCTTGATCGGGGCGAACTCGCTGATCACCGAAGGCAAGGTGATCCCCGATGGCTCGATGGTGATGGGCGCGCCGGGGAAGGTAGTGCGCGAGCTGAGCGAGCAACAGATCCAGATGATGCAGGCGGGGTCGCATCATTATGTCGAGAACTGGAAGCGCTATTCGCGCGGGCTGAAGCGTCTCTAGCCAGTCACTGAAAAGAATCTTCCGTCATCTGCATCCAAATGGCTGCCCCGCGCCCTCCTGTCATCGGATCATACGGAGGTCGGCATGCGGTGGAGGATGGGTGTGGCGTCGTTTCTGGCGCCGGTGGCGGTGGTGATGTCGGCGATGGCGCAGACGCCGGGGTCGGACACGGTGAAGGCCATGGTGGAGAAGGGGGCGACGTTCCTGATCGATGGGATCGCCTACGCATTCGAGCCTCAGCCGGACGGGCGCTATGACGGTGGGCAGGACGGCGGAGCCGGGACGTACCGCGTGGACGGCAAGGCGCTGTGCCTGACGCCGCAGACTTACAGGCAGGAAATCTGCTTCATGTGTCCGGATGGGAAGAAGTCCGGCGACACGTTCGAGGTGGACGGGGTGCGCGGGAGCGCGATCGCGACGATCCGCTAGAGGTTGTACTCTTTGCGGAAGGCCTCGAACGGCGCTTTCGTGATCAGGACGTTGTACGGGAAGGCGCGCCAGGGCTCGGCTGGGTCAAGTGCTTTCAGGTTCGCGATGAAAGGCTCGGCGGTCTTCGGTTTCAGCGCGCCGCGGAAATCCAGGAACTGACCCCAGGTGGAGAGGCCGTGAGTGGGGCGCGGACCGATCCTTGGCGTACGCGAGTTGGCGTAGGCGGCCGGGAAGAGGCGGCGATAGGCGTCCAGGTTGTAAAGCCAGGACGCGCCTTCGATGAATGTCGTTTCGGGCCAGCGCCGGGCGACGAAGCCGAACATGGCGGTGAGGTCGGCGCGGCGTTGCGGAATGTTGGCGGCGTCGAGCGGGCCGATGGCGTCGCTGTTGGCGCGGTTGCGAAAATGGATGCGGACTGTGCCGTTGGCGTCTACGGCCTCGCAGGCAAAGTGCTTGCCGAACGGGAAACGTTCCTTCGGCCAGCCGTCGAACGGACGCGCGGCGTACGCCGTGATGAGATGATCGAGGCGTTCTGTCTTGTCAGCGATCGCGGCGGTGTCGTGGGCGAGCGCGAGGAAGGCGGGATCGGGCGCCATCTTGCCGAGGTTTCCATAGGCGAATAGGCGGTGGAAGTTGGTGTGCCAGGTGATGGCGTCGGGCAAGGGAATGCTTGCGCGTTCCGACAGGGCGTCGGCGTAGAGCAACTGCACGCCGAAGAAACCGCGGGCGATCTCGGCGCTCGTGATTCCCTTTGCGGCTATGTCCTGGGCGTCTGTCACCGGAACTGTATCCGTCGTTGAGCTGGGCGAAGGTGGCGTCACGCGCCGTATCGCCTATATCTCCCGCATGGCAAAGCTTTCCGTTCTTGATCTGGCGCCGATTGTCGAGGGTTCGACCACGAAGCAGGCGCTGGAGAACAGCCTTGATCTAGCGCGGCATGCGGAGCGGCTGGGCTATCGTCGCTTCTGGCTGGCCGAGCATCACAACATGCCGGGTATCGCCTCGGCGGCGACGGCTGTGATGATCGCGCATGTGGCGGCGGGCACCTCGAGCATACGCGTGGGGGCGGGCGGGATCATGTTGCCCAATCATGCGCCGCTGATGGTGGCGGAGGCGTTCGGGACGCTGGCGGAACTGCATCCGGGACGGATCGATCTCGGGCTGGGCCGTGCGCCGGGTACCGACCAGGCGACGATGCGGGCGCTGCGCCGCTACATGGGCGGGGCGGACACGTTCCCGCAGGATGTGGTCGAGCTGATGGGATGGTTCGACCCGCCAGTGCCGGGACAGACGATCATGGCTGTGCCGGGGAATGGCGCGGTAGTGGAGATGTGGATTTTGGGCTCGTCGCTCTTTGGCGCGCAGCTGGCGGCGCATCTCGGGCTGCCCTACGCGTTCGCCTCGCACTTCGCGCCGGGCGACATGATGGGCGCGATCCAGATCTATCGCGAGCGGTTCAAGCCCTCGCCGCGGCTGCAGGAGCCCTATGTGATGCTGGGACTCAATGTGATCGCGGCGGAGACGGACGAGGATGCGAAGCTTCAGTTCACCTCGATCCAGCAGGCGTTCGCAAACTTGCGGATGGGCCGGCCGGGCAAGATGCCGCCGCCGAAGGCTGATCTCCAGCTCGACCCGATGGTGGAGCACGGGATCGCGCAGGCGCTGTCGTGCTCAGTCGTTGGTGGGCCGGAGAAGGTGAAGGCGGGGATTGCGGAGTTCATCGCGCGCACGGGCGCCGACGAATTGATGGTGACAGGCTCGATCTGGGATCATGCAAAGCGGAAGCGGAGCTTCGAGATCGCGGCGGGGTCGATCAGCTAGCCCCGCCGGTCGCGTTTGCCGGCGGGTCTGTCTTTGAACTTGCCGCCGGGTTTGCTGCCGAAGGATTTTCCACCGAACGGTTTGTCGCCGCGAGGTTTGAAAGGCTTGGCGCCTTTCGGGCCACGAGGCTTGAAGCCTTCACCGCGCTGATCGTCGCGGGCGCGGCGTTCGGCGTGGCGGGCGTCGGCGTGTTGTGGGCGGTCGCGGTGCTCGGCGCGCTGCGGACGGGAGTCGGCTTCGGGAGACCAGGAGCGTTTGGCTGGTTCGGGCGTCACGGCCGGAATCTCACCTGCGGCGCGCGCGGCATCACGGCGCTGCTTGCGGTTGAGGCCGCTCGGATGGGCAGGCGGCGGGCCCTTGTACTGGACGGGCTCTGAGGGCGCCAGCGCTGCGTAGACCGGATCGGCAGCGAGCTTGGCCTGCTCGCGGTCGCGTTGCTGGTGGCGGGCGGCGCGGGCTTCCTCGCGGCCGGAGCGCTTGAAGTCGGAGCGCGGTTCGCGCGGCGGGCGATCGCCGAAGTCGCGCTTGGGCCGCGGGGGACGATCACCGAAGTCGCGTTTCTCGCGGGGCGCGCGGTCGGCGCGCTGGCCATCGTCGCGGCGGGCGCGGGCGGGGTGGACGTTGTCGCTCGCGTTCGGAGGCGTCGAGGGTTCGATCTGGACCTGGGTTTCGGTCATCGTCTGGATCGATTGCGCGAAGGCTTGGGCGGCATGGCCGGCGATCTCGACCTTGGTCTCGTTGGCGAAGATGCGGATCGGGCCGATCTCGTTGCGCGTGATGTTGCCGACGCGGCAGAGCAGCGGGAGGATCCATTTGGGGTCCGCGTTGCGCTCGCGGCCGACATTCATGCGGAACCAGACGCCGTCGCCTTCGGACTGCGCGAAGCCGCGTTCGGCGCGGGTGCGCGGGGCAGGGCGCTCGCCGGACTGGCGTTCGAGGTTCTGCGCGTTGCGCATGCGGCCGTCGTCGCTGACGTCTTCCGGCTCGGGGAGATCGTTGCGGAGGAGGCCCAGGAGGGCGCCGGCGAGCTGTTCGGCGCCGTGGCGTTCGGCGAGTTGTTTTGCGAGTTGCTGGTCGTCTTCCGAGATCGCGGCGGAGAGGGCCGGGTGATCAAGCAGGCGCTGGCGGTCCTGCGCGCGGATTTCGTCGGCGGTGGGTGGGCCACTCCACGTGGCTTCGATGTTGGCGGAGGCGAGGACCTGCTCGGTGCGGCGGCGCTTGGCGTGCGTGACGAGGAGGACGGACGTGCCCTTCTTGCCCGCGCGGCCGGTGCGGCCGGAGCGGTGGAGGAGGGTCGCCTTGTTCGAGGGCAGATCGGCATGAATGACGAGGCCGAGGTCGGGCAGGTCGAGGCCGCGGGCGGCGACGTCGGTGGCGACGCAGACTTTCGCGTGGCCGTCGCGAAGAGCCTGCAGGGCGTCGTTGCGTTCGCGCTGGCCCATCTCGCCGGAGAGGCCGACGGCGTGGAAGCCGCGCTCGCGCAGGGATGCGTGCAGGTGACGGACGGCTTCGCGGGTGTGGCAGAAGACGAGTGCGCGGCCGGCTTCGAAATAGCGCAGCACGTTGACGACGGCGCGTTCGGTGTCGCCGGGCGAGACGCGCATGGCGCGGTAGTCGATGTCGCCGTGCGGTTCGGTGGCGCTGGTGGTGTCGATGCGGATGGCGTCGCGCTGGTAGTTCTTCGCGAGCATGGCGATACCGCGCGCGATGGTGGCGGAGAACAGCAGCGTGCGGCGATCGTCCGGCGTCGCCTTCAGCAGCGTCTCGAGTTCCTCGCGGAAGCCGAGGTCGAGCATCTCGTCGGCTTCGTCGAGGACGGCGGCTTTGAGTTCGGAGAGGTCGAGATAGCCCTTGTCGAGGTGGTCGCAGAGGCGGCCCGGCGTGCCGATGACGATGTGGGCGCCGCGCTCAAGCTGGCCCTGCTCGGCGCGCACGCTCATGCCGCCGACGCACTGGACGATACGAGCGCCGGTGTCAGCGTAGAGCCATTCGAACTCACGGGCGATCTGCATGGCGAGTTCGCGCGTCGGGGCGATGATGAGGGCGAGCGGCTGGGTCGCGCGATCAAAACGATCGGCGTCGCCGAGGAGCGTGGAGGCGAGCGCGAGGCCGAAGGCGACGGTCTTGCCCGATCCGGTCTGGGCGGAGACGAGGAGGTCGGCGGCCTTGTCGGCTTCGGTGACGGCAAGCTGGACGGAGGTCGGCTCGGCATAGCCACGCGCGGCGAGGGCGCGGTCGAGCGCGGGGTGAACGGCGGGGAAGGGCATTGGAGTTCGTTTCGTATCGGGCGGGCCGTCCCGTTTGCGGGGTACAGGGCGCAGGTGGGGAGGCCGGGTCTGGCGGGGGCCCGTGTACAGGAAAACCGGCTAAAAGCCAGCGGATAAAGCGGCGCAGGGGATGTCAGGGTAAACAGGTTTCGCCTTTGAAATGGGGCTTTATGGCGTTATCGCAAGGATCGTCCAGGGCCCGTAGCCAGAGAATGCCTGCGTCATGAAAGCCGCTTCAGCGCTTGATTACCGCGAAATGGCGCGGCGCCGGCTGCCGCGCTTCCTGTTCGATTACATGGATGGCGGCTCATATGACGAGCAGACGCTGGCGGCGAACCGGGAGGACCTGAAGCGCATTGCGTTGCGTCAGCGAATACTGCGCGATGTGTCGGGGATCGACCTGTCGGCGACGCTGTTCGGGCAGAAGATGAACATGCCGGTGGCGCTGGCGCCGGTCGGCCTGGCGGGCATGCTGGCGCGGCGCGGCGAGGTGCAGGCGGCGCGGGCGGCGGAAGAGGCGGGCGTGCCGTTCACGCTGTCGACCGTGTCGGTCTGCGATATGGGCGAAGTCGTCCGCAGCGTGAAGAAGCCGATCTGGTTCCAGCTCTACATGATCCGCGACCGCGGCTTCATGCGCGACATGATGGCGAAGGCGAAACAGTCCGGTTGTTCGGCCATGCTGTTCACGGTGGACATGCCGGTGGCGGGATCGCGGTATCGCGATCGCCGGTCGGGCATGTCGGGCGCGCCGGGATTTCTGGGCGCCACGCGGCGCGCCTTCCAGGCGGCGCAGCATCCGGCGTGGGCGTGGGATGTCGGCCTGCTGGGCGGGCCGCATCATCTGGGCAATGTCGCGCCGACGCTGAAGGGCCGGACCGGACTCGAGGATTTCTTCCGCTGGCTGGGCGACAATTTCGATCCGGCGATTTCGTGGAAGGATCTGGACTTCATCCGGCAGGAGTGGACGGGACCTCTGATCCTGAAGGGCATCCTCGATGCGGAAGATGCACGCGAAGCTGTGAAGCAGGGCGTCGATGGGATTGTGGTGTCCAACCATGGCGGGCGGCAACTGGATGGCGTCATGTCAGCGGCGCGGGCGCTGCCGGCGATTGCTGATGCGGTGGGCGATCAGCTGACCGTGCTGGCCGATGGCGGCGTGCGATCGGGGCTGGATGTGGTCCGGATGCTAGCGCTGGGCGCGAAGGGTGTGCTGCTTGGGCGAGCCTGGGCCTATGCTCTTGGTGGCGCAGGGCAGGCTGGCGTGAGTCACGTGCTGCAGCTGATCGACGCCGAGATGCGTGTAGCGATGTCGCTGACAGGTGTAACGCGCATCAACGCCATCAGCCGAGAAAACCTTGCCTGACGAAAGCCGGTAATCCGGGGGTCGCGTCTCCCCCGAACGTCTGCTATTTACAGTCCAGCCCGACTGCAAATGACGGATATGAGGTTAGGGATGAAACCGGGTTTCCTGCGGCTTGGCATGGCTGTCCTGATGTCGGCCGGAACATGCGGCGTGGCGCACGCAGAATGGACCCGGACGTATGTGGTCGACTGGGCGGAGCCGGCCATGTTCTACGGCGGCAAGACGGGCACGACTGAGGCAGGCACGGACTGCCCGGCTGGAACGAACCCGGAGATTGACTGGGTCAAGGTGCTGATGCGGGCCGGCTACACCGAAGCGGAGGCGAGGTGGCTGCGTGATCCCGCCAACCCCAGCCGCGAGCCGAACCACGGCCAGAACCAGATGGCCTTCCGCGGAAAGAATCGCGAGAACGTCTATATCCAACCGTGGACTACGCCTGATCCCGGACTAACCGAAGTGTCGGGCAAGATCGGCGAAGGATTCGATCTGGACAACAACAAGTCCAACGGCTTCGTGAGCCCGGCGGGCGAGAAGGGGATCGACAACAGCTTCTATCACGCGCTCGGCTGCACCAAGAGCTATCGGGGCCCGCCAAGACTTTCGAGTGGCGCGATTGGAACAAACGACACGATGCAGAACGGCGCGTGGACGGTCGTCGTTGTGGTTCATGGCGCCGGACAGGATCCGATGAACGACAGCAATGTCGACGTCGGCTTCTATATGAGCAGCGACAAGCTCGTGAAGGACGGCAATGGCGCCATCACGCCTGATTATACATTCCGGATAAGGCCTTCGAAGCTCGAAGGCGTCTTCAAGGCGAAATCATCTAACGGCGTCATTTCGACAAGAGATCCGATGCCGGAAGTGTGGATGCGTGATCCCGGCGGAGCCCGTGATCTGCAACTGTTGCGGGCCAGGCTGCGATTGGAGATGAAAGCGGATGGTTCGCTGGCGGGATATGTCGGCGGGTATCGGCCCTGGCAGCCCGTGTACGATGCGCTGGTCAGAGCACGCGGACCAGTTGTCGAAGTGCTCGGGTGGATCGAGCTTCCTTCGATTTACTACGCCCTGAAGCGGAACGCGGACTATAGCCCCTCGGGGCCGGGCGGCGAGAAGACTCATATCTCCTATGCGATGCGCGTCGACGCGATCCCCGCCTTCGTCATGACGCCGGATGCGAAGGCCGAAATGAACTCGGTCATCAGCTATCGCGCGAACTATCCGAAGTCTGATGATAATCCACCGCCGCCTGCCTTTGGCGCCATCGACGGGCTGATCCAGCGGCCGGGCCTGCCGGTCGGCAACGCTTTGGAGGTTTTTCCAGTGCCGCCGGAAATCCAGGCCAAGTATCCGGATCGTGCAAAGGGCGGACGCTAGGCCTATCCGGCTGTGACGCCGAACAGTGATCCTATGCCCGCCGTGACGGCCATGGCGAGGGCGCCCCAGAAGACGACGCGGATGACCGGCACGAGCGGCTTTGCCTTGCCTGCGGCGGCGCCGAGATAGCCGAGCAGTGCAAGGAAGGCCAGGGAGGCGCCGGATACCCAGAGTTCCAGGCCGGGCATTGGCGCCAGCCACGCCATAGCGAGGGGAAGGACGGCGCCAGCCGAGAAGGTGATCGCTGATGTGACCGCGGCCTGGATCGGTTTCGCTTCAGTGATCTCCGAGATGCCAAGTTCGTCGCGGGCGTGAGCCTTCAGCGCGTCCCTGGCCGTGAGCTGGTCGGCGACCTTGCGGGCGAGGTCCTCGTCGAGGCCGCGATCGACGTAAATCTGCGTCAGCTCCTGCCGCTCCATCTCCGGCATCTCGGCAAGCTCGCGTTTCTCGCGCGCGAGATCAGCGTTCTCGGCGTCGGACTGGGAGCTGACGGAAACGTATTCTCCGGCCGCCATCGAAAGAGCGCCGGCGATCAGGCCCGCGCCGCCGGCAATCAGAATGGCGCCACGATCCGCGTTCGATGCAGCGACCCCGACAATGAGGCTGGAGGTCGAGATGATGCCGTCATTCGCGCCGAGCACGGCCGCACGCAACCAGCCAATGCGTTCGAAGGCATGGCGTTCGATGTGGAGCCTGCTGCGGACCATCTTCTGCGCAATTCCCTTTGCCGAGTAGCTTCGCCGGGGAACCTATCCAAAGGAATGGAAAGGACCAACTGATCGCTTCGCTGCTGCTCTTGTCTCTCATGAGCATCTACGACAGGCTATGTCATCGACGACAGCTCGGAGACGAGCGGGAGGGTCGAGATGACTGGATCACGCCTCGCAACTGCCATGGCGGCGCTGTTCGTCCTACTGCTGTCGTCCTGCGGAACGGCGCCGCAGGAAGCTCCCAAGCCGCGTCCCAACATCGTGTTGTTGGTCGTGGAAGACCTCAGCCCGCGGATCGGCGCCTTCGGCGATGCCGTGGCGCGCACGCCGAACCTCGACAGGATGGCGCAGGAGGGCGTGCGGTACACGAATGTGTTCACATCGGCAGGCGTGTGCGCGCCAAGCCGCGCTGCGCTGATCACCGGCATGCACCAGGCTGCGATCGGCTCGCAGCATATGCGGACGTCGGCCTATGTGTGGACGGATGGTTCCGGGCGGGCCGGATATGAGGCCGTGCCGCCGCCCTATGTGAAGGCGTTTCCGGAGCTGTTGCGTGCAGCAGGGTATTTCACGGTCAACAATTCTAAGACGGACTATCAGTTCGGATCGCCCTTCACGGTGTGGGACGAGAATGGGACGTCGGCGCACTGGAAGGATCGGCCGGAGGGGACGCCGTTCTTCGCGATGTACAGCCAGATGGCGACACACGAGAGCTCGCTGTTTATGCCGGGGTTGCTGAAGCCGGAGTATGCGAACAGCGCTAGCGCGGCGGCTGCGATGGAAGCGCGGCGGTCGGCGTTGCCACAGCGGACGCGGCCGGAGGATGTGGTCGTACCGCCCTACTATCCGGATACGCCGACGGTGCGCGCCGACATCGCGCGGCAGTACGACAATGTTCAGCTGATGGATGCGTGGGTCGGGGACCGCCTGGCCGAGCTTGAGGCGGCGGGCATGCTCGACAACACGATCCTCATCTGGACGACGGATCATGGCGACGGGCTGCCGCGCGGAAAGCGGTCGCTTTACGATAGCGGGCTGCATGTACCGATGATCATCCGCTTTCCGGATGGCCGTGGGGCAGGCGGGATCGACGACCGGATGATCTCGTTCGTCGACCTGGCGCCGACGATCCTGTCGCTTGCAGGGGTGAGCGCCCCGAAGCACCTGCAGGGCGTTGACGCTCTGGGGCCCAAGGGGAAGGCGCAGGAACGCGTATTTGCGGAACGCGATCGGTTCGATGAGTCGACCGATCTCAGCCGGGCCGTGCGGACGCGCGAGTTCAAGTATATCCGCAACGAGTACCGCGATGTGTCGTTCTACCTCCCGCTGGCCTATCGCGAGAATGTGCCCATGATGGCGGAGATGCGCCGCATGTTTGCGGCCGGACTGCTGTCGCCCCTGCAGGCGAGCTATTTCCAGACGCCGCGGCCGCTCGAAGAGCTTTACGATGTGAAGGCTGATCCCGACGAGGTGCGCAATCTCGCGGGCGATCCGGCGTTTGGCGGCGTGAAGATGGAGCTGGCGAGTTCGTTATCGTCATGGCGGCAGAAGATCGGCGATCCGGGCAAGATGGCGGAAGATGCGATGATCAAGGCGGCGTGGGGCGCGGGCAAGCAGCCACAGACGGCGAAGCCTGTCGCTTCCCAGGCGCTGGAAGAGAGCGGCGCGCTGCGCATCACACTGTCGAGCGGAACTGAGGGCGCATCGATCGGCTACCGGCTGGCGGGCGAGAAAAGATGGCGCCTCTATTCCGCGCCGTTTGACGTTCAGCGTAGCGTTCGTATCGAGGCGAAGGCGATAAGGTACGGCTTTGCGGAGAGCGATGTACTGGCAGTGACGCCGGGCGGATAGGCTAGAGGACTTCGTCCGAGTCCCAGACGCCGCGGACGGCGATGTCGGCCTCGACGCCGATATTGTACCAGGCAAGGCGGTCCTTCGAGGCGTTGACGATGATGAAGTGCTCGTGCGGCTTCATCGCGAGCGTGAGCTGGGTGCGCAGCTGCTGCACGGTCTGCTTGGAGCGGAGCACCCACATGTCGCCTGCGCAGCGTGTCATCTTGCCGGCGTCGCGGAGGATGCGCTCGAAGCGATCATTGCCGGCGAGCAGGCGCGCGGCGATGAAGTAGTTGCTGACCGGGACTTCAGTCTCGCCCGCATCAAGGCGCGGGTCGCCGAACTTGCGTTTCTTCGGCGCCTTGAAATCCCAGCGCAGGTTGGGGTGGCAGTCGGCGCGGTGGAAGTCGGTGTCCGTGCCGCAGGCGAGGAAGGTGCCCGCCTGGACGCGACCTTCCTTGAGGAAATCGATGAGGCGGGAGCGGGGATAGGGGCCGTATTCCTTGTCGGCGATCCGGATGCGCCATTTCACGCTTTCGAAAGGGGGCGGCGGCGTGTGCAGCCCCTCCTCGTCGCCCGGTCCCACGGGCTGTCTGAGTTCAAGCGTGTCGCTCATAGAGACAGCGTGTTCCGCAAACCCCTGTTTACGTTTAGTTGTAGGGGAAACCACCTTTTCCAAAGGTAAACGGGAGAGACCCATGAGCGGCTACGAGTTCATCAAAACCGAGACGGAAGGCCGTCTTTTCATCGTGACGATCAACCGTCCCGACCAGCTGAATTGCCTGCATCCAATGGGAAATGCGGAGATGGGCAAGGCTTTTGACGAGTTTGCCGCCAATCCGGACCTGTGGGTCGCCATTGTGACCGGGGCCGGGGAAAAAGCGTTCTCTGCTGGCAACGATCTCAAATTCGCGGCCTCGGGTCAGAAATCGCCGGTGCCGATGCCGGCTTCGGGATTCGGGGGGCTGACGTCACGTTATGACCTGTTCAAGCCGGTGATCGCGGCGGTGAACGGGTTCGCCATGGGCGGCGGGTTCGAGATCGCGCTGGCGGCGGACATCATCATCGCGGCGGAGAACGCCAAGTTCGCCCTGCCGGAGCCGCGCGTGGGCTTCGCTGCGCTGGCTGCAGGCATGCACCGACTTCCCAGACAAGTGCCGCTGAAGAAGGCGATGGGCATGATGCTCACGGGCCGCACGGTTTCGGCGGCAGAGGGCAAGGAGATCGGCTTCGTCACGGATGTCGTGCCGCAGGGCAAGGCGCTGGAGGAAGCCAAGCGCTGGGCTGGGCTGATCCTCGAGTGCTCGCCGATGGCGATCCGCGCAACGAAGGAGACGGTGATGACCGGTCTCAACACGGCGGACTTCAAGACGGCGTTCGACCATAAGGTTCCGGGTATCGGCCGGTTGATGAAGTCGGCGGACCACATCGAAGGGCCGAAGGCGTTCGCCGAGAAGCGCAAGCCGGTGTGGAAGAACGAGCCGTAGGCGAGGACTATCGGCGGGCTGGGGTTAGCGAGGTCTCGCCGTGACGTCTCAACCTGACTTCAAGCAACTGGCGGCCGCGCATGGCATTGAGCTGGACAAGGACAGCTCGATGCTGCGCGTGGGCGGGGCCGACGCCGAGTATTTTGGCGCGATGGCGCGGGATGTCTCGGGCGCGTACTGGATGCTGCGCGCGCCGCGGCGGGGCGACGTGCAGATGGCCGGACGGCAGGAAGCGATCGTGTTGGCGTTTGTGCGCGGCAAGATCCCGGTCGTCGTGCCTGACTGGCAGGTGCATACGGACAAGCTGATTGCCTATCGCGTGCTGCCGGGCATTCCGGCAGCTGAGGTGGATCCGCTGATGGGGGACCTGATCTGGCGGCTGCCGCAGAGCCGGACGCCGTCGGCGTTTTCCGAGACGCTTGGCGAGACGCTGGCGAAGCTCCATGCGCTGGATGTGGGAGCGGCGGCTGCGGCAGGGATTCCGGCGATCCGGGCGGAGGACGTCCGCGAGCGGATGCGGCTGCGGATGGAGGAGTGCAACACGCTGGCGCCCGTTCCGGAGAAGCTGTGGGGGCTGTGGCAGAAATGGGTTGATGGCGATGCGTTCTGGCCCAGCCATGTCGCGCTGGTGAATGGCGACATCTATCATCCGCACCTGTTCGTGGACGCGGACTATCGTGTGGTCGGAATCAACGACTGGTCGCGGGCCGAGATCAACGATCCTGCCATGGATTTCTCGCTCTACTTCGCGGCGGCGGGCAGGGAAGCGATGGAAGAACTGATCAAGCGCTACGAGGAGGAAGGCGGGCGTACATGGGTCCGCATGGCCGATCAGGCGGAGATGTATTACTGGGCCAGCCCCGTGCGCTTTGCGACTTACGCCATGAAGACGGGCGATCTCTCGCACCTGATGAATGTGAAGAACATGGTGCACCGCTATGCGTCGATGCTCGAGGATAGCGGGTATGAGGGTTAGGGCGTAAGCGCCGATGCTAGATATCCGTGCCGTGCATCGTGCGGAAGTCGACCGCGAAGCCGCCTTCGATGTAGCGGACGCAGGTGCCGGCGCGTTCGCCGACCTGGACGCGATCGCCGATCATGGGGCGGGGGCCGGAGGTCTTGAGGGCGACGCCGAAGATCGAGACGTCAGCCACGGCGCAGGCGATCGAGGCGTCGCCATAGACGGCGACGACCTGGCCGCCGCCGGGGCGCCGTTCGCCTTCACGTTCGTCGCTGAGACCGAGACGGTCCTTGTTGATCAACCAGGTGAGCTGGTCCGCGATCTTGTCGCGCTTGCGGGGCGGGACGCGGAATTCGATTGCATAGCCGATCTCGTTGAGCACGCGGGCGACAACGCCTTCGACGCGGCCGATGTCGTCGATGTAGAGGACGAGGTTATCGCCCTGTTGGAGCGGGCGCGCGAGATTGATGCGAAGGCCGCCAGCGCACACGTCGACGGTGGTGCAGGTGAGACGGTCGAGCTCTTCCGTGCGCCGGATCGATGGTCTTGCTTCTGCCCGCGCCAAATTCATGGCTGCCCTCATCCTCGGGAGAGGGGTCTCCCCAATGCCGCGAGGTTAATGCGGCAATGGTTTACAAGCTCTTGCGAGGAGCACTTTCAGGAGTGGTTTGTAGCGGTGGAAGCGCCTGATTCCGGACGGTATTCACCGCTCCGCCGAGGGGGCCGCATGGCGCCGGACTGCGGTTGGCCCGCTCGGGATGCTGGCGCCACAGGCTGCGCTGCGTCGGCGGCTTGCGGATCATGTCGAGCTGACGAGCCGGATCGAGGGTTTGAGGTCCGGCGCGGGCGGGTAGACCGCCACCGCCTGGAGGCGGCGGAGCGGACGGCCGCCGAGCGTTTCTTCAGGCGTCATTGACTGGCAGAGGCCGAGGAAACGGAGCTGCGCGCGGGGGCGGCCGAAGAGCGGGGCCAACGCGAATTCGAGATCGACGCGCTTGCCGGTGAGGGTTTCTCCTCGAGCGCGGATCAGGGTGGGACCGCGGTCCATGATGGCGGACGCGAGGGCGGCGTTGACGAGGCGCCGATCTGGCTCGCTCCAGATCGACAGGAAATTGTGATCGGTCAGCTGGCGGCCGAACAGGCGCTCGAGCGCGTGTCCGACGCGGCTGAACGAGAAGTCGCGATCCGCGACGTGGTTAAGCACGAACAGCCGGCCGACGAGGCCGGGATAGTCGTCCGTGGTCGGGCCGTCATTGGCCGCGACGCCGTCGGACAGACGACGCCAGGCGTCCAGGACGGCCTGTGTGTTCGGATGGGCCTTGAGCTCTTCCATAAAAATCTTCGCCAAACTCTACGCTGGACCGGAATCCCCCAATCCGTCCGGGGACTATCGCAATGGTCGGGCCATGACGCGCAGCAGGGGAATCACGACCCGAAACCGCGCTTTTTCCCGCTGGGCGGGAGATCGGAGCCGCGCGCGTGCAGCTTCGCAGGCGAAGCCCCGCGAAGGCCCGGGGCAGACGTTTCATGGCGATACATGCTGGTGGCGCGAGTGCCATTCATCCGGCGCAGGACCCTGAAGCAAAACTGCCTCGATTGAAGAGATGCTTGTCCACAGGCGGAGGCGTACGCATGTGCTCGCGCGAAGCCCCGGAGGACGCGGCCATGACCACCAACAACCTGCTGATGTATGCGGCGTGGGCCGCGCTGGCCGGTGCGTTGATCCCCGTGATGGCGGCGCTGCAGGGGACGCTGGGTCGGACGATCCAGTCACCGCTTCATGCCTCGCTGATTGCCGTGGGGATGTCGTTTCTTGCAGTTGGGCTGGTGTTCGCAGCTTTCAGGCCGGCGATGCCTGCGGCCAATCTCTTCGCGGCTGTGCCGCCGCTGGCCTGGCTGGGTGGGATGGCGATGGCGTTCTACGCGATCAGCGCGACCTATCTCGCGCCGCGCTTCGGCGTCGGGAATTTCGTGATGTGTGTCGTGGTGGCGCAACTCATCATGTCGACCTTCATCGACCAGTTCGGGCTGTTCGGAGCGCCGGTCTATCCGGCTGACCTGAAACGGTTCGCAGGGCTCGCGCTTCTGGCGGGCGGGGCGACGCTGGTGGCGATCAAGTAGGTCAGCCGCGGCGGACGATGAATCAGGCGTCTTGATGGCCGCCATGGTCGGTGTGGCGCAGCACCAGCCGCGTGAAATCGTGCCGAACAAAGACACGCGTGACGTCGCTGAAGTTGCAGGCGTGCATCTGGATCAGCGCGCCGATGTCGTGGCCGTCCTTCCTTTGCACGCGACGGTTGCGCCAGCGTCTGAGGCAGGCGAGCAGGGATTGCGGGGGCGGAGCATCGGCCCAGCCGGTGACATGGATGCTGATGAAGGCGCGCGGCGCGCTCGAGCATTCTTGAGAGCAGGGCGAGGCCTTCTGCCGGCGGGATGTGCTGGAAGGCGATGTAGGAGTTGATCCAGTCGAACGGGCCCGGCGGAAGCTGGCCGGTCAAGCTGGCGTTGGCGGGCGCGCCTTCGCGCGCGATGCGGAGCATGGCCTCCGAGACGTCGTTGCCGGTGGCGTTCTGCACATCGGCTGCGTGAGCGTGGGTGAGGCGGACGGCGCCGCAGCCGATATCGAGGGCGCAGCCGCCGCTGGGGCGTTCGCCCACGTCGGCCCCGAACCAGTCCAGCACTGTCGCCATTTCGGATTCGCCGGAGGCACAGAAACGCCGGCCCGTGGCTGCGTCGACCTTGTCGAGACGGAAGTCGGACGAGGTCAACACGCCGAAGGACGGATCGCGTGCGCCGATGATTTACCAGTCGTGCCTGCGATCAGTGATGGAACCCGTGATCAGCCGCGAACCTGCGCGGGATCATAATAGAAGCGTTCGCGGCGGATACGGTCGCCATCCCATTCCTGCATGGTGATTTCGTCCAGCACGCGCGAGCCGATCCCGGGGACCTTCATGTCGATGATCCAGTTGATGAAGACGAGGTCGCCATGGACGGCAAATCGCTCGACCTTCCTGGCTGGCGTGCTGCCGTAGCGCACGAGAAGATCCATCTCATGGGCCATCAGCGCATCGCGACCGACGCGGGGCGGCTCCATGTTTTCCTGCATGGTCGCGTCGGCGTGGTAAAAATGGGCCAGCGCGCCGACATAGTCCTGCTGTTCAACACGCTTGATGTAGACCCTGACGCGTTCGAGCGTCGGCATCCCTGCCTCCAGATAGCCCTGCCGTCATCCCAATGCTGAGACAGACTTTAGGACGGACAGGGCAAAGACCAGGTAAATTTTAGGTACATGAAGGGAGGGAATTCGACGCTTTAACGGATCAGGCGATGGGCAGGATGTGCGCCGGATCGTAATAGAAGCGCTCTGTCCTGATGCGGTCGCCGTCCCAGACCTGCATGGCGATTTCGTCGAGCAGGCGTTTGGGTTCGCCGGGGCCCATCTCGAAGGTCCAGTTGATCATCACGGTGTCGCCGTTGATGGCGTAGCGGATGCACTTCGTGGCCGGAGCGCCGCCCATGCGTTGCAGGGCGGCTGTCTCTCCGGCGAGAAGCGCTTCCATCCCCACGCGCATCTGGCCGAGGCCTTCCTGCATGGTGGCGTCGGCATGGTAGAAGTCGCGGATGGCGCCGAGATGGTCCAGCGCTTCGACCCGAGCGATGAAGGCGCGGACTCTCTCGTCAGTGGGCATTGAAGCCTCAGCGCTTGGGCGGAACCACCGGCAGCGAGGAGGAGAGGCCACCGTCTACGGGCAAAACCTGGCCGTTGACATAGCTGGCGTCGTCGCTGGCGAGGAACAAGGCGGCCTTGGCGATTTCTTCCGGCTGGCCGGCGCGGCGCAGGGCGTTGAGCTGGCCGATCTTGTCGTCGGTGCCTTTCTCGCGCGCGCGGTCGAAGATCGGTTTGGTCATGCCGGTCTCGATGAGGCCAGGCGCGACGCCGTTCACGCGCACGCCCGTGCCGGCAAGCTGGTTGGCGGCGAGCGAGACCAGCGAGATGACGCCGGCCTTGGAGGCGGAGTAGGCGGGCGAGCCGGCGCCGTTGCGGATGCCGGCGACGCTGGCGGTGCAGACGATAGCGCCTTTGCCCTTTTTTGTCATGTGCGGCGCGCCGAGCTGGATCGCGAGCATCGGGCCGATGAGGTTGACCTGCAGGATGGTCTTCCACTGGTCTTCGGTCTGTTCGAACAGGTTGGGCGTGCCGCCGGAGATGCCGGCGTTGGCGTAGATGACGTCGATCTTGCCATTGGCCTTGAGAGCTAGGTCGATGAGCTTCTGCACATCGGCCGAATTGCCGGCGTCCATTTCCGTAGCGATGGCCTTGCCGCCGGCCTTCACGATATCGGCGACGGTTTCATTGACGCCCGCATCCTTGTCGGCGGCGATGACGCTGGCGCCTTCGGCGGCAAACAGTTTGGCGGAGGCGCGGCCAATGCCGGAAGCCGCGCCGGTGACGATGACCGATCTGCCTGTGAAACGGGACATGGATGCTTCCTCTTTTGTTGCGGTATTCGGCTTCGAACTCTTCGCCGTCAACCGCTTGTCATCCCCGGCGGAGCGCAGCGGAGACCCAGGACCCATTCCAATGTTCCACTACGTTACGCATGGCCCCGGCTCTTCGGCGGTGCGCGCCTGCGGCCGGGATGACAATCGGGGGAGGCTTGAACCATGGGTCTGGCGCAGCTTGAGACGTTCACGCTATATCGGCGCCTGGTCGGGGTAGAGAATTCCAAGAGGGGATGCTGAATGAGGGCGATCTTCGGCGCAGCAGCGATGCTGGCGGTATTGGCGGCGTGCGGGCCATCGACGCCCCCCGGCCCGACCGCGGAGCAGATCACCAAGAACAGCCATGATCTCGTGGCCTATCTCGACGCCGAGTACGAGGAAGAGCTCCAGTTCTCGCCCCAGGAAATGACCAGCCAGGGCCGGAAGGACAAATACGGTGAGCTGGATGACGCCACCGAAGCAGCGGATGACAAGGAACTGGAATGGCGCCGCCAGAGCGTCGCCGACATGAAAGCCAAGTTCAAACCGGAAGAGCTGAACGAGGAAACCCGCCTCTCCTACGATATCTGGGAGATGGAGTTGGGCCGCGCCGAGAAGCGCCATGAGTTCCGCCGCTATCGCTACATCTTCGGCCGCAATGGCGCGCACACGGGCCTGCCGAACTTCATGATCACGCAGCACCGTGTGGACGAGAAGTCGGACGTGGAAGCCTACATCTCGCGTGTTGCCGCGATCGGGACGGTTCTCGATCAGTTGCTCGAGCGTGCGAAGCTTTCGGCGGCCGACGGCATCCGCATGCCGGGGTTCGCCTATGACCAGACGACGTCGGAAATCCAGCGTGTGACGGCCGGCGCGCCGTTCGGCGGCAAGGGCGACAGCGCCCTGTTCGCGGACGGCAAGGCAAAGATCAAGGTGCTGGCTGAAGCTGGCAAGCTGAAGCCGGAAGAGGCGGTTGCGCTGACGGAGCAGCTTCGTCTCGCGATGGTCGACAAGATGAAGCCGGCCTATGACCGCCTGGCCGCCTGGGTCGCCGAGGACAAGAAGAACGCCTCGCCGCAGGCGCAGGGCGTAGGGTCATTGCCGAACGGCGCAGCCTATTACACCGCCATGCTGAACCTGCAGACAACGACCGACATGACGGCCGACGAGATCCACCAGCTCGGCCTGTCGGAAGTCGCGCGCATCCAGGGCGAGATGGAGAAGATCAAGGAGCAGGTCGGCTTCAAGGGCGCCCTGCAGGAATTCTTTGTCGACATGCGGACGAACAAGAAGTTCATCCTGCCCAACAATGACGCAGGCGCTGAGCAGTATCTTGAGCTGGCGCGCGGCTATCTTGGCGAGATGAAGAAGAAGCTGCCGGAGTATTTCGGCCGTCTGCCGAAGGCCGACCTGGTCGTGAAGCGCGTCGAGGCATTCCGCGAGGAGCCGGGTGGCGCGCAGCACTACCAGCCGGGCACGCCGGATGGTTCGCGACCGGGCACATTCTACGCGCACCTCAGCGACATGAATGCCGAACCGACCTATCAGCTCGAGAACATCGCCTATCACGAAGGCTTGCCGGGCCACCACATGCAGATCTCGATCCAGCAGGAACTCGAGAACGAGACCGGTCCGGACAAGCTGCCGAAATTCCGCACGCAGTACGGCTACACGGCCTATTCGGAAGGCTGGGGCCTCTATTCGGAAGCGCTGGCGAAGGAGATGGGATTCGACAAGGATCCCTATAACGACTTCGGCCGTCTTTCCGGCGAGATCTGGCGCGCGATCCGTCTCGTGCTCGACACCGGCATTCACTCCAAGGGCTGGAGCGAGGAGCAGGCGGTGAAGTACTTCATGGAGAATTCGGCGCAGCCCGAGGCCGCGATCCGCTCCGAAGTGCGCCGCTACATCGCCACGCCGGGGCAGGCGACCTGCTACAAGATCGGCATGATCCGACTGCAGCAGATGCGCGACAAGGCGCGGAAGGAACTGGGCGACAAGTTCAGCTATCCGGCTTTCCACGACCAGATCCTCGGCGGAGGCGCGCTGCCGTTGCCGATCCTGGAAGCGAAGATCGATCGCTGGATTGCCTCGCAGAAGAAAGCCTAGCCGGGACCGCCGGGCGCCTGCCCGGCCGGCGGGCCGCAGGGCCCGCAGTCCCCAGACTGATAGATTGGCCGGACAGGCGTCCGGCGGTCCCAGATTGCTCGGAGACTCGCATGCGTCTGTTACTCGCAACCGCCGTGATGGCTCTCGCCGCCGCCTGCACACCGGCAGC
Organism: Hyphomonadaceae bacterium; assembly: GCA_044224605.1. Classification (GTDB taxonomy): domain Bacteria; phylum Pseudomonadota; class Alphaproteobacteria; order Caulobacterales; family Hyphomonadaceae; genus UBA7672. The sequence continues at coordinate 135,339 of JBGAKC010000004.1, forward strand.
TCCCGCCGGGCCGACTGCGGAACAAGTTGCGGCGGAGAGCAAGAAGCTCACCGACTATCTCAACGCGGAGTTCGAGGAAGAGCTGAAGATGAACCCCATGCAGCTCACACAGATGGGCCGCAAGGAGCTCTACGACCAGCTCGGCGATTTCTCCGAAGCGGATGCGCAAAAGCAGCTCGATTGGCGGCGCGAGAGCGTGGCCGGCATGAAGGCCGTCGTCGATCCGGCCAAGCTGAATGACGACGCCAAGACGTCGTGGGCGATCTGGGAGTCGGAGCTGGACCGGTCGGAGCTGCGCGCCAAGTGGCAGCGGTATTCGTTCATCTACGGCTATGGCGGGCCGCATACGGACATCCCGAACTTCCTGATCACCTATCACAAGGTGGAAGAGCCGAAGGATATGGACGCCTATGTCGCGCGTCTTGCGGCGCTGGGGCCGGCGATCGACCAGTACACCGAGCGCGCGAAGCTGGCGGTGGCGGACGGCATTCGCACGCCGAAGTTCGGCTACGAACGCACGGCGGACGAGGCGAACAAGATCATCTCAGGCGCGCCGTTCGGCAAAGGCGGGGACTCGCCGCTTTGGGAAGATTTCAACACCAAGGTCGGCTTCCTGCTGGCGTCGGACCGGGCGAACGATGCGCAGGCGGCGACATGGAAGAAGGCGGCCGAAGCGGCGCTGAAGGACAAGGTGAAGCCCGCCTATGAGCGGCTGATTGCCTGGCTCAAGGATGACATGAAGAACGCTCCGTCGGGCAAGGTCGGCGCGCTGACGCTGCCGAAGGGCGATGAATGGTACAAGGCCTCGCTCGAGCTGCTGACCACGACGAAGATGACGCCGGACGAGATCCACGAGCTGGGCCTCTCCGAAGTGAAACGTATCCATGCGGAAATGGAGAAGATCCGCGAGCAGGTGGGCTTCAAGGGCGATCTGAAGGCGTTCTTCGAGTTCATGCGCACGGACAAGCAGTTCTACCTGCCGGATACGGATGAGGGCCGCGCGAAGTATCTTGCGAAGGCCGACGAATATCTCTCGGCGATGAAGAAGAAGCTGCCGGAGTATTTTGGGCGGCTGCCGAAGGCGGACCTGATCGTGAAGCGCGTCGAGGGGTTCCGCGAAGTGCCGGGCGGGGCGGCGCACTATTACGGGCCGACGCCTGACGGGAAGCAGCCGGGCATCTTCTACGCCCACCTGTCGGACATGAGCGCCGTGTCGCTGTGGGCGCTGGAGAGCCTTGCCTATCACGAGGGCGTTCCGGGCCACCACATGCAGATCGCCATCCAGAACGAGCTGACGGACATTCCGGTGTTCCGCACGCAGTACGGCTATTCGTCGTTCGCCGAAGGCTGGGGCCTCTATGCGGAGGAACTCGGTAAGGAGATGGGCTTCTTCACCGATCCCTATAACGACTTCGGACGGCTCAATTCGGAGCTGTGGCGGTCGGTGCGGCTGGTGCTGGATAGCGGCCTGCACGCCAAGGGCTGGACCGAGGACGAAGCCGTCAAATGGGCGATGGAGAATTCGGCGCGTCCCGAAGCGTCCATCAAGTCGGAGGTGAGGCGCTTCCTGCTGTGGCCGGGCCAGGCGACGACCTACAAGATCGGCATGATCACCATCCAGAAACTGCGCGACGAAGCGAAAGCCGCGCTCGGCGACAAGTTCGACTGGAAGTCGTTCCATGACACGGTGATCGACGGCGGCTCCATGCCGCTGCCGGTTCTCGAAACGCGCGTGCGCGCATGGATCGCGTCGCAGAAGAAGGCCTGACGGGTCGCTACTCGGCGGGAACTGCTGCAGGGAGGCCGACGTAGGCCTTCTTCAGCAGCTTGCGCGGAAGACCCGGCGTGCCGGCCTGGTCGGGATGGGCGGCAAGGAAGGCCTGCTTCAGCTCGCGTGAGCGTTCGTGCCGTCCGTCCGGCGACCAGCCCGGGTTGTTGATGAACCGGCCAACCCAGCGCCAAGGGCGGAGGCCGTCCTTCCAGCAATCGCGGAGCAGACCGAACAGTTCGTGATACGCGACAACAAACGGATTATAGGACCCAAGCGGCTTCACGATGCCATAGACCGGCTTATCGTAGTCGAGCTCCGGCACGAATGTGCCGAACATCCTGTCCCAGATGATGAAGACGCCGGCGAAGTTGGCGTCGAGATAGCGCGGGTTGGTCGCGTGGTGGACGCGATGGTGGCTCGGCGTGTTCATGACCGCCTCGAACCATTTAGGCGTCTTCCCGATCGCCTCGGTATGGATCCAGTACTGATACACGAGGTTCACCCCGGCCGAGAGCGCGATGAAGGTCGGGTGGAAGCCGAGCAGGACCAGCGGCGCTGCGATGATGACGAGGCCGGTGAGCGGGCCGAACCAGGGCTGGCGCAGGGCTGTCGTGAGATTGTAATGTGTCGAGGAGTGGTGCGTGACGTGCTCGGCCCACCACCAGCGCACGATGTGCGCGAAACGATGTTTCCAGTAGTAGATCAGGTCGTAGCCGACGAAGACGAGGAGGAAGCTCCACCACGTCACCGGAATCTCAAACAGATGATACGGCCAGAACAGCATCAGCAGCCATGTCCCGGCGAAGGCGAAGATCGTGTCCGCCACGACGCTGCCGAGGCCCATGGCGAGGGAGGTAAGCGCGTCCTTCGTTTCGTAGCGGCCCTTTGCGCGGTTCGTCTTCACCGCCCACCATTCAAGCGTGAAGGTGACCAGGAAGAATGGGATCGCGACGACAGTGGGTTTCAGCCAGGAGTCCATGCTGGAGATTGAGCACGGGGTCGCAGGATTGTGAAGCAGGCGCCCTCAGGGCAGGGCCGCGCTTGGGCGGATTGACCGCAGGGGCGTTACGGCAGGAGAGTGCGCCAAGCGGCCGAAACAGGTCGACGGGGAGAGAGACATGCGGAAGTTGGCGGTGGCCGCGCTGGCGGCGGTTTCTGTTGTGGCGCTGGGCTCGGCCGCCCTGGCGCAGCAGACGCAAGGCCAGACGGCCGGACAGGCAGCCCCGCCCGCGGTGCGTGGCGCTAAGCCGGCGAAGGTCGCCGATGGCGCAACCGAGGTGATCGCGGAGATGCGCGACGGCGTGAAGCTGGCGGGCAATCTCTATCTGCCCGCTGGAGCCGGTCCGTTCCCGTGCGTGGTGCAGAGGACGCCCTATGGCAAGGACGCGATGTTTGCGAGCCCTGCTGGCGCTAAGAAATACACCGACGCGGGCTATGCCTACATGGTGCAGGACGTGCGCGGGAAAGGTCGGTCGGACGGGTTCTACCAGGCCTTCATCAATGACGCGTTCGACGGTTACGACACCATCGAATGGATGGCCAAGCAGAGCTGGTGCAACGGCAGGATCGGCATCACAGGCGCGAGCGCCATGGGCTACACCACGATGCTGGCGGCGACGATGAAGCCGCCGCATCTCAAGGCCGCATTCGCCATCGTGACGCCATCGACGCGGCTCACGGGCACCTATATCGGCGGCGCCTACAAGCAGAAGGATAGCGGCGACTGGAGCCGGGGCCAGGGCGTGCCGGAAGAGACGATCGCGTTCACCGCCGCGAACTATCCGGCGTCATCCTACTGGGACCGCACTGAGATCGCGGACCAGCGCAAGTACATCAGCATTCCGACCTATCAGTACGGCGGCTGGTACGACATCTTCAACGAGGGGAACGTGCGCAACTTCATGTACCTGCAGCATGAAGGCGCTGTCGGCGCGCGCGGCAACCAGAAGCTCGAAATGGGTCCGTTCGGGCACGGGCCGCTGTCGGGCGACATGAGCTATCCCAATGGCGGCGGCATCGGAAACGCGCAGGGCGGCACAGATTCCGAGGTGCGCTGGTGGGACTACTGGCTCAAGGGGATCGACAACGGCATCATGGATGAGCCGCCGGTGAAGGTCTACATGATGGCTGGCGCGCGGAAGGGGAATGTCTCGGCGAAGAATCGCTGGATGTATTTCGGCGACTGGCCGCCGGCTCCGCGCGCTGTGAACTACTATCTCCATGACAACGGCGTGCTCTCGACCAAGGCGCCGGCCGAGGCGGCGGCTTCGAAGGCCTATGCGTTCGACCCGGCGAGACCCGTGCAGACGATTGGCGGCGCGAATCTCACCTTCGATCGCGGTCCGATGGACCAACGGCCGATCGGCAAACGTCCGGATTATCTGAAGTTCGAAACGCCTGTGCTCGACAAGGACGTCGTCATCGCAGGTCCGGTGAGCATGGACCTGTGGGCGTCCACGGACGGGCTTGACACAGATTTCATGGTGAAGCTGGTGGACGTCTATCCGGATGGCTATGAGGCCATCGTGCTCGATAGTGCGCTGCGCACGCGCTATCGCGACGGGCGCGAGCCGGACCAGATCAAGATGATGACGCCAGGCGCGCCGGAGAGGCTGACGCTCGACCTGTGGGACACGGCGCTCACCTTCGAGAAGGGCCACAAGATCGCGGTGCATGTGACGAGCTCGAACTATCCGCGCTTCGATGTGAACCCAAACACGGGCGGCAATCCGGACAAGGACGTGAAGGCGCGGGTCGCGCGCAACACAGTCTTCATGGACGCAAGCAAGCCGAGCGCAATCCGGCTGCCGGTCATCTACCTGCCGGAATAGGAGTGAGCGTGGCGGACGAGCGTATGTACGATGTCATCGTCTACGGGGCGACCGGTTTCACCGGTCAACTCGTCGCCGAGCACATGTTGAAGACCTATGGGTCCGGACGCGATGTGCGCTGGGCGATCGCCGGCCGCAGCAAGGACAAGCTTGAGCACGCCAGATGGGAGATCGGCGGCAAGGCCGAGCTCAAACTGGTGCTCGCCGATGCGACGGATCCGGCCTCGCTGTTGGCCATGGCGAAGTCCACAAAAGTGGTGATCTCCACGGTCGGCCCCTACCAGCTCTATGGCGAGCCGCTGATCGCGGCCTGTGTCGAGGCGGGAACCGATTACGTCGACCTATGCGGCGAGCCGGCCTGGATGGCGGCGATGATCGCGAAATACGATGCAGCAGCAAGGGCTTCGGGCGCACGCATCGTGTTCTCCTGCGGCTTCGACTCCATCCCGTTCGACCTTGGCGTCACCTTCCTTCAGGCGCAGGCGAAGCAGCGGCTGGGCGCGCCGTTGCAGCGTGTGCGTGGTCGCGTGCGCAAGATGAAGGGCGGGTTTTCCGGCGGCACGATTGCCAGCCTGATGGCGACGCTGGAATCGTCGAAACGCGATCCGTCGATCGTGAAGACACTGGCCAATCCCTTCGCGCTTACGCCCGGCTTCACAGGGCCGCAGCAGCCTTCAGGCGAGAAGGTCGAGCGCGACGCGGCTGCGGGCCAGTGGGCAACGCCCTTCATCATGGCGACGATCAACACCAAGAACGTCCACCGCACCAACCATCTGCTCAACCGCGCCTGGGGCGCCGACTTCACCTATGACGAGATGATGCTGACGGGCGATGGACCGGAGGGCGCCAAGCGCGCCAAGCGCGCCGCGCGCGCCGGCGCGATCCAGAACGCGCTCCTGGGATTTGCGCCGACACGGGCGCTGCTGCGCCAGTTCGCTTTGCCCAGGCCGGGGCAGGGGCCGTCGAAGGAAGAGCGAGAGACAGGCTTCTACGACGTGCTCTTTGTCGGGCAGACGAAGGACGGGCGTACGCTGCGCGGGAGCGTGAAGGGCGACAAGGATCCAGGCTACGCCTCGACGTCGAAGATGATCTCGGAAAGCGCAATGTGTCTGGCGCGGGATGTCGGGCGAGATCAGACGCCGGGCGGCGTGTGGACGCCGGGCGCCGCGCTCGGCGCCAGGCTGATTGCGCGCCTTGAGGCCAATGCCGGCCTGCGCTTCGCACTCGAGAATTAAAACGCTGGCCCGGCCTGAAAGCCTGAACCCCAACTGCCAGCGCGCCCGTCCGTTCCAACCCAGGCTATGATCCAGCCTCGCGGGGATCATGGAGTGGTGAACCTACGGAAACCCGTAGTCGGTTGTGCCAGCAGCAAAAAAGAAAGCGGCGGCTCTCCGTCCTGGAAAGCCGCCGCCGGACTCTACGCTACTCTACCAGCGCCCCCCGCCATCTGGGCCTAACTCGTACTGCGGCAGGCCAGGGCGACCGGGGATGGTGGACCCTGGAATTCTGTAGGCCTCAGCGCACCGTGTATGCGGATTGCGCGCGAGCTTTGATCATCTGCTGGCCATCCGGGTTTGCAGATGCAGGAATGGCGAGCAGGGCGATGACGCCGCTCACGATCGCCACGCCGACGACCGCGCCGATTGCGCCGGAAGCCAGCGGGCCGGGACCTTTACGCTTGAAGGACATTGTCCGTCGTTTCCAAGGGTTTGAGTTGGAACCCTGGGCTGCAACCGATGTGCCAGACGCGTATCGGCTGGAACTTCGATGGTTAATGCGCGCCGGCCGCGTGCAGGCGCAGTAAATTTTCGTCCGGTAGCCAGTATTCGATTGCAACCTGCGGCAGCCTGCCGCACCCTCACTCCTGGCTGACAAATCAGAGACAGGGAGGCCAAAAAGCGATGATTCTCGAGCAAATCCTGCGGGAGAAGGGCGGACAGGTCTATTCCGTGCCGGAATCGGCGACCCTGAAGGAGGCGGCGGACCTCCTCGATTCCCGCAAGGTCGGTGCGATGGTCATCCTCAATGAAGCCGGTGGGGTGATAGGGGTGATCTCCGAGCGGGATATCGTCCGGAATATCGCCAGAATCGGCGCTGACGCCCTCAAATGCACGGTTGGCGAGGTCATGACTCGCAAGGTCGTGACGGCCCGTGCACGGGATTCGCTGGAATCGGCGATGGATCTCATGACGGACCGGCGGATCCGGCATTTGCCCGTTGTTGAAAGCGGCCGGCTGCTGGGCGTGATCTCGATTGGCGACCTGGTGAAGTGGCGGATCGCCGAGGCGCAGTCCGAAGTCGAAGCCGTGCGGTCTTTTATCCAGACCTGAGGTCCTGGCTTTTCGCCGACGGAATCGTCGCGGCGAGCGCGTTCGCATGGCTACGACCGCGCGAAAACCCTTATGGAATGGGTCTTTCTCGCCTCTCGTGCGGTGCGCGAGGGTGTCCTGTGGAAAACCCGTAATTTCCACATTCTCAACGAAAAACCGCTTGCGCGGCGAATAGGGTAGGCGTATATCGCCCCTTCCCGCCGACCACAGAGGCTAACGCGGGCCCCGAAATGGGCCCGAGGCAGTTTCTGTCGCTCTTTTCTGAGGTTTTCTCCGGTCCTGTGGATCGCTGAAAAAAGATCAGAAAAGGATGTTGACGGGAAAACAGGGCCGGGCTTATACCCCGCGCCTCATCGCAAACGGGGCGGCCGACACGGCCGGACGTATGCGGCAGATAAGCCGGGTGAGGACCTTTGGTTCTTTGCCATTTGTCTGCGGGATGTTTGACATTGTGAGTGGAAGAGAAACGCGGGCGGCGGTGTTGCTTGCCGGGTTCTCAAAGGCTTCGGCCAGAGAGACCCATTCGACATCGACGGTTTGCGTTTATCTATGGAAAGCCAGTTTATACGGCCCAACGTGAGTTGGGTTTAGTGTGAACGGGTTTCCCGTCAAATATACGCAAATGCTTTGCAGCGACCATTTCCATTACGGATTTGGTTTCGTCGGAGTCAAACCTCAACCTGAGAGTTTGATTCTGGCTCAGAACGAACGCTGGCGGCAGGCTTAACACATGCAAGTCGAACGCCCCGCAAGGGGAGTGGCAGACGGGTGAGTAACGCGTGGGAACGTACCTTTCGCTTCGGAATATTCCCGGGAAACTGGGAGCAATGCCGAATACGCCGTATTGGGAAAGATTTATCGGCGAAAGATCGGCCCGCGTTAGATTAGCTAGTTGGCGGTGTAATGGACCACCAAGGCTACGATCTATAGCTGGTCTGAGAGGATGATCAGCCACACTGGGACTGAGACACGGCCCAGACTCCTACGGGAGGCAGCAGTGGGGAATCTTGGACAATGGGCGCAAGCCTGATCCAGCCATGCCGCGTGAGTGAAGAAGGCCTTAGGGTTGTAAAACTCTTTCGCCGGAGAAGATAATGACGGTATCCGGAGAAGAAGCCCCGGCTAACTTCGTGCCAGCAGCCGCGGTAATACGAAGGGGGCTAGCGTTGTTCGGAATTACTGGGCGTAAAGCGCACGTAGGCGGGTTTGTAAGTAGGGGGTGAAATCCCAGGGCTCAACCCTGGAACTGCCTTCTAGACTGCAAGCCTGGAGGTCAGGAGAGGCGAGTGGAATACCGAGTGTAGAGGTGAAATTCGTAGATATTCGGTGGAACACCAGTGGCGAAGGCGACTCGCTGGACTGATACTGACGCTGAGGTGCGAAAGCGTGGGGAGCAAACAGGATTAGATACCCTGGTAGTCCACGCCTTAAACGATGAGAGCTAGTTGTCAGTAAGCATGCTTATTGGTGACGCAGCTAACGCATTAAGCTCTCCGCCTGGGGAGTACGGCCGCAAGGTTAAAACTCAAAGAAATTGACGGGGGCCCGCACAAGCGGTGGAGCATGTGGTTTAATTCGAAGCAACGCGCAGAACCTTACCCACCTTTGACATCCCGTGCTATCTAGAGAGATCTAGAGTCCCTTCGGGGCGCGGAGACAGGTGCTGCATGGCTGTCGTCAGCTCGTGTCGTGAGATGTTGGGTTAAGTCCCGCAACGAGCGCAACCCTCGCTTCTAGTTGCCAGCATTTAGTTGGGCACTCTAGAGGAACTGCCTGCGCCAAGCAGGAGGAAGGCGGGGATGACGTCAAGTCCTCATGGCCCTTACAGGTGGGGCTACACACGTGCTACAATGGCGGTGACAAAGGGATAATCCCTAAAAGCCGTCTCAGTTCGGATTGTCCTCTGCAACTCGAGGGCATGAAGTTGGAATCGCTAGTAATCGCGGATCAGCACGCCGCGGTGAATACGTTCCCGGGCCTTGTACACACCGCCCGTCACACCATGGGAGTTGGTTCTACCTGAAGACAGTTTCCCAACCGCAAGGAGGGGGCTGGCCACGGTAGGGTCAGCGACTGGGGTGAAGTCGTAACAAGGTAGCCGTAGGGGAACCTGCGGCTGGATCACCTCCTTTCTAAGGATGTTCGAGAGTGTCCAGTCTCACTGGACTTCGAGAACTCCCTAGCAGCCGGACTACCCAACTTCGGTTGGGCGTCACGGCAAAAACAAATGGCGGTTTCATCGCCGTCCTCGTTTCTCTTCCGTGAACCTCTCGCCGCCCTGGAAGCAGGGAAGGGGAGAGGTGATTGCGAGCCCAGTGTCGGCAACTGCCGCGGGTGAAGGCCCGTAGCTCAGTTGGTTAGAGCACACGCTTGATAAGCGTGGGGTCGGCAGTTCAAATCTGCCCGGGCCTACCAGCGTCTGTTCTGCCAGAACGGCTTTCCCCGCCTTGGTTCCTATGGGGCCATAGCTCAGTTGGGAGAGCGCTAGCTTTGCAAGCTTGAGGTCGTCGGTTCGATCCCGTCTGGCTCCACCAGGCCGCCCTGTCGCTTGCCGACAGGGATCTCTGGAAACCTCGCAATCATTCCACTCATCAGTTTCGACTGGTTGGCTTTAGCCGGCTGGTTGGATTGACATCGTGAAGGAGGCCGTCTGACCGGCGCTGTACCCCAGCGCTCAAGGTCAGACCAAATACAACAACTAATCGTCTAACAATCGTCCGTACGTGGACGCGGGAGACTTGTTTCTCGTCATGCAAATGACGCGGGCATGTTCTTCACCACGTATGGGTTTTGTTGAGTGATCAAGCGTCAAAAGGGCGTTCGGGGAATGCCTTGGCGGTAAGAGGCGATGAAAGACGTGGCACGCTGCGATAAGCCGCGGGGAGGGGCGAGCACCCTTTGATCCGTGGATTTCTGAATGGGGCAACCCACCTTCGAGGCTAGATATCAGAGCTCAGTGCGAAGACCTTTCGGGGTTTTGGCGCTGGGCTTCGGTTTCTAGCTTCAAATGAAGGTATTATTTCCTGAATACATAGGGAAATAAAGCAAACCCAGGGAAGTGAAACATCTCAGTACCTGGAGGAAAGGACATCAACCGAGACTCCCGTAGTAGTGGCGAGCGAACCGGGACCAGGCCAGTGCCTTATCAAAGTCAACGCGAACCGGATGGGAAACCGGGCCATAGCGGGTGATAGCCCCGTAGCGGTAAAACTAGATGAGGACTCGAGTAGGGCGGGACACGTGCAATCCTGTCTGAACATGGGGGGACCATCCTCCAAGCCTAAGTACTCCTTACCGACCGATAGCGAACGAGTACCGTGAGGGAAAGGTGAAAAGAACCCCGACGAGGGGAGTGAAAAAGTACCTGAAATCGAATGCTTACAAGCAGTGGGAGCTCTTCGGAGTGACCGCGTACCTTTTGTATAATGGGTCAGCGACTTAGTGTGGCGAGCAAGCTTAAACCGTTAGGTGTAGGCGCAGCGAAAGCGAGTCTGAACAGGGCGTTCAGTTCGTCGCATTAGACCCGAAACGCGTTGATCTACCTATGAGCAGAGTGAAGGTGCGGTAACACGCACTGGAGGCTCGAACCCATTACTGTTGAAAAAGTATGGGATGACTTGTGGGTAGGGGTGAAAGGCCAATCAAAACGCGTGATAGCTGGTTCTCCGCGAAAACTATTTAGGTAGTGCGTTCTGTGATTACCTCAGGGGGTAGAGCACTGGATGGGCTAGGGGCGTTCACCACGTTACCAAACCTAACCAAACTCCGAATACCTGAGAGTACAGCAGGGCAGACAGACGGCGGGTGCTAACGTCCGTCGTCAAGAGGGAAACAACCCTAACCATCAGCTAAGGCCCCCAAGTAATGGCTAAGTTGTTAAGGATGTGGGTATGCATAGACAACCAGGAAGTTGGCTTAGAAGCAGCCATCCTTTAAAGAAAGCGTAACAGCTCACTGGTCAAGCGTACCTGCGCCGAAAATGTATCGGGGATTAAGCCATTCGCCGAAGCTATGGGTTCAGTAGCAATACTGAGCGGTAGCGGAGCGTTCTGTAAGCCTGCGAAGGTGAACCGTAAGGTTTGCTGGAGGTATCAGAAGCGAGAATGCTGACATGAGTAACGACAAACAGAGTGAGAGACTCTGTCGCCGAAAGACCAAGGGTTCCTGTTCAATGTTAATCAGAGCAGGGTTAGCCGGTCCCTAAGGAGAGGCCGAAAGGCGTATTCGATGGGAAGCACGTAAATATTCGTGCGCCAGTTGGTGTGTGACGAATGACGGAAGTTGTGTGAGGCAGTTGGTGCCCGAGCGCAGCCTAGTTGTTCCAGGAAATAGCCCCAACATAGACCGTACCCGAAACCGACACAGGTGGTCAGGTAGAGTATACCGAGGCGCTTGAGAGAACTATTGTGAAGGAACTCGGCAAATTGCCCTCGTAACTTCGGAAGAAGAGGGACTGATCTTGCGCAAGCAAGCGTCAGTGACACAAGCCAGGGGGTGGCGACTGTTTATCAAAAACACAGGGCTCTGCGAAGCCGCAAGGCGACGTATAGGGTCTGACTCCTGCCCAGTGCCGGAAGGTTAAGAGGAGAGGTGCAAGCCTTGAATCGAAGCCCCGGTGAACGGCGGCATTTGTGTAGGCTAGGTGGGAGGCTTTGAAGCGGAGGCGTCAGCTTTCGTGGAGCCGCAAGATGAAACACCACCCTGATTTTCGGTGACGTCTAACCGCGATCCATTATCTGGATCCGGGACCCAGCATGGCGGGCAGTTTGACTGGGGCGGTCGCCTCCCAAAGAGTAACGGAGGCGCGCGATGGTAGGCTCAAACCGGTCGGACATCGGTTGTTGAGTGCAATGGCATAAGCCTGCCTGACTGCGAGACTGACGAGTCGAGCAGAGACGAAAGTCGGTCATAGTGATCCGGTGATCCCGTGTGTGGAGGGTCATCGCTCAACGGATAAAAGGTACTCCGGGGATAACAGGCTGATCGCCCCCAAGCGTCCATAGCGACGGGGCGGTTTGGCACCTCGATGTCGGCTCATCACATCCTGGGGCTGGAGCAGGTCCCAAGGGTATGGCTGTTCGCCATTTAAAGTGGTACGTGAGCTGGGTTCAGAACGTCGTGAGACAGTTTGGTCCCTATCTACCGTGCGTGTTGGAAACTTGAGAGGATTTGTCCTTAGTACGAGAGGACCGGGATGAACGCACCTCTGGTGCACCAGTCGTTCTGCCAAGAGCGCAGCTGGGTAGCTATGTGCGGACGGGATAAACGCTGAAAGCATCTAAGCGTGAAACCCCCCTCAAAACTAGGTTTCCCTAGAGAGCCGTAGAAGACTACTACGTTGATAGGCCAGGTGTGGAAGAGCCGCGAGGCTTGAAGCTGACTGGTACTAATCGCTCAATCGGCTTGAACGGTCATTGTTCATGCACGGCGACGACTGCGTCGTCGCCACGTTACGTGAATGCGAACGCAAACAGACAATGTCGACTTGTTGTACAAGTTAGGTCGCGCGCCTTGCCGACCTGGCGGCTATGCCGGGGGGTCCCCACCTGATCCCATCCCGAACTCAGTCGTTAAGTCCCCCAGGGCCAATGGTACTACGTCTTAAGGCGTGGGAGAGTAGGTCGCTGCCGGGTCTGCCAGGCGCGTGATCAAAGTCCTAAAGAACCCTCAATCACAATGACGGCCTCGGCCGTGACGAACCAAAACGGCCCCGCAGCAATGCGGGGTCGTTTTCGTTTGTGGCTCGCCCGCTGTGGTTTCGGGAGCCGCTCGTCCGGTGGGGTCGTCACTCCGTGCTCGACGTTCGGGCTACCGAGGCAGTTCGCCCCTCGAACCTGCGATACGCTTGGCGGGGCATATCTTTGCCCGGAAAATCACCAATAGCGTTCAGAATGTGCGCTTTTGCTGGACGCGCCGTGTCCCATTCGTCGCATTCCCGCCACGAATGTGGCGCTGACGTGACTAATTCGTTGACGTTTTCTTAAAGCCCACCGTAACGTCCGCTTCAGACCTAGGAATTGCCTGGTGGGTCAGGTGTTCCGCGGGGGACTTATTACGCAAGCTTAGGTGGTTGGGCTGACGTTTCGGCCGCTTCCGGCGTGTGGGGGAAATCGCGTGCGCCCAATGGGCGCGCGTCCTGATCTTCTTTCTGCTGCAGGTAGCGTTGTCTCCGATCCGGGCCCGGTGGGAGATGAGGATGAGCATTAGAAAGAAGCTTGGGCTCTTGGGCGCCACGTTCTTCACGGCCGCAGCCGGTATGGCTGTGCCGGCGATGGCGCAAGACGCACAACAACCCGCACAAGCGGGCGCGCAAGCTGAGCCGCAGGAAGAAGAAGTCGTCGTTACGGGCTCGCGCATTCGCCGCGATGAGTTCACGTCGTCGGCCCCGATCCAAGTGATCACGGGCGAGACCGCCACGCTGGAAGGTCTCATCGACGCCGGTGAAGTGCTGCAGAGCTCGAGCGTTGCGGCTGGTTCGTTCCAGCTCAATGGCCAGTTCGGCGGTTTCGTTGTCGAAGGCGGCACGGGCATCAACTCGGTTTCGCTGCGCGGCCTCGGCGCGCAACGTTCGCTCGTTCTGCTGAACGGCCGCCGTCCAGGCCCCGCCGGTGTGCGCGGCCAAGTCGGCGCGTTCGACTTGAACGTCATTCCGTCGTCGGTCGTCCAGCGCTACGAAATCCTGAAGGACGGCGCTTCGTCCGTGTACGGTTCTGACGCCGTCGCCGGCGTTGTGAACGTCATCACGGTCGATCGCGTGGACGATCCGATCATCAATTTCGAAATCAACCAGCCGTTCGAAGACGGCGGTGAATCGTACTCGATCGATGGCGCCTACGGCTTGAACTTCAGCCGCGGCAACGTTGTCATCGCAGGTCAGTACCAGATCCGTGAAGACCTCTCGGTCGGCGATCGCGACTACCTGTCGTGCCCGCAGGACTTGATCTACAGCCCGACGACGGGCGCTCGTATCGACCGGGAAGACCGCTCGATCCTGCGCAACACGAACCTCGCCGGCTGCAATAACATCTACTTCAACACGGTGATCGATGCGGTCTACGGAACGCGTTACATCCCCGATCCGGCAGGTGGCCCCGGCAACGGCATTATCCCGGGCTATCGTCCGCGCGGAAACCAGAACTATCCGCAAGGCGACCCAGCAACGGCCTTCTATGAAGACGTTCTAAACGATCGCCGCTTCGCGTCGACGGACGCCATCGAGCGTCAAGAACGCGCGAGCCTCTTCGTCACCAGCAACTTCTCGCTGGATGCGCTGGGTGGCGTTGATTGGCGCAACGAATTGCTGGTTTCGCACCGCAAGTCGAACGCGGAAGGCTGGCGTCAGTTCTTCCCGCTGATCGGCGGCGCGTCGGCAGCTGCGCTGCTCGATCCCTACTACGGCTACGACAACGATCCGGGTTATGACCCGGCGGTCGGGCCGAGCGCGCGCATCATGCTCTCGCAGCCAATCACGCTGTGGCCGTCGAACGCTGAAGCCGAAGTCAATTACTGGGCTTACTCGACGCAACTGGATGGCGATTTCAGCAACAATTGGAGCTGGAGCCTCGTTGGGACATACTCGCGGTCGGAAGGCGATTATCGCAGCAACCAAATTCTCGGCGCGCTGACGGGCGACGTCGATTATTCGGAAGATGCGCCGAACTACGATCCGTTCTCGGCTTCGTTCCTGAGCGGCAATTACGGCTCGCTGTACGATACGCTCACCTACAACTCCCACGGCGAAACGATCTACGAACAGACCGTTTTCACCGGCTACGTTTCGGGTGATCTGTTGCAACTGCCGGCAGGTCCGCTGGGTGTTGCGTTCGGCGCCGAGTATCGCAACTACTCTATCAACGATACGCCGGATGCGCTGTCGTCGGCCGGCGCTCTGTGGGGCACCTCGAGCGCTGGGCCTACGCGCGGTGAAGACACCGTGCGCGAAATCTTCGCGGAATTGGAAGTGCCGATCCTTGCGGGTCGTCCGTTCTTCGAGGACCTCTCGCTCGACCTCTCGGGACGTGCGTTCGATTACGACTCCTACGGCAGCGACTCGGTTTGGAAGGCCGGCCTCAACTGGCAGATCAACTCGATGTTCCGCATCCGTGCGACGAAGGGCACTTCGTATCGCGCGCCGGCGCTCTACGAACTCTTCCTGGGCAACCAGACGGCGTTCCTGAGCCAGCTCTCGATCGATCCCTGCATCGATTGGGGCAACAGCACCAATCCGAACCTCCAAGCCAACTGCGCTGCGGAGGGCATTCCGAGCAACTATACGGGCCTCGGTTCATCCGCCACGATCGTCTCGACGGGCGGCGCCGGATTGCTGGATGCCGAAACCTCGAACGCCTACACCGTGGGCTTCATCTTCACGCCGACGTTTGCCGACCTCAGCGTTGCGGTCGACTACTTCGAAATCCAAGTGAACGACCAAGTCGCTCAATTGGGCGCGGCGGCGATCCTCGGTGGCTGCTACGGGGCCAACAACTACCCGAACCAGTTCTGCACGCTGTTCGATCGTAACCCGGGCTCCACGCCTGGCGCTGCGTACAACATCACCGAAGTGCGCGACTCCTACGTCAACGTGAACCAACAAATCACGTCGGGCATCGACTTGACGGTTCGCTACGATCACGAGTTCGATTTCGGCGATTTGACGCTTGAAGCGCAGGGCACCTGGACGTTCGAAGACATCGTGTACCTGTTCGAGCCGTCACTGCAGTCGGGCTTCGACACGAGCGACTTCAACGGCACCGTGGGTGATCCGGACTTCGTGGCCAATGCGCGCATCTCGTTCGAGCGTGGCGATTGGACCTATTCGTGGTTCACGGACTTCATCAGCCGCGTTTCGCAGCAAGACTTCGCTGCTCAGAACGTGACGTACCAAGGCGTCCCAGGCCGCCGCATCATCGCGGCTGACCCGGTCTTCTATCACGACGCTTCGGTTCGTTGGCGCGGTGACACGTTCTCGGTCCTCGCGGGCGTGAGCAACGTGTTCGACGAGGAACCGCCGTTGATGTCGACGGGTGTTGTGACGCGTCGTGGCAACGTGCCGCTCAGCGGTACGCAGTATGACCTCCGCGGTCGTACGGCCTTCGTGCGCTTCACGAAGACGTTCTAAGCCAACAGAGTTGGACTTTAAGGGCGGCGCGAGAGCGCCGCCCTTTTCGTCTCAGGAATGCGCCAGGTGGTTGCATATCGGCTTCCATTGGGCACAAGCTCCCGCCAGCTTTAGAGGCGCTCCAATGCCAGGGGAGGACTACTCAACATGAAGTTCGCGCGTTTTGCCGCTGCGATCGCCGTGCTGTGTCTTGCGTCGCAAGCAACGGCGCAGGTGCGGCCGCAGCCTGTTCCAATCGATGATTTTGCTCGGGTGCCGAATATCCAATCGGTGTCCATGAGCGCAGAAGGCGACTTGATCGTCGCTGTTATCGCCGCGCCCGGTTCAAACAACGAAGAAACCGCGCTGGCGACTTGGAATTTGAACAATCTTCAAGCCGGGCCGGTGGTGACGCCAAGCGGCGACCGGATGCACTTCATCGCGGCCGCCGCAATCAAGGCCGGGCGCATTCTGGCGCTCGGGCGCCAAGAATGGACGGGGCGTCTCGGCGGTTGCGGCGAGGGCCGCTCAACCGGCGCCGAACAGACGTTTGTCACCAAGGCTTATCTGACGGACGCGCGTCATTCGCGCTTCGACGAAGCATTTGCGCGCAATGCGCGTGCGCTTGGCGTTAGCGAAGATACGCAACGTTGCTTTGAGATCGCGGGCACCGCTTCAATCGCGGCTAACCTGCCGCTCGATCCGGACAGCGTGATCATCCGCCAGCTGAACCAGAACTCGCTGCGCAGCGACTACTACCGCTACAATCTGCGCACCAACGACGCATCACTGCTCTTCCGCGAAGCGGGCGCCAGCGCCGCGCTCATCAACCCGCGCGACGGCGAGGTTTTGGTGCGTGAAAGCGTCGAATCCATCGGCGGCGACTACGAAATCCAAGTTCAGATCCGCAATGCCCAGACCGGCCAGTATGAAGTGCATCCCGCGCTCACGCGCACATTGGCGGCGCGCTACACCCAATCGTTCGCCGGCATCGATGAGGCGACGGGCCAGTACTACGTGATCACGGATCGCTTCTCGGACAAGGCGGCGGTTTATTTCTACGACCCGCGCACGCGCCAGTTCTCAAGCGAGCCGGTCGTCGCCAATCCGAACTACGACATCATTGGGATTACGCTGGGCTCGAGTCCAAGCAACTTCAACCAATTGCTGGGCTTCACGTACGCGGGGCCGGACTATGCGACTTATTGGCTCGATCCGGACATCCGTTCGGTTCAAGAGGGTTTGAACGCGTCGTTCCGCGATCGCACCGTGACGCTCATCGATTTCAACGCCGATCTTTCGACGGTGTTGTTCGAGACTTCGAGCGGCGCCCATCCGCCGACCTATTATCTGCTGCGCAATCGCCGCGACGCGACGTTGCTGGGTCAGTCACGTCCGTGGATCAATTCGGCCAACCTGCGTCGTCCGGAGCTGGTCCACTATCAAGCGCGTGACGGGATGAACATTCCGGGCATCCTGACTCTGCCGAATGGCTGGCGCCGCGAGGACGGCCCGTTGCCGACGGTGATCCTGCCGCACGGCGGACCGTGGGCGCGCGACACGACTGGCTGGGATGAATCCGGCTGGCCGCAATTCCTGGCTTCGCGCGGTTACGCCGTGCTGCAGCCCCAGTATCGTGGCTCGGAAGGTTGGGGCCGTGCGCTCTGGCTCGCCGGCGACGCCGAGTGGGGCCAAAAGATGCAGGACGACAAGGATGACGGCGCCGCTTGGCTCGTCTCCCAAGGCATCGCCGCGCAAGATCGCATTGCGATTTTCGGCTACTCATACGGTGGCTTCGCCGCGATCGCGGCGACGGTGCGGCCCAACAGCCCGTATCAATGCGCCATCGCAGGCGCCGGTGTTGCGGCGCTCACGCGCGTCGGCAATTCCTGGAGCCAAGATCGCCTGCAGCGGATCTATCAGGGCCGCACGGTCACAGGCATGGATCCCATGCACAACACCGAACGTGCGAACATCCCGATCCTGCTGATCCATGGCGACCGCGACGTGCGCGTGCCGCTGTTCCACAGCCAGGATTTCTACAATGGGGTGCGCAATCGTGTTGCGGCGCGCTTGGTCGTGATCCCGGACATGCCGCACAGCTTGCCTTGGTATCCGCGCCACTACCGCACCATGCTGACGGAGATCGAAAACTATCTCCGCAACGATTGCGGGCCTGGCGGGCTCTAGGCTTTACACATCAACTCTCATCAACGCCGGTCCCTCCGGGGCTGGCGTTTTTGTTTGTGGGACGCGCCAAAAGGAAAACGCCTCACTGGCCGCAGAGCGGCCGGCGAGGCGTTTTTTTTGGGTGCGGGAGTAGGATTTGAACCTACGACCTTCAGGTTATGAGCCTGACGAGCTACCGGGCTGCTCCATCCCGCGTCATGGCATCCGCGCTGGCTTGGGCCGGCGGAAGGCGGTGCTTATGCGCGTCAGCGCCTGCCCCGTCAATCCCCGGGGGCGCGGCATTTGAGGGGCACTTTAGACGCCCGTGAGCTCATCGCTGGCGCGCTTCAGGAATGCTGCGCGGCGGCGTTTGGGAATGAGCGAGGCGACGGCGCTGGTAAGTTCGGCGCGCAGCCAGGTGAGGGCGCCGAAGGTGGCCATGCCGTGCTTTTGCCGCGGCCAGGTTTCGGTGGCGCGTTGACGGCGCATGCGGGCAAGGCGCGCGCTGCGGCTGCGGAAGCCGGTTTGCGCCATCGCGTCGATGGACGAGGTATCGAAGATGTCGCGCCGGATCGGCGGCGGCATGACGCCGTACGTGTTGAGATCCCATTCCCAGACGCGGCGGAGATCCTGATCGACCGGCAGCGAGCGCACTTGCTGCTTCAGAAATTTCCGCGCGCCGGTTTCGCTGATGAGCGATGCGCCGGTGCTGGGCGGCACTGTGGTGAAGCGCACGAGCCGACGATCGCCTGTGACGCGGGCGAGCGGCGCCACGATACGTTTGGCTTCGTTGGCGAGACGCACGATGTCCCAATCGGCGGGGAGCTTGGAGAGCACATCCTGCATCAGGGCGACGAAGTCGGGTGGAAACTCGATGTCATCCTCGATGACGAAAAGCGGCGCGGGCAATTGGCCGTCAACGATGGCGCGGCAGATTGCGAGGTGGCTGGCGTAGCAGCCGGTCTCGCCTGGCGAGAGCGGGTTGGCGTCAGCTGGGGCGAAGTAGCCGCGCAGGTGCTCGGGAAGATTTGCGCCGTTAACCGCAGCGAAGCGCTGAAACGTGAGGCCGAGTTTGTCGAATTCGCGTTGCATGTGCGCGAGCCTGTCGGCGTCGCGGTCGAGGTTTATCACAACGAATGGCGGCAAGTTGCTCATGCGAGCGGGTGCGTATGCGGCTGATGCCAGGATGGCAAGGGCGGTGAGGGAACCGGCTCGCAGCTAAACGCACGAGCGAGTTGCGGTGCGGCTCGTGGGACAAGCGTCTCCGGTTGCGGCGGGGCAGGAAACGCGGCGCTATTGGCGGCGCGACGGCGGTTTGGGCAGTTGAGCAAAAAGTGAACGCGCCATCGCGACGAAACGACTGAAAAGCACGACGAAAAACGACGCCGCTGCGCCAGGCAATATCCATTGGCGCCTCGATTTCTGTAGGCTTGCGGGATGACGATCCGGGAGGGCGAACAGCAGGCATTGTTGGGCACGCCGAAAGGTCTGCTCGCGCACCCGGCGTTTACGCGCTGGAGCGCGCACATTGCGTTCTGGCTGCTCTATCTTGGTATCCGCACCGCCGCCGCCGGCGCCGATCCGCCGGACGACGTGTCGGACTTCCCGTACTTCATCAACCGCGCGCTGGTGGTTGCCACGTATGCCGGGTTCACAGGCGTTTTGCTGGCGGCGGTCGCAGGGCTGCGCGCCAACCGCTCGAACTGGGCGCGGAACGTGGCGCTGGTGCTGGGCGCGTTGGCGCTCGCGCCGCTGACCCAATATAGCGAACAATTCTGGCCGCAGCGCTTAGCGGGCTTTTCGCCCGATCCGTATCCGTTTGTGATTTACCTTTTCCAGTTCGGGTGGGCGTTGCCGCTATGGGGGCTGACGCAGGCGCTGCTGGGCTATCACTTCGAGACGATGGCGCAGGCGCGGGCCGTCGCGCGCGCGCAGGCGCTGGCTTACGACGCGCAGCTGAAGATGCTGCACTATCAGATCAACCCGCACTTCTTGTTCAACACGCTGAACGCGATTTCGACTTTGGTGCTAGAAAAACGCAATCAGCAAGCCGAGAGTATGATCCTGAAGCTTGCGGGCTTCTTACGCTATTCGCTGGATCGTCAGCCGACGGAGATGGCTGCGCTGACCGCGGAGATGGATGCGCAGCGCAAATATCTTGAGATCGAGCAGACGCGTTTTGATGACAAGCTAAAGGTGCGCTTCTCGATCGAGCCGGGCTTGGAGTCCGCGCGGCTGCCGAGCCTTATCCTGCAGCCCATTCTCGAGAACGCGATCAAGTATGCGATCACGCCGCGCACGGAAGGCGGCAGCATCGATGTGTCGGCGACGCGCGATGGCGATCTGCTGCGCATCTGCATTGAAGACGATGGCCCGGGTTTGCCGAGCGAAGGCGATCCGCGCCGGCGCCGCGGCGTTGGTCTCGCCAATGCGCGCGAGCGGCTTGAATTGATCTACGGCGAACGCGCGGGCCTCACCGCGCGCAATCGCGACCCCCACGGGTGTCGCGTGGATATATGGCTCCCTCTGGAGGAAGAACGTGTTGGCCGAACCCCTGCGCCTGCTCTTAGCTGACGACGAGCCGTTGGCGCTGCGCCGCATTAAGCTGGCGCTGTCGGAGATACCCGACGTGGAAGTCGTGGGCGCGGCGAGCGATGGCGCGCAGGCGATCAGCGCGATGCGCGATCTGCGGCCGGACGTTGTGCTGCTCGATATCAAGATGCCGCTGGCGGACGGATTCGAAGTCGCGAACGCGGTGGAAGATAGCGGCGGGCCGGAAGTGATTTTTGTATCTGCGTTCGACTCGTTCGCGGTGCAGGCGTTCGAGACGTCGGCGATCGACTATCTGGTGAAACCGGTTGAGTTCGAGCGCTTGGCTTCGGCGATCGATCGCGCGCGCGAGCGGCGTGCGGCGAAGGACGCGGGCCGGCGCGCTGAAGAGCTGGCTGCGGTGCTGGATGCGCTGAAGCGCGAGTCCGAAGAGCGCGAAGGCCCGCAGTACGAGAAGGAATTCTGGATTCGCGATCGTGGGCGCTTCTTGCGCGTGCCGGTGGCGGACGTGGAGCGGATCGAGGCGGAGCGCGATTATGTGCGCCTCTATTGGGAAGGCCGCACGCTGCTGCATCGCGAGACGATGTCGCATCTGGAAGAGAAGCTCGATCCCAACGTGATGCTACGCGTACACCGCTCGGCGTTCGTGAACTGGAAGCGGCTGAAGGCTGTGCGGCGTGATGCGAACGGACGGCTGATGGCCGTGCTGCAAAGCGGCGACGAGGTGCCGGTAAGTCGGGCTTATGCGCAGCGTGTCATGGCCGAAATGAAGGCGCGCGGCTGACGAAAAAAGGGGCGGGCGGCCGAGGCCGCCTCGCCAAGGAAGTTTATCAGGACAGACGAAGGGTTCGTCTGTCCTAGAGATGCGCCTCACAGGCATTTCGGATGCAGCGGCTCCGCGCTAAAAGCGCCGGACCACGGAGGCGCGCATGCGGGGTAAAGTCGTTGTCATCACGGGGGCGTTTGGCGCGCTCGGGCGGGCGGTCACGGCGCGTGCGCTGAGTGAGGGCGCTAGGGTAGTGATGATCGATCACGCGATCCACGATGCGCCGGCGGGCGATGTGCTGGAACTAGGCGGTGTCGATTTGACGGATGCGGCGGCGGCCGCCGATGCAATGCAGCGCGCGAAGGAGAAATTTGGCGGGATCAATGCGTTGCTCAACGTTGCGGGCGGGTTTGTGTGGAGCAAGGTCGAGGGCGGAGATGCGGCGCACTGGGAGCGCATGTTTGCACTCAACCTCAAGACAGCGATGAACGCATCGAAAGCGGCGCTGCCTTTTTTGATCGAGAGCGGCGGCGCGATTGTGAACGTGGGCGCCAATGGCGCGCTGAAAGCGGGCGCTGGGTTCGGGCCGTATGCGGCGTCGAAAGAAGGCGTGCACAAGCTGACCGAGGCCATGGCGGACGAGTTGAAGGGCCGCGTGCGCGTGAATGCCGTGCTGCCTTCGACGATCGACACGCCAGCGAACCGCAAAGACATGCCGGACGCTGACCCGAATAAATGGGTGGCGCCGGATGATCTAGCGAAGGTGATGCTATTCTTGGCGAGCGATGATGCGCGCGCTGTTACGGGCGCGCTGATGCCAGTGACCGGCCAGGTTTAGCGGCGCGGGGCGGTGCGCCGCATTTACAGAGCGGGACGAACGCTCTAGGTGAAGCGCTGTTCTCGGGGAGTAGCCGTCCGCGTCTTCAGCGGAGCCTCGCGTCAACAGACTTGCCGGTTTTGCTGGCATGGCGCAGGCGGCGGAGCGAACGCTCCGGATTGGCGAGACCGACGACGCAGATCCGCGGCCGGGCCGGCGTAGGATCAGTGCGTCGTCGTGTCAGCGCCGCGCCCTGGAAGATTCATGATGATGCTCGAACCGCTTGGTGTTTCCGCCGCTGTCGTCGCGTTGGCCGAGATCGGCGACAAGACGCAATTGCTCGCGATTGTGCTCGCCGCGAAGTACCGCAAACCTGTGCCGATTATCCTCGGCATTCTGGCGGCCACGCTGGCGAACCATGCGTTGGCCGCGTGGGTTGGGTTCGCGGTTTCGCAGTGGATTAGAGGCGATCTTTTTCAGATTGCTGTGGGCGTGGCGTTCATCGTCATGGCCGGCTGGGCGCTCATTCCGGACAAGGAAGAGGAAGGTGCAGCGGATAAGAGCCGCGGCGGTGTTTTTCTGACGACTTTGATCGCGTTCTTCCTGATCGAGATGGGTGACAAAACACAGATTGCTACGTCGCTGCTGGCGGCGCGGTTTCATGACGTGCTGATGGTTACGGCCGGCACGACCCTGGGGATGATGGCGGCGAACGTGCCGGCGGTGCTGCTTGGTGAAGCGGCGACGAAGGTGCTGCCGCTGAATTATATTCGCATCGCAGCGGCTTTGGTGTTTGCGGTCATCGGCGTCTGGGTCGTGTGGGCGGCGCTGGCGAGTTAGATCGTCATCGTCACTTCGCAGGCGTCGCTGCGGCGGAGCACTTCCATCATCACGCTGGCGCCGGCGCGCCGGAACGCGACATCGACGCTGCAATCGCCGAGGCGCAAGGCCCGTAGGGTCACGACGTCGACGCACGGCGGCAGGTGTGGACGATCGAAATGGATGCGCTTTGCCTTTGGGTGAAACGACAGTCCGAGGCAGGCCTGCATCAGCATGAGGGGCGAGCCCGTCGCCCATGCCTGCGGCGCGCATGCGACGGGATAGAATACGGGGCCGGCGCCGTTCTGACGCGGGAAGCCGCAGAAAAGTTCGGGGAGCCGGCGCAGGTCCATGTACGTCGAGGCGGCGAAGAGCCCTTCGAACACTTGGCCGGCTTCGGCGCGGAAGCCGTAGCGAGCAAGTCCGGCGGCGACCATGGCGTTGTCGTGCGGCCAGATCGACCCGTTGTGATAGCTCATGGGATTATAGCGCGCTTCCGATGAGGAGAGCGTGCGGATGCCGAAGCCGGAGAACGACGACATCAGCGTGGACGCGACTGTGGCGGCGCGTTCGCCGAGTGCAGCGCCGGTGAAGAGCGCGTGGCCGGCGTTCGACGCCCGGACGCGGCAAGGCCGCTTTTCGCCGTCGAGCGCCAGCACGTATGTGCCGAGCTCTTCGTCGAAGAAATGGGAGTCGAACAAGCGTCGGAAGGCGGCTGCGCGAATGGCGAGATTGCGCGCGCGCTCTTCATGGCCGAGCCGCCGGGCGATGAGTTCAGCGGCGCGCCAGGCGCCATAAACATAGGCCTGCACTTCCACGAGTGCGATTGGGCCGCGCGCGAGAGCGCCATCGGCATGGAAGACGGAATCGTGGCTGTCTTTCCAGCCTTGGTTTGCGAGGCCCTGGTCCGTTTGGCGGTGATACTCGACAAAGCCGTCGCGGTCGCGGTCGCCATGCTCTTCGATCCAGCTGAGCGCGGCTTCGATGTGCGGCCAAAGCGCATTGAGCGTGGTGATGTCGTCGGTGCGTTCGAGGTAGGCGCCGGCGAGCATGACGAAAAGCGGCGTGGAATCGACGCTGCCGTAATAGCGGCGAAACGGGACTTCGCCGAGTTCGGCCATTTCGCTGCGGCGAAGTTCGTGCAGGATTTTGCCGGGTTCGGCGTCGGCGGCGCGATCGAACGTCGTGGCTTGGTTGGCGGCTAGGTGACGCAGGACGCCGTGTGCGATGCTCGGATCGAACCAGAGTGTCTGCATCGCGGTGATGAGCGCGTCGCGGCCGAAGACGGTGCTGAACCAGGGAATGCCGGCGTAAGGGTAGAGTCCCTCGGGCGTTTCCGTGCAGAGCATGTAAAGATCGGAAACACTGCGCTGCAGTGCTTCGTTCAGGATCTGATTTGAGGTGGTGATCCCCGCAGTGCGCTGCGCACAGGCGCGGAGGCCGCGACGTGCATTGAGGAACGCGCGGAGGAAGGCGCGGCGGCCGGTGGTGATGGCGGGCAGGCCCGCGCACGCGACTTCTATGAACAGCACCCGCGTTTGGCCGGGCGCGAGATCGAGCTTGTATTCGGCGCGCCGCGCACTGAGGTGCTGTGGCGGCGGATCGAAACGCAGATGCGTATCGCGCAGTTTGTGGTCGAGTCCGGTATAGGAGAGGATGACGGCGTCCGCGCTGGCTTTCGGTGGATGCACTTGCCCACGCCGTGCGCGCGTGGCGCCGCGGACTTCGAAGATGTCGGCAAAATCGGCGTCGAAGGTAATGCTGAGGCGTAGCGTACGGCGCTCTTGGTCGTAGTTCTTGACGGAAATGCGCTCGTAAGCGGCGCCATCCCACAGGAGGCGCACTCGGCGAATGTGGATCGTGTCGTGATGGAGCACGATGCGGCCATTGGCGTCGTGCATGTCGGGGTTTGAGAGATCGCAGATGAGCGCGGCGTTGTCGTCGCGCAGACCTGAGCGCAGCAGCATCGGGCGGGCGCCGTCGATGGAGAGGCGCAGGTGCGAAAGATGACGTGTGTCGGCGTGGAAGAGTCCTTCCGGGCTGCCGGGCGCGGAGAGGACGTCGCCGTTTTGGTCGTACACCGCAAAAGTGTCGCCGTGCTTGAGTGTGCGCGGGCGCTGCTCCTGCAACGAGGTTTGAGCTGGCACGAGCAGCGGGCCGGTGTCGTGGTCTTCTGCGGACGCGCCAGTCGGGCGCGGTTCGTGAGCGGCGGTCAATGCGCACTCCGCGAATAATGTTAAACGGCTATGGCTTGAACTTCTGAGGCGGCAATTCTGCGGCGCGCGGCGCTTACGCGATAAATATCAGCGTAATCGCTCGCCATACGGCGCGCAGTAAATCTTGCGTCGAAGATCGCGCGAACGCCTGCCCGCGGAAGTTCCATTGCGAGTTCCACAGCGGCGACGGCCTCATTCATGTCAGTGACAATGAAGCCGCTTTGGCCGTGATCGATGACTTCGGGAACTGAGCCGGCGCGGAACGCAACAACAGGCGTGCCGCACGCCATCGCCTCGATCATGACGAGGCCGAACGGTTCTTCCCAATCTATAGGAAACAGGAGCGCCGATGCGTTGGCCAGGAAGGTTTGCTTTTGCCGCTCGTTGATCTCGCCGACGTATTCGACGTTCGGATGCGCGCGCACCAGCGGCTCAATGGTTTCGCGCCAATAGGCCTGGTCAGCGCAATCGATCTTGGCGGCGATCTTGAGCGGTAGTCCCGTGCGCGCTGCGATCTCGATGGCGCGATCAGGGCGCTTCTCTGGAGAGATGCGGCCGAGGAATGCAAGATAAGCTTCACGTGGCGCCGGGTTGAAGCAGAGCAGATCGGGCGGGAGGCCGTGATAGACCGTGCCCAGCCAATTCACGGGCGGCATGGGCCGGCGTTGCGCGTTCGAGATTGAGATGAGCGGCAAGCGCGGGAACGCCCGATAAAACGGCTGCAACTCCGGAAGATCCAAGCGGCCGTGCAAAGTCGTCATGGTGCGGTCGGCGAAGGCGCGCACAAGGGGGGCATGCATGAGATCGATGTGGAAGTGGAGGACGTCGAACTCGTGGGCGCGGCGCGCGACCTCTTCCAGCATGATCATGTGATAGGGGAGCGCGTCGCGGACATTGGCATCGAGGCGCAGCGCACGCTCGGCGCAGGGAATGAGCTGTGCATCGGTGACGGAATCGCCGCTGGCGAAGAGCGTGACGTCGTGGCCCTGGGCGACGAGCTCTTCCGTGAGGTAGGAGACAACGCGTTCGGTGCCGCCATAAAGAGCCGGCGGGCAGCTTTCTGCGAGCGGTGCGATCTGAGCTATGCGCATCTCGTTCAGCTGCGCTTCGTCTTCGACGCGGGTTTGCCGCCGGTCTTGTTAGGCGTGACGGGCTTTTGGCCTCGCGCCTCTGAGCGGCCATCTGCCTGGCGATTGTCTTGGTTGGCTTGCCGTCCGCCCATGAGTTCGTGCTCCTAGCGGGAGGCAACGCCCGACGCGGCGGTACGGTTTCGTTACGTTTCTCAGAAGATGTGTCGCGGCGCACGGTACGGGTCTGTTAGGTGAGGCTCGGAGCGCCTACATCTGGCGGCGACAAAGGAGTTGGCTCATGGCGACTGAACGCGCTGTCCTCGCGGGTGGATGTTTTTGGGGTGTTCAAGAGTTGGTGCGCAAGCTGCCGGGCGTGATGAGCAGCCGCGTCGGCTATTCGGGCGGCGATGTCGCGAATGCGACCTACCGGAACCACGGCACGCACGCAGAGGCTGTCGAGATCGTCTTCGATCCGGAGAAAATCACTTATCGCGATCTGTTGGAGTTCTTCTTCCAGATCCACGACCCGACAACGCTCAATCGCCAAGGCAACGATCTGGGCATGAGCTATCGGTCTGCGATCTATTACGTGAACGATGACCAGAAGCGCGTCGCGGAAGACACGATTGCCGATGTTGACGCCTCGGGCCTCTGGCCGGGCAAAGTCGTGACGACGGTCGAGCCGGTGGGTCCGTTTTGGGATGCGGAGCCCGAGCACCAGGATTATCTGCAGCGAATCCCGGACGGCTACACCTGCCATTGGGTGCGGCCAAATTGGAAGCTGCCGCGCCGCAGCTCCGCTGCGTAGGCGCCTCGTCGCGCGTCTGCGATTGCCTCCTGGCGCGTGGACGTGAATACGTTCCGGCATGAAGAGCTTGGATCGACGCTTCAGCGTCGCGCCCATGATGGATTGGACGG
>JBGAKC010000044.1:0-37177 GCA_044224605.1 Hyphomonadaceae bacterium
CGTTGTGCCTTCGCCGCGAAATTTGCCCCACAGCATCAGGATTGGAATCCTCGCGGCATCAATTGCCATCGTCACGTGCGCGCCCAGCTTTTCACAAGCACCGGCGCCGCTGAAGCCAAACCTGAATGGAATGGTTGTGTGCTTCGCAGGGTATATCGCCGGCGGAGCCGACGCTCTTCCGCAGGAAGACTACGACAGGACGCTTGACGATATTTTCCGACTGACCTGGCAGCACATCAATCTTGCCAACGGCGCTGCGCGCGATGGCGGCGTATCCACCATCGCCGGGGCGAGCTTCAACGGCTCAAGAATTACGGTCGCTTTTGTCATGCCTTGCAAAGATGTCGGGAAAGCATCGACCGCACTAATCGACTTCGTCAATCGCGGAACGCCGCGAACAAAACTCCCGGCCAGCGTGCGCATACAATTCTCTGCCTTTCGGGGTGAAACACGTGCGACAAGTGACATCCTGCACTATCCAGACAGCGAGCTGAGCCAGTGATCGAAGTCTATCGCGGCAGCATCAATACCTGGGAATGCGACGAGATGGGGCACATGAATGTGCGCTTCTACGTCGCGAAGATGATGGAGGGGCTGGCGGGAGTCGGTCATGCTGTGGGGCTGCCGAATGCGTTCCGGGCGCGGGCGCTGTCGACATTGCAGCCGCGCGACCAGCACATCCGCTTCATGCGCGAGGCGAAGGCGGGCGAGCCGTTCACGATGTTCGCGTGCGTGCTGGAAGTCGCCGAGAGTTCCGTCCTGCTCTACCAGCAGATCGACCACATGAGCGGGGAGCCGTGTGCAAGCTTCCAGACATGGGTGGACCATGTCGATGTGGCGACGGGGGCAGTGTTTCCGTGGTCGGCGGCGACGCGAGCGAAGTGGGAGGCGCTGAAGGGCAAGGCGCCGGCGGCGTGCGCGCCGCGGTCGCTTGATCTTTCTGTGAAGGTGCGGGCGACGGCGACGATGGTAGACGCCGACGCGGTGAAAGCGCCGGCGATCGGGCACGGCGTGTTCAAGGACGCCGAGTGCTATGCCAATGGTGGGCTGGTGCCAGAATTCTTCATCGGGCGGCTGTCAGATTCGATCGCGCACCTGCTGAAGCCCTGGCGGACGACACTGGCGCAGCAGGCCGAGGCGCGCGGCGAGACGGTGCGCATGGGCGGGGCGGTGCTGGAATACCGGCTGATCTATCGCAAATGGCCGCGCGCGGGGGATCGCTTCGTGATCCGGTCGGGACGCGGCTTCCAGAAGGAGAAGGTGCATTCCTTCATTCACTGGATCGTCGATCCGGACTCGGGCGAGGCTTGGTGCACGAGCGAGGCGGTGGCCGTGGCGCTCAACCTGGAGACGCGGAAGATCATGCCGGCGACGCCGGAGATGATGGCGGCGCTGGCGCAGGTGGCGCCTGATGGGCTGAGCGTCTAGGCCTGTGCGGGTTTCGGGCGACGGAAGGTTGTCCAGAGTATCAGGGCGACCAGGATGCCCAGGAGCACGATGGTCGAGCCGATCGTGCCGAGGTCGAGGCCGCCCTTCTCGTGCGGCTTGGTGAGCAGATCGCCCATCGTGGCGCCGAACGGGCGCGTGAGGACGAAGGCCGCCCAGAACAACACGGTGCGCGAGATCGGCGTGAAGTAATAGCCGATGATGGTGAGCGCGATGACGCTGGCGATCAGCAGATTGCTGAGCCCGTAGCCGAGGCCGGAGCTGTCGGCGAGAAAATCACCCAGCGCCGTGCCGAGCGTGTTCGAGGCGAGAATGGCCATCCAGTAGAAGGTCTCGACGCGGCGATCGCGGATGTGATCGATGGCGATGGAGCCCATCGCGAGGCGCCACACGATCAGGATGGCGACAAGGATGCTGACCAGGATCACGGCGCCAGTCGCATAGCCAAGCTGCAGCGTGCGATCCATGTAGTCGGAGATCGTTGTGCCGGCCGTGCTGGTGGAGAGGATGACCGCCCAGTAGAGGAAGGGGTTGAATTTCTTCGCCATCAGTTGCGCGATCAGCGTGATAAGGAAGATGCCGATCAAGATCAGCGAGCTGGCGGCGTAACCGACGTCCATCGTCATCGACAGGAGGTCACCGCCGGTCTCGCCGACGGTGGTGGCGGAGATCTTCATGATCCAGAAGATCGCCGTGACGGTTGCGACCTTGCTGGCGGTGTCAGCGAGCGGCGGGTTGTTCTGCATGGCGTCGGGCCTCTGTCGCCTGATGGCGCAAGGTCCCCCGCGTGAAGGTGTGCCGCAAAAGCTAAGGACTGACAAACCGCCTAGTCCGGTTTGGGCGCCGCTTCCGACGGAGCAACGCAACGCGCTTCGGTCTGGCCGTCCTTCTCGATCGTCTTGAGGACGAAGGGCTTGATGCACTTCACCTGATCGGCGGGGATGGGCTTTAGGTCTTCGGGCTCGGGCGCGGCGGTTTGCGTCGGCGCCGGCGCCGGGGAGGATGGCGGCGGCAGGGCCTCAGGCGCCTTTGACGCTGGCGAGCCGGGGGCAGGCCCCTGCTCTCCGCCCAGCATTCCGCAGGCGGAGAGAGCGAGTGCGGACATCGCCGCAGCGGCTGCCAGAACCAGTTTCATGTAACGCCCTTCGACTTGCACCCCTGCTTCCACCTTGGAACCTGACACCGTCAGAGGCAAGCCATCGCCTCGACACAACCGGACGATTGCGACAGCATCAAGGTCAATTGGACCGCCCCCGATGGCGGCCTCGAAGGGGAGACGCATCATGGGTTGGAAGCTCACCGGGATTCTGTCTGCCGCCCTGCTCTGCTGTGCGCCTGTGATGGCGCAGCAGACGCCGCCCAACGCCGCGCAGGCGAGTGATGTGAAGACGGAGACAGGCGTGATCGACGGCGCGTCCTACCGCATCGATGTGCCGGCGAAGTGGAACAAGGGGCTGGTGGTGATGAACCACGGCTATTCGCCAGAACCACGCATTCCGCAGGCAGGCGCACCCTCGGCGCGGCTGCGTGTGTTTCTCGATCGCGGGTTCGCGGTGGCGCAGTCGAGCTATTCGAAAGGCGGCTGGGCCATCGAGCAGGCGATGACCGACAACGACAAGCTGATCAAGTATTTCAGGAAGACTTATGGCGCGACGAACCAGATCATCGCGACGGGCGGCGCAATGGGCGCGAGCGTGACGACGGCTTCGGTGGAGATGCATCCGGAGACGTATGATGCGGGTCTCGTCACCTGCTGTTCCGGGCTCGATACGCGGCTCGAGAACATGAACTGGAATTTCGAGATGCTGGCGCTGTTCGAATACTACTTCCCCGGCATCATGCCGCCGATCGTGGGGCCGCTGAACGGGTATGAGTATTCGATCGGGGCATCGTCCCCTATCGCGAAGAAGATCCAAGCCGCGCTGGATGCGAACCCGGAGAAGGCCGAGATCTTCCGCAAGGCATGGGGTCGCAAGAAGGAGGATGTGGCGAGTACGGTGGCGTTCCACACCTATCTCGTGCACGAGGCGCAGGAACGCTCCGGCGGCAATCCGTTTTCGAACCTGACGACGATTTACAATGTCGATGACGACATCGCGAAGGTGAATGCGGGCGTGAAGCGCTTTGCGGCCGAACCAGGCAAGAACGGGTATCTCAAGAAGTGGTACACGGCGTCCGGCAAGACGACGAAGCCGCTGTTCATCATGTCGCCGGTCTATGACCCGATCGTTCCGGCAGACACGACCGAGGCTTACATGGCGCTCGCGGCGCGGCAGGACAATCTCGAAAGGGTAGTCTCCCAGATCTATGACCATTACGGGCATGGATCGGTGACCACGCCGGAAGTCGCGAATGCCTTCGACGCCCTGCTGGCGTGGATGAAGGGCGGACCGAAGCCGCCTTCGGGGCGCGGCGTTACGATTGCGGAGCCGCCGCGTGCGGCGGGTGCGGGGCAGTAGCGATCAGGTCGCTTCGACCGGCCAGCCTTTTTCCTTAGTCACCTTTTTCATGTTGGCGAGGCCGGCTTTCAGGAGCTTCTCGAAAGCGGCCATGTCCACGTCGTCGAGCTTGTTGATGTAGAGACAGCCCTTGCCGGTCTTGTACTTGCCGAGTTTCGCGAGATAGGGCTCGGCCTTGTCGCCGCTGGCCATCATGCCGCTATAGATCGCAAGGCTCGACCCGCGCGGGCTGAAGCCGAGGACGCAGGCCTTGCCGGTATGGCCGGAGTCATAGGTGTATTCGTAGGTTCCGTAGCCGACGATGGTGGGGCCGTACATCTTCGGCTTCCAGCCGGTGACCTTCTCAAACAGCTTCAGAAGGACTTCCGCATCCTTGCGGCGCGTCTCATTGGGGACTTTTGCGACGAAGTCCTTTGGTTTGACGGCGGTGAATTTCGTTTTCGTTTCGGCCATGTGGTTCCCCCAAATTGCGAGGGAGACCTTAGACTCATCAGCAGCATCGGGTCGAGCCAGATGTCTGTGCCACGGTCTTCGGAGAAGACGTTGCGGTATTTGATGGCCCAGTGAAGGTGTGGGCCGGTGACGCTGCCGGTAGCGCCGGAGAGGCCGAGAAGCTGGCCCTGCTCCACCCTGTCGCCGGGCTTCACGTCGATGCGGCTCATGTGCATCGTGACGGAGACGAGGCCGCGGCCGAGGTCGAGGAAGACGCAGCCGCCTTCGTAGAAAAGATCCGGGTCCGCGAGGATCACCGTGCCGGCCATTGGCGCGCGGATCTCAGTACCCGTGCCGACGGCGATGTCGGTGCCGTTGTGGACGTTGGTCTTGGGTTCGCAGGCTTTCGTCTTCGGAATGTAGGTGCGCGTGGCGCCGAAGGAGGAGGAATAGGCGACACCTTCGAGACGGACGGGCCCCTGCAGGGCGAAGGGCGCGACCGGGTCGTTGAAGGATTTGAGCGCCTTGTCCTTCTTCAGCCAGGCGACCTCGGCCCTGCGTTTGTCTTCAGGACTCTGCGGGGCGATCTTTCCGCAGTCCATCGTGAAGCTGGTGACGGTGTCGTGGCGCGGGAGGATGGGGACGGAGATCGAGGTGGGGAATGTTCCGTCTTCGGTCTGAAGATCGAGCGAGATGATCGCGGGCGATGCTTGGGTGCGGGCCAGCCCGATGACGGCGATTCCGTCCTTGTCAGCTTTCGCAATCTGCTTGCCGTCCAGCTTGAGAACAGCATCGGGCGGTGCATGGCAGAGAATGGCGCCGCCCTGCGTTGCTTCCGCCGAACAGAGCGGAACAGACCGGACTTCGACTGTCATTGTCTCGGCTGGCGGCTGAGCAGGAGGAAGCGGCGGGGCTTCTGCGATGACCAGCGGCGAAGCGACAGGCGGTTCAGCGGACGCAACAGGTTGCGCGGCGGGCCCTGCGCAGGAGGCGAGGAAGAACCCGGCGATGAAAGCTCCGACTATTCCCGACCGTTCAGCTGCTTCCATCTTTTCAACGCTGTTTCAGCGTCAAAGTAGGCTTCCTGAGTCTCAACATTCCAATAACGTAGATCCTCAAGCGCGATCTTGCGCTTGGTGACGGCGCACGTGACGAAACGGCCGGGCTTCAGCACCTCGAAGTCTGCATCGAGGTAGCGGAGCTTGGCTTCGCCAGGGAGGGATCCGGGGTTGAAGGCGTCCATGGGCGCTATATGCCCCCGATCAGCGGCGAAGTTAAGGCGCCTGCGCCAACCTGCCCCTAGCTGGCGAAACCCAGCAGCTCGACCTCGATCAGGTTCCGGCCGGCGGACTTGGCGCGGTAGAGAGCGTCGTCGGCGCGCTTAAGCAGGCCTTCGATCGAGTCTTCGGGCGGGGTCACGGTGGAAACGCCGCCGGACATGGTGACTTTCAGTTCGTCGCCGCGGCCGATGGGGAACGGGGCCTCGGCGATGATCTGGCGGAGGCGCTCGCCTGCCGCGTGAGCGAGAGCCTGGGTCGTTTCGGGCATGATCACGACGAACTCTTCCCCGCCATAGCGGCAGGCCAGGTCCATCGGACGGATGTTCTCGCGCAGGCGGCGGCCAAATTCGCGGAGGACATCGTCGCCCGCCGAGTGGCCGTGGATATCGTTGACGCGCTTGAAGTGGTCGATGTCGCAGAGCAGGACCGAGACAGGCTGGCCGCCCATGTTGGCGCGCTTCACGAAGCTCTCGAGCTGCACGCGCATGTAGCGGCGGTTGTGCAGGCCGGTGAGCTGGTCGGTGACGGCGAGCTCCATCGACTGGTCGAGGCGGGCGCGCAGGGCGTCGAGATAGCGCTTCTTGCGGACCTGCGTCTTGACGCGGGCGAGGAGTTCCTCCGAGTCGATCGGCTTGATGACGATGTCGGAGGCGCCGAGGTCGAGCGCGCGGACGGCCTTCTTCTCTTCGTCCACATCCGCGACGACGAGGATGGGAAGGTCACGCGTGGATTCCAGTGAGCGGAAGTAAGCACACAGGCGCAGGCCATCGAGCTTCTCGTTGGCGAGCGAGACGATCATCAGGTCGACCATCGAGCCGGAAATGCCAAGTTGCGTGGCTTCGGCGTGCGAGATCGGCCGGTGCAGACCTTCGAGATAGCGGCAGATGCGGCGGGCCTGGCGCTCGTTCTCGTCGATCACGAGGATGCGGGCGGGCTCGCTGGCGCGCTGCGAGGCGGAGAGTTCGACGGCGCCCATGCGCTTGCCGGAAGCCTCGCGCTTGCGCAGTTCGTCGGCGACCATCTTGTACTTGGTCAGAGCGCGCACGCGCGACAGCAGCTGCAGGTCGTTGACGGGCTTGGTGAGGAAGTCGTCGGCCCCGGCGCCGAGGCCACGCAGGCGGTCTTCCCGTTCGTTCAGCGCCGTGACCAGCACGATCGGAATGTGCTCGGTGCGCGGATCGGTCTTGAGACGGCGGCAGGCATCGATGCCGTTGAGGCGCGGCATCATGATGTCCATCAGGATGACGTCCGGCTCCTCGGCCATGGCCCTCTCGATGGCGTCTTCGCCGTCCACGGCGGTGACGACGTGGAAGTACTCGTTCTTCAGCTTGTCGGTGAGCAGCTTCCTGTTCTGCTCGATATCATCGACGACCAGAACGCGGGCGCTCATCTCATCGCCCTCCGCGGAGGCGTCGAGGTCGGCGGCGTGGTCCGCCCGGGGGTGGCGGAACGCGGACCGGTGAGCTTCTTAACCTCGTTGATGAAGGCGCTCATCTGGATCGGCTTGGACATGTAGGCTTCGCAGCCAGCTTCACGCACGAGGCGCTCGTCCTGGCGCATGGCGAAGGCGGTTACGGCCATGATCGGGATCTGGTTGATCGCCTGGTCGTCCTTGATCCAGCGCGTGAGGTCGAGGCCCGACACTTCCGGCAGCTGGATGTCCATGATGATGAGGTCGGGCTTGTGCTCGCGCGCGAGGTCGACGGCCTTCAGGCCATCGCGGCTCTCCACCGTCTTGTAGCCGAAGGCGTCCAACAGGTCGCAGAAGAGCTTCATGTTAAGCTCGTTGTCCTCGACGACCAGGACTTTCTTGGCGGGGGGCGTCGCCATCAACACATCACGCAAGGAAATGGGCGGGCTGATTCCCGACTATCTCTGAAGTTGTTAGACCTGAAGGTATTAACCGCCTATTTTCAACTGCGGCTGGCAGAGCAACGCATCTGGCGCTGCCAATTAACAAAACTGACGGTTTTACAAACACTTCTAGGCGGAACTGTATCTTGTCTGGAATGAATGCCAGCAGCAACGAAAGTTTACGGTCGGCCTGCCGCGATTGCCTCACAGGATTCGAGGGCGCGAAAGCGAAATGCCCGTCGTGCGGGTCGGTGCGGATCGTCTCGCATCCGAAGCTGTTCGAGCTGAGCGTCGCGCACATCGACTGCGACGCCTTCTACGCTTCGATCGAGAAGCGGGACCGGCCCGAGCTGGCGGGGCTGCCGGTGATCGTGGGCGGGGGCAAACGGGGCGTCGTCTCGACCTGCTGTTATGTCGCGCGGACCTATGGCGTGCGGTCGGCCATGCCGATGTTCAGGGCGCTGAAGCTCTGCCCCAACGCGGTGGTCATCAAGGGGCGGATGGACCTCTACGTGCAGGAAGGCCGGCGCATGCGGGAGATGATGCAGACGCTGACGCCGCTGGTGGAACCGGTCTCGATCGACGAGGCCTATCTCGACCTGTCGGGTACCGAAGCGCTGCACCATGCGCCGCCGGCCATCAGCCTGATGAAGCTGCAGAGGCAGGTGGAGCGCGATCTCGGCATCACGATCTCCGTCGGGCTCGCCAGCAACAAGTTCCTGGCCAAGACGGCGAGCGAGGCAGACAAGCCGCGTGGTTTCTTTGCCCTGTCGATCGAGGAGGCGCCGGCTTATCTGGCGCCGCGCAGCGTGCGGGTGATCGGCGGCGTTGGGGCGCAGTTCGAGAAGAAGCTGAACGGCGATGGCATCCGCACCGTTGGCGACATCCAGAAGATCGAGCTGAAGGCCCTGGTGAAGCGCTATGGCGAGACCGGGCTGTGGCTGCACAACTGCGCGTTCGGGCGTCACGAGCGGAAGGTCGACCCCGGCGGCGAACGCAAGAGCGTGTCATCCGAGACGACGTTCAACGAGGACATCTCCGATCCGCAGACGCTGGAGGACATTCTCTGGCGGCTGAGCGAGCGGACGGCGGACCGGGCGAAGCATTCGGAGGTTGAGGGTCGCGTTGTTACGCTCAAGCTCAAGACGCATGACTTCAAGACGATCACGCGCCGCGTGTCGCTCGGCGAGCCCACGCAACTAGCGCAGGTGATCTTCCGCACGGCCAAACCGATGCTGGCGCGCGAGGCGCTGGGGCAACGCTATCGCCTGCTCGGCATCGGGATTTCGGAACTGGTCGACGCCAAGGCAGACGCGATGGATCTCGCCGATCCCAAGGCGCTGAAGCGCGCCAAGGCGGAGCGGGCGTCCGACAAGGCGCGCGGCAAGTTCGGGGACGATGCGGTGATGACCGGGCGCGGCGTACGCATGCAGAGAACGCGGGAGAAGGAATGAAGCTTGACGAGACATTCCGGGCGAAGGTGTGGACGCAGGAAAGCACCGGCGCCTGGCACTTCGTCACCCTGCCCGCTGATCTCTCAAAGCGCATCCGCACGTTGACAACGGGGCTGCGCAAGCCGTTCGGATCGTTTCATCTCGTGGCGAAGACGGGGAAGACGAGTTGGGAGACGTCGCTTTTTGCGGACCAGAAGCGTGAGGCGTTCGTGCTACCTGTGAAGGCGATTGTGCGGCGGAAAGAGAAGATAAAACCCGGGGATATGATCGAGGTTTCGGTCTCCTTCGGGCTTTAGTTCTGATCGCTTGTCCACGAATGCGAGGCGGCCTAGGACGACGTTGATTGGTTTTTGCGGGGAGTTTCCCATGTCCGTGTCTGAACGTCTCAAGGCTGCCGGCGTAACGCTGCCGGAAGCGCGACCGCCGGTGGCGAACTACGTGCCCTTCGTCATCACGGGCAACCTGCTCTTCATCTCGGGCCAGGTGAGCGCAGCGCCGGATGGACTGATCAAGGGACGGCTGGGTGAGGACATGTCGCTGGAACAGGGCCAGCACGCAGCGCGCATCTGCGCCATCAACCTGATCACGCAGATGAAGGCGGCGCTGGGCGACCTCGAGCGCGTGAAGCGCGTGGTGAAGCTCGGCGGCTTCGTGAATGCAGCGAAGGATTTCGTGGACATTCCAAAGGTCGTGAACGGATGCTCAGACCTGATGGTCGAGGCGTTCGGTGATCGCGGGCGGCATGCGCGCTCGGCGGTGGCCTGCCCTGTCCTGCCGATGGGCGCGGCGGTGGAAGTTGACGCCGTGGTCGAGTTTGACTGACACCCCGCCATGAGTGACCGCTTCTTCGATGTGTCGGCGTATGTGTACGGCCATCGGGGGCTGTGGGGCGGCGGCGCGCCGGAGAATTCGCTGTCGGCATTCGAGGCGGCGCGTGCGGCGGGGATCGGCGTCGAACTGGATGTGCGGTTGACCGCGGACAATGTGCTGGTGGTGTTCCATGACGCAGGCCTCGATCGGATGTGCGGACATCGTGAGCTTCTGGCGCGCGTGACCGCGGACGAGCTGCAGGCGCATCGCCTGCCGGATGGATCGGCGATACCGACATTGACGCAGGCGCTCGACGTCATGGGCGACCTGCCCGTCCTGATTGAGCTGAAGGTCGATGGCGTGGCGGGCGAGATCGCCGAGCGGACGGCCGAGGCAATTGCCGGGCGCAGCGGGTTGCTGGCGGTGATGAGTTTCGATGAGCCCACTGTGGCGAGGCTGTGCCGGCTGGTGACGGACAGGCCGGTGGGTTTGTTGGCGATTGCGGACAATCAGGTCGAGGAAGACATCGCCGGCAAGGCGGCGTCGGCGCGGGCGATGGGATGCGACTACGTGGCGCCCCATCATTCGATCCTGGGCGTCATGGAAGCGGCGGCGGGCGGCCTGCCCATGGTGACGTGGACAGTCCGGACTGCTGAGGAACTGGCGCTTGCCCGGAAATACGGCGCTGCGCCGATTTTTGAAGGCTTCAGCGCAGACCTCGCAAAACCGACAGGAACACCGATATAGTCTGGCGGGGCCGGACTTCTCAGGGTGTGATTTGGCCGACGATTCCGCAGACCGGATCGAACTGTCGCTGTCGATCGCCGAGCAATTGGCGGATGTCGGCCGCGCGGAATGGAACGCGGTCGCGAACCCGGCCGGCGAACCCTACGACCCTTTTCTCGACTGGGACTTCCTGGAGGCGGCTGAAAGCTCGGGCTGCGCGCAGCCCGATACGGGATGGAGCCCGCGGCACATGCTGGCGCGCGATGGCGACGGCAGGTTGGTGGGCGCCGCGCCGCTCTACCTGAAGAGCCATTCGCGCGGGGAGTTCGTGTTCGACCATTCATGGGCGGATGCGCTGCATCGCGCTGGTGGACGATATTATCCGAAGCTGCTGTGCGCCGTGCCGTTCACGCCGGTGAAGGGGCGGAGGCTGCTGGCGATGGGACCGCACCGCGCGATGATCCAGCGAACGCTGGCGCGCGCGATCGTGGAGGCGGCGGGACAGTCGCGGGTATCGTCCGCGCACTTCAACTTCCTCGAGGAAGACGCCTGGCGGATGCTGGGCGGCGAAGGCCTGTTGCTGCGCGAGGACCAGCAGTTCCACTGGATCAATCGTGGGTACAGATCGTTCGAGGACTTCCTCGCCGCCCTTTCCTCGCGCAAGCGCAAGATGCTGCGCCGGGAAAGGCGCGAAGCGCAGGAAGGGCTGGAGATCATCCGCGTCACCGGCAAGGATCTGACGCCGAAGCACTGGGATGCGTTCTTCCGCTTCTACATGGACACGGGCGGGCGGAAGTGGGGCTCGCCCTATCTCAATCGCGAATTCTTCTCGCTGCTGCATGAGCGGATGGCGGACAAGTGCCTGCTGGTTCTGGCGATGGACGGGAAGAAGCCGATTGCCGGCGCGCTCAACATGATCGGGTCGGATACGCTGTACGGCCGCTATTGGGGGCGGGTGGCCGACCGGCCGTTCCTGCATTTCGAGATCTGCTATTATCAGGCGATCGACTTCGCGATCGAGCGTGGGCTGGCCAAGGTGGAGGCCGGGGCGCAGGGCGAACACAAGCTGACGCGGTCGGCCCACTGGATCGCCCACAGCGGATTGCGGCACGCGGTTTCGAATTTCCTCGACAGCGAGCGCATTGCAGTCGAGGAAGGGGTTGGCGAACTGGCGGCCTATACGCCCTTCAGGAAGGGCGATACGCAGCACACAGACGACGACGAGGAGGGCTTCTGATGAGCCTGGTTGGCGAATACGATGGCAGCAACATCTTTGCGAAGATCCTGCGCGGCGAGGCGCCGTGCGCAAAGATCTTCGAGAACGATGAAGTCATCGCCTTCATGGACATCTTCCCGCAGAGCCCGGGCCACTGCCTCGTGGTTCCCAAGAACGTCCATTCGCGCAACATCACGGACTTCCCGCCCGAACAGCTGGGCGCCCTGTTCCAGGCGGTTCAGACGCTGACGAAGGCGGTGATCAAGGCGCTGAACCCGGATGGCGTGATCGTGACGCAGTTCAACGGCGCGCCGGCCGGGCAGACGATTTTCCACCTGCACGTTCACGTGATCCCGCGTTACTCGAACCTGCCCCTGCAGCCGCACCATGGCGGCAAGCCGATGGACGCCGAAGTGCTGCGCGAGCAAGCAGCGCGGATCGCGGCGGCGCTGTAGGGCGCATTTCGCGGTGATTTGACCGCGGACAAGCGAGCAGCCTTCCATCGGGTCAAAATCAGACCAGATTGGATTGGGGAGGCCGGTCCAGTGGAAGGCAGGTCATGGCCGGAACGCTCGCGAAATATCGCAGGAAGCGGAACTTCCGGGAAACCCCGGAACCGAAAGGCGTGGTCGCGCGCAGCAAGGGCAATTCGTTCGTCGTGCAGAAGCATGACGCCACGCGGCTGCACTATGACTTCCGGCTGGAGCTTGATGGGGTGCTGCTGTCCTGGGCGGTTACGCGCGGACCGAGCCTCAATCCGGCGGACAAGCGGCTGGCGGTGCGGACGGAGGATCATCCTGTCGCTTATGGCGGGTTCGAGGGGGTGATCCCGTCCGGCTATGGCGCAGGGACCGTGATCCTGTGGGACACCGGCACGTGGGAGCCGGAAGAAGACCCGCATGCCGGACTGAAGAAGGGCGCGCTCAAATTCACGCTGCGCGGGAAGCGGCTGAAAGGCGGGTGGGCGCTGGTGCGCCTCAAGCCGCGGCCCGGCGAAAGCAGGGATCGGGAGAACTGGCTGCTCATCAAGCATCGCGACCGGTATGCGAGCGAGACCGCCGTGGCGGTTGAGAAATGGGACGACAGCGTGAAGTCGCACCGAACAGTCGAGGAGATGGAGAAAGCCGAGGGTAGCGGAATACCGCGCAAGGAGACGGTTAAAGTTGGCGGGCAGGAGCTGAGCTCGCCCGGCAAGCTGCTATGGCCCGAGGCCGGGCTCTCCAAGCAGGATCTCGCTTCCTACTTTGACGAGCATGCCGACTTGTTGCTGCCTTTCGTGAAGGGGCGGCCATTGTCCATCGTGCGATGCCCAGAGGGACGCACGGGCGAGTGCTTCTTCCAGAAGCATCA
This sequence comes from Hyphomonadaceae bacterium, assembly GCA_044224605.1. Taxonomy (GTDB): domain Bacteria; phylum Pseudomonadota; class Alphaproteobacteria; order Caulobacterales; family Hyphomonadaceae; genus UBA7672. Next base: position 13,028 of record JBGAKC010000044.1, read on the forward strand.
CAATCCATCGACGCCGGATTCGATCGAAACAGTGCGGATTACGGAAAAGGGAGGCGGAAAGGCGGATTACCTGGTCATCCGCAGTCGTGCGGGCCTGATTGGCGCTGCGCAGATCGGCGGAATGGAATTGCACGTCTGGGGCGCCCGCGAGGACAATCTGGAAAGGCCCGAGCGGCTGGTGTTCGATCTCGACCCGGATGAGAGCCTCGGCTTCTCCGATGTGAAGGGGGCTGCGCTGGAGATTCGCGAGACCCTGAACAATGCGGGGCTTGTTTCCTTTCCGCTGCTGACGGGGGGCAAGGGCGTGCATGTGGTCGCGCCGATCGCCCGGACGCGTGGCTGGGATGAAGTGAAAACGTTCTGCCGTGGCGTGGCCGAGCAGGCGGCGAAGGCGGCGCCGGACCGCTATGTGGCGCAGGCGTCCAAGGCGAAACGGAAAGGCCGCATCTTCATCGACTGGCTGCGCAACGAACGAGGCTCAACGGCGATTGCGCCCTTCTCGCCGCGCAACCGCGTCAATGCTCCGGTGGCGACGCCCGTTTCCTGGGAGGAGTTGCCGAAAGTCGAGAGCGCGGCCGCCTTCACGCTGAAGACAATAGATGCACGTCTTCGCAGACTGCGCAGCGATCCTTGGAAAGGCTATGTCGCCGCCAGTCGCCAGAAGCTGACGGCAGCCGCAATCGAAGCCATCACGCGACAGCCGTGATCAGGCTACCTTCGTCGCAGCACGGATCTGCTCCAGCGTGATCTTGCCGCGCACGAGCTGGCTGTAATCGTCCGCCAGCGCGCCGGTGATGTTGCCAGGCTTGTAGTGATGACCCGCCATTTCGGCGACCGGCGTCACTTCGGCAGCCGAACCGGTGATGAAGCATTCCGAGAAGGTCGACAGCTCTTCCGGCGTAATATGGCGCTCGATCACCTCGAAGCCCCTCGCCTTCGCCAGCTCGATCACGGTCTGGCGCGTGAGGCCGTTGAGGAAGCAGTCAGGCGTCGGCGTGTGGATCGCGCCGTCGCGGATCAGGAACACGTTGGCGCCCGTGAGCTCCGCCACATAGCCGCGATAATCGAGCATCAGCGCATCCGAAAAGCCTTCAGCCTCGGCCTTGTGCTTGGACATCGTGCAGATCATGTAGAGACCCGCCGCCTTCGCCGCAGACGGGATCGTGTCCGGCGACGGACGCCTCCAGTCGGACATCGTCACGCGGATGCCCTTGTTCTTGTCGGCGAAGTAGTTGCCCCAATGCCAAACGGCCACGCACGTCCGGATCGAGGCCTGCTGGGCGCTGACGCCCATCATTTCCGAGCCGCGCCAGGCGAACGCCCGGATATAGCAATCCGAGAGGCCGTTCTTTTCCATGACCTCGAGCTTGATCTTGTCCAGCTCGGCCACCGGCACGGGACATTTGTAGCCCACCAGCTCGGCCGACTTGTGAAGCCGCTTCGAGTGATCATTGCTACGGAATACGACGCCCTCGTAGGCGCGTTCGCCCTCGAACACGCAGGAGCCGTAATGCAGGCTGTGCGTCAGTACGTGAATTTTGGCGTCCCGCCACGGCACCATCTTGCCGTCCAGCCAGATCCAGCCGTCACGGTCGTCATACGGGACAAAATTCGCGGAAGGGGCAGCCATTATTATCGTCCTTGGGAGCCGCGCAATGGGGGGATCAGCTTGAGTTTCGCGTCTCGCTCTCCCATTGTCCGGTCGTGGCCATACCTGTCAACCGACCCCAGCCAGTCCCTCAAGCCCCGGCGAGCGCCGACGGGCGCCTGTATCTGCGCGACCAGGACCTGAATGAGGGCGCAGCGCTGATCCGCGCGGCGGCCCGGAAACTGAGCCAGCTGGCCGAGGCGGTAGGCGCCGCCGCCAACATCTCGGGCCCCGAAATGGACATCCTGCAGGAAGTCTTCGACCTCGGACCGATGGATGTGGGCGACCTGCGTGCGCGGCTGGCCGCGCCCAAGCAATCCCTTGCCCGCAACCTCAACCAGCTCGAGGCGCGCAAGCTGATCACCCGCGACACGGATCCGCGTGATCGCCGCCGCCGGCTGGTGACGCTGACGCCGGAGGGCCAGTCCTTCACACGGGAAGCGACGGAGCGGCGGCGCACGGCGCTGCGCCAGGCCTTCCTGTCGGCCGGACCCGATGCTGTGACGGGCGCGCGGCGGATGCTGTCGGATCTGCTCCGCGTCCGGGGCGAGCCGTGAATCAGAAGGCCCACATCCTCACCGTCGACGACGACGACCGTCTGCGCGACCTGCTGAAGCGCTATCTCGCGCGCGAAGGCCATGACGTGACGACGGCGAAGGACGCCGCCTCGGCGCGGAAATTCATGTCGGCGATGTCGTTCGACCTCGTCATCCTCGACGTGATGATGCCGGGCGAGAGCGGGTTGTCCCTGCTCAAGGACATGCGGGAGCTGAAATCGCAAACGCCGGTGATCCTGCTGACGGCGCGGGGCCTGCCGGCGGAACGGATCGAAGGACTGAAGCTGGGCGCGGACGACTACCTGCCCAAGCCGTTCGAGCCGGAAGAGCTGGCGCTGCGCATCGGCTCCATCCTGAAACGCGCAGCGCCTGAGGCGCCCGTGGAAGAGATCAAGCTCTCGGGCATGGTGTTCCACGTCGGCAAGGGCGAGCTGCGCAAGGACGGGCGGCTGGTACGCCTCACCGAAAGCGAAACACAGCTGTTGTCGATCCTGGCGGGCCGGGCCGGCGCGGCGATCTCGCGGCATGAACTGGCGGTGCTGACGGCCGCTGGCGTCGAACGGTCGGTGGATGTTCAGGTGACGCGCCTGCGCCGCAAGATCGAACGCGATCCGCGCGAGCCTGTGCACCTGCAGACCGTGCGCGGCGTCGGCTATCGCCTGACCGGGGACTGAGATGCGCCTCCGCGACTATACGCCGAGAGGCTACAACGCCCGCAACATCCTGATCCTCATCGTCCCGATGCTGATCTTCGTCGTGGCGATGACGCTGTTCTTCTTCTACACGCACGTGGAGCAGGTGAACGCCAAGCTCTCGCGCGCCGTGGTGCAGGAGATTCAATACCTGCTGCAACAACGCCGCGATAATCCGGAAGCCTGGCCCAAGATGGTCGACGGCTTTCGAAACGCCGGCCTGATGGATGTGACATTCACCCCCGGCGTAAAGGCTCTGGTGAAGCCGCCCGGGGGCGATTGCTGTGACCAGCTGGGTGACGAACTCAAGATCGGCTTTCCGACATACCAATGGTCGTACCGCTACCTGCCTGGCGACGTGATGACGATCCGCCTGCTAACGCCGGAAGGCCTGCTCGAAGCCAAGATGGACCGCAAGCGCGTGGTCATCATCACCGCGCACATCTTCATCGTGTGGACGGTGGCGTTCAGCGTGCTGCTGTTGTTCACGTCCTACCTGTTCCTGCGCAACCAGGTGCGGTCCATCCTGCAGCTGTCATGGGCGGCGGACGCGTTCGGGCGCGGCGAAGATGTTCCGAACTTCAAGCCGTCCGGCGCCATAGAAGTGCGCAAGGCGGCGCGATCGCTGCTGCGCATGCGGAACCGCATCCGGCGCTATGCCGACCAGCGGACGGCGATGCTGGCGGGCGTCAGCCACGACCTGCGTACGCCCCTGGCGCGCCTGAAGCTGGAGCTGGCGCTGGCGCCCAAGGATTACGACACCAAGCCTGCGCGGAACGATATCGAGGAAATGGAGCGGATGCTCGATGGCTATCTCGCCTTCGCGCGTGGCGAGGAAGGCGAGCAGCCGGTGCAATCAGACATCGCGGCGATCGCCCGCGAGGCCGTGGTCGCAGCAAGCGCCCGGGCGAAACTTGACTTCATCGCAACAGCCCCTGTGCCGATGCGCGTGCGGCCGCTCTCTCTCAAACGCGCCATATCGAACCTTGCCAACAACGCCGCCGATCACGGCAAACAGGTGCGCGTGACGGTGGCCGCCGCTTCCGGCGAAGCAGTGATCACAGTGGAAGATGACGGCCCCGGCATCCCGCCCGAGAATTACGAGGACGCCTTCCGGCCGTTCAGCCGCCTCGACGCGGCGCGCAACCAGAACGTCTCGGGCGTCGGCCTGGGCCTGACTATTGCGCGCGACACGGCGCGGGCGCATGGCGGCGACGTCACGCTTGGGAAATCGGAGCTTGGCGGACTGCGCGCGACCATCCGTCTGCCGCTGGACGCGGAGCGTCCTAGGGGACTGCGCGACGAGGACGACTAAGCGTTATTTCTTGTCTGCTTCCTTTGCCAGTTCCGCCCCGCGCCTGACAGCTGCGTCCACGGCCTTGCGCATCAGGTCGGGCATGCCTCCACCAGCCATCAGCACGTCGAGCGCGGCGGCGGTTGTGCCGCCGGGAGACGTCACGGCCTTGCGCAGTTCGGAGGGAGATTCCGCAAACTCGCCGAGCAACGCGCCGGCGCCAACGATGGTTTCGCGCGCGAGCGCATTGGCCGTTGCTTCATCGAGGCCCGCCGCCTTGCCCGCAGCCGCGAGCGCCTCGACGAGCAGGAAGACATAGGCGGGACCCGAGCCGGATACGGCCGTCACCACATCCATCTGCGTTTCCTTGAGCGGACCGATCACGAGGCCAAGCGGTTCGAGCAGCTTGCCCGTCGCGACGCTTTCCGCATCGCCGCAAGCCTCAGAAAGCGCGAACGCCGTCGCGCCCATGCCGATGGCGCCCGGCGTGTTGGGCATGGCGCGCGCCACTTTCGGGCAGCCCAGCGCCGACGCGATCCGCGAGATCGTGACGCCGGCCATGATGGAGACCACCAGCGTCTGCGGCGACACCCAGGCCTTCAGCCTATCGATAGAACCGGTGAAGCCTTGCGGCTTGATCGCGAGAACGAGAATGTCCGCCGGTTCGGGCGGCGGGTTCAGCGCGATCAGTTTGGCGTTGGCGGCTTCGACAACGTCTTCGCCCGGCTCGGGCTCGAGCACGGAGAGTTTGCCGACGCCGGCCGCGCCAAGGTCCTGCAGCCAGCCACGCGCCATCGCCGAGCCCATGCGCCCGGCGCCCGCGAGAACGGCGTGCTTGAGCCGCGGAGCTTTCGCTGCGGCCATGAGCTTACGCTTCGCCTTGCGTTTCGAAGATCACGGCGGCGACGGCGTCTTCCGCCGACTTGCCGGCCCAGACGACGAAGTTGAACGCCGGCAGGAACTGGTCCGCCGCATCCAGCGCCGCTGCGATCACGGCCGCGATCTCGCCGCCATCCGGTGCGATGCGGTCGAGCATCGGGATGGTATGGCGAAAAACGGCAACGCCTTCCTCGTTCCAGTAGTCAAAGTGGCCAAGCCAGAGACGCTCGTTGATCCGGCGCAGCAGCTCCGAGATCGCCGACTGCTTCGCGTTCGGCGCACGCAGGTCAAGCGTCAGCGAGAAGTTCAGCGAAGCCGGCTCGTCGCGCCAGGCGAACATGCCGCCGAACTCGCCCCACTTCGTCTGCGCGGCGCAATGGATGATGCCGTCTTCCGAACGCTCACAGGCCCAGTCGGCGGCAAGCAGCGTGTGCTCGACAACGTCGAGCGCGCGATCCGTCGTTTCTGCGGTGATGGAGTTCAGTTGAGACATCTGGTCCTCCCAGAATCACGGGACAGGCCCGTTTCATGAACGACGCTACAGAGGGTTGGCTGGCCCCACAACAGCGGCGTGGTTAAGGGTTTGGTGACTCGAATCGTGCCTAGGGCTGGCCGCCAAGCTTGGCCTCGAGCTCGGCGACGCGCTTCTCCAGAGCCTCGGCCCTTTCGATCGCGGAACGCGCAAGCGCCTTCAATGCCTCGACTTCTTCCCGTTTCGCCAGATCCATGTCGGCCACGACGCGCTGGGCGGCGGAGCGAAAGAGGGCTTTCGCCTCGTCATTCGCGGCCTGGGCCATGCCGGCGGCGCCCTGCATCACACGGGAAATATCGTCCATGATCGGATTGCGGGTCTGCACAGGCGCCTCCACGGTAGACCCCGCTGCCGGAGCCGGTATCTATATGACCCGGTTGGCCGCATATTTCAAAGTGGCCGCGGAATGGGTTACAGCGTCGCCATGTACATTCCTCTCGAAATTCCCTTTCCGCGCATAGATCCGGCGGCGTTCACCATTCCACTGCCCGATATGCAGCTGGGGCCGATCCATCTCGGGCCCTTTCCGGTCCGCTGGTATGCCCTGGGTTATATTTTTGGCCTGCTGCTCGGCTGGTGGTATGCGGTGCGCCTCACCGCACGCCCGCACCTCTGGGGCGATGCGCCACAGGCGCCGCTGAAGAAGCAGGACATCGACGACTTCGCCTTCTACGCGATGATCGGCATCCTGCTTGGCGGCCGCATCGGCTATATTCTGTTCTACACGATCCCCTTCGAGCCGCAGAAACTGTCCGGCGATCCGATGTTCATCCTGCGCATGTGGGAAGGCGGCATGTCCTTCCATGGCGGACTCATCGGCGCGACGATCGCCGTGTTCGCGACGGCGTGGCTGCGGAAGATCAACGTGCTGAGCCTCGGCGACGTGGCGTGCTCGGCGGCGCCTATCGGCATCCTCCTCGTCCGCATCGCCAACTTCATCAACGGCGAACTATATGGCCGCCCGACCGATGCGCCGTGGGCGATGCGCTTCCCGGTCTATGACTGGGCGACGCGAAGCTGGGGACCGTCTGAGGGGCATCCGCTCGTGCATCCGAGCCAGCTCTACGAAGCGGCGCTGGAAGGCATCCTGCTGTTCGCCGTGTGCTGGGTCTGCGTGTGGAAGCTGAAGATGCTCCGCAAACCGGGGATGACGGCCGGCATATTCCTGATTGGTTACGCGCTGTGCCGCACCTTCGTCGAGAACTTCCGCGAGCCGGACAGCTTCACGCAAGGCATCATGCCGGAATGGTTCACCATGGGCATGCTGCTGTCGCTGTTCATGCTGGTGGCCGGGGGCTTCTTGATCTGGTGGGCCAACCGCAACCGCGGCGAGGCGAAACCCGCGTGAGCGCGCTCCGCCAGCGCATCATCGAGACCATCCGCGTCAACGGGCCCATGCCCGTTTCGCTCTACATGCTGATGTGCCTGCACGATCCGACGGACGGCTATTACGCCGTGCGCCCCGGCTTCAACCACGACTTTACCACGGCGCCGGAGACCTCGCAGGTGTTCGGCGAGCTCCTGGGCCTGTGGGCGGCGCACGAATGGCTGGCGCTGGGCAAGCCATCGAAAGTGAACCTGGTCGAACTCGGCCCCGGCCGCGCGACCATGATGGCCGACATGCTGCGCGCGGCGTCGTCAGTTCCCGGCTTCATCGATGCGGCCCAGATCGGGCTGATCGAGGCGAGCCCTGCGCTTCGGCAGGTGCAGGCCGACAGGCTGAGCGCCTATACGATCCGCCACTATGACGATCTCGACGGCGTGCCGCCGGGCCCGTCCATCATCATCGGAAACGAATTCCTCGACTGCCTCGCCATCCGCCAGTTCGTGCGCGACGGAAATGGCTGGCGCGAACGCCAGGTTGGCCTCGGCATGGGCAACACGCTCAAATTCGGGATAGGGCCGCCGGCCGACTTACCCGCCAATCTCATTCCCGTCGGCGATCATGTCGAATACGCGCCGGCGCTGGAGACGCTGGTCTCCTCGATTGCGCGCCGGTTCCGCCAAGGCGCGGGACGGGCGCTGTTCATCGATTATGGACCTGCAGATTGCTCTCCTGGCGACACGCTGCGCGCCTATCGGGCGGGCAAGCAGGTAGATCCGCTGGAAGACCCGGGCGTGTGCGACCTCACCGCTGACGTCGACTTCCCGCGCCTGCGCCAGATTTCCCTGAGCGAGGGCCTCGCGGTTCATGGCCCGATCAGCCAGGGCAACTTCCTGCTGCGGCTTGGCGCACGTGAGCGCGGGCAGTTCCTGTCCAAGGCCAATCCGCAACGCGACAACGAAATCCGCGAGGCGCTGCAAAAGCTGATCTCTGCCAGCGAGATGGGCGAAAGATTCCGGGCCATCGCACTGACGCCGCACATGGCGGCGACGCCGCCGGGCTTTTGACGGAGACAGGATGACGACGGAACGCCCGCCCTACGAAGAAGCACCCGCACTCAAGCGATATTCGATGCATGTGCGTCACGGCTTCTTCGGGCGCAGGGGCGGGGTCTCGACCGGCGTCTATCGCAGCCTCAATTGCGGACCCGGTTCGGGCGATGAACCGGAAAAGGTTATGGAGAACCGTCGGCGCGTCTGCCTGGCGCTCGGCGCCGATCCCGAGAAACTGGCGGCGCCGCGACAGATCCATTCGTCCAAGGCCGTTGTCGCCGACCATGCATTTGCTCCCAACGAACGACCCGAATGCGATGCTCTGGTCGCGAAGCGCCCGGGACTCCTGCTCGGCGTTCTGGCGGCGGATTGCGCGCCGATCGTGCTATGCGATCCGCACAACGGCGTCATCGCCGCCATCCACGCGGGCTGGCGCGGCGCAGTTGGCGGCGTGATCGAGAGTGCGGTCGATGTCATGGGCCAGCTCGGCGCAGACCCCGGAAGGATGGCGGCCGGCATCGGCCCCTGCCTGTCGCAAGCTTCCTTCGAAGTCGGGCCCGATCTTTTCGACGCCGTGATGAAGATCTCGCCCTGGGCAGAGAATCTGTTCGATCCCGGCGAGGGCGACCGGCAGTTCTTCGATCTCAAGCGCTATTGCGCCGGACGCCTCGCCCGCCTGGGCGTCGCCCACACGGATGCGCTGACCGATGACACGCTGACCCAGCCCGATCTCTATTTCTCGCATCGCGCATCCGTGAAAGCCGGAGACCGCGACTGCGGACGGAACATGACTGGAATCATGCTTGTAGCGTGATCAGCGCGAACGCGTCGCTGTCACAAAACCTGCGGCATTTACGCCACGTCTCATTCTGGCGCGGTCATCCCCAGGGAATCCTCACATCCCGCGATTGCCCGGGGAACGATTCTGCGACAGAAGCGTGACGCCGACGGGAGCCCCTTGATCCAGAAGTTTCAGGGGCGGCATTTTGGGAGAGCGGGCGGATGAAACTCATCTCGTGCAATTCCAACCGTCCGCTTGCCGACAGGATAGCCGCCTATCTCGACATCCGGCTGACCAACGCAGAGGTGAAGACCTTCAAGGACCGCGAGGTCTTCGTGAAGGTGAACGAGAACGTCCGCGGTCAGGACGTCTATGTGATCCAGTCAACCTCTGCCCCGGCCAACGACCACCTGATGGAATTGCTGATCACGATCGACGCGCTGGTCCGCGCGAGCGCGCGGCGCGTCACGGCAGTAATCCCTTACTATGGCTATTCACGCCAGGACCGTAAGACGGATGGCCGCACGCCGATCTCGGCCAAGCTCGTCGCCAACCTGATCACCACCGCAGGCGCCGATCGCGTCGTGACGGTCGACCTGCACGCCGCCCAGATCCAGGGCTTCTTCGACGTGCCGACCGACAACCTGTTCGCACAGCCGGACATGGCCGAGGACATCCTCAAGAAATATGGAGCCAAGGACCTGATGGTCATCTCGCCGGACGTTGGCGGCGTGGTGCGCGCCCGCGCGCTGGCCAAGCGCCTCGAAGCCGACCTCGCCATCGTCGACAAGCGCCGCGAGAAGGCCGGCGAGTCCGAAGTCATGAACATCATTGGCGATGTCGAAGGTCGGAAGTGCATCCTGATCGACGATATGACGGACTCGGGCGGCACACTGATCAATGCGGCTGACGCCCTGCTGAAGAAGGGCGCCAAGGAAGTCGCGGCCTATGTCACCCACGGCGTGCTCTCCAACGGCGCCGCAGCCAACATCGACAAATCGCAGCTCAAGGAGCTGGTGATCACCGACACGATCCCGCCGTCGGAGTCGGTGGCCAAGTCGAAGAAGATCCGCACGATCTCGCTCGCCCCGCTAATCGGCGAAGCCATCCGCCGCATCGCGAACGACGAGTCCATCTCGAAGATGTTCGACTAAGCGGTCAACCCGCCGCTCTCAGAGTGTCCGGCATCAACCGCTCGCTCGCGGCGAGATAGACGCCATCGCGTCCCGTCACCGCAGCGAACGCGCCATCCGGGAAGAGGGGCGTGAACGCCTCATCCAGTATGTTGAGCCCGCCGGTCAGCGCCCCATAGGACGGCATCACCAGCCTCTCGCCATCGGTGACGAAGCAGCGCGCCCGTACGCTGCGGCCAGCGCGGCCTGCCACGCGCGCGCAAGGATGCAGGTGCCCAGCAATCTCGCCACGCGCCGGACCCGCGAGAGGCTCATGCCGGAAGACAAGCGTGCCGAGCCGGAGTTGATCCGCCATGCGGCCTCCGAGATCTGCCGGTGGCTTGGGATCGTGGTTTCCCTCGATCCAAACCCAGTCGACCGCCTCCGTCAGGTTGCGCACCAGCGCCACGTCTTCGCCAGCCATGCGCACGCGCGCGCTGCGGTCGTGGAAGCTGTCGCCCAGCGAGATCAGCGTTGTCGGCGCCAGCTGCTCGACCAGCCGCGCCACGCGCCGGAGCGTTGCGCCGGTATCGTAGGGCGGAAGCATCTGCCCCCGAGCCGCAAAAGACGAGGCTTTCTCGAGGTGCAGGTCGGACACAACCAGCACTCCGGCGGCCTCCCACCACAGCGCGCCACAGGGCTGCAGCGACACGTGTTCGCCCGCGACCTCGAAAACGAGGTCCTGGCGGCTTTTCACGCGAGGAAGGCTCCGGGACATGGCCAGAACCCTGACTAGCGCCGTCCACTCCGTCAACTTCGCACATTCAGTTGAACCCCGGAGGCGTTTCTCCACCAGAAAATCTGCTATAATTGCATTCTTCTGGAGGACAGGCATGACACGCGCACTTCTGTTTTCTGGCCTATTTTCAGGCATCTCCCTGGCGGCGATCGCGCTGTCAGCCTGCTCGATGACGCCCACGGTGACCCGGGAGCGGATGACGCTTGGCGAAGCCAATATCGAAGGCATGGAATGCCGGCGCGATGTTCCGATCGACACGAACATCCCGCGTACGATCTGCGCCTCGGCCGCCTCGTGGGCCGCGTTCGACGAAAAGCGGCGGCGCGAGACAGATAGCATTCTTGCCGAGGGCCGACAGAACGCCAACGTTGGCGCGTTCAATCGTCCGAACTGATCTTTTCCGAGGCGGAAATCTCGATAACAACGACACAAGTCGGGTTGGGGAGTATTTGCTTGCGTTACTTCGTTGCCGTTACTGCCGCTGTCGCCATGCTTGGCGGTTGCTCCAGCCTGATGACTCCCGGCGGCGCCGCCGCCATGCGCTGGGCTGCACTTGAGGAAACCCGAGCGGCCAAGGCCGCCGGTACGGACGCCGGACAGGTCTGCAAGACCATGAAGGTCATGGGCTCGAACTTCCCGCAAAAGGTGTGCTCGACTCAGGCGGAATGGGACGCCTTCGACAAAGCCGCGCATGAGAGCGTCGACTCCTATGACCAGCAGCGCAAGGCTGGAAACACGCAAGGCGCCTTCGAGAACTAGGCGCCCTAGCTCATCGCATCGCGGACTAGATCGTCCTCCGCCTCACGCAGGATGGCTTCGGCCGCATCGCCCGAGAACACCGGCTCCTTGCCGATCTCCAGCATCACGGGCACGGCGAAGGGCGAGATCTGGTCGAGCTTCGAATGCACGATCTTGCCCTTGAAGCGCTTCAGCGCATCACCGAGACGCCGGATGTCGAGCAGCCCTTCGCCCGCGTCCTGTCGCGCCGCCTGCAGCAGGATGTGATCCGGCTCATGTGAACGCAGCACGTCGTAGATGAGGTCAGTAGAGAAGGTTATCTGCCGCCCGGTCTTTTCGTGCTTGGGCATCCGCCGTTCGATCAGGCCGGCGATCAACGCATTGTTGCGGAAGGTCCGCTTCATCAGCGCGCTTTCCTCCAGCCACGCATCGAGATCGTCTCCCAGCATATCCTCGTGGAACAACTGGTCGAGATCCTCCCCCCGCATGTCTTCTAGCGCCCAAACCGACAGCGCATACTCCGACGCAACAAAGCCCAGCGGCTTCAGCCCCGCTCGCTCCATGCGCCGCGTCAGCAGCATCCCCAGCGTCTGGTGCGCCAGCCGCCCCTCGAACGGATAGCAGACGAGGTAGTGGCGATCCCCGCGCGGGAACGTCTCCACCAGAAGCTGGTCGACATCAGGAATGATCGACTTGCGCTCCTGCACCTCGATCCATTCGCGCACCTGATCCGGCAGCAGATGCCAGCGTTCGCGATCGTGCAGGATGGCGCGCACGCGATCCGCGAGGAATGTCGTCAGCGGGAATTTGCCGCCATTGTAGCTCGGGATGGCCGGATCGGGATCGTAGGTCCGCGTCACCAGCGCGTCGGTTTCGGATATGCCTTCAAACTTCAGCACCTCGCCGGCAAACAGGAACGTGTCGCCCGGCGTCAGCATCTCGAAGAAGTATTCCTCCATCTCGCCCAGCTTGCGGCCCGGCCGCATCAGCTTCTTGTTCTCCGTTCCGCTCCTGAAGAAGCTAACCAGTCGAACCGAGATCATCGGGTCTTCCACGATCGTTCCGATGTTCATGCGATGCTGCCGCCGCACATCGTCATTGCGCGCCCGCCAGACGTCATCGGGAAACTTAACGATCCGCCGGAAACGGTCATAGGTCTTCAGCGCATAGCCGCCTGTCGCCACGAGATCGACGACACGCTCCCACGTCTCCCAGTCCAGATCGGCATAGGGCGCCGCGACCTTGATCTCTTCATACAGCTTCACGGCGTCGAACCCATCACCGCACGCTCGCCCCATTATGTACTGCGCCAGAACGTCCAGCCCGCCGCGCCGCGGCCCCGGCCCGTCCAGCTCACCCGCCGCAACAGCCTCGACCGCCGCCCGGCATTCCAGCACCTCAAACCGGTTCGACGGTGCGAGCAGGGCCCGACTCGGCTCGTCCATCCGGTGGTTCGAGCGGCCGATACGTTGGATCAGGCGCGACGAGCCCTTCGGCGCCCCCATCTGTACGACGAGATCAACGTCGCCCCAGTCGATGCCGAGATCGAGCGTGGACGTACAAACCACCGCCTTCAACTTGCCCGCCGCCATCGCGGTCTCGACCTTCTTGCGCTGGTCCACATCGAGCGAGCCGTGGTGCAGGGCAATGGGCAGCGCATCCTCGTTCACACGCCACAGCTCCTGGAACGTCATCTCCGCCTGGCTGCGCGTATTGACGAACACCAGCGACATCTTGGCCGCCTTGATGGCCGCATAGACCTCGCGAATGTTGTGCCGCCCCGTATGACCCGACCACGGAATGCGCGCCTCGCTCTCCAGCACGGAGATATTCGCGCTCGCGCCGCCCTGGTGCCTAATGATCGGGGCGCCCGGCCCCAGCCAACGCGCCAGCGCATCCGGATCTCGCACCGTCGCCGACAATCCGATATGCCGCGCCGCCGGCGCCCATTCGCGCAGCGTGGCCAGGCAAAGCGCGAGCAGGTCGCCACGTTTCGATTGCGCGATCGCGTGCACCTCGTCGACGATCACGGCGCGCAGGTCGGCAAAGAACCGCTGCGCATGTTCGGACGCCACCAGCAGCGCCAGCTGCTCCGGCGTCGTCAGCAGAATGTCCGGCGGCTTCGCTCGCTGCCTCTGCCGGCGGGACTGGCTCGTATCGCCCGTCCGCGTCTCCAGCGTGAGATCGAGCTGCATTTCCTCAACCGGCGCCGCGAGATTCCTCGCCACGTCGGTCGCCAGCGCCTTCAGCGGCGAGATATAGAGCGTGTGCAATGCCGGATGGACGCGCGGCGGCGCCTCCGCCAGCTCGATCAGGCTGGGCAGGAATCCGGCCAGCGTCTTGCCGCCCCCGGTCGGCGCGATCACCAGCCCGCCTTGCCCGCGCCGCGCCGCCTCGATCAGCCCCGCCTGGTGCGGCCGCACGCTCCAGCCACGCGAGCCGAACCATGCCGCAAAGCGGGGCGGCAGCAGGCTTGGCGTTTTCTGATCGTCGGCCATCGCCCTCGAAGATAGGCGCTCCAGCCCGTCCTGTCCTGCCCGGACCAAAAGCGGGTTAATTCGCCCTGCCCGCACCTTAACCTTTTGTTGGCCATAACGCGGGAAACTCCCCCGATCATGACCGTCTCCATTCGTGCATCCCTGATGCTCAGCGCGCTAGCAATGGCGGGGCTGACTGCGGCATTTGTCGATCCGCCGGAGGCCGAGGAAAACGCGAAATCCGCCACCCCCGCACCCGAACACTGGTCCTATGGCGGCGAGGGCGGACCCGCCCATTGGGGCGAAATCTCTGCCGATAACAAGCCCTGCGCCGTGGGCATGCAGCAGTCGCCGATCGATCTCGCCAGCGCCATGCCTGCCGGCATCGCCGCCGCGCAACCGCACTGGCTGCCCGTCAATGGCGGCATGGTCGTCAACAATGGCCACACCCTCCAGGTCGACGTCGCCGACGGCGGCGGCATCACGCTCGATGGCAAGGACTACGTTCTCAAGCAGTTCCATTTCCACCACCCCTCCGAACACACGATCGACGGCAAGCAGTTCCCGCTCGAAGTTCACTTCGTGCACGCGGCGAAGGATGGCGAACTCGCGGTAATCGGCGTGATGTTCATGGAAGGCTCGGCCAATCCCAATCTCGACGCCATCTGGGCCACCGCCCCGGCGAAGGAAGGGAAGGCCGCCGTCGCGTTCGACATCGACCCGGCCAAGTTCATCCCGGCAGGCAGCGCCTTCCGCTACGAAGGCTCACTCACCACGCCGCCTTGCTCCGAGACTGTGCACTGGACGGTGATGGCCGCGCCGCAGACGATCTCACCGAGCCAGGTCGCTGCCTTCTCGACGCTGTTCCCCTGGAATGCGCGCCCCGTGCAGCCGCTGAACCGCCGCTACGTCCTCAAGACTTCGGGCTGAGCTTCCAGCGCGAGGCGCGCCACAGCCACGGCGTCGTAACGAACACGATCACGCCGAAGATCGTCAGGCCTATCAGCACATAGTTGAACACGAACTGGAAGGTCGGGAACTGCGTCCAGTTCACGATCAGCGTCGTCACCATCGTCGCGAAGCTCAGCGCGATCCCAGCGCGCGGTCGTGCGAGCAGCAGCCATGCGACGACGAAATCAACCGCGCAGATCCCATACCAGAAGAACGGCGCCCAGCTCGGCGCAGGTCCATAATACCAGAGATCGCCGTGGATCCAGACCCACCAGAAATGGCTCAGCGCCCCGAAGATGAAGCCGCCCGCCAGCACCACGCGTGTCCGGTCCGCCGCGTTCATCGCAGGCCCCCAGTCGCGCCTGATCTGGCTGAACAGGTTCATGCCAGCAGCTTCCTCAGCCGCGCGTAATCCGCTTTCGAGTTGTGCCGCTTGTCCATCGGCACCTCTCGAAGGATGACCACGTCGATGGGCCCCAGCTTCGCAGCGCGCTCCTGCAGCGCCGCCTGATCCAGCCCGTCGCCCGACAGCGCCAGCTTCGCCCGACCTTCGCCCGCCAGCAGCGCCGCCTGCCGCACGCCCGGCCAGCTCAGCGCAGCGGTCTCGATGGCGAACGGGAACAGCCCGCCGGATGCAGCTTCGCGCCGTCCCAACAACCACAGCCGCCCTTGCTCGTCCCGCCGCGCCGCATCGCCCGTGCGGTGCCACAGCTTCCCGCCGCTGATCGACTTGGTCGACTTGTCGTCCGACGGATCGAGATAACCCTGGTTCACATGCGGTCCGGCGACAAACACTTCACGATCGCGGATATCGACCTCGATCTCCGGAATGGGCGTGCCCGCAAGAAGTCCAGCGCCATTCGCCATCGCCTCCCAATCGGCAACGCCGACCTCCTTGAACTCCAAATGCGCGATCGGCTCGGCCTCGGTAGATCCGTAGACCGCATGGATCGCCGCCTTCGGCGCCGCACGCGCAACGGCGTGGAGCAGGTTAGGAAACACCGGCCCACCGCCCGTGAACACTGCCTCCAGTCGCGGCATCGGCTCCGCGCCCTCCGTGATCCGCGCCACGACAGCGGGCGGCGCCACGATCCGGTTCACGCGATGATCGAGCATCTGCCGCCGCAACGCTGCTCCACTCAGCTTCGCCGGCCGCGTGAGCCTGCCGGCCGGGATGACGCTCGTCGCGCCCGCCGCAAGGTTCGACAGGATGAACACCGGCAACGAGATCAGATCGACATCTCCGGGCTTCGTCTGGCGCAGCTTCTCCAGCAGTGTGTGTTGCAGCACCAAAAAGTCCGACGACCGTACAATACCTTTCGGCCGCCCGGTCGAGCCGGACGTGAAAGTGATCAGCGCCGGCGCCTCGCCGGGGAGATGTTCGAGAATATCGCGCCCCGGCTCCTTGCCGTTTGGCTCCGGCAGCGGCCTCAACCGCCGCAGTTCGGGAAACAGCAGACGCAGCACATGCCCGATACCGGTGGTGACAACCGCCTTCGGCCGCACCGCATCGACCGCCACACGCAGTCCCTTCAGCCCGGCCGCCGGTTCCGGAAACATCGCCACGGCGCCGAGACGGAAAACAGCGAGCAGGGTCTCGTACAGTCCGACGGACACGCCCCGCGCGATCAGCACCACATCGCCGGCCTTGATGCCCGAGCACTCATATGCATGCGCTCGCGCCGCCGAGGCCCGCGCCAGCTCGGCATACGTCACTACGCGCCCCTGAGGCGTGATGATCGCCGCCGCATCCGGCCGCGCCGTCACATGGCTCAGGAACAGCTCGACGAGGTTCAAAGCCGTCCGCCCCACAGCGCGTAGCGCCGGAATACCGAGCCGCCCTTGTCATTGCTGTGAGTCGCCGAGAGATTGGTCTCGTGCATCAGCGCATGGATCACTTCCGAGAAGCCACGCTTCTTGGCTCGCTCATGGAACACATTCGCCAGCATCGACCCGCCACCTTTCACCCGCGATGCATACGTCTTCAGAATGACTGCTTTGGGCTTCGGCCCCTCGGCTAGATCGGGAACGGCAAACAGGAAGGCTTTGAGCTCGCCAGCCTCATCCTCGACCTGCAGCACCAGCTCCGGGTCGACCGCCTTCAGCACGGGCCGGTAATTCGACAGAAACGCCTCAAGCGAGATCGGCTGGTAGAAATGGTTTGACGCGAACGCCTCGAGCGACAGCGCATGAATGCGCGTCAACTCTTCCTCAGCACGCGCCGGATCGAAGTTGCGCAACCGCACGCCGGCGGGCGGAACCGACTTGCTGTCCAGCACATCCGCCGTCCGCACCGCCGAAACGTAGCGCGAAACGACCTTCAGGCCCGACTGCTCGAACGCGTCCACATAGTGCTCCGGATTGGATGGCTCCATCAGAAAAGGCGGCCGCCCATTGCTCTCGACGACCAGCCTGTGCTTCTCCCAGGTCGACCCATCCATCGGCCCCAGCACGGCGCCGAAGCCCTCCGCCCGCAGATGCGCCATCGCCTCGCGGATCAGCGTCGCGCCTGCCGCCGCCGTCTCGCAGGCGAACTGCCCGAGCGCCGCAGTTTTCGCGCCGTCGAGCGATGGTCCGTCGCGATAGATCGCGAGGCTCGCGCCAGGCGCGTTGAGGTTTTCCGGCGCGCTCATGGGTCGGGCCACAGCGGATAGGTTGCAAATCCGATCGCCATGCTCAGGCCTCCAAGCATCATCCATGGCCGTTCGTAGTCACGCCTCCTCAGCAGCCATCCGGCAATCGCCACGACGACTATCCCGACGAGCCCGATCAGTGTGAAGATGAGACCTGTCTCGCTCTGGCGCAGCGCCCAGTATGTGCGGATCGACATAGCAGCCCACGCAACCACAATTACCGCAACCAGCCGCCACAGCTTCTGCGCGAACCGCGCCGAAATCCCTGCCGCCAGCGCCGCGAAGGACAGGTTGAACCCGAAGATCGTGTCCTTGTGAGCCACATTGCTGACCACGAAATAGAACAGCGCCACCGCCAGCACGACCAGCAGCAGGTTCAGCGCATCGAACTGCGGCCGCTGCCCACGGCGCACCGCATCGGCGATGAAGTAGGTCACGACAGCCACGGCCGGCGTGATGACGCTCGGCGGCTCTGCAAAGATTGCAATGCAGAAGAACAGCGTCGAGCCGACCGCCAGGAAATGCCGCTCTTCGCCAGCCCGGTGCCGCGTAACATAGAGCAGCAGCAACAGCGCCATCAAGAACAGCCCGGCGATCACCGCTAGCCCGACAACACCGAGATAGAGCAGGTTCGACAGCAGGAAGTAGAGCCCGAGCGGAATGAACAAATTGTCCAGCCCCCGCCAGCTCGCCGCTTCCAGCAATGCCCCGAACGCCGCCGTGATGAAGGCCAGCAGCACAGCCTCGCCACGCCCAATGTTAGTCATGAGCAAAATGACGATCAACGACAACAGCCACGCCGTCACCGCGAAGACGATCACGCCCTCGACGCTCTTCGAGCCTTCCTCGATGCTGAACGTCTTCTTCCCATAACGGGAGCCCACCACCGCACTCGCCGCATCGCACAGCGTGAGGATCAGGATCGGCAGCATGTAGAGGACCGGCCCCACCGGCGGCTTGTGATGCAGCGCCAGCGAGACGAAGTGCCCGTCCTTCAGCCAGAACAGCAGCGCCACCGAGATGGCGAACAACAGCTCGCCATACGATGTGCGCTGCACGGCATGCAGCCCGCCTCCCAGGCTCTTCCGCATCGTCCCTCGCGCCAGCAGGAACACGAGCACGGCCAGCCCGCAGGTGGCCGCAACCTCCCACACCGCACTGAACACATAGGGAAATGTCAGGCAGTAGAGGCCAAGGCTTATATGAACCAGCTTACGCCCGATCTCCGGATCGAGCTTCGCGATCCGCGCCAGCTTCGACATACCCCACAGCACCACGGCCAGCAGGACGACCGAACCTGCGATCTTCCCCCCGCTGATCAGCAGCGCGTCGTTCACGCAACTTCCTCGATCACGAAGTCGGAATAGAAGAACGCCTTGTCGATCGGCTTAAGCTTCGCCTCGAGCTCGGCATTCGTCTTCACGCGCGAGGCCAGCGACGCCGGTACGCGACGCGGCGCCATCATGTTCCAGTAGGCGATCCGCGCCCCCGGCTTCGATGCCGCGAGGATCGTGCCGTACGCCTTCTCGTGCGCCTCCGGCGACATGTATTCGAAGATGTCGGAGAGGTTGAACGCGTCCGCCTTGACGCCTTCCTCCGCCAGCGTCTCCACCGTGCAGAGCCGCACCTCCAGTCGGTCCAACCGGTCGCGGATCGTCTCGAACCTTTCGAGTTCCAGCGCCCGCGGCAGCGCATCGCCATGATCACCCTTGAGGATCCAGTGCAGGTACGGATTCGATGACGGGTCCTGATCGACCAGCGCCTTGCGCGTCAGCCGCGCCACCTGTTCCGAAGGTCCGCCCTCGACGTGGTCAAAGAACGCCGGATCGCGCCCCAGCCGCCCCATCACGAAGCGTGAAAAGAACATGCGGATCATCATCCGCCAGCCCCAGTTATTCCAGTACTTGTCGAAGAACGCCCTGCGTTCCGCAGCATCGCGCGGCTGTAGCAGGTTTTCGATTGTCGTGCCGTTATGGATGAACGGCAGAACCCATTCGCGGAACGTGCGAAAATAATTCTCGAACTTGCCAACGCCGCCGACGCCGTACTTCCGCACCTGGTCCACCCGCATGGCCCAGAACTTCTGGTCTTCGTCCGATAATGTATGCGCCGCCTGATCCAGCAAGTGCTTCCGCCGCCCGGATGGCCGCGAGCCCATGAGCTCAAGGAAATCGTGATGGCTGTGCACCCTGTACATGGCCACGCGCAACCGCACGCAAGCCAGCTGCGCAGGGTTGAGATCAACCGCGATCACGCGTTCCGGTCCCTCGGCCAGCAGCGCCAGCGCATTGTCGCCCGCCGATGCGATCGACACAACCGTGTCCCCCGCCTTCGGGCGCAGGGCCGCGACGAGGATGTCCGCGTCCTCCCACACCTGCGCATAGCGAATGATGTCGAACGCAGCGCGTTTTGCGATATCGGTTTCGGCCATTGTTATCCCGCGTCCGCCTGAGCCGTTCTTTCGACCGTTCCGGCCCCGCCGTCCAGCCGCACCGTATCGCCGGTTTTCAGCCACTGGGTCACGCCCTTGAGCGAAACCACGCACGGAACGCCCATCTCGCGCGCCACAATGGCCGAGTGAGACAGCAAAGACCCACGCTCCGCGATCACACCGGCCGCATTGGCGAACACCGCGATCCAGCCCGGATCGGTATGCCGGGCCACGAGAATCTCGCCGGGCAGCAACGCCTCGACGCGCGGGTCCTCGATCACGCGTACCTTCGCGGTGACGACGCCCTTGCAGCAGGCCAGACCCTTGCGCGCCTCGCTCGCATCGACCGGTTCGGCGGCCTGCGCCGACAGTCCGGCGACACCGCTGATATGCGCCCCGCGCATGCTGAACCGCTCAGGCGGATCGGGCCGTGCCAGCTGCGCCCGATGCTCCGCATCGCGTAGCCGGCCCAGCGCCTTGAGATCGCCGGTGATGCCGGCGCCTTCCACGGCGCCCAGCAATTCTTCGACCGTGAGATTGAACACATCGCGCGGATCATCCAGCACACCCGTCTCAGTCATCCGAGCGCCCATCGCCAGAAAGATGCGCCGCACGCGCCCGAACAGCCGCGTCCTCTGGAAGCGCAAATTCTCTCGGTCGCGCACCCGCGCCTTGGCCCACTTGAGCAGCCAGCGCGCCATCATCCGCTTGCCGAACTCCGGCACGATGTCATGCAGGTCGCGCGCAGATTCAACCTTTCCGCTGCTCTCCTTCGGCGCAGCCGCCGCCGCAATCGCCATCAACACTTGCGCCGGATCGTCATGCAGCGTCCGGCTCTCGAGCTTCAGCTCCTGCGTGCAGCGATCCCCGAACTTCGTGATGTACGCATCGAACGCCGTGCGCAATTCCGGCAGCGCATCCACCGCCATCCGGTCGCCCGACGCCAGTCGCATCACCAGATCCGGCTGCTCGCGCACCATCGCGCCCATCTCGCGGATCATCCGCGCCGGTTCGGCCGAGATAATGTCGCCCTGGCCAATCAGCATGCCCGACAAGAAGGCCAGCCCATCATCACCCGCCCACTTTGTCATGGTCTTCTGCGCCGCGCCGAACGCAATCATGCAGAGGAAGTCGTTCACCAGCGGCGCATCCCACTTGGCGAGCAGCTGCTGCTCCAGATGCCGGTACTCCGCCGCCAGCTGCGTGGCCGACAGCGCATCGATCTCCGCGTCTGGCCGCGCCAGCGCCGTGTTCAGCCTCTGGTAGAATTTGTCGATCGTCGAGCGGATGGTGATCTCGTGCCAGATCAACCCGAAGCCGACGCGCGCGAATTTCAGGTTGTCGAAGAACCGCTCGACGCCGCTGTCGGTCGGCGGCGCGATCGCATCGGCCATCTCCTGCGGCAGCGCCTCGGAGACGCCCATCATGCCTTCCATGAATTTCCGGTTCGCCTTGAACCCCGGAAACAGCGCCAGCCCGCGATACCAGTTCAGCAGGTTGTAATAGACCCGTCCATCCACGCGCCCGAGCATGTTCTCGAACACGGCGCGATGTTCATCCACCAATTTGACCGGCACGCCCATCAGCCGCGCGAATGACTGGTAGACATGACTGTACACATAACGCGCGAACGAGAACGTCAGCGGCGACGTAACCCCCGGGTAACTCTCGACGATGTTCGAGTTGTCCCAGATCGTCAGCTCGCCATCGACCTCGGCCTTGGCGCCCAGCGTCGTGACTGGCCGCGACTGTAGCAGGTGCAGGCCACGCGCATCGAACGCCCACTCGATATCCTGCGGCGAGCCGAAATGTTCCTCCGCGCGCCGCGCCAGCGCAGCCACCTCGCCGCGCTCCGCCTCGCTCAGCACCGGCGCCGCGCCGACCAGCTCTGCATCCAGCGTCTCGCCATGTGCGCCGATACGATAGCTGTCGCCATCCGCTTCGCCGCCGACCAGCTTGTCCGCCAGTCCGGCAATCGCGCTCACGACCACGACAGTGCGATCACCCGAAACCGGATCCGCCGAAAACGCCACGCCCGCAGCGCGCGCTTCAATCATCACTTGAACAATGACTGCCGGCGGCTGCGGCGCTCCCGAAAGCCCCTTGGCCTGCCGGTACTGCGCCAGCGTCTCGCTGAAGCCGGACTTCCACACGCGATGCGCCGCTGTCGCAACATCGCCAGCAGCAACATTCAGCTCCGTATCGAACTGTCCGGCATGCGCCGAGTCTGCACCGTCTTCCTCACGCCCCGACGAGCGCACGGCAAACGGACCCGCCCCAAGCCGCTGCAACCCCTGCTTAACCTGTTCGCGCGCCTCGGCCTTCAGCCCGAGCTCGTCGAACGCTTCCGCCGGAATGACGAAGAAGGCCGGCACCGGGAACGTCGCCGCCAGCTTGGCCAGCGCCGCGCCCTTGCCGCCCGCCACGGCCGGCGACATCGTCGCCTCGTCCGTCATCACGTATCGCTCCGCTACTTCGGCCACAGCGACACCATCAACGGCAGCACGCCCAGCAACAGATAGTTGCACAGCACGAAGACGCCGCTCGACGTCTCCATGGCCTTCGAAGTCTTAGGCGTCGGCGTCCCGGCATAGTCAATCGCCGTCCACGCCGTCCACGCGCTCACCAGCAGCAGCCCGCCCAGGAACCAGATACCTGCCTGCGACCGCACATTGATGAACGCTGACAGCGCCAGCCCCGCCAGCACAATGCTCATCACCGCCACACCCGACGGCCCCGGCTTCCAGATCTTCGAATATGTCTCGACGCCTTCGCGCTCCTGCTCCGGCGCCCAGCTCTTGCGCGCGATCTCGATCGCCGAGCCGTTCACCAGCGACAGCAGCAGGAATGCCCCCAGCGTCAGTCCAAACCCCTCATGCATCGCGAAATTGTTCGGCAGCCAGTCGCACGCCGTCGCATAGAGATCGATCAGCGGCATGATCGCCATATGGCTCACCATGTAGATGAGCGGTCGCGCCTTCAGCCATTTCGGGACGAAGAACTCCTTCGTCATGATCGCGAACCAGCCCCATACGGCCAGCAGCAACGCGATCAACCGCCAGTCCAGCCATGCTGTCAGCCCGACCTGCGCAACTCCCACGCCAATCGCGACAAGCCGCAGTTCCTTCAGCGTCACCAGCCCGCGCGGCACCGGCCGCTCGGGACGATATTTCGCGTCATCCTCATTGTCCTTGTGCTCGTCCGCGACGCGCAGCTGGAAGAAGAAGCCGAACAGCACCAGCACGGCGACAACAATCGCCAGCCACGACGGCGCCGCGCCACGCAAGAGAGCCGACAGGCACACCGCCGACGCCCCGAACGCCGCGATCAGCGCGCCATGCTTGAAAACCGGAAAGCGCTCCGCCTGGTACTCCCACAGACGCGCCGCAAGTCCGCGCGCCGGCTTCGCTTGCGCTGCCGCTTCGCTCACGCCTTGCCCCGCGCCAGATTCTTGTGCGCGCTCGCGAACTCATGCGCGCACAGCGCCCCGATGATCGACAGCTCGCCCGCAAGGCACACCGCCGCCGTCACCTCGGCCAACGCTCGCGCCTTCCCCGCACCCTTCAGGCCGAGAATGTTCAGGCCCGCGCTCTGCGTCGGCAGGCCGGTCCCGCCGCCAACCGTCCCCGCGATGATGTTCGGCAGCGTCACCGACACGAACAGCCTGTCGCCGCCCTCCCCCTGCCGCAGCTCCATGCGCGTCACGCCCACCGCGCTCTCCGCCACACATGCCGCATCCTGCCCCGTCGCGAGATAGAGCGCCGCCAGACCGTTCGCATAATGCCCCTGCACGCCGATCGAACCCGACATCACGCCTCCCAGCGCCGACATGCGCCAGTATTCTTCCATCCGCCGCGCCGTCGTGTGCAGCTGTTTCTCGATCTCCACGCCCGGCAAATCCACCGAAGCCGTCACCTTCCGCCCGCGCACGCCGACGAACGACATCGCCGACGCCTTCTTGTCGCCTGAGAAGTTCGCTTCCACGAACCAGTAGACCGGCTTCACCGGCGACGACTTGAGGATCGCCGCGCACAGCGCCTCGGTCGCGATCGTCACCATGTTCTGCCCGGCCGCATCGCCCGTCGTGTAGCTGCACACGAGATAGACGTGGTCACCCTCCACGTGCGGCGACAGCTCCACCAGCTTGCCATGCCGCGTCGTATTCTCCGCCGCTGCCTTCAGCATCTCGAAATTCTGGCACACCCAGGCGACGAACAGCCCGGCCTCCGTCGTCGAGGCAAACGCAAACC
>JBGAKC010000045.1:0-36815 GCA_044224605.1 Hyphomonadaceae bacterium
GCGTCTCTGCCCCGAATGAAGAGCGACATACAACTACAGTAATCCAATACCGTCGCCGCAAGTGACTACACTTGCCCGATAGCCCTCACGGTGAGCAGGCCGCTTCGCGGCCGTCCGTCGAACCACGAGGGCGTGCTCACTGCACCATCCCCAAGTCCGACGGATTGGCGGGGTCGACGCGTAGCGTCAAGACTGAGGGGCGCTTTGCTCCGATCTTCATCATCAAGACAGCGCGCCACGGGCGCGCGCACCCAGCACTCGCCTCACCCGCACCTCACACCTGCGGGAACGCGCAGTCGCGCCCATTGCATGCAATCCCGCCGCCCTCTACCCAGAACACCCGACCCAAGTCGCGAGCCTAGATGCGCAACCGCCACATCCTCCTCGCGCTCTTCGTCTTCTCCCTTATCGCGCCGCCCGTCTTCGCCCACGCCATCGGCGGCAAGGATGCGGAGTTCGTACGCAACACCATTGGCGCAGACCCGTTCCCCTTCCTCTATCTCGGCGCCAAGCACATGGTGACGGGGTACGACCACCTGCTCTTCCTCACCGGCGTCATCTTCTTCCTCCACAGGCTGAAGGACGTCCTCCTCTATGTGACGCTCTTCTCGCTCGGCCACTCGACCACGCTGATCCTCGGCGTGCTGTTCGACTTCGGCGTCTCGGCTCACCTTGTCGACATGGTCATCGGCCTGTCGGTCTCCTACAAGGCCTTCGAAAACCTCGGCGGCTTCCGCAAGCTGGGCTACGAGCCCGACAACCGCATCGCTGTCGGCGCCTTCGGCCTCGTCCACGGCCTCGGCCTCGCCACCAAGCTGCAGGAACTCGGCCTCAACGCGGACGGCCTCGTTCCCAACCTCATCGCCTTCAACATCGGCGTCGAGATCGGCCAGGTCACGGCCCTCTCCGTGATCCTCGTCGCCATGACGCTGTGGCGCACCACCAAATCCTTCGGCCGCCTCGCCATCGCCGCCAACGCGCTGCTCTTCCTCGCCGGCATCGTGCTGGCCGGCGAACAGCTTGCGGGCTATTTTCTGTCAGGAGCCAAATGATGTCTGACGACAAACAGCCCATCGCTCCCGTGCACCTCAATGTCTCGGGCAGGACGCTCGCCCTCATCACAGGCGGCGGCCTTGTCGCAGGCGCGCTCATTGTCATGGGCGCGATCATGCCGGCCGAATTCAACGTCGACCCGCTTGGCATCGGCAAGCTGTCAGGCATCGCCCGCCTCTGGGCCCCGGAGCAGAAGAAGATCGACACCACCTCCGCCGGCGCGCCGCTCGCCCGCGAATACGACATGGCGTTCCGTACCGACACGATCGAGATCCCCCTCACCGACTTCCTCGGCGGCGCGAACGGTTCGGAGCTCGAATACAAGGTCCGCATGAAGAAGGACGCGACCCTGATCTATGAGTGGGAAGTGATTGGCGCGGAGCGGAAGGACGATTTCCACTTCGACTTCCATGGCCACACGACCCCGGCCCCCGGCCAGGAAATGCAGGTCGCCGCCTACAAGCAGGCTTACGGCCTCAAGGCGCAGGGCGCCCTCACCGCCCCGTTCGACGGGATCCAGGGCTGGCAGTTCTCCAACTCCAGCGACAAGCCGGTGGTCGTGCGCGTGAAGCTTTCGGGCTTCTACGACCTCATCCCCTCGGGCGAGGAGGGCAACCTCGCCGGCATCGTGGCCAACGTCCCGGCCGACCAGGCCCGGCCGGATTTCAAGCCCAATCAGCGCTGAGAAGGCCCGCTCGACGCGCCACAATTTCGCGCTAACCTTTCTTCATCAGGAGGAGGGGCCGGCCTGCCTGATTTTGTTTCGGAGACGCGTATGACCTTCCGCGCCATCCTCGCCCTCGGCCTCGCGAGCGCCCTCGCCGCCTGCGCCTCGACGCGCCCCGCCCCTATCGTCGCGGGCGGCCGCACCCCCATCAAGCCGCGCCCGCCCGTCACCGCACCGACGACTCCCTCGACGCCTATCCCCACACCGCCCGATTTCACGCTCACGCCCGCCCGCTTTGCCGATCTCCCCGGTTGGGCCACCGCCGACGCCGCTCCGGCGCTTCTTGCTTTCAAGCGCCAGTGCGACTCGTGGAAGCTCCGCACGCCAGACTCGCCGCTGACCGGCGGCCGCTATGGCGGCACAGTGAGCCAGTGGTTCAATGCGTGCGACGCCGCCACGACGATCCAGCCAGGGCAGGAGCGCTGGTTCTTCGAGAACTATTTCGATCCGCAATACGTCGTCGGCCCTGGCGAAGCGAAGCTCACTTCCTATTTCGAGCCGGTCATCCAGGCGAGCCGCGAATGGTCCCCGCCCTTCACCGAGCCGCTGCTCAGGCGACCCCCCGACATGGTGACAATCGATCTCGGCGCTTTCGCCGAGGCGTACGACAACAATACGCTGCGCGGCGCGCCACGCACGCTGAACGGCAAGATAAATGGCGACCGCGTCGTGCCATACCCCAAGCGCGAATCGATTACGCCTTTCCTCGGCCAGATCATCGGCTACGCCCACCCGGCCGACCTCTACAACTTGCAGGTCCAGGGCTCCGGCCGCCTGCACTTCCAGGACGGCAGCGAAGCCCGCGCGCAGTTCTCGGCGCAGAACGGTTACAAGTGGAATTCGGCCCTCGGCGCCCTCCGCAATTCCGGTCAGCTCCCGAGCGCCACGTGGAACAGCTTCCGTTCCTGGCTCGACATGAATCCCGACCAGCAGAAATCGGCGCTCAACGCCGACCCGTCCTATGTCTTCTTCCAGGAAGAAACGATCGCAGATTACACCGCCGGCCCGCGCGGTGCAGCCAATGTGCCGCTGACGCCGATGGGTTCCATCGCCGTCGATCCGGCCTTCCATCCTTACGGCGCCATCGTCTTCGTCGATGCGACCTATGACGGCGGCGCTTTCGACCGCCTTCTTGTGGCGCAGGACACAGGCGGGGCGATCCGCCGCGGCCCGAACCGCGGCGACCTGTTCGCCGGCACGGGCCCGGAAGCAGGCGTCTACGCCGAGAAGATGAATGCGCCTGCACGCTGGTGGACGCTTCTTCCGAAGTCATTCTCCTCAGCGCCTATCGCCGTCTCTGCAGTCGCACCGTCGCCGGGCTGAGCTTGGCCAACGCGGGGACCCGGGCCCATCTTCGGGGTCTTTCCGGGTCCCGGCGTTGCCTGCGCCGGGGGAGGACCGGCGCATGAGGGGACGCGGCTCTCAGGCGGCCGTGCGTTTCAACGTCTGTCCCGACACCCAATCTCTCGCAGCCCGCGCCGCCTTCACCGCGCTCGCCGCCGCCGCATCCGCGATCATGCCTTCATCGCCCACCCAGTCCCCCGCAATGAACAGCCCCGGCGCATCGGCCACCGCAACGGCAGGCCGCCTGCGATCCCAGCGCACAAACGTGTTCGATACCGTCATCCCGCGTAGCTCCTGACGCCGCACTTCGTACTCGCGCCAGCCCGGCATCACCAGATCGGCGACACCTTCAAGCTCCTCGATCGCATTGCGCTGAGGCCCCTCGCCAGCCGACAGATACTTCGCGACATGGACAACGGCTCCGTCCCCCGGCGCTAGCTTCGCCGACTTCGAATGCAGCGACAGATAGAACGGCCCGTCGATCCCCAGCGCGAAATCGTGAGCGTTCTCGGGCATGCGCTTAAGCGCGAGATCCAGCGTATTCGCCCGCACGGGAATGGCTTCCTGCGCTTCGATCGCAAGACTCGCAACGCCCGGCGCCAGCTTCGCAACTTCGTTGGGACCCAGCGCAAGAATTGTCGCATCAGCTTCCGCTCGCACCCCATCGGCCAGCACGACAACCGAGCGCGCCCCTTCCGTCAGAACGTGTTCGACGCTTGCACCGGCATTCAGCTCCGCCCCGACCTCGAGCGCCGCCTTCCTCAGCCCTTCAACGATCGTCGACCACCCACCATCAAGATAGAGCGTACCGCCCAGCCCCAAACGAATCTGATCGAGCATCGCAGCCGCCGAGACGACGTCCGAGCCGTTGGCATAGCTTGTGAGCCGCCCCAGCGCCTCGAGCGACTGGCGCAACACCGGCGAAAGCTTCTGGCCATCCAGCCATTGCGAGAACGAGCCCTCGCCCGTCGCGCCGTCGGTGATCGCCTTGAACACGCCGCCGAACGCCAGCTTGTCGCGAATGCGCAACAGGCTCGTAACCGCCAGTGACGTCGCAGTCATCGGCAGGTCATGCAACCTACCCTCACGGATCGCCTGCCGCGTGCCGCCCAGCGCTCGCCCGCCCGAGTAGAAGACGCCGAGCCGGTCCAGCTCACGTTTCAGAGCGCCCAGCCGAAAAAGCGCATGCGGCCCCTGGTTCAGCAGGAAGCCGTCCACATCTCTTGTTCGCGCCCGGCCGCCCAGGTCGGCCGCTGATTCGAACAGGCGCACCCTCACACCCGATCGCGCCAGTTCCGCCGCAGCGATAAGCCCGGCGATCCCGCCGCCGACAATGTTTACGTTTCCGGGGATTGCAGAGGTCATTGGGGGCGTCCTTGATCCTTTTAATCGGACATCTTGTATCCCATATAAATCGGATGCTATATGTCCGCAATAGGGAATCGTTCTGGAGCGACCCGATGAAGATGAGCGAGGGCGTCGAGTGGACGGCGCATGCGTGCGTATTGCTCGCAGCCCTGCCGCCGGGCGTGGGCCTGCCCGCCAATGCGCTGGCGGAATTCCATTCACTCGCGCCCGCTTACATGGCCAAGCACATGCAGGCGCTCACCCGCGCCGGCGTCGTCGAGTCGGTGCGTGGTTCACGCGGCGGCTACAGGCTCGCGAAGCCAGCGAGCGAAATTTCACTCTGGGATATTGTCGAAGCCATCGAAGGCGATGAGCGCGCGTTTCGCTGCGCAGAGATCCGTCAGGAGGGACCATGCGTCAGCCCACAGGCGGACTTCCGTAAGCCCTGCGAAATCCACGCGGCCTTCAGCAAGGCCGAGGCCGTCTGGCGCGCTGAACTGAAGACCGCGACGCTCGCCAACATCGCGAAGGACGTAGGCAGGAAGATCACACCAGAGGGTCGCGCCCTGCTGACGCAATGGGTCGAACAGAAGCTTGGCTGACTACTTCACGCGCCAAGGCGGATAAAGCCGGTTCTCGCCCGCATGATAAAGCGTGATGCGGTTGCCCGCCGGATCGCGCAGGTGCGCCACGCGCCAGAGATAGCTCATCGTCTCCGGCTCGCTCTCGAACGCCACCCCGTTTAGTTTCAGCTCGGCGACAAGCTCATCGAGCCGGTCGCTTTCGAACCAGACCTCGGGCCAATTGCCGCCTTTCCACCCCTCGACGTACTCGATCGAGAAGGTGGAGGGTTCGCCGCCATCAGCCTCAGGCATTTCAAAGCGTGCATAGCGCGGCGGGGCATCCACGATCAGCTTCAGACCCAGCATCTGATAGAATTTCACGCTCGCTGTATAGTCGACAAGCGGGACCGTCACCTGATTCAGCCGCATGGCTATTTCTTCTTTTTCGCTGCCAAAGCCTTCGCCGGCGCAACTGCTTTCTTCACCGCCTTCGGTGCGACTGGCTTGCCGCCGCCAAGCGCTTCGGCTTCGACCGCAGTCTTCGGCGTCACGCCAAGCTTATCCTGCAGAGCCATCGCAGCAGCCGGATTGCGCTCCTTTGCGCCGGAGATAATGAAGGCGAACACGTCCTGCTTCTTGGCCCAGCCATCGAGCATCTTGGCGAAGCGGCCGATCTCGCTCGCAGGATAGCCATTCGGCTCATCGCTTTTCGTCTGCATGAGTCGCGCGACAGCGAAGTCCGAACCCTCATGGCGCAGCTTCGGAAATTCGTCGTCCTCGGCATAGACCGCGGTCGCACCGTGCTTGGTCAGCAGGTCGTAGAACTCGGGTACGTCGAACCCTGCGCCTCGGACCTCCAGCGCATGACGGAGCGGCAGCTTGCCAATCTCCTTCGGCAGGACAGACAGGAAAGTCTTGAAATACTCCGCATCGAACTTCCGCGTACCCGGGAACTGCCAGTTGATTGGCCCGAGCTTGTCTTTCAGCGCGGTGATGCCCTGCCCGAGGAAGAGGTCGACCGACTTCTTCATGTCGTCCTTCGTCTTGCGGACAGTGGAGAAACGATGCGCCTTGAGACTGAACACGAAACCGTCGGGCGCGGCATCCGCCCACTTCGCGAATGTCTCCGGCTTGAACGAGGAATAGTAAGTCGCATTGACCTCGACCGCCGTCATCTTGCGGCTCATGTAGCTTAGCTGCTTCGACTTCGAGAGGCCGGGCGGATAGAAGGTCTCGTCCCAGGGCTCGAAGCTCCAGCCGCCGACGCCCACGCGAACAGGAAGCGCCATCCACGCCCTCCAACACCTCGATGCCTTGTCGTTGGGCAGTCCTAACACGGCCTGTTTTGCAGGGCAGCTTCGCCGCGAGTGCGTCAAACGCGTCCTGATCCCCAGCGGAAAGCCGGTTTTCATGTCGGGAATGCTTGGTCGGAGGTTCCTTCTGTGGATATGCTGCATCAATCAGGGAGGGGACCCGGATGAAAATGCAGATCGCGGCGCTCGCCGCATTGGGCCTCGTCGGCTGTCAGTCCGTGCAATCGGAGCATGTCGATTTCTCGTCGGGCCGGTTGTACCAGGGCCTGCACTATGCGCTGCCGAAGGCGCTTGTGACGGTGGAGATGCTCGAGGACAACAACGTCCTCTATCTCGGGGTCAGTCGGCCGTTCCTCGTCGGCGACCCGGATGCGACGTTCATGCTGACGGCGTCGTCGGGGCTGTTCGCGAACCAGAAATACCGCTTCATGGTTCACCCGCAGACGCGGCTGCTCAGCTACATCAATTCTGTCTCGGAAGGACAGGCCAGCGCGATCCTCGAGAATCTGGCGCGGTCGGTGGGCGGCATCGGCGCCCTGCCCAAGCGGGAGAACACACTGACCCGGACGGCTGGGACCGTCACCAAGGTTTTCTCCAAGGCTGTCGACCCGTTCGAGTATGACGGCTGCGATTTCGGCAAGCAATGCAGCCTGAACAAGCTGAATGTGGAACTGCGCGAGCGCGCACTGGAGTTCCTTGGTTGCAGGGGATCGCCTGCGTCTCTGTCTGCGAGCAGCCGCGACCAGTGCGCACGTATCGGCGCCAACGAGAACTATTTCGCGATCACGCTGGATCCAATGTTCTCCGTGCAGGCGGGACCATCGACAGGGCGCGCGGCAAGCCTCATGGCCTCGTGCACGAGCTCAATCTGCTATCGCGCCCCTGCCCCTTACCGCCTGGGCGTTCGCGTGGCCGGTGTTCGCGACGTCTCCGAAGTCGTGATGCTGCCGAACGAGGCCCCCGTGATGTCGCTAAGCCTGCCGGCGGGCGTGTTCGCCACATCCCAATCGCGTGTCGAACTCGCGCAGGGCATGCCGGCGACGGTCGTGATCGACCAGGGCAATGAGCTTGTCGGCATCACGGCGATCCCGCTGACGGTTATCAACGGGTTCTTCGAAGCGGTCAGCGAGGTCGTACAGCTCCGCATCAACTTCAATAATGAAGACGCGGACCTGATGGAATCCGACCTCAAGCGGCTGAAGGCGATGGATGACTACAACGAAGCCCGGCGGCTGCGGCAGGAAACGCTGAACGCCGCGCTCGCCGCCGATATCGCCAGGCGCAACAACGCGGACCGCGATGGCAGGCTAGCCAACACCGCCATGGCCTATCAGGAGGCCTATGCCGCAGCCCAGCTCAAGGCGAATGAATCCGCACAGGCAGCCAACGTATCGACCACGCCGGAAAAAAACTCGATGAAGCCGGAAAGCAGCCTCAATCAGAACTCCGGCCAGGTTGACCCGCTGACCGATGCTTCGAAGCTCGATCTGACGGAAGCACAGAAGAGCGCTGAACTGACGACGATCGACGTGCCGGTTCCGCGTCTGTTCGAAATCCCGCTGTGGAAACAGCCGGAGGATAGGAAGACCAGCCAGGGCAATAGCCAGATCACCCCGAAGTCAGACACAACAGAGCCGAGTGGACAGCCCAACCCCAACGGTGACGAACCGCAATGAAGGGGCTTGTCTCCTCATGGTTCGAGAGGCGACAAGCGAGCGCGGACCTTGATCCGTCCGTTTCCGTGCCGAAGGCGAAGCGCCGGCCGGCGCGCGGTCGCGTCTTGGAATCGATTATTGGGGATGACGACCGCAAGACCGTGAAAGACGTGACGCTGGCGCCATGGCGGCCGCTGGTCTGCCTGCAGATCTATGTCGACGGCCAGGTCGGCATAGGAAGCGGCGTGCTGATCGCGCCGAACGTCGTGTTGACCGCTGCGCACAATCTCTACCTGCTCGGCAATGGCCAACGTCCGGGCCGCTATCCCGACGCGATCACTGCGCATGCGGGCGTCAATGCCGGTACTGGAGCAGCCGAGTCGCGCGTGTCTCGGGTGGAAATCTGCCCTGGCTATATCGGCAAGAGCGAAAGCGATCCGATGCAATTCCTGTTCGACTACGGGATTGCGCGCCTTGCCGACAACGCGCTGTTCAACTGGTCGAAAAAGCACTTCCAGGTTCACACGCAGGCGCCGCTGAGCGACACCGATCTCAAGGCGTCGAACCTCACAGTCGCGGGATATCCAAAGGAGGACGGGCTTCCGCTTGTCTTGAAATTCTGCACGGGCCAGCCTGATCCCAACAAGGTGGGGCCCGCCAACTTCAATTATGCAATGGACTCCCTGCCCGGCCAGAGCGGTGGGCCGGTCTTCCGCTATCACAAGGACAGCCAGTCGACCGTTTTTGCCGGCGTCCACGTTGCCTCCGAAACGGAGACAAACCTTGCCCGCCGCTATGACAGCTTCATGCAGAAGCAGCTGCAGGCCTGGCTGGGCGGTTCGAGCGGACAGACTATCGGCTGACGACAGTTCCGGCCCGAGCGCATCCTTCCCTTTGACCGCGCGTTCTGGCCTATTGGCGCGGACAAGCCATGGAGGATGTCATGCGGTGGATGGGCGGTCGCCGGAGCGGCAATGTGGAAGACCGGCGCGGTCTGAGTGGCGGCGGCCTTGCTGCAGGCGGCGGCATCGGCGCAGTGATCATCGGCCTGCTTGGCTACTATTTTCTCGGCATCAGCCCCTCCACGACACAAGCTGTGCTCGGCCAGTTCGGCGGCCTCGGGCAGCAGCGCGGGGAGGTCGGCACGCCACGCGACGACGCCGGCATGTTCGTGGATGTCATCGGCACCAACATCAACGATGTCTGGGCTGCGCAGATCAAGGATTACACCAAGCCTAGCGTCGTGCTGTACGATCAGGGCACGAACACCGGCTGCGGCTATGGCCAGGCCGCCATGGGCCCGTTCTACTGCCCGAACGACCAGACCGTGTATCTCGATCTCGGCTTCTGGCAGCAGATGCAGGAACTCGGCGGATCCAAGGCGGACTTCGCCAAGGCCTATGTGATCGCGCACGAATTCGGTCACCACATCCAGACGCTGACCGGCGCCTCGCAGAAGGTGCAGCAGGCGCAACAGTCGATGGGTCAGGAAGCGGGCAATCGCTATTCGGTCGCGCTGGAGCTGCAGGCCGACTGCTATGCCGGCGTGTGGGCTGCGAATGCGCCGAAGGTCTCGAACGGTGAAGTCGCCGCAGAACCAGGTGATCTGGAGGAAGGTCTCAAGACAGCGCAGGCGATCGGCGACGACACGCTGCAGCGCCGTTCAGGCGGCCAGGTGACGCCCGAAAACTTCACGCATGGCTCGTCGGCGGAACGCATGCAGTGGCTTCAGGCCGGCTTCCGTTCCGGCGACCCGCGTGCATGTGACGGCACGTTCAACGGGCTCTGATCGCCACAGGCATGAACAACAATCGCGAAGCGCCTTGGGCAAGGCGGCCTAATGCGTTTAGGCGACGCGTGCAATTTGATTGATCGATCTAAACGGACCTTGGCGCCTGCGCCTGCACACTCCCGCAGGACTGGAAAGGCCAGCCATGACGATCGACAACATCTGCCAGACGCTTATCGGCGCCCGCCGGCCGCATAACGCTCCGCAGCCGGACGCCCCAGGGCTTTACGCCATCTTCCTGCGGCCGCGTTGCCAGTTGCTGCCGATTGCTGTGGGCGAACACGGCCTGCTTTATGTCGGCGCGACGCATGACGGACTGAGCGCGCACGATCACTTCACGGAAAACAGCGGCTTCTCCACCCTGCGCCGTAGCCTCGGCGCGATCCTGCGCAAGCATCTCTGGCTGCAGCCCTGCCCGCGCGCGCCGGGATCGAGGGAAAGCAATACTCGCAACTTTGCCTTTGCGGTCGATGGCGAAGCCATCCTTTCGCGCTGGATGCGGGCAAACCTTCTTGTCAGCGCGCTGCCAGCGCCGGGCACGGACCTGCCGAAACTTGAAGCGAACGTCGTCGCTGCGCTGGAACCGCCGTTGAACCTTGCAGGCTGGGACAACCCGCAAAGACTGCTGATCAAAGGGCTGCGCGCTGAGTGTGTGCGGCTTGCAAAAGAGTTTGCTCGCGCCGCCGCCTAGCGAGCGTCGAGATCGATGCTTTCGGGCTGTCTGACCGCGTATCTCGCGAAGCGTTCGCGATAGTCGCCCGGCGTCATGCCGGTCGCGCGCTTGAAGATGGACCGGAAGAAGGAGACGTCTTCGTAGCCAACCTTCGACGACACGCTCTGGACGCTGATGGATTCGAGTTCCAGCATCGATTTTGCCGCTTCGACGCGCACAGCCTGGAGGTAGGCGGCCGGCGCCTGGCCCGTCGCCGCCTTGAACCGGCGAAGGAAGGTGCGCTCGCTCATTCCCGCCAGCTCCGCCATCTGTTCACTCGACAACGGATCGGTGAAGCGGGCCTGGATCAACTCCTGCACGCGGCGGATCGGTTCATCCGTATGCGCCGGCGACAAGGGCAGAACGGCATAGCCAGACTGGTGCGTTCGCGGCATGGACAACAGCAGTGCTTTCGCGGTCTGCACCGCGACCTCGTGTCCGCAAAGCTTCTCGACGAGGTAAAGACTTACGTCAGCCGCGGCAGTTACACCGCCCGAGCACAACAGGCGCTGGTCCTCGGTGAGGATGTTGTCCTCCTGCCAGTGCACTTTCGGCCAGCGACGGCGCAGGTCGCCCGCGACCGCCCAGTGGGTCGTCGCGCGGCGGCTGTCGAGCAATCCCGCTTCGGCCAGATACGCAGCCCCCATGCAAACGCCTGCGATGTATGCGCCACGTTCATGATGCCAACGCAACCAGGGAAGGATGGAGCTGTTCTCGATCAGCTTGTCGTCGAGCGACAGGCCCGAGGTCGGCACAACGATGATATCGGCTTTTTTGATGTCGGCGATCGCATGCTGCGGAGCCATGGTAAGCCCTGCATAGGGGCTGCGCACGGGTTTGCCATCGATTGAAGCGGTGGAAACCCGGAAGCGCGGCTCGGGCGCTTCGCCCTTGAGCTCTCGCCACAACGCGCCAGCGGAGTGAAACACTTCAATCGGCATCAACGCCGTGGAAGCATATCCGTCCTCCATGAGGACGACGCACACTTCCAGTATCTGGTCGGACATGACCGTCTCCTGATGACAACCTAGAATGCACAACCGGCTGATGGAAGCGGTCTCTCGCGTCCGCCAGCCGGAAGCGCCAGTTTCTGGTCAGGGATCAGGCGGCCGCGCGAGCGGTCGTCGGGTCGATGATCGTGGCGGCTTCGGTGATCTTGCTCGCCGGGAAGCCCGAAAGGCGGGCGTGTTCACGCACCGCGTCTTCGTTCTC
Organism: Hyphomonadaceae bacterium; assembly: GCA_044224605.1. Lineage (GTDB taxonomy): Bacteria > Pseudomonadota > Alphaproteobacteria > Caulobacterales > Hyphomonadaceae > UBA7672. Next base: position 11,716 of record JBGAKC010000045.1, read on the forward strand.
GGCCAGATAGATGCAGAAAGTCTTGTCCTTGGCCACGTAGGAGTGCTGCCACTGGACCTTGGGGGCAAGTTTGGCCAGGGCGGCGTTGGAGGTCTGCGCGGCTCCGCAAAGTTCTTTTGGGGTCATGGACCCCACCGCCGGGATGTCGCGTTCAATCACATAGCGTTTGAGCATTTGTCTGCTTCTTCTTATTGTTGCGAACGCTTTCGCGTTCTCCCTTCTCGGGTGTCGCCATCAGGTCACCGTCCACACAAGATGGTGAGCGGTCCCGACGCCAATCTAGAGGGGCGTTTCCGCCAAGGGCCGGAGAGTAATTCGCAAGCCTCATTCCAAAAGCTCATGTGGCGGCTCGAGCGCAGTGTACGGCGTCACACAAGGTACAAATGAAAGAAGCCCGGCTCATCGCCGGGCTTCCAATTCAAATGATCGCTTCGAGAACGATCAGGTGTCGAGGAACGAGCGCAGCTTTCGTGACCGGCTCGGATGCTTCAGCTTGCGCAGGGCCTTCGCTTCGATCTGGCGGATGCGTTCGCGGGTGACCGAGAACTGCTGGCCGACTTCCTCGAGCGTGTGGTCGGTGTTCATGCCGATGCCGAAGCGCATGCGCAGCACGCGCTCTTCCCTCGGGGTCAGAGACGCGAGAACGCGCGTGGTCGTCTCACGAAGATTCGACTGGATCGCGGCGTCGACCGGTAGGAGCGCCGACTTGTCCTCGATAAAGTCGCCGAGGTTCGAATCCTCATCGTCGCCGATCGGCGTCTCGAGCGAAATCGGTTCCTTCGCGATCTTCAGGACCTTGCGAATCTTCTCGAGCGGCAGGCCGAGCTTCTCGGCCAGCTCCTCCGGCGTCGGCTCGCGGCCGATCTCGTGGAGCATCTGGCGCTGCGTGCGGACGATCTTGTTGATCGTCTCGATCATGTGCACCGGGATGCGGATCGTGCGCGCCTGATCCGCGATCGAGCGGGTTATCGCCTGACGGATCCACCACGTCGCATAAGTCGAGAATTTGTAGCCGCGGCGGTACTCGAACTTGTCGACCGCTTTCATGAGACCGATGTTGCCCTCCTGGATGAGATCCAGGAATTGCAGGCCGCGGTTCGTATATTTCTTGGCGATCGAGATCACGAGACGGAGGTTGGCCTCCACCATTTCCTTCTTCGCCTGCCGTGCTTCGCGTTCGCCCTTCTGGACGGTCTGGACGATGCGGCGGAAGTCGTCGATCGGAACGCCCATCTCCTGGGCCAGACCCGACACGTCTTCACGCAGCTGGTTGATCTTGCGCGTCTCGACCGTGACAAATTTCTTCCACTGCTTCGACAGCAGCGAGACCTTGTCCAGCCAGTCCGGCTTCAGCTCGTTGCCGAAATAGTTGTCGAGGAAATCCTGGCGGCCGACGCCATGCAGGTCCGCCAGGCGCATCAGCTTGCCTTCAAGCTGGATGAGTCGCTTGTTGATCTCGTACAGCTGTTCGACCAGCGTCTCGATACGCGCATTGTTGAGGTGCAGCGTCTTGAGGTTTTCGGTGATCGCCGAGACGAGTTCGTCGTACTCCTTGTAGTCCTTCGGCGTCAGCGCCTTGCCTTCCAGCTTCCGCGCGACCAGCCGCTCCTGCAGCTTGCGATAGCGCTGGAAGTTCTCGGCAACGGCGTCGAGCGTCTTGGTGACGCCCTCGCGCAACTCGGCCTCCATGGCCGACATCGACATGGCGCCGCCATCATCGAATTCGTCCTCGGCCTCGGCAGCTTCGGCTTCCGCCTGCTTCTGGCGCTCGAGCTCGACCTCATCCACGTCCTCGTCGCGCACGCGCTTGACGGGCTTGGCCTTCTCTTTTTCCTTCTTCTCGGCCTCGGCCAGTTTCTTGGCCGTGATCGGCGCGGTGGACGGCGGCGGGGCTCCGCCCTGCAGCACGATCTGCGAATTGTCGACGATGCCGCCATGCGCGGCTGCATAGGTAGCTTCGAGATCGATGATATCGCGCAGCAGCACGCGCTCTTCGGTCAGTTCCTGGCGCCACACCATGATGGCTTCGAACGTCAACGGGCTCTCGCACAGGCCGCGGATCATCGCATCGCGGCCGGCCTCGATGCGTTTCGCGATGGCGATCTCACCCTCGCGCGACAGCAGCTCAACCGAGCCCATCTCGCGCAAGTACATCCGCACCGGATCGTCCGTGCGGTCATACCGATCCTTGGTGGCGGTGGTCAGCGCGGTCGATTTCGAGCGGGCCGGGCTGCCCTCCTCGCCGTCTTCGCCGTCTTCGCCGGCTTCCTGCTCGCGCTCGGAATCTTCCACGTCGTCTTCGGACTCGACGACGTTGATGCCCATCTCGGAGAGCTGGGACATGATGTCTTCGATCTGCTCGGACGAATTCTGGTCCGACGGCAGAACCTTGTTCAGCTCATCGTACGTGACGAATCCACGAGCCTTCGCCGACTTGATGAATTTCTTCACCGTGGCGTCGTTCATGTCGAGCAACGGTCCGTCAGTCGCCTCCGAGGCGGACTTACGTTTCGCTGCTTCTGCCTTCGCCATTCCGTCTCTCCGCAGACCCTGTTTGTCAGCCTTGGCATGCTTGCCCGGCTCGACCTTCGCCGGCTGGGCTTTCGCCATGCCGGTCTTTTCACTCCCGCCTTTTGGCGGGGGCTCCTTGCTCGCAACCGGCTTGGGCGGAACCTTGGGAGGGGGCCCCTTCACCGGCTGGGTCTTGGCCGCGCCTTTGGTCGGCCCGGCCGCCTTGCCCTTGGCGGGCTCAGGCTTTTTCGAATCCTTCTTCGCCTCCGCCTTGGCGGGTTGAGGCTTTGCAGCAGACTTGTCCCGTCTCACTTCGGCTTTGGTGGGCGTCTTGCCCTTGGCCGGCGCGGTCTTCGCCTTGTTCTTCACATCAGTCTTCAGAGCGTTTTGACTCCATTGCGGCGCCCATCCCTCCCAGTGCGTCCCGCAAGCTCTGGACGCCTTCGTTGGCGGGCGAGGTCACCGCTTCATCCACCACCGACCTGCTGGCGCTACGCCGCGCGATCACCTTCTGCATGATCCTGGCCTGGTGGGCGGCGCTCATGATCTCGACGCCCTCTTCCTCGGCCCGCTTCGTCGCCTGCACTTCAGCTACCAGCGTTCTGGCGACCGGAAACCTGCCCAGGGCGTCAAGCCAATCGCGGCCCTCGTTTGACCGTGGGTCCATCGGTTGCCCGACTGGGAAGGTTTCCAATAGTTCGACTGCCCGCTTGCGGCCAAGGCTACGTAAATGGGCTGCAACAGCAGGCCGGTCAAGCATTTCGGTGTTGTCGTAGACGTGGAAAGCGGCGTCCCGGATTGCCTGGACGTCAGGGTCCTCAAAAGCAGCCCGGGCCAGGACTTCCCGGCCCTGCTCCATGATCTGGGGGCTCTCCAGCGCCCTTACCACCAAGATAAGGCCTGGAAGGCCGGTCGGCCCCGGCGAGAACCCCTTCCTTGCGGGTTTCTGGCCATGGTTACCGGCCTGGCCACCGCCACCCTTGCCCGGCCGGAAGTGCCAGTAGAGCCGGTCACGCAGCTCCCGCTCGTAGGCCTTCTTGACCACGGCGTGCTTGATCTGCCCCACAGCGGCCATAAGCCGCGCTTCGAATCCGGCCTTCCGCTCAGGCGTATCGAGCGGTTCGGCCTCCAGTTCACGGGACCACAGCAGATCCACCAGCGGCCTCGCCCCGGCCAGCATGTCCCGCATCGCCTGAGGACCGCGGACGCGGACGACCTCGTCGGGATCCATGCCATCGGGCAGCAGCACGAAGAACAGCGTCTTGCCCGGCTCGATCAGCGGCAGCGCCCGGTCGCAGGCGCGCCAGGCGGCGCGGATGCCGGCGGCATCGCCATCGAAGCACAGGATGGGTTCAGGTCCAGCGCGCCAGAGCAGATCAAGCTGTTCTTCGGTGAGCGCGGTTCCCAGCGGCGCCACCGCCGAGCCGATCCCGGCCTCGGCCAGCGAGATAGCATCGACATAACCCTCGGTGACGATCAGGCCGCGCGAGAGCGGTCCCTCCTTGATCGTCGCCAGCGCCTCGCGCGCATCCATATAGCGGTAGAGCGTGCGGCCCTTGTGGAAGAGAGGCGAGTCCGAGGAGTTGAGGTATTTTGGCTTGCCGTCGGGCTCCAGCGTGCGGGCGCCGAAGGCGATGACCCGGTTGGAATGGTCGGTGATCGGGAAGATCACGCGGTTGCGAAACCGGTCCCATGGTTGCTTGTCGGCTTCCTCGGGCTGGACCAGCAGGCCCGCCTCGATGAGCTCTTCAGTCGATGCGCCCTGCTTCGTCAGGAAATCCGACAGCGAGCGCCAGCCATTGGGCGCAAAGCCCATGCGATGGCGTGTCCACGCCTCAGGGCCGAAGCCACGCTTCTGCAGATATTCGCGCGCCTCGGCGCCGACGGGCTTACGCAGTTGTTCCTCGAAGAACGCACAGGCTTTCTCGACCCATTCGATCAGCGTCGTGCGGCGGCGGTACTGCTTTTCTTCCTCGGCCGACTGCTTGGGCAGCTCCATCCCATAGTCGCGCGCCAGCTTCTCGACCGCCTCGGCGAAGGTCAGCCGCTCGGTCTCGGTCAGGAAGGTGATGGCGTCCCCGGCCTTCTGGGTGGAGAAGCATTTGTAGAAGCCGCGATCGTCGTGGACGTAGAAGCTTGGCGTCTTCTCGTTCGAGAATGGCGACAGACCGACCCAGTCCTTGCCGCGCTTCTTGAGTTGAACCTTTTTCCCGACGACGTCCGACAGTCGCACGCGCGACTTCAGCTCGTTGAGAAATTCCTCCGGGAAACGCATTGCCGCCTGTCTGGCTCTCGGCCCAGCCTTGGCCGCTAGCGCCCGGGCGCACATCGCGCCAGCGGCCAGCCAGCCGATCCTGTGGACCACTCTTGAAGGAATTGTGCGCTGATTCGCTCGAATCAAGCGGTTACACTGCTAAAGTCCTGAAAACAGCCGGTTTGGCGTCTAACCGAAGCGCCGCACGCTCCGGACGTCGCCGGCGATCGGGCGGATGCGGTCGACCGCCTGTCCCAGCGGCTCGATCTCGACGTGCATGTCCCGCGCACTGGAATGCAGCAGCATGGTTGGCGAGCACATGATCCCGACATGACCGCGCCAGAAAACGAGATCGCCGCGCTCCATGTTGGAAAAATCGGCCTCTGGCTTGAAATCGACGCCGAGCGTCTGTTCCTGCATGTCGGTGTCGCGCAAGGGATAGACGCCTGTAGCCTGCAGTGAAATCTGCACCAGACCGGAGCAATCGATCCCGGCGCTCTCGCGACCGCCCCAGAGATAGGGCGATCCTACGAACCTCTGCGCAACGCCGACGAAGTCGGTCTCGGGTTCCGTCAGCGGGGATACGTGGCGGGCGAAAACCCAGCCCGAACCTATAACCCTGACAAAGTTCCCCTCAATCTCGCCCAGCGCCATGCGCGCATTCATCGACACGGCGCGCGTGGGCCGCGACTTCATGTCGGCGCGTTCATAAAGGAAGGTACGCAGGACTCGCACGCGATGCGTTGGTTCAGGCCCCGCTGGAGCGAGGCTCGCGCCCCGCATCCAGCCGACATACCGGTCGAGGCCGAGCTGGACATAGGCCCACTCGCTCCCCTCCCGGTCTGTCATTCGTTCGAGCACCCGAGCAGGTTCCCCAAACAGGGCCTGATTGACCTGTTCAGCCGAACCATCGGGTTCCCGACGAAGGGAAGCGGAGCCGGCGGCGACGCATACGGCGTCACCCCCGGAAAGCCCCCCTTTTGGTGTGAGGCGTGGCTCGCTCGACCAGCGGTCAGGCGGCATGAGAACTTGGGCCCGCACTGTCGCGCGGCGCCGAAGGTTGGGCCACCGGCCGGTGAACCGGCGGCTGGCTCGAAGCGGTCGGCTTCAGGTCCGGCGACTTCTTCACCGACTGGGCCTTCTCGCAGGCGATCACGCGATCGCCGAGTCCGGCCAGGACCGCGAGGCCCCGCGCCGTGGTCTGCACAAGTACGCTGCGCCGGTCGGTTTCATCCGGAATGCGGTTGGCAAGGCCGAGGCCCTGCAGCGCATCGAGCGCCCGGCTCACGGCCGGCTTGCCGAGGCTAAGCGCCTCAGCGAGGCCGCGTACCGTGTGAGGTCCGGGCTCGAGTGAAACTCGAAGAAGGATTGCAGCTTGGCGAACATTCAGGTCAGGCCCGTCCGCCCTCACCGTTTCCGCCAATACGTCTTTCAATAGGGCAAGCGCCGCCGAGCGGTCCATGACAACTCCGTTTGCCCGCGCCCCATGGGGAGACTCGCGCGATTTCGCATCGCGCGCAACCGGAACGGAACGAATTAAAATCGGAACATGAGGGCGAGAAAAGGGTTGCGTCTCGCGCGCCTTTTTGCCTAGCCGCCATAGCGCCCCTTCAGCATCGTCCACACAGCGCGCAGCCCGCACGCGGCAGCGCCCGCAGGTCTGCCGTAGCGGCCCGGCCGCCACGCCCAGATATCGAAGTGCGCCCAGCTCGGCGCGTTCACGAAAGCCTTGAGGAACAACGCCGCCGTGATGGATCCGCCCATGGGCCCGTCGCCAAGGTTCTTCAGGTCCGCGACGGCCGATTTGAGCCCGCCCTCGTAACCGGGCCACAGCGGCATGCGCCACACGGGATCGCCGGTTTCTTTCGATGCCGAGATGATATCGGCGGCCAGCTCATCATCGTCAGTATAAAGAGGAGCAAGGTCTGGTCCCAGCGCGACGCGGGCCGCGCCGGTCAGCGTCGCGAAATCTATGATAAGCTCGGGTTTCAGCTCGCTCGCGCGGGTCAGCGCGTCGCCGAGGATCAACCTGCCCTCGGCGTCCGTGTCCTCGATCTCGACCGTCAGGCCCTTGCGCGATTTCAGAATGTCGCTGGGCCTGAAGGCGTTCGGCCCGATCGCGTTCTCGACAGCAGGCACACAGCAGAAGAGCCGGACAGGCAGCCCCGCGCTCATGATCATCCGCGCCAGCGCCAGCGCGTGAGCGGCGCCGCCCATGTCCTTCTTCATCAGCGCCATGTTGGAGCCGGTCTTGAGGTTGAGACCGCCGGTGTCGAACGCCACGCCCTTGCCGACGATGGCGACCTTCGGATGGCTCTCCTTTCCCCAGCTGATCTCGATGTAACGCGGTTGCTGCACTGCGCCCTTTCCGACCGCATGCACCATCGGGTAGCCGCTCTCGAGCGCCTTGCCGCTCGTGACCGAGATCTCTGCGCCGAATTCCTTCGCCAGCTCGCTCGCCTCGGCGGCGATCTCGACCGGACCGAGATCGCACGGCGGCGTGTTGACCAGGTCGCGCAGCCAGTCGATCGCCTCCGCTTGCCGGCTCACCTCCTGCGCATCGACGGACTTCGGCAGCAGCAGGCGACGCGGCTTGTCGCCCGACTTGTACTTCGTGAAACGATAGGCGCCGTCAGCCCAACCAAGCGCGAGCGTCTCGCCACTCATGCCATCCGGAATGTCGGCCAATGAATAGTCGCCCGGCGGCAGTGATCCCGGCAGGTTCGCCAGCACGAACCCGTCCTTCCCCTCGCCCAGACCGACGAGCACCATCTCGATCGATCCCTCGTCGTTCGGGACCAGCAGAGCCTTGCCGGCATCCGCCTTGAACCCCGTCGCATCGACCAGGATCTTCACCCGTGCGTCCTGTCCCTTGGTCCAGGGACCCAGGCCCTTGGCCGTCACCAGCTGCAGGGGAACGGCGGATGCGGAGCGGGAGAGGAAGGCGGAATGCATGGTTTCCCTCGATGCCAGAACGGCAAAAGCCGCTTTAACGAATCCTTGAGACGGCGCGCGTCAAGATTCCGGTAACACACTGGCCCATTCCCCTGGGAGCCGCCATGTCCGCCCTTCGCCCGTCGGTTGCGTTTGCGTCGCTTCTGGCCCTGTCTGCCTGCATCACGGCCCCCGCGCCCACGTCGCAGGAGATGGCCATGATCAACACGGCCACAAACCCGATCCTGCCGGCAACGCCTGCCGAGCGGCAGAAGGCGGAGCAGCAGGACCTTCTCACCCAGGCAAAGTTCTGGGGCGCCGAGTATGACAAGAACCCCAACGATTATGAGTCCGCGCTGAAATACGCGCGGGTGCTTCGCGCCATCGGCTCGGTTGCCCGCGCGACCGAGGTGACGTCGCAGGCGCTGACGTTCAAGCCGGGCGATGTCGAACTCACCATGATCTATGCGCAGTGCGCGCTCGACCAGGGCCGCCCGCAGGACGCCGCCATGGCGCTCGCACGAGCGGAATCGGCGGGACAGGGCGACTGGCGCGTGCTGTCGATCATCGGCGTCACGATGGACTCGCTCGACCAGCACCCGGGCGCGCAGGACTACTATCGCCGGGCGCTCGCGCTTTCGCCGGACAATCCGAAAATCCTCGCCAATCTCGGCCTGTCCTACGCCCTGGAGGGCAAGCCCGGCCTTGCCGAACAGACGCTGCGCCAGGCCATCGCCCTCCCCGGCGCCGACAACCGCGTCATGCAAAACCTGGTCGTCGTGCTGGGCGTGCAGGGCAAGTTCGACGAGGCGGAAAAAATCGCCGGCGCGGAAATTCCCAAGGCGCTGATGGATTCCAACCGCGAATACTTCCGCGCGATGCTCAACCCCTCGCGCAGCTGGGAAACACTGCGCGGCACGCAGAACTGAGCCGCAGGCACAGTCCTAATCTAATTTAATCCCCACAGCCGGTGCATCGGACGGCTCGCCAGACATGTCTGTTCCGGCTATGCGTCTGGTCAGGCTGACTGGAGGGACTCATGCGCGCTTTCAGGGCGGGCTTCATCGCATTCGCATTTGCATCGGCGTTCACCGCCGGATGCAGCCAGGGTGGATCAGCGGCGCTGGCGCCGGTTGATACGGACCCCAAGGCCGTCGAGGCGATGGTCGCGAAGCTGACGACCGAGAGCTTCAAGGGCAAGGCGACGGGGCCTGCAGACATCGCGGCGGTGCGCGACGCGCTGCCCAAGGAAGTCTCGCTGACCTGGGGCAATCTCTCCTTCGACCAGGCCAGCGGTGCGACGGTCCTGACGGGCGTCAAGCTGTCGCCTGCGGACATGACGTCGGTGGGGATCAATATCGACGAGCTGCGCCTCTTCGATTTCGACGCTGCTTTCGCCAAGGCGCGCCTTCAGGGCCAGCGCCTCACGGAAGCTGCCCCGCTAGCCCGCCGCATCGATGCGAAGGGCGTCTCGCTGTTCGGCCTCGCCGACCTGCTGAACGGAATGGTTGGCGGATCGAATGAGATTGCGGTCGCCGTCGAGGAACCTTCGACAGATCAGCCCGTCGATGGCGCGGCTCCGGGAGGCCCGCCCGCAGCGGACAACTGGCCCGCCGCGACCGAACCGCAGCTGTTTGATGATTCAACATGGGACAAGGTCAGCTATGGCCCGTCATTCGAACGGTACGATTTCGGCTACGGCCGCATCGTGCTGGATGATGTCGTCCTGCGCCCGTTCGAACTCGTTCCGGTGAAGGCCGCCGCGGGCGATCCGTTCGCCGAGATGATGGCCGTTCTCCAGCCGCTCGCCGCCGTCTCGCGCTCGTTCGGTGTCGACAGTGTCGCCATGCTCGACATGAAGGGCTCGTTCGCGATGACGGAAATGGGACGGAACGTCTCCGGCTCGCTTGGTGTCAAGACGATGGGGATTCGCGGCTGGCGCGGCGGCGACATCGATGCGGCCTATGTCCGCGACGCTTCATTTCTCATGAATGGCGGCGACAATCCGACCGACAGCGTCCAGGGCGGCATCGGGCTCTACACACTGGAGGACATGCGCCTCGACAAGCTCTACGGCGCGCTCGCCCAGGGCGCGATGCCGGCTCGCACTGAGGCCGACCTGATGAGCATCGGCCTCCTGCGCATGGAAAACGAGACGATCCAGATCGGCGGCAAGGAAGTCTACGCCGTCGGCGAATCCACGCTCGATGCGCGGAAGTTCCACTGGTTCATCCCGACAGATCTCAAGGCTTCGGCCAGGAACGTCACTGTCGACATCGGCAACTTCGTCAGCCTGATGGAACAGGCCGCCGGCGCCTATGGCGGCATCACGGGCCCCGGCTCCGACTATATCGACGGAGCGCCGGATACGCGCGCCATCCTCGCAGCGCTCGAGAAATATGGTCTGTCCAAGCCGGTGATGAACTTCAACTTCGGCTGGAACTGGAATGCGGCCTCTGGCGATACGCGCGTCGACCTCGGCTTTGGCGCTGAGAAGTTCATGCAGATCGACGCCAAGTACGAAGGCGGGTTCCCGAGCTTCCAGGCGGTCTCGGACCTGATCCCCGACAATGTCGAGGAAGCCAACGGAATGGCGCTCTCGAACCTTTTCGACGCGAAATCCACGCTGAAAGTGGTCGACGTCAACCTGACCGACAAGGGCGGCCTAAATGCGATCTTCGGCATCGCTTCGGAAGTTGCGCCTGAAATGATGGGCGGCCTCGCGATGGGCGCCGATGGTCAGGGCGGCAAGGTCACGCCCGAGACCATGCGGACGCTTATCGCCACCTTCCTGCGCGCGATGGCCGAACAGGCCGCTCCGCAAATGCCGGAGATGGCTGCGATCATCAATCCGTTCGCGTCCTTCATCGGCGAAGGCGGAAAGCTGCATTACGTGATGCAGCCGCCGAAGCCGCTGCCCTTCTCGCAACTCGCCGGGATTGACGCCGCCGGGATGTCACCCGCCCAGATGTTGAAGGCCCTCGGCCTGAAGGTCGAGCACAGCAAGTAGGACATCCGGGCCGGCGCGATGAGCTTCATCACGCGATTTGCGCCGAGCCCGACAGGCCTTCTCCATCTGGGCCACGCCTATTCCGCCATCCTTGCGCATGACGCCGCCCGCGCGGCAGGCGGAACCTTTCTTCTTCGCATCGAGGACATCGATACAACGCGTTGTCGTCCGGAATTCGAGGCGGCGGCGTATGAGGATCTCGCCTGGCTCGGGCTGAACTGGCCCGAGCCGGTGCATCGCCAGTCTGAACACATGGCTGACTATGAAGTGGCGCTCGGGCGGTTGCGTGCGCTTGGCGTGGTCTATCGCTGCTTCCTGACACGCAAGGAAATCCTGGAGCAGGCGCTCTCTGCCCCGCACGGCGCCGGCGAGGGCCCGGATGGAATCATCTATCGCGGGCCTGCGCAGCAGATGAGTCGCGACGAGGAGGAAACGCGTATCGCTCGTGGTGATTCTTTCGCGTGGCGGCTCTCGATAAAATATTCACAGGACCTGCTAGGCGAAGATTTCGCGCGAATGGTTTTTGTTGAACGCGATGTGAGATCGAACGCGGAACAGACTGTCGCGGCGCATCCGGAATCTCTCGGCGATGTGATCCTCGCGCGGAAAGATACGCCGACGAGCTATCATCTCTCGGTTGTGCATGATGATGCCTTGCAGGGCGTCACGCATATCATCCGTGGCGAGGATCTTCGCGCGTCGACGCATATACATTTGTTGCTGCAACGGCTGCTCGGCCTGCCGACGCCCGCCTATCATCATCATCGTCTGCTCACCGGACCTGACGGAAAGCGGTACGCCAAGCGGGACAAATCCCTGACCCTTGCGGCCTTGCGTGAGGCGGGCGTATCTCCCGCGGACATTCGTTCCCGCATCGGACTGACCGCTTGACCGCGCCTGCCGCCACGACCGCCCCTGCCCGTTCGTGGACAGGACCGCTGATGCTGATCATCGGCGCGATCGCGATCGGTTTCGCTCCAATCGGTCTCAGATTGTCAGCGTTCGAACCACAGGCGACAGGCTTCTGGCGCTTCGTGTTCGCGCTGCCGATGATCGCTGCGGTGATCTATGCGACCGGCGGGAAGCTCGGCCGCCCGTCGCGGATGGCGTTGATCGCGGGATCGTTCTTCGGGCTCGACATCACCTTCTGGCACGCCTCGCTGGTGATGACGTCGGTCGCCAACGCGACGTTCCTGGTCAATCTCGGCAACGCCGCCGTGGGACTAGTCGCGTGGCTCGTGCTCAAGGAAAAGCCGACGAAAGTCTGGCTGGTTGCATTGTCGGTCGCGCTGCTCGGCGCCTTTTTCCTTTCGCGTGGCGCCGCCAACGCCCAAACGCCTGGCGCCCTTGAAGGTGATGCGCTGGCGCTGCTCGCCGCCGTGATGGTCGGCCTCTATCTCTTCTTCGCCAAGCTGGCGCGGCGGACCGAAACGGCGATGCAGGTGCTATTCTGGTCGACGGCGGCGACGCTGGTAGTGCTGGCGATCTCCTCGGGCATGCAGCACGAAAGGCTGATCCCACCCGATCTGTCCTGGTTCCTCTGGCCGTTCGCGCTGGCAGTTATCGCGCATGTACTGGGCCAGGGATTGATCGTGGCAGGCGTCGGCCGGACGCCAGCGGCGTTAGCCGGACTTCTGCTGCTGATACAACCGGTTGCGGGCGGTCTGGCGGCCTGGCCGCTGTTCGGGGAGAGCCTGACCCCAGTCCAGCTTGCCGGGTGTGCGCTGGTCCTGCTCGGGGTGTGGCTTGCAGGCCGCCGTTGACGGGCAAGGCCTGCCCCGGTACCCATTTTATCGGGATCAGGATTGCCGCAAGGCAATGTCGGAAGTGAGTATGCCGGACCAGTTCGCTCCGCGAAAAGGCGGCACGGTTGAGGCCGTGCACGAAACTGCGTCCGCCGCGATTCCGCCCGGCTCGCCGATGTCGCCCGATGCCTGCATCCTTCGTCACGTCGCCCGGGCTTCCCGCGCTGTCGTGGCGGCCTACGACCCCGCCCTCGCGCCATTCGGCCTGACCGGTCACCAGTTCAACCTGATGATGACGTTAGGGAATATGGGTCCAATGACGGTCGGCGCACTGGCCGACACGCTTGGCATGGACGCATCCGGGGTTCCGCGGGCCATCCGCCCGTTGGCGGATGAAGGTCTGATCGGTGTCGAACGTGGAGCGGATCGTCGCCAGCGCCTGCTCAGCCTGACGCCTGCCGGCCGCACCCGGCTGGAACGCGCAACGCCGGCCTGGAGCCGTGTCCAGGCCGAGCTGGTCGACACCATCGGCGCCAATCGCTGGATGTCGCTGATGACGGAACTCCGCACCGTCCGCCGTGCTGCGACTGCGTGCTCGACGCGCAAACCAGCCGTCAACAATGTCGACTAGCAACCTGGGTTAAGTCCGCACGGCGCCTCAAACTTGCTCATACAAAGCAAGCCTTAACCTTGATGTCGCATGATTTCCCGAAATGACGACACGCACGTCCACGTGCGATGCGACCAGGGGAAACGCAGCGCATGAGACCGTCGAAAGAACTCGACGTCGAGACCGTGCTCGAAGCGCTTCAGGCGCTGAACGACGGCATCGCCATCTACGGACCGGACGACCGCCAGCTGTTCGTCAACGACGTCGCTTTCCGACGCTTCAGCACCTACTATCAGGGCATGGCCGATGGCCTGACGCACACCGAGGCGTTGCGCGAGCAGTTCCGCAAGGCCCTGCCCGATGCCAACGACGCGGAGATCGACGCAGCGGCGCGTGATCACTTCGTCTACTTCCAGAACGGCGAGACCTACATGACGCGGACCGAGGACGGGCGCACCGTTCTTGCGACCTTCCGCCAGATGTCGCGCGGCCGGAAGGCCGGCATTTCCGTTGACGTCACCGACCTGCGCAAGCGGGAGAAAGAGCTCGAAAGGGCGCACAAGGCCGCCGAAGCCGCGAGCCAGTCGAAATCGTCCTTCCTCGCCAATATGAGCCACGAGATCCGTACGCCGCTCAACGGCATCATGGGCATGGCGCAGGTTCTGGAGAACACCGATCTCGACCAGCAGCAACGCGAGTTCATCACCACGATCATCGAATCCGGCAAGACGCTGATGTCGCTACTCAACGATGTGCTGGACCTGTCAAAAATCGAGGCCGGCAAGTTCGACATCGCCCCAACAGACGCGAGCGTGCACCACATGATGCGGCGGCAGTTGCGCCTGTGGAGGCCGCGCGCCGAAGAGAAAGGGCTCGAGCTTTCGCTAGCCTTCCACGACGACTTGCCAGCCTATCTCTCTTTCGACACGGTGCGCGCGCAACAGTGCGTGTCGAACCTCGTCTCCAACGCCATCAAGTTCACCGCAGAGGGCAGCGTCGAGATCGTCGTGGGGTCGAGGCCCGCCGGGGAAGGCGCTCACATGGTGGAAGTGCAGGTGCGCGACACAGGATCGGGCATGGATGTGGAGACGCTCGGACGCCTGTTCCAGCCCTTCGCCCAAGCAGATGAGACGATTTCGCGTCGCCACGGCGGTACGGGCCTCGGCCTGTCGATCACGCGACGCCTTGCCGAACTAATGGGCGGCAATGCTTCAGCGACAAGCGAGCCGGGGCGCGGGTCGACCTTTTGCTTCTCCTTCCGCGGCGAAGCCGCCAAGAGCCAACCCGAGGCCGGCGTCAACGCGCGACCATCGCGCGGCGGCGACATCCGCGACATGCTGAAAGCAAGCAATCTGCGGGTGCTGCTGGTAGATGATCATCCTATCAATCGGCAGGTCGCTTCCCTCTTTCTCCGTCCGTTCAACATGAGGATCGTGGAAGCCGTGAACGGGGCCGAGGCCCTGGCGGCGCTGGAACGCGAGACGTTCGACGTCGTGCTGCTCGACATGCACATGCCGGTGATGGACGGGCCGACCGCGATCGGCCACATCCGCGCGAGCGGCAAACCGTGGGCGGATGTCCCCGTCATCGCATTGACCGCCGATGCGATGAGCGGCGATCGCGAGCGCTATCTCGGCATGGGCATGAACGGCTACCTGTCGAAGCCGCTGGCTGAGCGCGACCTGCTCTCGGAGATTGCGCGTGTTCGCGATGGTGCTGCACCTGCGAAGAGGGTTGCTGCAGGTTAGCGTCGTCCCTTTCGGCAACACATCAAACCTTAAGCTTCAGGTGGCATAAACCAACCAGTTTCGCTGCCGGGGGGAAGCGCGGACGAGGAGAGCTTCCGCTTGGTCGCAGACGCGCATCTGGACATGGAGACGATCATCGAGGCCATTGAGGCGCTCGGTGACGGCATCGCCATCTATGACGCGCAGGCGCGGCCGCTTTACGCCAACAGCATCACCATCCAGCGCTTCGGCCGGATGTATGCCGACATGGCCAATGGCATGTCGTATCGCGAAGCACTGCGCGAGACAGTGAGGCGTCTCATGTCGGGTGCGCCTGCTCCCGAAATCGAGCGGCTCACCGATCATTTCGAGCGCAAGTTCTACAGTGGCGAAACCTACGCCACCGTCGCCGATAACGGCCGGGCCGTGATGATCACCTTCCGCCCAATGTCCAACGGCATGCGGGCGGCGATTTCCGTCGACGTCACCGAGATCCGCAGGCGGGAGAAGGAGCTCGAGAAGGCGAAGAAGGCGGCGGAGACGGCAAGCCAGTCGAAATCGTCGTTCCTTGCCAACATGAGCCATGAAATCCGGACGCCGCTGAACGGCGTGCTCGGCATGGCGCAGGTAATGGCGACGACGAACCTCGACAGCACGCAGCGCGAGCACCTCAACACCATCATCGAATCCGGCAAGACGCTGATGGCGCTGCTCAATGACGTGCTCGACCTGTCGAAGATCGAGGCCGGCAAGTTCGATATCGTGCCAGCCGACACCAACATCACCCACATGATGCGGCGCCAGCTGGCGCTGTGGAAACCGCGCGCCGAAGAGAAAGGGCTCGAGCTCTCCCTCGCCTTCGACGCCGACCTGCCGGCGTGGGGCGCGATCGACGCGGTGCGCGTGCAGCAGTGCATGGCGAACCTGCTGTCGAACGCCATCAAGTTCACTGACCGGGGGCGGGTGGAGGCGTTTGTCAACGCCCGGCCCCTCCCCCCAGGGGACCACATGATCGAAGTCGTCGTGCGCGACACCGGACCGGGGATGGATGCGGAGACGCTTGGCCGTCTGTTCCAGCCCTTCGCGCAGGCGGATGAAACAATCTCGCGCAGCCATGGCGGAACGGGTCTTGGCCTGTCGATCACCAAACGGCTCGCCGAGTTGATGGGCGGCACGGCCTCCGCGACGAGCGAACTGGGGCGTGGATCAACCTTCCGCTTCTCGTTCAAGGCCGGGGCGGCGAAGACCGGATCGGCCTCAACCAACCGGCCGCTCGAGTCCGGCGATGTGAAGGACTTCCTGAAGGCGAGCAACCTGCGGGTGTTGCTGGTGGACGATCATCCGATCAACCGGCAGGTCGCGTCGCTGTTCCTGCGGCCGTTCAACATGCGGATCGTCGAGGCGGTGAACGGCGCGGAAGCGCTGGCGGCGCTGGAGCGCGAAACTTTCGATATCGTGCTGCTCGACATGCATATGCCGGTGATGGACGGGCCGACGACGATCGCGAAGATCCGGGCGTCGGGTGAGCCGTGGGCGAAGACGATGGTGATTGCGCTGACCGCCGACGCCATGAGCGGCGACCGCGAACGCTATCTGGCCATGGGGATGGACGGCTACCTCTCCAAGCCGTTGGCGGAGCGGGACCTGCTCTCGGAGATCGCGCGGCTGCGGCACAGGCAGGACGCAACACCCCTGGCGAAGGCCGGCTAGAACAGGCGGCCGCCGATCGGCGTGGCGATGTCCGGCGTGATGAGGACGACGGCGCCCTCCTCGTCCGGCACGCCGAGCGTGAGCACTTCCGACATGAACTTGCCGATCTGGCGTGGCGGGAAGTTCACCACGGCGAGGACGCGTTTGCCGATCAGACTCTCCGGCGAATAATGCTTCGTGATCTGGGCGGAGGATTTCTTCTCGCCGATCTCCGGGCCGAAATCGATGCGCAGCTTGATCGCGGGCTTGCGCGCTTCCGGGAAAGGCTCGGCAGCGATGATGATGCCGACGCGGATGTCGACTTTCATGAAGTCGTCGAAGGTGATCTGCGCTGTCATGCGAAGGCTGCGAGGCGCGCATCAAGGCCGTTGCGGACGGCGGGCCATTCCGTAGCTATGACGCTGAACCAGGCCGTGTCGCGCAGGCGGCCGTCGGGGCGGATCATGTGGGCGCGGTGGATGCCTTCGAACTTCGCGCCGAAACGCTCCATCGCCTTGCACGAACGCTGGTTGCGCGCGTCGGCCTTCAGCTCGATGCGATTGTAGCCGAGCGTGTCGAAGCCGTAGGCGAGCAGCATGCGCTTGCACGACGGGTTCACGGAGCCGGCCCAGACGCGCCTGGCATACCAGGTCCAGCCGATCTCCACGCGCTTGTGGGCGGGAATGTGGGCGAGATAGCTGGTGGAGCCGCAATAGCTATCCGAAGCCTTGTGGAAGACGGCCCAGGTGAGATCACCCTTCCCTATCTCGGTGAGACGATGGTCGATCCACGAGTCGAAATCGGTGTTGTCGAGATTGACGTTGGCGAAGCGCCAGAGGTCGGGATCGTTTCCCGCTTCACGCAACGGTTCGCGATGGCGCTCTTCCAGAGGGTCGAGGCGGACGAAGGCGTTTTCGAGTGTGACGGGCGAGAGTTTCATGCGGCTCCTTTATCGGCGGAGGAATTGGTTCGCCAGACGAGCGGGCGTTCAACTTCGGCTACGTAGAAATACCAAAAGCTCCATGACGCGCGTGCGCCTGGAGGTTCGCTGTCGTCCTGGACCTTGATAGAGGGCCGGGGACGCGGGATGGCCCCGCGTAAGTTGGGCGCCTCACTTGTGGGCAGCTGCCGGTAGATAGAAGAACGCGATCATCCCGCGTCCCCAGCGATCGTTGGGCGCGGCCGGCTCACGGAGGCCCCTTCGACTTCTTCGAGCCTTGGCTCGCCGGCGGCGGAAAGGCCGGACTGTTGTGCCCGGTCCCCTGTGCCGGATTGGTCCCGCCATCGTTAGATGAAGAGGCCCCGTGTCCCTCCTGGCGTTGGCTGTAGAGACAGCATTCCGCGGAACCGAACCGCTCGATCGCATCGTCCCCGCGCCGTTGAGCATCGCGACTGCCCTCCAAGCGGAGACGACAGGGGCAGTTTCGTTCGGGTTCGGAGGCGCGGGAGGGAGGGCTCCAGATTCAACCGCGGATAGTTCACTGTGCCTTGAATCTTCGGTGAAGAATCTGCAGCTACGTCTGATTACGCGTACGAAACGCGCAGAAATCCCTTTGTGAACAGGAAGAAAGGTTTCGGAAAATCGTCCGTGCCCGGAACAACAATGTGAGAGCCGCGTTCCATATGAGCCCAGACCCCATTCGCGCGCAGGCGCACGGCCTGGAGCGTGGACGTTGTCAGGTCACGAGATTGCCTGCCCGGCAACTTCGTCATGCATGTAAAGGATTGCAAAAATGTCTTGGCTGAAAAAACACGCCGCAAGCGCTCGCGTGATTGCCGTCGTTGCGTTGGGTGGACTGGCGACGACTGCGTGCGCAACGAACCAGTATGTCGATGAGAAAATCGCTGCGGTGAACGCCCGTATCGATCAGGTCGACGCCCGCGTAACGCAAGTTGGCCAGCGCGCCGATGCGGCCGCTGCCTCCGCAAGCGCCGCCAACCAGTCGGCCCAGGCCGCCAACGCCGCCGCCCAGAACGCCGCCACGGACGCGCGCACGGCCAACCAGCGTCTTGACCAGCTCACGGGCCGCGTCGATGCGCTCGAGAAGCCGCCGGCCAAGGTCACTAAAAAGCCGCGGGGTTGACCCTAGGCTCGCCCAAGGTTCAGTGTTGATCAGGGGTCCGGGCCCGAGGCCCGGCCCCAAGCTCGTGGAGAAGCCGTCATACTCGCCGGGGCCAAGCCTGTGTTTCGCGCGGCCGTCGTCTCGGTGGGACTGCTGTGTGGCGGCGCGTCCATGCTCGGCGCCGTTGCGCAGGCGCCTGTCGCCGGAAAAGCGGCGATGCAGGAAAAGACAGCAGCCAAGCCCGCGAAGCCTCCGGCGGCGAAATCCGCTGCGACAACAACGGCAGGCACGAAAGCCAAGCCGAAGGCCAAATCGGTCATCACAGCCGATCGCCTTGGCGAAATAGCGGCCGCCCAGAAGATTTCCAGGGACGTCGTTGACATAGCCGGATGGGTGGTCGCGTCCGACGACAATCGCGGCCTGCCCTTTGCGATCGTCGACAAGCACGCGGCGCAGATCCTGGTGTTCGACAAGGACGGCAAGCTACGCGGCACGGCGCCGGTGCTGATCGGCTCGGCGGCGGGCGACACGTCAGCCGAGGGCGTCGGTGATCGCGAGCTGAAAGACATTCCGATGGGAGACCGCACGACGCCGGCCGGTCGCTTCCGCGCAGGCTTCGGCCCGGCGGCGGGCGGCGAGCGCGTGTTGTGGATCGACTACGCTACGTCGATCTCGATCCATGCAATCCCGCCGACCAAGGCGAGCAAGGCCGAGAAACGCACGCAGCGTCTTGCCTCAACCGATCCGGACGACAACCGCATCACGCATGGCTGCATCAACGTCTCGCCGACCTTCTACAGCAAGACCGTCGTACCGTTGTTCAAGAAGGGCGGCCTGTTCTACGTGCTGCCGGAAATCGACACGTTGCGTGACGCCTTCCCGAGCTTTGCCGCGCAGCGCGATGTCGCGGCGCTCGAAAGCAACGGCGCGAGCGCGAGCGCGCGGTAGGCGCTACTCCGCCGCCGTCAGCGTTTCTTCCACGACCTTGACCACGTCGCCCATGATCTGGGTGATCTTGTAGTCCTTTGGCGTGTAGACGCGGCGGACGCCCATCTGTTTGAGCGCAAGGGCGTCAGCTTCGGGAATGATGCCGCCGACGACGACGGGGATGTCGAGGCCTTTCGCGCGAAGAATGCCGAGCGTGTCTTTCACGAGGTCGAGGTGGGAGCCGGAGAGGATCGAGAGGCCGACGACGTGGGCATTCGAGTCGATGGCCTGCTGGACGATCTCCTCGGGCGTGAAGCGGATGCCTTCGTAGACGACGTTCATGCCAGCGGCGCGGGCGCGCGCAGCGATCTGCTCGGAGCCGTTGGAGTGACCATCGAGGCCGGGCTTGCCGACGACGTAAGTGAGCGTGCGGCCAAGCTTCTTCGAGACGCGCTCGACTTCGCCCTTCACTTTCTCGAGGTCTTCCTCGCCATCGGTCTGGATGATGACGGCGACGCCGGTGGGGCCGCGGTATTCGCCGAAGGCTTCACGAAGAGCAGCGCCCCACTCGCCCACCGTGGCGCCGGCTTTGGCGGCGGCGATGGAGGGCGGCATGATGTTCGCGCCGGAGGACGCGGCGGCGCGGAGTTCGCCGAGGGCGTTGGCGACGGCATCGCTGTTGCGTTGCGCACGCCACGCCTTGAGCTTGGCGATCTGGCGGCTTTCGGCGCCGTGGTCGGTCGCCATGATAGCGCCGTCTCCGCCGGAGAGGGGCGAGGCTTCGGTGGTTTCGTAGCGGTTGACGCCGACGACGATCTGGCGGCCGGCCTCGATCTCCTTCAGGCGCGCGCGCTGGCTTTCGACGAGAGCGGTCTTCATGAAGTCGATGTTGTCGATCGTGCCGCCGGTGGCGTCGAGCTTCGCGAGCATGGCGCGCGCCTCGGCCTTCAGCGCGTCGGTCTTGGCGCCGACGACGTGGGAGCCGTCGAACAGGTCTTCGTATTCGAGCAGGTCAGTCTCGTAGGCGAGGATCTGCTGCAGGCGGAGGGACCATTGCTGGTCCCACGGGCGCGGCAGGCCGAGCGCTTCGTTCCACGCAGGGAGTTGCAGCGCTCGGCAGCGGGCGCGCTTGGACAGCGTGACGGCGAGCGCTTCGATGAGGATGCGATAGACGTTGTTTTCAGGTTGCGGCTCGGTCAGTCCAAGAGAGTTCACCTGAACGCCATAGCGGAACATCAGGGCGCGCGTATCCGTGACGCCGTAGCGCTCGCGGCCGATCTCTTCCCAGAGATCGACGAACGCGCGCATCTTGCACATCTCGGTGACGAAGCGGACGCCAGCGTTCACGAAGAAGGAGATGCGGGAGAAGACGGTGGTGAAATCCTTCTCGGGCACCTGCCCTCCCGCTTTCACCGTGTCGAGCACGGCGCAGGCGGTGGCGAGGGCGAAGGCGAGTTCCTGCTCCGGCGTCGCGCCGGCTTCCTGCAGGTGATAGCTACAGACGTTGAGCGGGTTCCACTTCGGCGTTTCGGTGTAGCACCAGGCCACCATGTCGCCGATCAGCCGCATCGAGGGCTTTGGCGGGAACACGTACGTTCCACGCGACAGGTATTCCTTGATGATGTCGTTCTGCGTCGTGCCCTGGAGCTTCTTGCGATCGCAGCCCTGCTCGTCAGCAAGGGCGACATAGAGCGAAAGGAGATACGCCGCCGGGGCGTTGATCGTCATCGAGGTGTTCATCTCCTCGACGCGGATCTGGTCGAATAGGCTTCTCATGTCGCCAAGGTGCCCGATGGGCACGCCGACCTTGCCGACTTCGCCCCGCGCGAGAACGTGGTCCGAATCGTAGGCCGTCTGGGTAGGCAGATCGAACGCGATCGAGAGGCCGGTCTGCCCCTTGGACAGGTTCTTCCGGTAGAGCTTGTTCGACTCCTCGGCGGTGGAGTGTCCCGCATAGGTGCGGAAGATCCACGGCTTGTCTGGATCGTGCTGGAACGGGGTCGAAGAACCTTCGGCCATCTGCTTGCTTACTCTTTCGGGCCTTGCTGCGATTGCGAAGGCACAAAACTGCAAACCGCGGGCCGAGGCAAGCGCTGGCGGCAAACTCCTGCCCCGTGTGGTCGCCAAACCAGTCGGACTCTAGCGCTGGGCGATCTTCGGCTGGTTGAAAAAAGGAGCGAAGACCGGCTGGAATTTGCCGAGATAGGCGGCCTTGGCGAGCTCGGCGGCTTCGGCCTTCCCGCAGTGCATGGCGGCGCGCCAGGCCTGCATATGGGTGGGGACGTCTTCGAGATTGAGCGGCGGGCGGAAATGCCAGCGCAGGAGCGTTTCGAACTCGCGGCGGTCGCGTGTTTCGGGGACGACGAGGATTAACGCGTGCGTGGCGCCCTGCGCCTTGGCGGCGGCGAGCTGATGGTGGCCGGCGTAGCGGGCGTTGAGACGCCGGGTCTGGCCGGCATAGTGGATGTGGATGCCTTGGGCATCCTCGTGCGCCATCAGGTAGACGCATGGCAGGTCGAAGAAGCGCGCCTCGCCGAAATCGACGAACGCGAACACCTCGCCGAGGATTTCGACCTGACGGCCCACCTGCCCTCCCGAATCAGACAGATATCGTTGTAGCGCGCCGAGCGCCGGAAATCGTCAACCCGGGATGCCCCTGCCTCGCCGCTTGCAGGGCGCGGCGGGCCGGCGCAGGCTCCCGAGACTGGCCACAGAGCCATCCAAGGGAGACGCTCACATGAGACGCGTGCTGATTGCGCTGGCGCTGCTGGCTTCCGGATGCGTGAGCGATCCGGCGCCGTCGGATCCGACCATTGCGGTTGTGGAGACGGGGGAACTGAAAGCGCTGCAGGCGAAGGGCGTGCTGGCGTTCAAGGGTATTCCTTATGCCGCGCCGCCGGTTGGCCCGTTGCGCTGGAAAGCGCCGGTACGAGCCGTTAAGTGGGAAGGCGTGAGGGATGCGTCCGCCTATGGCCCCATCTGCATGCAGAAGATGCCGAACCCGGACAACGGCATCGGGCAATATCCGGCGAGCGAAGACTGCCTGACGCTCAACGTGTTCACGCAACAGCTCGGCGGGGGCAAGCGCCCCGTGATGGTGTGGATCCATGGCGGCGGGTTCGTGAACGGATCGGGCAGCGCGGAGCTTTATGACGGATCACAGCTGGCCAAGCGCGGCGTCGTGGTGGTGACGATCAACTACCGGCTCGGGCGGTTCGGGTCGTTCGCGCATCCGCTGCTGACGAAGGAAGCGGCAGGCGGGCCGGTTGCGAATTACGGCATGCTCGACATGGTCGCCTCGCTCGAATGGGTGAAGCGGAATATCGCGGCGTTCGGGGGAGACGCCGGCAACGTCACCATCTTCGGCGAGAGCGCGGGCGGAATGGCGGTGCAGAAGCTCATGACGATGCCGTCGGCGAGAGGACTGTTTCAGAAGGCCATCGTGCAATCGGGCGCGGGGCGCGAGAACGTGCAGTATCTCGACAGGCCGAATGAACGTGGCCTGCCCTCCGCCGAGAGCGATGGCGAGGCTTTCGTCAAATCGCTGGGCGTGACGGCGGCGAGCGCGGCGGACCTGCGAGCGATTTCGGCGGACACGATCATGGCGAAGGGCGATCCGTCGACCTTCTCGGGCGGCGGGCCGATCATCGACGGGAAGATCATTCCGATGTCAGTGGTGGAGACGTTCAAGGCGGGCAAGGAAGCGGAGGTGCCGTACATGGTCGGCTACAACAGCGCCGAGTTTCCCTCCAAGCCGGAAGACGTGGACGGGTCACTGACGCGGACGCTGGGCGCGAAACTGGCCGACATGCCGGCGCTGGTGGCGACCTATCCGGACAAGGAAGACATGGCGGCGCGGATCGTGGGCGATATCATCTTCGGCGAACCGGCGCGGTATCTGGCGGGGCTGCATGCGGCGCATGGGCAGCCGACCTGGCTTTATCGCTTCGACGTGATCTCGCCTTCAGTGGCGGGGCGCTGGAAGGGCACAGCGCACGCGCAGGAGCGGCAGTACGTGTTCGACACACTGCACACCTCGCCCTTCCAGACCGATGCGAACGACCAGGTGCAGGCGCTGCATGCGGTGACGTACTGGACCAACTTCGCGAAGGCGGGAAATCCCAACAGCGCGGGCGAACCGGAATGGCCGCGCTATGACGCGAACGACAAGCTGCTGGAGTTCACGAACGCCGGACCCGTGGGGAAGGTATCACCCCACAAGGCGCGGTGGGATGCGATTGGCGCGCGGTACGCCAACTAGCTGCGGTTGACCTTCCGGCGCCTGCGCGCCGGGCATTGCATCCGCGCGTACGTCCTCCCTATGATCGATTGATCGAGATGGGGGATGGCGCATGACGTTGAGATCCATCGCACTGGCGTTGATCGCGCTTGCCGCTGCACAGGCGGCGGCCCAGCCGCCCTCGCCTGCGCCGCAGGCGAAGTCCACAGCGCTGACGCCGCCCAAGACGAAACTCAAGCTGATGCAGGTCAACCCCGTGGGTTGGCCCACCACCGCGTATCTCGACGAAGGATCGCTGGTCGACAAGACAGGGCCGAACAACACGCGGCTGAAGGAGCTGTGGCTGCTGGAGGTGTACCCGCTCGATCAGACAACAGCCTCGCCGCCCTGGTCGGCGGAGTGGACGCGGCATGTGCTCAACTGCACGTACATGAAGGACACTCTTCTGCAGACGAATTACATCGACATGAAGGGCAAGACGCTGCGCGTCGTCGAGACGCCCGACGCCGAGCCGAAAACAAACTACGCGGGCTCAACCATGGCCGAGATGGGCAAGATCCTCTGCAATCCTCGCTGGAGCTTTGACGGCCCGCGCCTGACAAGCCTCGACAAGGCGCTGAAGGACGGCCGCGCGACATCGGCGCCCGCAGCGCTGGGTATCACGAACGTGGACACGCTGGAGTGGCGGCTCGTCGGTGTGACCGACATCAGCGCGACGGCCTGGGCGGACGCGAAGGCGCCGGCGCGAGACAAGTGGCCGCGCATTCATGTTATGGTCCGCTTTCGCACGGACACGACGATCGATGGAGTAAACCGGCCGGCGCGCATGCACACCATCGCGCTCAACCTCGATTGCGCGGCAGGCAAGACGCAGCGCGGGCTGTCGCGTTACTATACCGCCACCGGGGGAATCGCGGGTCAGGATCCGATATCGCCGCAATGGGAGCCGTTCTCTAACTACCCCGAGGTCGAAACTGCGGTGAAGCAGGCGTGCAAGACCAGCCCAGCAACTGGCGAGGTCTTCAGCGGCAACATGACGGCGACCGTGAACTGGCTGCAGAAGAAGCTGACGCCGCAGTAGGGCGCGCTACTCGTTCACCCACGGCGCAGCCTTCGACACGTCGGCGCCGATCGCGGTGTAGTAGAGTTTTTGGATGTTGCGGGTGATGGGGCCGGGTTTGCCGCTGCCCAGCTTAACGCCGTCGATTTCGACCACCGGCGTGACGAGGCCGGTGGCGGCGGTGGTGAAGGCTTCGGCGGCGGTCTTGGCTTCTTCGAGGGTGAAGCTGCGTTCGGTGATCTTGCGGCCCTGCTGGCCCAGCGAATCGAACAGAGCGTGGCGCGTGATGCCGGCGAGGATCATGTTCGACAGCGCTCTCGTGATGATCTC
>JBGAKC010000046.1:0-35533 GCA_044224605.1 Hyphomonadaceae bacterium
CTTCGTCCTTGCGCGCATTGACGGCGGTCACGTCGATCAAGCCGGGCGACAAGAAAGCCTGCCCGATATCGAGCCTCCTGGCTTCACGGATTGCCACACCGCCCGCGCGCAGCCATTCCGCCTGAGACGCCAGCACGGCATCGGCCGCGCGCGCCGAGATCAACGGCCCCATGAAGGGCTGCGATTGCGCGTCTGGCATCGCGACAACAAGGCGATCGATCAGGCGTGTCAGCGCTCCAATCGTGGCATCGCCGGCCTGCCCCGACCTCACGATCAACCGCCGCGCACAGGTACAACGCTGGCCGGAGGTAATGTAAGCCGATTTCACGATCAACCGCGCAGCGGCTTCCGCATCAGCGGCGTCCCACACCACGAGCGGATTGTTCCCGCCAAGCTCCAGCGCCACGATCTTTTCAGGCCTTCCACCCAGTGCGCGGTGGATGGCGCGCCCTGCCGGCACGCCGCCAGTAAACAGCACGCCGTCGACCTGCTCGTGCACAACCAATAGTTCCGCCGGCCCGCGCGCACCCTGCAGCAGGTTTACGACGCCTGGCGGAATTCCCGCCTCCTCCCACAGCCGAACCGTGAACTCCGCCACCTCCGGCGTTTGTTCGGAAGGCTTGAAGATCACAGTGTTGCCGGCGATCAACGACGGCATGATGTGTCCGTTGGGGAGATGTCCGGGGAAATTGAATGGCCCGAGCACAGCCATGACGCCGTGCGGGTGGTGGCTGATCCGCGCCGTGAATGCGCCGGCCGGCGCTTCCTTCACGGGTGTCCTTTCATTGTAGGCTTTGACGGAAAGCTCCGCCTTGCCAACCATGGCCGCGGCTTCGGTCGCGGCATCCCACAGCGGCTTGCCGGTGGATCGGGAAATCACGGCCGCCATGTCGCCCTTGCGGTCTTCCACAAGCTTCGCGAAGGCGCGCACCAGCGCGATACGCTCCTCGATCGGCCTGTGTCGCCATGCCGGAAATGCATGACGCGCCGCCGCAACGGCCGCCTCAACCTCGACCGCAGCGGCCTCCGCCCCCTTCCAGATTTCGATGCCATCAGCCGGCGCAATCGATGCGAATGCTGCGCCCGATCCCTTCAGCCACCGGCCGCCAATGAAGCACTCCCCGGTGAAGGACGGCAGGCTCATGCGCGCTTCTCCTTCAGGCGATAGACCAACACCTCGTCCGGCCCCGCCGCGCCGATCCGCTTCAGCACCGCCGCTGGATCTTCCCCCCGCGTATACTGCGTCACCGCGAAATCGCTGACGCTCGCCCTAGCGATCAACCCCGCCGGCGCCCGCAGATCGCCGCCAGAAAACTCGGCCGCAGACATGCGCACGGCTTCGCGAACGGTATCGATATGATCGATGAACGCCTCGACCGTAGGACCGGCATCGAAGATGTCGACCACGTCGTTGTACCTGAACCCTTGTGACTTCAGCATCGCCAGAGCCGGCTCCGCATCGGGATGCGGGCGCGCAATCACGCTACGCGCCTCGTCAGGCAAGAGCGCCACATAGATCGGATAACGCGGCATGAGATCCGCGATAAAGCGATGGTCACGCGCGCTCAGCACGTCAGCCTTGCGATAGTCCATGTGGAAGAATTTCGATCCGACGGCATCCCAGAACGGCGACCGGCCCTGGGGGTCCGTGTAGCCCCGGATTTCGGCCATCGCCTTCGGACCGAACCTCACCGGATCGACGGCGATCAGCATCAACCGCGCGAAAGACAGCAAACGTCCGCGCCCGCCGCCGCGCGCCTTTCGCTCGATAAACAGTGTCCCCAGCTCCGTATCGCCATGATAGTCGTTCACAAGGAACAGCAGGTCGAGCTCGGCCTTCACGCCCTGTTCGGGCGAAACCTTGGAGTCACGCGAGATTCGGTAGGAATAGAATGGACGCTCCACGCCAAGATTTGTGAAGATACTCGCCGTCCCCAGAAGCTCGCCATCCTCCTCCATCACGAGGAAGTAGCATTCGTTCTCCGGCGGCAGCGATCCACGGGAAAACGCCGTGAGCGATCGCTCGATCCGCGCCGACATTGCCTCTCTGGAGGACGGCATGGTCAACATGCCCGGATCGACGCGCGAAATCATCGACTCGAGCTGGTCGAGATCTTTCCGGCTTGCAGGCCTGATGATGGCTGTTGTCATGGCAGAGGCTTAGCTTTCGGCTGCGAACTGCGCCAGCGTCTCCTTGCCGAACAGTTCCACAGCTGCGCGCAGGTCATCCGGCGAAACACCGCCACCGCCAGCCGCTTTTACGTAGAAACGGTCCCCTACCAGCCGGCCATAGCTTCCGGTCAATGAAACATTGTCCCAATTCTCGACGATGATGGCATCGCCCGCGCGACGCCGGCGCGAATATCCTTCCGTGGTCTCGCGGTCGAATTCGGATGTAGCCGGTCCGCCGAAGCCAAGAGTCTCCGCAATCGTTGTAGAGTAAAGTATCTGGAGCGAGATGTATTTCCGTCCATCCCGGTACTCGGCCTCTAGATCAATCGTACGCTTGCCTTCGATGCCGCGACGCTCCACGCCGACGGAAACGCGATTGAGGCCCGCCAGCTTCATCGGCGTTGCGCCCCGCAGATCGCCACGGCTCACGACCCCCCCGCCTCCGGCCGACAATGCGCCCGCGGCATCCGGCAACGGCGCCTTCGCAACATCGACTTCGCCAACCGGCCCGGGGGCAACGTCTCCGCTCCAGAGATTCGGAAACCGCCCAAGCTGCGGGAAGAGATTTCCGGATGGCGCCGCTGCAAACATCGTCGCCAGCCCAACCAGCAGCGCCATCAGGATCGCGGCAATTGTGGTCACAATCGAGAAGTTCACAGCCGATTTGGGCGGCGCATGCATCACCTTCGGAGCGCCCACGAACAAGAGATAGAGCGAGTAGGTCGCTCCCAGCAGTGCAAGAATCTGCAGCGCTGGCGCTATGGCAAGCATTCCGGCCACCATCGCGGCTGTAATCGAATAGGCGGACACCTTGAACCCCTGTCGGTAATTCCCCTCGGCGCCGAACTTCGGCGCAAGCCACGCGATCACCGCCGCGAAGAGGAACACGCCCAGGATCGACAGCGCGAAGAACAACAGAGCCGACAAGCCTACTTCGAGGATCGGCGCCCGGTGCTGCCGCCCCGCTACCTGCACGCCCAAGACGGACAGCCCGACCACAATCGCTACAGCCGGTATGGCGACCAGCGGCGCGACGTAGCCAATTGTCAGCTTGCGGGGCCCGGTCTCTTCCCGGTCGATCACATCCCACTCGGTCCCGGGAGACAGCAGCAGGTTTTTGACCCGCGCGATCAGGGCGAACATTGGCCAACTCTCAGGAACATGGCCACACCCTACCCAGCCGCCGGGAAGCTTTCAAACTGTCTTCCGGCTGGCCAGTTCGTTGTTTGTAAGCGACATTACGGCCCACTGGCGAGTCGCGCAGACCCAATGTATTGAACCGGGAAACTGCACAGTTTCGGAAAAAGAGCGGGAGCACACTCCATGGACGCGACGGCGCACCATGACACACCCCATCGGCGCGAGCCCACTCCCGAAGAGAAGCGGCTCACCTTTATCGCGCTGATGATCGTCTTCCTGCTGAGCGCGCTCGACCAGACCATCGTGTCAACAGCGATGCCGACCATCATCCGCGAACTCAATGGCCTCGACCTCTATGCTTGGGTCACGACCAGCTATCTGCTGTCCTCCACCGTCATGGTCCCGATCTGGGGCAAGCTGGGCGACCTCTATGGCCGCAAGCTCATTCTCATTATCGGCATCGTGATCTTCGTGCTCGGCTCGTGGCTGTGCGGCCTCTCTGGTGAGTTCGGCGACATCCCCGGCATCGGCGGCGGGATGATGCAGCTCATCGTCTTCCGCGGCATTCAGGGCATCGGCGGCGGCGCGCTGTTCACCACCGCCTTCGCCACAATCGCGGATCTCTTCCCGCCCCGCGAGCGCGGCAAGTATGCTGGCCTATTCGGCGCCGTCTTCGGCCTCGCCAGCGTCATCGGCCCGATCGTTGGCGGCTATTTCACGGATCACGGCAGCGTCGACATCGCCGGCATGCATGTCGCCGGCTGGCGCTGGTGCTTCTACATTAACCTGCCGACCTCGGTGATCGCGCTGGCGATGATCGGCCTCAAGATGCCGAACCTCGGCCACACCGGCGGCGGCAAGATCGACTGGTTCGGCGCCATCTTCGTTGTACTGTCGATCGGCGCGGCCATGCTGGCCCTCACTTGGGGGAATGAAAAAGGCTGGACGTCGCCCACCGTCATCGGGCTGTTCATCTTCGCGGCAGCAACCGGCGTAATCTTTATCATGATCGAACGCATCGCGAAGGAGCCGATTCTTCCGCTGTCGTTGTTCAGCATTCCCGCCTTCACCTGGTCCACCATCGCGTCCTTCGTGATCTCGATGGCGTTCATGGGAACGATCGTCTTCCTGCCGCTGTTCCTCCAGCTCGGACTTGGCATCAAGGCCACCAACAGCGGGATGCTGCTGCTGCCCTTGATGGCTGGCCTCATTATCTCGGCGACGCTGTCAGGCCGGGTTGTTACACGCACAGGCAAATACAAGCCGATGATGCTCCTCGGCGCCGGCGCGCAGCTGCTGGGCATCTTCCTGATGTCGCGGCTCACCGCCAGCGCAACATGGGAGGATGTTGTTTGGCGGCTGTTTATCGTCGGCATTGGCCTCGGCCCGTCGCAGAGCCTCTTCAACATCGTCTCTCAAAGCGCCGCGCCTGTTCGGCAGATTGGCGTCGCGACATCGACATCGATGTTCCTGCGTCAGTGTGGCGGCATGATCGGCGTTTCGATCTTTGGAGCAATGCTAATGGGCGAGATGACGCGATCGCTTTCCCGCCAATTCCCTGGCCTGCCTATCAATCTCGGGCAGATGCAGAAGTTCGCGGCCATGGGCGGCGGCGGGACGCCTGCAGAACTTCCGCCTCGTCTGAAAGAAGCGGTGTCGACGTCGATCGCGGATGCGATGAGCTACATCTTCATGGGCAGCATGGTGATCGTGGCCATCGCCATCGTCGCGATCCTGTTCATCCCACAGATCGCGCTGCGCGGTCGCGGGCCGCAGACGGCCGTCGAGAAAGCCGAGAAGATCGTGGAAGAAGCAGCGCCCGCCGGCCCGGTCACTTCAGACGTCGCCGTGGCGTCCAGGGCCGACTAGCGAACGACGCGATAGAGCTTCAACGTCGACTGCCCGATATCGACCGGCGTCAGCCAGTCGGGATGCTCCCCCCTGCCGAGCATCGCCGACAGCGTGGCGTCAGGCGCAACGCCTGCCGCTGCATGCTGTGCGTAGAATCTGGTTTCCGGCGCAGCTGGGCAGATCAGAACGTAATCGGCAACGGAGGCCACTACGGCGTTGCGGGCGGCGTCTGGCGCTGATCGCAACGTCTCGATCATCGTCATCGTGCCGGTCACGTCGCGATGGTAGGGTCCCGCCAGCACACTGTGGTTCGTCCACACCAGCACGCCGGCGCCGAGGCTGAACTGGTTCAGCATCAAGCCGCGCTCAGCCTTGGCCAGGGACTGAAAGGCTTCAGGCGTGAAGCATGACTTCGCGCTCAAGCTGCGCGCCTGATAACTGTCGAGCGCTTCCCGGGAATTCAGCCTTGCCTGCAAGGCGCTGCCCGCGCCGGCCCACGCAGCCGCCGCTGAACTGGCCGCAACGCCGGCGAAAACGAACGCACGAATGGCCGTCGCCTTACTGCGATAATCACGCCGGGCTTTGGCAACAGCCCATGCGCCAAAGGGAATGGCGAACGTGGTCGCGAACGTGGCGCCGCGAATCTGCCAGGCCAGAACCAGCCATCCGGCGAGCAGAAAAGCGAGCACAACCCAGCCTTCAGTCTCCCGCCAGCGTTTGCGCAGGAAGATCGCAGCCGCGACAAGCCCCGCGAACGCAGCGCCCGCAACCGAAAGGATCATTGAGGGATCATCACTCAGCAGCCCGGCCAGCGATCGCGTTTCCGAGATCTGTGTCATCCACAGCGCTTCCATCTCGACGCCCACCGACGCGTACCCGCCGCCCGCGCACTGCGGGAACAACGCCAGCAACACCCCGATCCCTGCGCCGCCAAGCAGGCCCGCAAGTCCAACCCGCCGCAACAAGGTAGATGTCATCATGGCCGGACCGCACGCCAGCCCCAGCGCAACGCCGCCGCCAACCAGTCCGAAACCAAGGAACGGCGCACCCATCGCATCGCATACCGGCCGCCACCACTGAGCCGGCGGCACAAGCGCCACGAACATCACCGCTGAGGAAGCGGCCACGCCAACGCCCATCCACCCCAGACCCTTCGCAAACTCCGCTGACCGCAGCAGCCACAGCACGCCCGCAACCATCAGACCGGCCGCCACCAGCGGCGCCGCCTCGGCCGCCGTCGCCAGCGCCAGGCCCAGCGCCGCACCAGCCCACGCGCCCTGCTGAGGCGATGTCGGCATCTTCATGATCCCGAACATCGCCACCAGCGCGAGGATCAGTTCAATGTTGTGATGGTCGAACGAGCCCGGTGAAAACTTGTCGGTCACCGGAAACGCCAGCGCGGCGACAATCGCGCCAGCCCACTCCGCTTCCCGACGCAGTCCATCCTTCGCGCCGATCTCTCCCGAGACACGCACGACCAGCATCATGAAAACCGCAAGCAGACCCAGCGGCCAAGCGAACGCCATGACGATTTCCGCCGCCTGCTGCCCCACGAACACCTTGAGCAGCGCGACAGGCCCCGCGATCGCAGCATCGATCCACTGCGCCCAGTGCATCGGCGTTCCGTCCGGCGGATTGAGCCGGTGCTGCACGCTGTCGAACCAGCCTTGCCCCGCAAGCATGTCGCGAATGCGCACGAGCCGCATCGCATTGTCGGGTTCGGCGAAATCCTGATGCAGTGCAGCCGCGCCATAGCCGGCGACAAGGATCGCCGTCGCCAGCGTCCAGCCGGCGATCCAGGCAATCCGTCCGTTGCTGCCTTCCGCGGCCGTCATGCCTGCCTGCCGAATACCGCCATTGCGACAAAGGCCTAGCAAACCCGGCTTAAGCATTCGCAAAACGGGGTTTCTTAACCCTCCGCCACCGTCCGGACATCATCGCCATAATCCCGATGATGCGCCGCCCTACGCCAGCCGCGACGCACCCTCACAACACCACACGAGCGGGAAACCAGCCCGCGAGTCGGCCGCTCCGCCTCCCGATCTCCGGCAGGACGACGGCCTGGAGGGACAAATGAGTATCCGAAATTTCGCGCGCTTCAGCATCCTGTCGGCGATTGCGCTGGCCGGCGCAGGCGCTGCGAACGCCGACGTCTTCCTGAAGATTCAAGGCGCGCCCGGCGATGCGATGCAGCAAGGCTTCCAGGGTCAGATCCAGGTCTCGGGCGCCAGCATGAACGTCTCGAGCTTCACCGGCCCTGACCCGGAAGGCCTCTCTGACCAGGTGCGCTCGACGTCGGTTGGCCCGATCTACATCACCAAGGCCCCGGATCGCTCATCGTCCAAGCTCATGATGTCCGCCGTCGAAGGCCAACCCCTCGGTACGATCGAGATCACGTTCACATCCGCCCCGCGCCTGGGCATGCCGCAAAGCGTCGAGTCCCGCTGGATCATCGAAGGCGCCGAAGTCCGCAGCTTCAACGTCGCTCCCGACTTCCAGAACGGCAACGCGCAGCAGGAAAGCATCGAGATCAGCTACTCGTCGATGAAGTATCAATACTATCTGAAGGATGCGAAGGGCCAGCGCACCGGCGCGATGGAAGAAGTGTCCTGGAAGGTTCCGGCCGACCAGCTCTTCCCGTTCGATGAGGGCTGCCGCTAGCCACATTTCCTAAGGCAAGGTTACGGAACCGGGCGGGTCTTTCCTGCCCGGTTTCACCTGCGTCTAACCCCGCTCTGGTAATGATTACCGGAAGATAAGGGGAGGACGCGGGTCCCATGGCGAAGGCTGCATTCCACAAGAACCAGAAGGTGTTCGTGAAACCCGTCGGCACCTGGGCCATCGTCGAGGCCGTACTGCCGCAATGGGTCAAGGGCCTCGAAGAGCCTCTCAAGATTCACTACGATGTCGGCCTAGGCCGCGAATTCTCTGCCAGCGAACTCGTCGCCGACAAGAGCCACGCGCCGATCGACGACGTTGGCGACTTCGACAACTGGCGCATCAACCGCGCACGCAACCGCTGGAAGGACACCGACGACGGCTCCAGCCATCCGCAGCCCGGAACCTACCCGGTCGTGACGACCGACGACAAGAACTGGGGCGGCTGGCGCGTGCCGAGCGCGGAATACGACCGCGATCCGCAGCGCATCGAATTCCAGGCGCGTATCATCGAATCTGCGCCCCATCTGATGCGCATCGCCAAGCAGCTCGCGCAGTTCGGCCACCACCATTCCGACGACATGCCGGCGGATCTGCTGGAACTCGCCAAGCGCGCGACGACGCTGCTGCGCCGCGTCTATGACACGCCTGCGGACATGTCTTCGACGCCTCAGGCCGCTGAATAGCGTTTACCAGGCGCCCCCCGGGTTTCACCGAGAAATCAGGGCGAACGCCCTTTATCTTGGCGACAAACCCTGTACGCATTGCGACGCCGCAACGATGATTGCGGTGTCGACGTGCGAGACGCCTGCTGATGCGAACCGAGACGCCGCCCCCGATCCGGCTTGTCGACTACAAACCTTTTCCGTTCCGTATCGAGCAGGTGCGCCTGCTCTTCCGGCTCGATCCGTCGGATACGCATGTCGTTTCGGAGCTGTCGATCCGCCGGACCGGCGATGCTGACGCTGCACTGCGCCTCGATGGCGAAAAGCTCACGCTCAAATCCATCCGCATCAACGGACAGGTCCTGACCGATCAGGAATATGCCCTCGAACCGGAAGGCCTCGTCATCTTCAAGCCTGGCGACGTCTTCACACTGGAGATCGAGACAGGCATATCGCCCGAGACAAATACCGAACTGTCCGGTCTCTATATCTCGAGCAATCGGTTCTGCACGCAGTGTGAAGCCGAAGGCTTCCGCCGGATAACCTACTATCCTGACCGGCCCGACGTTCTGGCCCCATTCTTCGTCAGGATTGAAGCCGAGCAGGCGAAGTATCCCTACCTGCTCTCCAACGGAAATCCGTCAGCCAGCGGCGACCTCGGCAATGGCCGCCATTTCGCCGATTGGACCGATCCCCATCCCAAACCATCCTATCTCTTCGCGCTTGTTGGCGGCGATTTCGATGTGCTGGCGGACGATTTCACCACATTCTCCGGCAAACCCGTCAAGCTTTCGATCTTCGTTGAAAAGGGCGACGCGCCCCGCGCCGAGTTCGCCATGCGCTCCCTCAAGGCCGCGATGTCGTGGGATGAAGATGTCTTCGGCCGCGAATACGATCTCGATGTCTTCCAGATCGTCGCCGTACGCGACTTCAACTTCGGCGCGATGGAGAACAAGGGTCTCAACATCTTCAACGCCGCCTACGTCCTGGCGGATGGGAAGACCGCAACGGATGCGGACTTCGAGGCGATCGAAAGCATCGTTGCGCACGAATACTTCCACAACTGGACAGGCAATCGCATCACGTGCCGTGATTGGTTCCAGCTTTGCCTGAAGGAAGGCCTTACGGTCTATCGCGACCAGGAATTCACCAAGGCCATGCGCTCGCCTGCCGTCACCCGCATCAAGGAGGTCATCCGCCTTCGCACGCGCCAGTTCCCGGAAGACGCCGGGCCTCTTGCGCACTCCGTTCGTCCGAACACCTACGCCCGCATCGACAATCTCTATACGGCCACGGTCTACGAGAAGGGCGCGGAGCTGATCCGCATGCTCCGCCTTCTCATCGGCGACGAAGCCTTCTTCGCCGGCATGAACCGCTACTTCGACACGTTCGACGGAACGGCCGCGACGATCGAAGACTTCATCGACTCTTTCCAGCCTTCGACGGATCAGGATCTGAGAGCGTTTGCCGCCTGGTATGCTCAGGCCGGCACGCCGTCCGTGCGGGCCCACGGCGACTACGACGCCAATACACGCACGCTGCGCCTCTCACTTACACAGACAAATCCGCCAACGCCCGGTCAGCCCGATAAATCGCCGCTGCGCATCCCGCTCCGTGTCGCCCTGTTCGACGTCAACGGCGCCAAGATGGAGACACGCCTGGGCGACTCGTCTGCCGCAACAGAGCATGTCGTCGTGCTCGACAAAGCGACGGCGAAGTTCACCTTCAGCGATGTAGCCTCGCGCCCGCGTATGTCGCTGAACCGCGGCTTCTCCGCGCCGATCCGCCTGGCGGATGATCTCTCGGAATCCGAGCGCGCCTCGCTCGCCGGTTTCGACGACGATGCGTTCGCCCAATGGGAAGCCCTGCAAAGTATCGCCCGCATGCTTATCCTCGACGCCGTGCATGGCGGCGCCCGGGAGCCTGACGCAACGCGCCTTACCGCCTTTGTCCAGTCGCTCCGCCATTCCGTCTCGCGCGCAACGCAGAACGATCCGGCTTATGCCGCGCTACTGCTCTATCTTCCCACCGTCGGCGAACTCATCCTCGATGTCCGCGACGCTGATCCGTCCACGATCCACGTTGTGCGCCAGCATCTCCGCCGCACCGTTGCGCGCTCGCTTGAGGATCTCCTGCTGTCGGTTCTCGACAAGGCCGAACCTGCGGCGTTCGACCCGTCCGCCCGCGCCGCTGGCCGGCGATCCCTGCGAGCTTCCGCGCTCTCCTTGCTGTCTTCGCTCGGCGATCGTCACGAAGGTCTCGTCGCGCAGGCCTATCGCTCCGCTCACACCATGACCGAAACGCTCGCGGCTCTGTCGGCCCTCTCCAACATCGAAAGCGACGCCTTCGACGAGGCCTTGCGCGATTTCGAACGCAAATGGTCGTCCTCACCGCTGGTGATGGACAAGTGGTTCGGCGTTCAGGCCATGTCGATCCGCGACGACCTTCGCGAGCGCCTGCAACGCCTTCAGGAGCGCAGCGACTATGACCTGCGCAATCCCAATCGCGTGCGCTCGCTGGGCGCGTCTTTCGCGATGAGCAACCCGGTCGCCTTCCACACGGCTGACGG
Source organism: Hyphomonadaceae bacterium (assembly GCA_044224605.1). Lineage (GTDB taxonomy): Bacteria > Pseudomonadota > Alphaproteobacteria > Caulobacterales > Hyphomonadaceae > UBA7672. The sequence continues at coordinate 11,056 of JBGAKC010000046.1, forward strand.
CTGGGGCTATCGTTTCCTGGCTGACCTCATTCTGAAGGTGGACCCGCTCAATCCGGCTCTTTCCGCGCGCCTCGCGACCGCGTTCGAAAGTTGGCGGGCCTTCAATGCGGTCCGGCGGGACAAGGCCAAGGCGGAGCTGGCTCGCCTGTCGGAAGCAGGCCTATCCCGCAACGCGCTCGACATCATCGGTCGCGCTCTCGCCGATCCAACCTGAAAAACCTGACTTTTCAGGGATGTCGCCTGATACGGGTTAACCCCGTGGTAGTGTTAACTGCCGACTAACACTGCCCCGATAGCGTGCACAAAATGCGTTGACGTGGCGGACGGCAGGGATGTCGCTTTCAACCTCTGATAGTGACCGTTTCCGCGAATTCGCATTCGCGGCTGCGGATCTGTTGGTCACAACAGACGCCGGCGGTCGCATTGTCGACGCCGAAGGCGACGCTACGCTTTTTCATCATCCTTCCGCCGAACGCCTTGTAGGCCGCAACGCTCTCGATCTCATAAGTGAAGCCGAAGGCCGCAGACTGCGCGAAGACCTTTGGGCGCTGGCGCCCGGTCGCAGACTCTCATGGGAAGACGTCTCGTCGATCGAAGGCGGTAGGCGCATCGTGATCCAGCGCAACACGGCTGCGCCCAACACATTCTCCTTCATCGTTTCCCGGATGCCCGCCTCCGCTCGCGTTCGCGGAGACCGCGCCGACGAGATCCTGGCCGATCGCTTTCGCGATGCTGTCATGAATGGCCGCCTGATGGCCGCCCGCCAGCCGATCGTCGAAACGCGCAGCGGCGCAATCAGCCACTATGAAATCCTCGCCCGCTTCGATGGAGAGGACTCTCCCGTCGGCCTCATTGCCGCCGCCGAGCGTAGCGGTCTGATTGCTCACCTCGATTATATCATGGTCAGCGCCGCCGCCGCCCAGCTCGAATTCAATCCCGATCCCGCCTATCGGCTGGCCGTCAATATCTCGGGGGAATCCCTCCAGCGCCTCGATGTCATCCAGGAATTGTGCGCCGCCATATCGGGCCACAGCTTCCACCGCAGTCGCCTCATCATCGAAGTGACGGAATCCGCCCATATCAACGACATCGAAACCGCGGCGCGGGCCGTGAACCTGCTTCGCTCCAGCGGCATCAGCGTCTCCCTCGACGATTTCGGCGCCGGCGCCGCCTCGTTCGGCTACCTCCGCGCGCTCGATGTCGACGGCCTCAAATTCGATGGCAGCTTCCTGCAGGCGTCCGAAATCAACATTCGCGGCATTGCCTTGATGCGGCATGTCGCACGCATGTGCGCGGAACTCGGCATCACGTCCGTCGGCGAACGCATCGAAACAGAAACCGACCGCCGGCTGCTCCTTGAGGCGGGCGTCAAGTATGCGCAGGGTTATTTCTACGGGCGCCCCGCGATCGACGAGAATTTCTTCACGCGTAGCCCGCGCTCGTTGCGTAGCGCGGCATAGCGGGGAAATACATGGACCGGATGCTCGAACGATTGAAAGTGCTCGTGGTGGACGACAACCACCACATGATCAATATCATCAAGACCATCTTGCGTGGCTTCGAAGTGAAGGATTTCTTCGACGCTTACAATGCCGCCGACGCGTTCAACGTCATCCGCACCACGCCGGTCGATCTCATCATCACTGATTTCGCGATGGATCCGATCAACGGCTGCGACTTCACACGACTGATCCGGACGGCCGAAGACAGCCCGAACCATTTCGTACCGATCATCATGCTCACGGCCTATGCCGAGAAGTCCAAGGTTGAGCAGGCGCGCGACGCCGGCGTCACCGAATTCTGCGCCAAGCCCGTGACGGCGACCGAGCTCTATCGAAAAGTCTGCGCGGTCATAAACACGCCGCGCTCATTCATACGCACCGGCGTGTATTTCGGGCCCGACCGACGCCGCCGGAAGGATGACAATTACAAGGGCAATGAACGGCGTGAGTCTTTGTTCGGGCCCAAGGGCGCATCACTGCTGGCCAAGGCGACCGATAACGCAGCTTGATTCGAACGCCGAACCCGGATCAACCGGATGGCCCACAATTAATCTCTCATTAACCCTTTCGCAGCTTTTCGAATCCAAGGGTGGTGAGTCCGTTCGGTTGCGGAAGGAATCATATTGGGGACGCGGGCGTCCAACGGGAAACCAGCGCAAAAGCAGGCGCTGAAGAAGCCGCGCAGCGCGGTTCCCATGGGCATGCTCACCGTCCTCATGCTCGCTTTCGGCGGTTCCCTTGCCCTCAAAGCCTTCGAGGAACGGCAGTTTGCCGACAACGCGGTCCTGAACCAGCAGCAGCGTGAAGCTGAAACGCTCGCCGGACACGTCCGCGCCGAACTAATCGCCGCCCGCGCCAAGATGGAAGGCCTGCTCGTCACTGGCGCTTCCCTGGAAGCCATTCGCCGTGGCGTGCCATTCGACGCGGTATCGGAACGAGAACCTCCGGCCGGCGTGTGGGCTCAGCTGGCCGACGACGACACCGTTCGGATCTTCGCAAAGACATCACAGGGCCGCTGGATCTCGGGCTTGCGCACCAGCAAGGCGCTCATGCCAGAACCGCTGGAGAACCGCCGCTTCTATCTCGCGCCGGTGAACAGCATCCCGATGAATGCGCGCTTCGAGGCGGTGGACTTCGAACGCTCCGCCGTCGCTTGTGCTCATGTATCCAATGCGGGGATCGCTGCCTGCGTGTTCCGCCCGACGCCGTTGCTCAGCTGGGGCGATCTCAACCGCCTGACTATCTACGGCCTGCTTATCGCGGCCCCCCTGCTTGCGGTCTTCGGACTGGTCAGCACCATCCGCAGGCTCCAGCGCGACAAGAGCGAGGCCGAAGCGCGCATTCCGACTCCCGAAGCGCTCGAACAGTCAGCCTGGATCGCCTTTGAAGTCGCCGGGACAATAGGCCTCTGGCGGTGGAACACGCGAACCCAGCTGCTCACCGTAGGCCCGGAGGCCGGCGCCCTCGTCGGCGCTGTCCGCCACGGCGACATGACGCTCGACGAGTTCACCACCATGATTGCCCATGATGATCGCCGGCGCGTCCAGGACGCCATCGAAGGCGCCGGCATGCAGCGGCAGATCAATGTTGCTTTCCAGGGCGCTGGCCGCGCCTCGGGCAAGTATTTCGAGATGATCGGCGGCGCTCACAATGGCGACTTCACCGGCGCGATCATCAACGTGTCCGATCGGATCGCCGCCCAGCATCGCTCGCGCCGCGCGGAAGCACTCGCACGTACCGCGCTCGACGCTCACCCAGGACCGTTCGCCGTGTGGGACAGCCGCAAGCGCCTCACCCACTGGAATGCGGCCTTCTCCCGAGTGTTCAACCTCGACAAGAACATCATCCAGTCAGGCGCATCTTACGATCTCGTCATGGCCGAACTCGCCAAGTTCGTCCGCGTCGAACGTCCGCTGGGCGACGATGCGAACGCCCGCGAGATGCTGCTCCTGTCAGACGCTTGGATTCGCCTTCTCGATCGCCGCACGGCGACGGACGGGCTCATCACCGTCGGCATCGACATCACCAACCTGAAACGTCAGGAGGCAGGGCTCCAGAAGAGCGAACGCCGTCTGCGGCAGATGGTCGAGGAACTGCAGCGCACCAAGGGCCAGGCGCAGGAACTTGCCGAAAAATACGCCGAAGCCAAATCCCGCGCGGAACGCGCCAGCCAGGCCAAAGGCTCGTTCCTCAGCAATATGAGCCATGAGCTTCGCACGCCGCTCAACCACATCAACGGCTTCGCTGAGATGATGGCCAACGAGATCTACGGCCCGCTGGGCAGCGAACGCTACAAGGAATACACGCAGGACATCGTCCAGGCGGCCAAACATCTCGAAGAGATGATCAACGACATCCTGGACATGTCGAAGGTCGAAGCCGGCAAGATGCGCCTCTCGCCCGCCCTCATTGATCCCGTGGATGCTGTGGACGGCGCTGTGAAACTGGCGCGCCGCCGCGCCGCCGATCGCGAGATTCACCTCATCTTCGATCCTGACGACGACCTGCCAGATATCAATGGCGACCACCGCGCCATCAAGCAGATGACGTTCAATTTGATCACAAACGCCATCAAGTTCACCGACGCTGGCGGCGAAATCCGCGTGACGGTAACCCTTGAAGACAAGTGGATCGTGATCCGCGTGCAGGACACCGGCATCGGCATTGCCCCGGAAGATCTCCCCCGCCTCGCCCAACCTTTTGAGCAGGTAACAACGCCTGAGGCGAAGGAGCGCAACGTCCGCGGCACCGGCCTTGGCCTGGCGCTGACCAAGTCATTCGCGGAAATGCACGGCGGCTATCTGACGATCGAAAGCAAGCTGCGCGTCGGGACGACCGTTTCGATCTTCTTGCCGGCGACGAAAGTTCCATTGCCCGGAACCGTGTCGAACGACCGCGCCCTTGAGAGAGCGCCTGCTTGACCAGCTAGTTGGGCGCTGACGGCTTGTCCATAACAGGCCCCAGCGGCTTTCCGTCTCCCCGCTCGCCTTCCTTCATTCCGCCTTTGCCGTCAGCCCGCTGCATCCGCGCGTTGAACGGCGTCAGCAGCCCCACTGCAGCCGTCGCGCGCGCTTCGCGCGGCATTCGCCCAAGGTGGCTGATCAGGATGTCCTCGGCGTTCTGCTGGAGCCCTTTTTCACGAAGCTGGAAGATTGCGACCGCATCGCGCAACTTGTTCTCGTCGAACGGCTCCTGGAATGCAGCGTCATATACGGCCTTGCCGGCCTCGCTCAGCCGCTTGCGCTCCGCCGCCATCGCCAGCCAGCCTTCACGCAGCTGCTTGCGAAGCTCGCCGCGATCCGCCTCCGGCAGCTTGGCCCACGCAGCCGCCACGACGTCGGATGTGGGCCCATAGCGCTCCAACTGCATCTGCACCGTCGGCTCCGCGCTCGCCGGGCTCAGAAGCCGGCCGCCGACGATGCCAAGCAGCGCAGCATTCAATGCCAGCGACGCAATAAGGATGATGGATAGCTTCGATGGCATACTAGCCTAATTCTCCGGGTCGTTCATGGCGGTGAGAAACACCGATCCAGCGCCCGCGCCTGAAACAGTCAGCATCTTGGCGTAGTCGCCATCCGCCGTGGGCGCGGGTTCGCCCGCATATCCGACAGCGAATCCAAGCGCGAGAGACGCCGCTAAGGCGCCTCCAGCGATCCATTGCGGCATCGACCAGCCCTGCCCCACGCCCACCGACGCCCGCGCATGCTTGCGGGTTGGCGACGCACCCAGAATCCGCGTTTCAAGCGCGATCGATACAAGCGCATCCTTCTCCAGCGCAAGCAGATGATCGAACGAACGCTCGCTCTCCCAGATGTCCTTTATACGATGGGGCGCCGTTTCGAGGAATGACTCAGCATCCGCGCGATCGACCTCCGGCCACCGCGAAAGCTCCGCGCCGTAGATCGCCAGCAACTCGATGAAACGTGCTTCGTTCATTGTCTCAACCCGTTTCGATGCCGCTCAGCAGGTCCGCCCGTTCGGCCGAGAGGGCCAGCTTGAGCGTCCGTCGCGCCCGCGACAGCAGACTCTCCAAGGCATCAACGCTGACGCCGAGGATTTCCGCCGCTTCAATGTTCGTCCTATCTTGATAGTAACAAAGCACCAAAGCCGCTCGCTGACGCTCGGGCAGCGCCTGTAGCGCTTCCCGCACCCGTTCTTTACGTTGCCGATCATCGAGCGCGCGTGTGGCCGATGCTCGAACATCCACCGCTTCGGGAGAAACCTCTCCCGCATTCCGCCCGCTCCGGCGCAGCCTGTCGAGGCAGAGGTTCATGGCGACCCTGTGCATCCACGTTTCGAACTTCGCCTGTCCCGGTCGCCATGACCCGGCGTGCTTCCAGACACGCAGAAAAACCTCCTGCGCGACGTCCTCCGCCTCGGCGGCGTCACCGAGCATACGGCGCGCGAGGCCGACCATCCGAGGAAGGTGGCGGCGCACGAGTTCGGCAGCCGCGCGCTTGTCGCCAGCGCCGACACGACCAACCAGTTCTTCGTCCGGATCCCGCATGGCGGTGAAGCCAACTCCGAGAATCGATCCACTGCCCGCCCGGGCAATAACCTCAAGATCGAAAGGCTCTCCACGTTTATGCATCCTGCCGCGGCGTTTGCCGAGCGTCGATTGCTCTTCGGGAAAGAGCGGCTCAGCGCGCCGGGGCTTTTCCGGTATTCGTGAGTTTAACGCCGTCGGGACCCTCTTCCGTCGTGAGCGGACCCAGTTTCCGTTCACGAAGCGTGGCGACCGCTGACTGGACAGCGTCAAGCTTGCCGGAAAGCGCTGAAAAATCCTTCAAGCCCATGTGGTTGGCCAGCCAGGCTTTTAACCCTGTCGAGGCCTTTGCAGGGTCGAACGCATCCCCGGAAGCAATCCTGAGGGCCTGCTGCAGATTGAGCTGGAAGGTCAATCCCTCGATCAGGGTTGCCGCATCTCCAGGAGACAGCCTGCCGGCAGCCGCCAGCGCCTTGATCGCATCCATGGAGGTCGGGTTCACGGCTCCAGGAACTTCGCTCGCCGACATCAAGATCGCGTGCTGAACCATGAATTCGATATCAACCAGCCCGCCCGGCGCCAGCTTTACCTCCCACGCCGACCTCGGCTTCCGCTCCCGCGCCATACGCCGGCGCATGTCAGCCACGTCCGCGGTGACCTTCGGATCCGCGCTCTTGGCCCTCAACGCGTCGCGGGCCGCCGCGACGATGCGCTGACCAAGCTCCCCGTCTCCAGCGACGGGACGTATCCGCGTCAGCGCCATGAACTCCCAGGTCCACGCCTCTTCGCGATAATACCGCTCGAAGGCCGAGAACCTCACCGCGACCGGCCCTGCCCTCCCGGACGGCCTGAGCTGCATGTCGACTTCGTAGAGCGTTCCCTCCTCGGTCGGCGCCGACAGGGCTGCGATCAGGCGCTGAATGAAACGCGCCGCAAGGGCGCCGCCGTTATCATCCGCAGGCTCGTAGATCAGCATAAGATCGAGGTCCGATGTCGCCGTCAGCTCGCGCCCGCCGAACTTGCCCAGCGCACAAACCGACCATTTCCCGATGGCTCCGGAGAACCGCGACAGGATGTCTTTCTCGCACATCTCCGCCAGCACGATCACGCAGGCGTCCGCAAGATCGGCGTAGGCAGCTCCAGCTTCCGCAGCGCCTATGGCCCCGCGTAAAAGCTGATAACCAATCCGGAACGCTTCATCGCGATGAAACCGGCGCGCAACATTCAACCGGTCCTCAAAGCCGTCCGCTTGCTCGATCTGCCCGCGCAGCTTGCTCTCGCGCGCCCCCAACGCGTCCGCCGCCACAGGCGCGCGGAACAACGGTTCGAGCATCGCCTCCATCAAGGCCGGCCGCCTCGCCAGGTCAGCCGCCAGTTGCGGCGCAAACGCCATCGTCTCAATCACGTCTCGCGTCAGCGCAGGTTCCGCCAGCATCAGCGACATGACCTGAACGCCGGATGTCAGACCTGAAAAGAATTCATAGAACCGATCGAAAGCCGCATCCGGTTCGCCAGCCTTCGACATGGCCTCGAGCAACCGTGGCCCAAGCGAAGTCAGGAGCTGCTGCGCGCGCGCCGACCGCGTGGCTGGAATGCTCCCACGGTGCCATTGCTGGAACACATGGATGATCCGCGACGGATCGCTGAACCCCATGGCATTAAGCGTTGCGACAGTTCCAGGGTCGTCATCCACCCCTGTGAAAACGAGATTACCGCGCTCCCCAGACAGCCGCTCCTCGGCCGCAAACAGATCGGAATAGACGCCATGCACGCGCTTCCGCACGGCCGAGACATCGCTCTCGAACGCCGCCTGATCCCCATAGCCAGACAGGAACGCAACCGCCGCACGCTTCTCCGCCACATCCGGCAACCGGTGCGTCTGCTCGTCATTGAGCATCTGCACGCGGTGCTCGACGGATCTAAGGAAGTCATAAGCCAGCGAAAGGTCCTCCGCGACGCTCTCAGCAATGACATCTGCTCGAGCCATCGCCCACAGTGCGTCCTTCGTACGCGGCGCCCGCAACTCTGGCCTACGGCCTCCGAGGATCAGCTGCTGCACCTGTGCGAAGAACTCGATCTCGCGAACCCCGCCCCGGCCGAGTTTCACGTCGAAATCAGGCGAAGCCAGTTCCGCATGTCCACCGTGCGCGTGAATTTGGCGCTTGATCGAATGGATGTCGGCGATCGCCCAGTAATCGAGATGTCGACGCCAAACATAAGGCTGCAGTTCTTCGAGATACGAGGCGCCCGCTGAGGCGTCGCCTGCACAGACCCGCGCCTTGATGTGCGCCATGCGCTCCCAGTTCTGCCCCACGCTCTCATAGTACCCCGTGGCGAACTGCGTCGATACCGCTGGCGCTGTCGAGGCAGGATCCGGCCGCAGTCTCAGGTCAGTCCTGAAGACATACCCATCAGCCGTGCGCTCCTCCAGGATACGAACAAAATCACGCGTCAGCCGCGTCATACCCTCCTTCACCCGCATGCCCTTCACCGGAAGCAGGTCGAGGTCGAACAAGACGATCAGGTCGATATCGCTCGAGTAGTTGAGTTCGCCCGCTCCCATCTTTCCCATGGCAAGCACGAACAGGCCGGGCGCCTCGTCTGCATCGCGCGTCTCGCCCAGCGAACCCGATGCCCAAGCTGCACGCACTGCCAACCGCAGCGCCGCTCTGGTCGAAACATCCGCCAGTTTCGTCAGCCGGTCGACGACGCCGTCCAGAGGCCACATCCCGGAAAGGTCCGCACCCGCAATGGCAAGATGCGCGATCTCCTTGGCTAGCCGTATCGTACGCATCGGTGCGTCGAGCGGCCCAGGCATGCCTCCCGCCGCCTCGATGTCGGCAAGCGCATCCGCCAACACAGCATCGGGGCCCGCTGCCAGCCGCTCGATCAGCTCTGGCCGCCGCCGCAGCACGCGCGAGATATAGTCGGAATGACCCGCTGCGATTCGCAACGTGGAGGCGGGATCACCCGCCCCATCGGCGATCGGTCGGAATCCAAGATGCTTCAAGCCGTCCGTCATGCGGGCAAACTAGCGCGCATCGTCATCCAATCCACCTGTTCCCGGTCACGCAGCGGGCAAGCGCAAGGTAACCGACAAACCCGGCCGCGCGGGCGGACCGCCTCCATCAGCCAACACCAGCCGTCCAGAATGAGCCTCCGCCACAGCCGACGCGAGGCTGAGCCCCAAACCGCTGCCTGGCTGGCTGCGGGATTGCTCAAGACGGACAAACCGCTCGATCGCCCGCTCCCGGTCCTCGGGCGGAATACCCGGGCCCGAGTCGGTCACAGACAACTCCACATCGCCGTCGCTAGCGCGCCTCGCCTCAAGGCGGATCGCGCCCCCTTCGGGCGTGTATTTCACCGCATTGTCCATGAGGTTCGACATGGCCTGGGCAATCAGATCGCGATCCGCCAGCACGAACAGATCGTCACGTGGCGAATAGTTGAACGCCAGCCGCTTCTCCTCGCAGACAGGCTGATACAGCTCCGCCAGCTCGTCGGTAATGTCGGTCACGTCCGTCCGCTTGAACGATCCTGTGGCTCCAGCCTGAACCCGCGACAGGCGCAGAACAGCGTTGAATGTGTCGAGCACGCCATCAACATCGTCGATCGACTTCACCAGCGCCGCGCGCGGTCCGTCCGCGTTCGTATCCTTGAGGCCTGCTTCGAGCCGGTTACGTAGCCGCGTCAGCGGACTTCGAAGATCGTGAGCGATCGAATCCCCAGCCGACCGTGACGAGATCACCAATCGTTCGAGCTTTGCGAGCATGGCGTTCAGCTGCTCCGACAGCCTGTCGAATTCGTCGCCGGAGCCGAACACAGGCGCGCGCCGCGTCAGGTCGCCGCCCATCACGCCCTCGGTCGTCTTGGCCAGCTGTTCGGCTCGCTGCGCCGCCGAACGCGAGATCACGACGCCGCCGATCAACGACAGCACGAAACCAACTGCTGCGGATCGCCAGACCACTTCCGTGATCCTGCGGTTCATCTCGCCCAGTTCGCCGACGTCGTAGGCGACCATCAGCACGCCGCCTTCCGACAGGCGCGAGATCCGTCCCTCGGCTGATCGGCGTATCGGTCTTCCGTCCGTGGTGCGCGCATCGTAGTCGAACTTCACGTCCACAACCTGCCCGAGCGGAGCAGGAGCTGGCAGAACATCAAAATCGCCATTCATCTTCCGCCCGCTGCCATCAAGCAGGAGATAGAAGAACTTGTTATAAGCTGCTTCCGACCGTTCGGAGACCGCCTGGTTCAGGCGATCAAGGCCGCCGCCTCTGTAAGCCGCGGAAAGCTCCTGGAATTCCGAGTTGAGCTCGCTTTCCGCCTGCCGCCCCAACTGGCCTGCCGTCTCGTAGTAGAGGTATGCGAGTAGCGAGGCCGAAAAGAGAATGAAGATCGACGCGTGCAGCAAAGCTAGTCGGAACGTTGTCGTCCGGACCAGCGCCGGCAGGCGGCCGATCTTCATGGCTCAGGCTTCAAGCCGGTATCCTGCGCCACGGACCGTGTGCAGCAGCGGCCTCTCAAAATCCTTGTCGATCTTCCCGCGCAGGCGCGAGACGTGGACATCGATCACGTTCGTCTGGGGATCGAAGTGATAGTCCCAGACTTTTTCAAGCAGCATCGTGCGCGTCACGACCTGCCCGGCATGGCGCATCAGGAATTCGAGCAGCCGGAATTCGCGCGGCTGCAGGTCGATTTTCTGGCCATCGCGATGAACCGTCCGCGCCAGCAGGTCCATCTCCAGCCCGCCGACGGCAAGCTTGGTCGTCGGCACATCGCCCGTCGCGCGTCGGCCCAGCGCTTCCACGCGCGCGACCAGCTCGCTCGGTGCATACGGCTTCACCAGATAGTCGTCGCCACCTGCCTGCAGACCCTCGACCCGGTGATCCACTTCCCCAAGCGCCGACAGGAACAATGCAGGGGCTCGCCCGCCGCCGTCCCGATAGCTCTTGAGCAGCTTCAGGCCATCCATGCCCGGCAGCATACGATCGACGACGAGCGCGTCGTATTCGCCGGTCCGCGCCCTGTTCAGCCCGGACTCGCCGTCGCCGCACACATCAACTGTATGGCCGGCTTCGCTCAGGACGCCTTTCACGAACGCGGCCGCGTCGGCGTCGTCCTCGATTACAATGACCCGCATGCTTTCCGTTTCTATTCCGCAGTAATTTCGATGGGGCGCAGCACCGTCAGGTCGAAGCAGCGCTCCTGATTGCCACACCCGACGCGCGCAATGATATCCTTCCTGCCGGCCGCCTTCGCGGCGGCGACGGCGTCCTGGTAGTCCTTCGGCGTTTTCACGACCTTGTTGTTGATCTCAAGGATCGCGTCGCCCGGGAAGATCTCAGCTTTCGACAGCGAACCGCGCGGCTCGACGGTCACGACGATCAGGCCCGTGCCGGCAGCGCCGACGTCGAACTTCCCGGCTTCCTCGGCCGTCATGGTGCGGATCGTACCGCCCGGGACCTTCACGTCATCCGGCCCCGGCTTCGGTGGTTTCATATTGGCACGCGCCGGATCGAGATCGGTATTCGCAAGCGCCTTGTCGTCACGCTCGCGGACAGTGACCTTGACGACCTGCTCCTTGCCATCACGGATGACCTTGAAGCTGTTCGTGGAGCCGGCCAGCAGGCTACCGACACGCTGCGTCAGCTGCCGATTGTCTTTCACATCGTCACCGTTGACCGAGATGATGATGTCGCCGCGCCGGATGCCGCCCGCTTCCGCAGGGCCGCCCTTGGTGACCGCACGCACGATCGCGCCATTGGGAGTCTTGAGGCCGAGCGCGTCAGCATAACGCTGGCTCATGCTCTGGATCTCGACACCCAACCAGCCACGAACGACTTTGCCGTTCTTGATCAGCGTATCTGAAATCTTCTTCACCGCGTCAGCTTCGATCGCGAAGCCGATGCCGACGCTGCCGCCGCCCGTATCCGAGAAGATCGCCGTGTTCACGCCGATCACTTCGCCGTTCAGGTTGAACGTCGGGCCACCTGAGTTGCCGCGATTGATCGGCGCATCGATCTGGATGAAGTCGTTATAGTTGCCACCCAACAACTCCCGGCCATTCGCCGAAACGATGCCGGCAGTCGCCGTGCCACCGAGGCCGAACGGGTTGCCGACCGCCACGACCCAGTCACCCACGCGCGGCTTCGACTTCAGGGCGAATTCCACGAACGGATAATTACCGCTCTTCTTGACCTTCAGCACCGCGAGGTCGGTCTGCTCGTCGGTGCCGACGATTTCCGCTTCAAGCTGGTCGCCGTTCTTCAACGTCACGGTAACTTCGCGAGCGTTTTCCACCACGTGATTGTTCGTAACGATGTAGCCTTTGGGATCGATGAAGAAGCCCGAACCCAGCGCGTTGCCTTCCTGGTCGGTCTGTTCCTCTTCGCCCTCGCCTTCGTCCTTGTTGCCGAAGCGGTCCTCGTACTCGTCGAAACCCGGAAGTCCCCGGAAGGGGTTGAACGCGTTGTTGCGGTTGGCGACCTTGATCTCGGTCGTCACCTGCACGCTCACCACCGCGGGGCTGACACGCTCGATCAGGTCCGCGAAGCTCATCGGCGCGCCAGCCGGCGGCGAAACAGTGATCGGCTTCCCATTCTGCGCAAGCACAGGTGCAGCGGCCATGGCCGCGGCCACCAAGAAACCTGCCGCGATGCCAGCCCGGCTCAAGCGGACAGTTCCGATCTTCTTCATTCGCTTTCTCTCACTGCGTTCGCCTGCACGATCGACCAGTTGCGACCCTAGACCCAGACGGGAACTCCGCAACTACAAAGCCCCATACAATGCCAGCCGGCTGCAGAACGGCGGGAAGAATCCCCGCGCCGCGACAACCATGATGTTCGTCAGTTTAAGGCAATCATGCGGCGGCGCCAGAGCCCACGCAGTGGGATTTCCCCTGGCGCCAGAGCCCACGCAGTGGGATTTCCCCTGCGCCGGACCACAATTTGGCGTGGTTAAGGCTGGTCCGACGGGTCCGACCCGCCTCCCCGGTCATCCGGCACCGGCGTCAGATCGCGGTGGCGCGCGCTGAACATCCGCAGGGCCATAACCCCTCCAACCGCCAGAAGCAGCACGAACGGGAAGGCCCAAAGCAGCGTTCCCAACCCGTCCGTCGGCGGCCGGAACAGGACGAACTGCCCATACCTGTCCTTGAAGAACTTGCGCACGTCGGCGTCGGATTCGCCCTTTTCCACCTGCACCCGGATCGTCCGCCGCATGTCGACTGCAATATCGGCTGTAGACTGCGACACCGGCTCGTTCTCGCAGACAACGCAGCGGATTTCCCGCATCAGCGCCTGCGCACGCGCTTCTTTAGCCGGGTCATCGAGCGGCGCTTCAGCGACGCCCCCTGCTTGGAGAAGTAACGCGATCAGGAAACCCGCGCTCATGCCGTGGCGCCTGCAGGTGCCGCCAGCCCATCCCCCTGTTCAACTGCAGGTTGCTCGGCAGGCGTAGGCGCCCGCCGGCGGATGCGCGCGGCTAACGAGATGAACCCGCCGACCGCAATCAGCCCAGCCCCGCCGAACACCCAATCGATCAGCGGATGAAACGCAATACGAATACGCCAGACACCGGGCTGGTCGCGGATCGCATCGCCCAGCGCGACATAGATGTGTCCGCTCAGCGTCTGCCGGATCGCCACCTCGGTCGTGCCTGTCTGCGCAACCTGATAGAAACGCTTCTCCGGATAGATCATCTCGGTCGATCCGTCCGCGTGGGTCACCTTGATGTTCGCTCGCGTCGCGGAATAGTTCGGACCCTCTTCAGGGCTCAGGCCTTGGAACTCGAACGTCCACCCAGCCATCTCGGCGCTCTGCCCTGCCGCAAGCGGGAAGGTCCGTTCCGTTCGCGTCGCCGTCTCCACCGTCGCACCGATCACAAATAGACCGACGCCGATGTGCGCGATCGCCATGCCCCACACCGTCAGCGGCAGGCGAAGCACGCGCCCGAACCCGCCGCCGCCGAGACGGCGCCACAGGTCGAGACCAACACCGAAAACTACCCAGACGCCGACCAGCACGCCAAATCCAAGCCAGACACCCCAGCCGCCGAGCGCCAACGCAATGATCGCCCCGATCACCGCTGCGATCATCGCAGGCAGCAACCATTTCAGCAGCGGCGACACGTCGGCCTTCCGCCACGGGGCCGCCTGCGCCAGCGGCATGAACAGCAGCAACACCGCCACCATGGGAGCTAGCGTCAGCTGGAAGTAGGGCTCACCGATAGATAGCGATGCAGCCTCCGGTGGAATAGCTTTAACCTCGCCCAGCCACTGCACGACCATGGGCGTGACCGTTCCCACCAGGACCAGCGCAGCAGCCACCGACAGGAAGAGGTTATTGAGAACGAGCGCACCCTCACGGCTGACCGGATCGAATGCCGGTCCCGCAGCGAGCTTGGGCGCACGCCAAGCGAACAACGCCAGCGCAGCCCCGCCCGCAACCGCAAGCCCCGTCAGCAGCACGATACCGCGCGTCGGGTCTGTCGCAAACGCATGCACCGACGTCATTACGCCGGAGCGTACGAGGAATGTCCCGAGCAGTGAAAGACAGAAGGCCAATACGGCCAGAAACACCGTCCACGCCGCCATCCCGCCGCGCTTCTCTGTCACGATCAGCGAGTGGATCAGCGCCGCTCCAACCAGCCACGGCATGAAGGAAGCGTTTTCGACCGGATCCCAGAACCACCAACCGCCCCATCCGAGTTCGTAGTAGGCCCAGATAGCGCCCAGCGCGATGCCGATGGTCAGGCAGCTCCACGCCGTCAGCGCCCAAGGCCTTACGCGCTTAGCCCACTCGCGATCGATCTCGCCATTGATTAGGCCTGCCGCCGCGATCGAAAACACGAACGACATGCCGACATAACCGAGATAGAGGAAGGGCGGGTGCGCCGCAACTGCCGGGTCCTGCAGCAACGGGTTCATGCCGCCGCCGTCGAGCGGCGGATTCTCAAGACGGGTAAACGGGCTGGACGCGAACAGCAGGTAGGTCAGCGACCCCAAGGTGAGCAGCCCCTGCACGCCCAGCGCGCGATCACGCAGCCTGTCATTTCGCATGAACAGAGCGGCAGCCGCGCCATAACCAGACATGATCACGCACCAGAGCAGCATCGAGCCTTCGTGGTTCCCCCACGCGCCGGCAATGCGGTAGATGATCGGCTTCAGCGAATGGGAATTGTGCGCCACCAGCGCCACGGAAAAATCGAGCCGCACGAAGCTGATGATCAGCGTCAGCATAGCGAGCGCAGTGAACATCCCCGTCGCCACCGCAAGCCGCCTTGGCGCCTCGCCGCCCGTCGTCAGTCCAAGAGCGCTCTGCGCGGCCGCAGTGGCCAGCGCGAGGAATGCCAGCAGGTGGCCGAGCTCAGCGATCAAGGCTTCAGCCCCACATTGCAGTCCATGGTCGTGTTCATCGTGCCGCCGCTTTCGGCCGCACGCTTCATGCCCTCGTAGGTTTCCTTGGGCATGTAGTTCTCATCGTGCTTGGCCAGCACACGCTTGGCGACCAGCCTGCCCGTGTCGTCGAACTTGCCTTCGGCCACCACGCCCTTGCCTTCCTGGAACAGGTCCGGCGGAATTCCATCGAACACGACCGGCACGGTGTTCTTGCAATCGGTGATCTTGAACAGCAGTTCGCCGCTGGCGCCATGCGTTTCGCTGCCTGTTTCCACAAGGCCGCCGACCCTCACGCTCTGATGGAAAGTCTCGACGCCCTTCTGAGCCACATCCGTCGGCGATTGGAAGAAGGCGACCGTGTCCTGCAACGCCGTCGCTGCGAGCGCCACAGCGCCCGTCACCAGCACGGCCGCTGCGCCGATAAGCCAAAGTCTCTGCGAGCGCTTGCGCATGGGGAGAGGCGCCTCCGTGTAGACAGTAAGTCAGTATATTTGCATGGATTTCCAAGCACCAGCTACACGATGGCGCGAGAAACAGTCACTTGTCCGCTGGAAATCAGCCCGGAGGCTTGCCCGCCGGGGCTACGGGAGCCCCCGGCGCAGGGTCGATTCCAAACATCTGCCGCAGTGCGGCGAACATCTGCCGCTCCGGTCCGTCCCGTGGAGCCCTCGCGTCGATCCCGGCCCAGATCTTCTCCGCCTCCGCCTTCTTGCCCTGCAGCCAAAGGCCAATTCCGGCCAGATAGCCGAGCCGGAAATGATCAGGCTGCGCCTTGAAGGCCTGCTGGTAAAGCTCGGTCGTGAAGGCGTCGACCTGACTCGTGGCCTTGAACCGGGCGTCGGCAAGGCTGGCAACCACCTCGATATTCTTGGGATCCCGATCGAACGCCGACTTGTAGGCCAACGCAGCCTTGTCGAGATGGCCCGTGCGCTCAAGGACATCGCCGAGGATCCGGTATGCCATGGGATCGTCAGGCGCCGACTGGATGCGCTCCTCCAGCAGGGCGACCAGCTGAACCGCCGTCAGCGACTCAGGGTTGGCGCGAGCACGCTCCCTGATCTGGGGCAGCCTGTCCCGCGTCGCCTGGTCCACAACGCCGCTGACCTGGAATTCCAGCGCGGAAACAGAGTCCAGCGTGCGCTCGTCGCCGGGCTTTCGAAGCAGCGCCGCCCGGTAGGAATGCTGCGCATCCTCGACACGTCCGACCGACGCATACAAATCCCCGATCTCGCGGAGAGGCTCTGGATCATTGGGCGATTTCAGCGATCTCTCCTGAAGGATCGCCAGACGCTCGTCAGGCGTAAGCTGGCCCGGTGCGTCCTTCTCGCGAGCCTCAAGCTGCTCGATCCGCCCGCCGAGCGGATCATCCGGCATGCCCGGTTTGCCGATCAGCCAATACGCGCCAACTGCAGCAAGCCCTGCGACCAACACGATTGCCCGCGTCTGCATGGACTTGGCGACAAACCAGGTCCCGCCCGTGACAAAGACAGCGGCAACAAGAATGAGCCAGATCAAAGCGGCGCCGCCGGCAGCTCGAGACGCGCACGAAGGCCGCCCAGCGGGCTGTCCTCAAGGTGGAGGCGTCCACCGTAGATGTCGGCGAGTTCAGTCACGATCGACAATCCCAGACCTGTTCCCGGCTCTGACTCGTCCAACCGCTTGCCGCGTTCGAGAGCCTTGGCGCGATGCTCGGCCGGCAAGCCCGGACCGTCATCATCAACATTGATCTCGATGCCTTCGTCACTGCGCGTCACGGTCACATTGACCCGCGACTTGCACCATTTGGCGGCGTTCTCCAACAAGTTCCCGACAAGTTCATCGAAATCCCCCCTCTCGCCACGGAAAACGGCCTTGGGGTCGACTTCGACATCTATGGCGAGGCCCTTGTCCCGGTGCAGCCGCTCCAGCATCCGGGCGATGCCTTCGACCGGCTCCTTCACTTCTGTGCGAGCCCCCAGCACCTCCGCCTGCGCGGCCGCCTGCGCCCGCTTGAGATAGTGGTTGACGTTGCTCGTCATGGCCTCGGTCTGCCGTCGCACGGTCTCGGCAAGCTTGTCCGTCCCCTTCGCTTCGTTCTTCAGGACGGCGAGCGGCGTCTTCAGTGCGTGCGCAAGATTGCCGACATGCGTACGCGCACGTTCAACCACCTTCCGGTTCTGGACGATCAACGTGTTGATCTCCTTCACCAGCGGCGTGAGCTCGCCCGGATACTGCCCATCCAGCGTGTCGCGCCTGCCCGCCCGCACGTCGCCAAGCTTGTCCTGGATCTCATGTAGCGGCCGCAAACCGTAACGGATCAGAACCACGACCCCGATAACGATACCCAGCGCCAGGACGCCAAGTGCGATGCCAAGCCGCAATGTGAAGCTGCCGACCGCCTGGTCCGCCGCCGTCCTGTCGATACTGGCATAGAGCACCACCGGAAGCTGGCGTCGCGACAGCTTCACCGCCTGCAACCCGATCCTCAACTGCGCGTCGGCCGGTCCCGGCCCATCCAGATGCACCATCACGCCTGGCTGACGGGTCGCTTCGGCGATCACCTCGCGAGGCAGTTCCGGCCGCATATCGAAGAAGCTCGTCGATTGTTTCGTTCGGACCACATTGTTTTGCGCATCCACATCAAGGAACGCCCAGTAGCGTCCCGAGAACGTCATCCCGAATTTCTCATCTATAGGAAGCTTCGACTCATCAAACAGCACGACGCCCGCATTGTCGGAATCAACCGCGTTCGCCAGCGGCCGCAACGTTTCGCTGATGGAGGCATCGAGCTGCTGATCCGTCTCGGCGCGATAGAAGGCGGCCAGCGACCAGCCCGCAATGGCGAGCACGACTGCGCTCCACACGGCCGCAGTGACGAGCATGCGGCGAGCGATCGAGCCGCGAGTCTGCGTCCCTTCGGTCCCGGCCCCCGCCGCTTCGGTCATGCTATTCGACGATCTTCTCTGCCTTTGGATCGATCAGGCGATACCCCAGGCCGCGCTCCGTCAAGATGCGGTTGGAGCCGATTTTCCGGCGCAGTCGGCCCACGAACACCTCGATCGTGTTGGAGTCTCGGTCAAAGTCCTGATCATAGATGTGTTCGACCAGCTCCGTGCGCGGCACGACCCGGCCCTGATGGTGAATCAGGTAGCTCAGCACTTTGTATTCGTGCGCGGTCAGCTTGATCGGCTCGCCATTGACCGACGCGCGCGCCGAGCGCGTGTCGACCCGCAGGTCGCCACACTCCAGCGCGGCTGTCGCATGCCCCGCCGCGCGGCGCATCAGCGCCCGCAGGCGAGCCAGCAACTCCTCGGTCACGAACGGCTTGGTGAGATAGTCATCCGCGCCAGCGTCGAACCCGGCGACCTTTTCGCTCCAGCGATCGCGCGCCGTCAGGATCAGCACCGGCATGTCCTTGCCGGCGCCGCGCCACTTCTCCAGCACGCGCACACCGTCCAGTTTCGGCAGGCCAAGGTCTAGCACAACCGCATCATAAGGCTCGGTGTCGCCAAGGAAGTGACCTTCCTCGCCATCCGGGGCCAGGTCGACGGCATAGCCGGCCTGCGTCAGCGCTTCGGTCAACTGACGTCCCAGATCCGGATCGTCTTCAACAACAAGTACGCGCATGGTGATCTTTCAACGTGTCGACAGGACTCGCCCGGTTGTGGCGTCAACTTCGATAGTGAGTCGGCGACCGTCACCGGTAATCCAGGAGATGATATAGCGGTCCCCGACCTTCTGGGCATCCAGATGCTGGCCGCCATACCGGCCCTTGAGATCCCGCAGGACCGAGCCAAGCGGAACCTCACGTTGCGGCGCACGCTCCTGATGCGACTGGTCCCACTGCGAAGAAGGGAAGCCGTCGCGCCCTTGGAAGGGGTTGCCACGCTTGTCGTCATTGCGCGCATGCTGCGCCGAGGCAGGCGCGGCAATCGCGAGGGCGGCAAGGGCCGAGAGGAGAGTTCGCCGAAGCATGGACAGGTATTTAGACTGGATACAGTGAACCCTGTCTGAACACCTCGTCGGGATGGTTAAATCCAGCAGTCTCAACTGCTTTTTCCCGTTTTCAGGCCGAGTCATCGCAAAATGTCGGCCTTCCGGCCCGACCAGTTTTTGACAAACTCCCGAAGCTCCGGGTCATCCTTGCGCGGCAAGGCAATCTGTAGACGGACAAGCAGATCGCCGGCAGTGGGACGTGTTTGCACGCCCTTCCCACGCAGTTTCAGCAAGTCTCCTGAATTCGAACCCGGCGGAATCGACAGCGTCACCGGGCCGGACGGCGTCTGCACCGGCACCTTCCCGCCTTCGACAGCTTCAGCGAGCGTGATGCGCAGATCCATGCGGATGTCGTCGCCTTCGCGCTTGTAGGCAGGATGTGCGCCTACCGTGATCTCGACCAGCGCATCGCCAGCCGGGCCGCCGCCATTGCCAGGCAAACCCTGACCCTTGAGTCGCAGCGTCTGTCCCGAATTGAGCCCCGCCGGAATTGCAAGATCGAGTGACCGCCCGTCCGACATCGTCACCCGGCGCCGGCCGCCATTCACCGCATCGAGGAAGTCGACCTCCATGCGATAGCGGACGTCCTCGCCGCGTTGTTGGCCAAAGCCACGCGAGCCGCCGCCACGGCTGAACAGTCCATCGAACAGGTCTTCGAACACATCGCTGCGTTGACCGCGCGCCTGCGCTCGCGCTCCCGCAAAACCTCCAAAGCCGGCGCCGGGCTGGAACTGTGGCCGCTCGTTTCCATCCGCATCGATTTCGCCACGATCGAAACGACCGCGCTGTTCCGTATCGGTCAGCAGGTTGAACGCCGCCGTCACCCGCTTGAACCGCTCCGCCGACGCCTTGTCATTCGGGCGCACGTCCGGGTGCAGCTCCTTGGCGAGCTTGCGGTAGGCTTTCCTTATGTCATCGGCGCTGGAGGATTTTGGCACTCCCAACGCCGCATAGGGATCCCAGCTCAAATGCCGACCCTTGTTGAAATTGATCTGCCTAGCGTGAGGCCTCTGCCCCACCCAATACAAGCCGCAACATGGGAATATTGAGGCGAAACACCACTATACAGTCTGTCACGGTACCGGAATTATCATTTCGACCGTCCCCCCCGGCTCCCCGGCTGACATCCTGACCCAGATGCGCGACCCTGATAAGCGCGGCCCCTCCGGCAGGGAAATAAGCTGCGTTATCGTCCCGTGACTAGATCGCCGCAGCCTCTCCAACATCCCACTCCCGCCAGAAGATACCGCCGGAAACGCGCATTCTATATAGTTCAGGGCCTTCCAGCACCGGCTCTCCCGCCGTCCAGGCGTCCCCTCCCTTCCGGGCGCGCCTGGATCCAGTTGAGACCCAAGTCACTATCTACCCAACTGGCTTGAAGATGCGCCGGCGACCACATCCGGGCGGCAGCTCCGTCATGTGACCAACTCGCGCTCCAGGAGGCGGTCGCTGCGGCCGATTCGTTTGCCACGCGCCAGTCAAGCCCGAGCCCTTTCTCCCAATCGGCCACACCCAGCCGCTTCTCCGCTCCAGTGAGGAACGCCACCCTTGAGCCAGCCGGCGCGCCGGCCGCGATGGCGCCTTCCGACCCTTGCTGGCCGCGCAGCAGACCGCTGAGCTTTTAGGTTTCGACATCGACAAACTCGGCCTCGCGAAACTGCAGCAGCTCCCAGCCTGCCTCACGCTCTCGTCGGAAGGTGTGCCCCCATAGTTCGGGCGCCCTTCTGTCCCCGACACGACATGGGCCGCGCCTCGACCGATTCCCACGACGCTCCACGCATCCGGCGCCGTCGTCTTGTCCGCCGTCTCGACGCCCGGCCTGAAGAGGCATTTTCCGCACCTTAGATCGCTGCTGAACCACGCCGCGACAAGATTCACGCACGCGACATTCGGCAATACCGCTTCGAGCTGATCCGGCTACGCCTCGAGATCACCCTTGGTGTCAGCGCCATGAAAGTATTCGGCGACCTCCCGACCAGGGCTATTCCGTCGCCGCACGATATCCGTCGCCAGGACAAACTCGCCCGACCCCGGAGCGAGATTGATCACCCGCGTCACCGACTCCAGCCGGTCACCCCCGCCGCCGGCCGCGCAATTGTCGCCGCAATCTGGTTCGCTGATCCGCCTTGGCCGCTGTCTCCACAGCACCCTGAGGCCCGCCCGATGCGAGTCCCATCACGCTATCGATCGCTCCATTCGCCAGGATTTCCGCAAGCCTGCGCGACATTCGCTCGATGTCGTCCTTGCCAGCCTTCACGATGCGCGACAGTTCGCGCTCGACCGATTGCGCCGCCAGCATCAACGCGCGCTCCATCGCCTCCGCGACGGCCTCGGCGGCCTCGTCCTGCTCACTCATTCCTCGGCTCCTGCTTCCTCGAACGTGATCACGCCGGCCAAAGCCAGGTGGATCGAAAACGTCGCCTCGTCATCATGCGCCCCGGCATGAGCGAGCTCCATAATCGCAAACGGCCCCGCCAGCACGCCGAAATCAGCGATCACCAGCCGGTAGTTCGCCGCCTCGCCGTTGAAGTACGCCGACCGGACGCGCATATCCGAGGCGCCGCCCACGACCACGCCACTGCCCGTCACCTCAGCCCGCTTCACGCCCGCACTTGCGATCAACACACGCCAAGCATCCGCGCTCTCCGCAGTCGTCGCATCGACCATTCCGGCGCTCTGCGTGATCGCCCGAACCCTTATCCCTGCGACAGTCACGCAGGCCTTAGGCGAACCTCTATCGCCAATGTGCATCAACACGTCGCGGCCGCATTGGACGGCCATGTCTCTGTCCTTCTCCTGATGACAGGGGTTGACATGCAACCTTTCAGTTGCATATTGACGATATGGATCTGGTGTTCCGGGCGCTGGCTGACGAAAGCCGCCGGGCTCTGCTCGACAGCCTCAGCGCGAAAAGCGCCCAGACGCTGAACGAGCTCTGCTCAGGCTTGTCGATGACGCGCCAGGCCGTCTCGAAACACCTCGCGATCCTCGAGGAGGCCAATCTCGTCGCAACCGTGAAACGCGGTCGCGAGAAGCTGCACTACCTCAACCCGGTTCCGATCGCTGAGATCGCCAACCGGTGGATACGGAAATTCGAACGCCACAGGGCCGATGCGCTTGTCGACCTGAGGCGGAAGCTGGAGTCAGAATGACGTCCGATACCGACTTCCCTGCGCGGCCAGGCACTGTCGCGATGACCTTCATCGCCGCCTCGTCAGAACGCGTCGCTCCTCTCCGGTTTCAAGACTCTGGTTGAAACCGGCAAGCCCGGCCGCCCCCGTTCCAGGATCGATCTCATGAGTGGTTCGAAATTCGTCTACGTCACTTTCATCCGCACGACGCCTGAAAAGCTCTGGCGTGCGCTCACCGAGCCAGAATTCACGAAACAGTACTGGGCCGGCACATGGCAGGAGTCCGATTGGAAGGTCGGCTCCGACTGGAAGATCATGATCCCCGACGGCCGTGTCGGCGACAGCGGCAAGGTCCTCGAGTACGATCCGCCGCGCCGCTTAGTCATCAGCTGGCGCAATGAATTCATGCCGGAATTTAAAGCCGAAGGTCATTCGACCTGCACCTACGTGATCGAACCCGCTGGCACCGCGATGAAGCTCACCCTGACGCACGAGATCGACGTTCCCAACTCCAAGGTCATCGGCGGCGTCAGCGAAGGCTGGCCGCATCTCCTCGCCAGCCTGAAGAGCCTGCTCGAAACCGGCGAGTCGCTCCTCGAGAGCCGCACCTGGCCGGAAGGAATCTGATAGTGACAGCTAAACCCGCCGCCATCGCCGTCCAGACGTTCAAGGTCCCGCCGGAGCGCGTCTACGACGCCATCCTCGACCCCGAAATGGTCGCACGCTTCATGTTCGGCCCGCTCCTGCGCGAAGAGACCATCCTTCACGTCACGAACGACCAACGCGTCGGCGGCGCCTTCTCCTACAAGGTGCGCCGCGGCGAAAGCGAGATCGACCACGTCGGCAAATTTGTCGAACTGACGGCGCCCAGGCGCATCGTCTTCACATGGGCCATCGCCGGCGAAAGCGACGGTGACCCCTCCACAGTCACGATCGACATCACGCCAACAGCGCAGGGGTGCTCGGTCCGGCTGGTCCACGAGATGGCGCCCGAATGGGCCAGCTATGTCGACCTCGCTCGCGGCTCCTGGGAGAAGATGCTTGGCGTCCTCGCAACGCTGCTCTAGGTCCGCGCCACCACGCGTCGTGGGATGATTGCTGTCGCGTGGTCGATCATCGCATCCGCGATCTCGCGTTCGCCCGAGACGATGAAGTCCGCCCCGAAACCACGCAGGTGCTCAACCTCCGCGTCGCTGTGCGCCCGCGCATAGACCTTGAGCCGCGGGTTCAGCTCCCGCGCCAGCTCCACGATCCGGCCCGCCTCGAACCCGTTCGGCACAGTCACGAACATCAGGTCCGCCTCCGCAACACCGGCCTTCTTCATGGCGCCCGGCTCGATCGCGTTCGCAGCAACAACGGGAACGCCCCGCTCTTGGAGCAACTCGACCAGATCCTCGCGATCCTCGATGACAGAATAGGTCGCCCGCGCATCGTCCAGCGCCCGCCCGATCAGCGATCCGACCCGGCCATAGCCCACCAGCACCGCCCTCTTCGGCGGCGCAGGCGCCGGCGCGACCTGCTGCACGGTTTCCGACACGGCGGTCTTCTTCCCCACGCGATCCAGGATCGCGAACACCAGGGGGTTCAGGACGATCGACACGATCGATCCGCCAAGGATCAGGTCGCGCGCGCCTTCCGGTATCAGTTCGAACTGCAGGCCCAGCCCCGCGAGGATGAACGAGAACTCCCCGATCTGCGCCCGGCTCGCCGTCACTGTCGCTGTGGTCTCTCCCGATTGCCCAAACAGCCTCAGCAGCACGACGCTGACGATCGTTCGGAACACGATTATCACGCCAACCGTCGCCAGCAGCGGCCAGGGGTTCTGCAACACGATCATCGGATCGAACAGCATCCCCACCGACACGAAGAACAGCACCGCGAATGCGTCCCGCAAGGGCAGCGTTTCGTTCGCCGCCTGTTGCGACAGCTCGCTCTCCGCCATGATCAGCCCGGCGAACAACGCGCCCAGCGCCACCGAGATGTCGAA
>JBGAKC010000047.1:0-32190 GCA_044224605.1 Hyphomonadaceae bacterium
GCCGTGGCCGTCGTCTTCTCGCTGGCGGTTGCGCGCTTCGTCTCGCCGCTGATGGCCGCCTACTTCCTCAAGGCCGCGCCAGCCAAGCATGCCGAGCGTGACGTTCGCAAGCTGCCTGCCTTCTACGAGAACACGCTGGCCTGGGCGCTGCGCCACAGGCTCATTGCGTCCTTCATCGGCTTCCTGTCTTTCGTCGGCGCCATCGCGTGCGTCGCGGCGCTGCCCAAGGGTTTCATTCCGACGGAAGACCCCGGCTACATCCTGTTCAACATCTCCGCGCCTCCAGGCTCCACGCGCGAGCAGATGGAGAGGTCTGCAACCGCGCTCAACGATCTTCTGGTCAAGCAGCCGGACGTTGAAGATGTCTTCATCTCGATCGGGTCGGGGGGCGCTGGCGGCCAGGCGGCTGCTGCAGGCGGCGGTGGCGGCGGCTCCGGACTGACGTCTGGGTCAGCCACCGTGGTCATGCGTGAAGGCCACAAGCTGTCGACCGAGAAGCTGAAGCAGCTCATCCGTCCGCAGCTGAAGCAGATCCCCGATATCCGCGTCACCGCGCTGATGTCCGGCGGCGGTCCCTCGGGCTCCGACGTCAATATCCTGCTCACCAGCGAGGATGGCGCTGCGCTCGAGAAGGCCCAGCGCGACCTCCTCAACGAGATGAAGGATCTTCCGCAGATCCAGAACCCACGACTGTCGCCCGAGCCTCCGGGACCCGAGCTGATCATCCGCCCGCGCACGGAGGAAGCCGCTCGCCTCAACGTGTCGACCGATGCGATCGCGCAGGTCGCCCGTATTGCGACCTCCGGCGACATCGAGGCCAACACGCCGAAATTCTCGGAAGGCGAGCGCCGTCTCGCGATTCGTGTGCGTCTGCCTGATCTCGTCCGCAATGATCTGGCCCAGCTGGCCCAGCTGCGCGTGCCGACGCTCAATGGCGGCTCGACAACGCTCGGCGCCGTCGCCACGCTGTCCTATGAGGCGGGCCCGGGCGTGATCCAGCGCCTCTATCGCAAGCGCATGGCGTCGGTGCAGGCCGACTTCGCCCCGGGCGTCGCCTCGGGAGAAGCGACCGATGCGATCGACAAGACCAAGACCATGAAGGCGATCCTCGCTGCCGAGAAAGCCGGCAATGCCGTCGTCTCGCGCGCCCGTATCGGCAACGAACAGGCGATGGCGCAGATGTTCGGCGGCATCGTGATCGCGCTGCTCGCAGGCGTCGCGCTGATCTACTCGGTGATGGTACTGCTGTTCAAATCGGTGTTCAAGCCATCCGTCATTCTGGCCTCCCTGCCGCTATCCTTCTCCGGTGCCTTCTTCGCGCTGCTGATCACAGGCAAGGAAATCTCGATGCCGGTCATGATCGGTTGCGTGCTGCTGCTCGGCATCGCCGCCAAGAACGCGATCCTGCTGGTCGAGTTCGCGATCGAGGCGCAACAGCGCGGCAAGAACACGTACGATGCGCTGTTCGAGGCCTGCCGCGAACGCGCACGTCCCATCGTGATGACGACGGTCGCCATGTCCGCGGGCATGATCCCGACAGCGCTGGGCATCGGCGAAGGCGCCGGCTTCCGTACGCCGATGGCGGTCGCGGTGATCGGCGGCCTTATCTCGTCGACCGCTCTCTCGCTCGTCCTGGTGCCGGTCGTCTACTCGTTCGTCGATCAGTTCGAACGCTGGATCTCGCCATGGGCTGGCCGTCTTGCGACCAAGCCGACGGCGGAGGACGAAGTGCTCCTCAAGGGCAAGAAGCACGCTGAAGTGCCGCCTCACGCGGAATAAGCCGGTCGCTTCCTGAAATCAGCTCCTCCCTTGCAAGAGGGAGGAGTTTTGCTGTGTGGCGTTGAGAGCGATCAGCCCGGTTCGGTCTCGCCCGCGCGCGAGGCCCAGATGATGCCGACGAACAGTCCCTTCATCCGCGGCAGCAGGATCAGCGTGAGACCAACCACCAGCGTGGCAATGAAGAGGAACGCCAGCCAGGCCGCATCGGCCTTCGGCGTCGCGAACACGAAGAAGGCTGGCGAGACGAGATGGCCGACCAGCAGGATCGTCGCCCAGGCCGGCGCGTCGTCTGCCCGGATGTCGCCGGTCCGTTCGCCACACTGCGAGCAGCCTTCAGCCTGGCGCAGATAGCCCGACAGCAGCTTCCCGCGCCCGCAAGCAGGGCAGGCAAGCCGGAGGCCGCGTTTCACCGCCAGCCAAACATCGCGTCTGGGTTCAGCGCTCTTCATAAGCAAAGCCTCGCGCGCCCGGCCGCTTTGGTCGAGCGCGCGCTTGGTCGCATGTCCACGCGCCGGGCGGGCGCGGATCGCCGGGTCACGTCTGGACGAACTGCAGGCCCGCCGCGCCGCGGGTCTGCCAGACAACATACGCCCAGGTCTTTATCCGAAGGGTTGGTTCGGACAGGATCACACGGTCGGTAAGGGCCACATCACGCAGGAATTCCACGCGCGCGCCGGTCACGCTGATGTTCTTGACGACGACGTCAACCCGCTCTCCGCCCAGCGTGGTCACAGTCGCTGACTTGAAAGTGGGTTTGCGTTCGGCGCGCTTCTGGCCGGTCTGCACAGACGAATACTGGACGTCCTCATGCGGCGCCGCAGCGATCTTGCGCATGCGGTCCGCGAGCGGATCGACCTTGTTGTTGTCCGGCTTCTTGAACATACGCGCGCGAGGTTGTGACCCAACCGCTGGGAGATTGGACGGAAAGACTTAGGAAATACTTGACCTTTTCGAGGCGTGCCGCCTTGCCGCAGGTTAGTTCCAGCAGCACGGAATCACTGAAATCCCCAGTAATCGATCGTTTCAGCCGATGGTGACCGAGGTCCCGCCATCGACGGGAAGAACTGCGCCGGTAATGAACCGGGCTTCGTCCGAGCACAGGAACAGGGCGGCGAAGGCCGTGTCCCAGCCGGACCCCATATGGCCCATGGGCACCCGGGCGTTCCGTTCGGCGCGCAGGGTCTCCTGCGATTTGCCCGAGGCGGCGGCGATTCCCGTGATCGCCATGGGGGTATCCATCAGGCCGGGCATGATCACGTTGCAGCGCACGCCATGCTTTGCATTGCCGGCGGCCACCACGGTCGTGAGCCGGTTCACCGCCATCTTGGAGACCTCGTAGGTCACCATGTGATGCCCCGCGATCGCGGCGAGCGAGGAGATGTTGAGGATCGCGCCGGCCTTCTGCTGTCGCATGACCGGCAGGACGTGGCGGATCGTCATGGCCATCGACTTGAGGTTGATGTCCATGATCCGGTCCCACGCCTCTTCCTCGATGGCGTGCGGCGGGGCGTCGCCCCGGCCGGTGCCGACATTGTTCACCAGGATGTCGATCCGCTTCATGCGGACGATGGCCTCGCGCGCGATGGCGGAGCAGTCGGCAGTCTTCGTGACATCGGCCTCGAAAGCAAAGGCTTCGCCGCCTTCAGCCTTGATCATGGCGACGGTTTCCTCGGCGCTGTCGCGCTTGCGGTCGACGCACATGACGGTTGCGCCTTCGCGGGCGAACAGCACCGACATGGCGCGGCCATTGCCGATCGTCTCGCCGGGGGTTTGGCCGGCGCCGACGATGATGGCGGTCTTGCCCGAAAGCCTGCCCATCTCAGAACGCCTTCAGGTCGGGATCGAGCGTCTGGCCTTCGTCGAGCTGGATGCCGAACGAATTCAGGATCATCGACACCTGCGTGTACTGGCCCGCCGTGAACACCACGTCCATGCACTGCCGTTCGGAGTAGTGTTTCGAGAGTTCAGCCCATGACGGGTTGGAGACGAAGTGATCGCGGTTGAGGTCGTCGGCAGCGGCGATCAGTGCTCGTTCCGCCGCCGTCCAGCCTTCGGCGCCGGCGCCTGTCTTGATACGCTCGATCTCTTCGGCGCTCAGGTCGGACTGCAGGCCGATGCGATGATGTTGCGTCCATTCATAGCCGGATTTGCAGAGCCATCCGGTGCGCAGGATCACGATCTCGCGGTCGCGTGGGCTCAGGGAGTTGCGGTTGAGAACGTAGCCGCCCCACCAGTTGAAGGCGCGGTAGGCGTCGGGAATTCGAATCAGCGTGCGGAAGATGTTCAGCACGCCGCCGACGCGTTCCGCCGACTTGCCCAGCCGCTCCTTCTGCTCGTCGGTGAATTCGGAATCCTTCAGCGGAGCGATACGCGGCTTTGCAAGTCGCATGATGACCTCAGTTCGGCTTCGGTGTTTCGGGAGCGGCCGGTGGCGCGGGCGCGCGTAGCGGCAGGATCTCAAGGACGTATCCATCGGGGTCCTTGGCCAGGCCCACGGCTGCCCCGCCGACCTGTTCGCTCGGGGCGTATTCGCGCATGATCTCATAGCCGGCGGTGCGGATCTTTTCCTGCAGCGCCTTCGGATCCTTTGTGCGCGTCACGATCTTGATCGGCAGGTCCTTATAGGCGCGCTTCGATCCGTCGGTCCAATGCATCAGGACGATGTAGCTCTCGGCTTCCGGATAGCCGAGGACCTCCTCATCCATGTAGTCGAGATGGTAGGAGCGGATCTTCTCCATCCCCATGACATTCACGTAGAAGTCCGTCGACTTTGCGAGATCGCTCACGCCGATACCGACAGCGGAAAGCAGCGGGTCCTTCTGCGCAGGCGCTGCGGCGGCGGGAGCAGGGGCGGGCGTTGCCGGCTCGGGCGTTTTCGTCTCGCCACCGCAAGCGGCAAGAGCAATCGCCAACAGCGACGCTGCAGCAAACATCTTCATTGCATCCTCCCAACTGCTCCTTTGACCTGTCTACCCCGCCCGGTCTTGGAGCGCTATCCGGCCTGGCGGATATCAGCCTGAGGCTGTGTGCTGGAACGGCCAAGCAAATAGATGAAGCCGTCGGCATCGACGCGCCCGGCATCGCCTGTCGCGATATACCCGTCATTGTCACGGCGCGTGCGCGGCGACGTGAAGGAGAGGTCGCATTCGAGCGAACGCGGCGTGCGCGCCCATATTTCACCGACCGCGCCGGGCGGCAGGGAATGACCCTGCGGATCGCGAACGTCGACGCTGACGCCGCGGATCGGGCGGCCGCAGCTGCCGGGGCGCGCGACCTGCATGTCGATCGGCATGGTGGCGATCAGGCCCGTCTCGGTCGAGCCATAGGCCTCGCTGACGATCGAGCCGAAAACGTCGCGCAGCCATGCCTTCAGTGTCCACGGGCCCGGGGCGCCGCCGATGATGACCTCCTGCAACGATGACGTGTCCGCCGCACGTACGCGTGTCGTGCCCAGCCGCCGCAGTTCCAGGAAGGTCTCGGGCAGGGCGCTCCAGTGCGTGATGCGACGATGCGCAATGACCTTCAGCGCTGCGACGGGGTCAAACGAGCGCATCAGGGCGACGGCTCGCCCGGCGACCAGCGCGTTCCAGAACTGCACCGGGCCCCACACCTTGTGCATCGGCACCGTCATCAGGGAGACGCCCGTCTCCGGCACGGGCGGGCGCGACATCGAGGCCGGCGCGGCGCGGCGCGGTGGAACGCCGACCGGAAGCGGCCGGCCGGTCTTTCCGGCGGTCCAGGCAATCAGCGAAGGCTGCGCACGGCCGAAGCGCGGCTGTGCAACGGGCGGGAACAGGTCCCAGAAATTGTAGAAACCCGGATAGGCGCCATCCATCGTCGCGCGAAGCTTCAGGGGCATGCCATCCAGCGCCGGCGCGATACGGACAGGCGCCATGTCGCCGACGATCACGGCCGACGCGCCGCTGGCGATGATGCGCTCGCGCAGCGCGCTGGTGGTGAGTTCGGGATCGAGCGTCAACAGACGCGCGTCGATCTTCGCGCACGCCAGTGCAATGACGGCCCATTCAATCCGGTTGCGGCAGCGCACCGCGACGACGTCGCCCTCGTGCAGGCCGCGGCCCGCGAATGCGTCGGCGAGCATGTCAGCGTACTCGTTCCAGTCGCGATAGGTCAGCACTGTCTCGCCCTCGAACAGGGCGGGACGGCCGCCACGGGTGGCGGCCCAGTATTCAAGGCTACGCGCGACGGGCTCGCTCAGGGGGCTAGCGACCGCCGAATATTCGCCACCAGGCTGTCGCGCACGCGCGACAGGGTTACGTGATCGGGATTGATCAGCCACTGGAACATGACTCCACGCATTGATGCCAAGATGATGGACGCTTCGGCCCTCGGCCGTGCATCCGCCCTTATTTCCCCCTTGTCGCGGGCCCGTTTGATCAGGTCCGCGAGGCCATCGACCGACTCACGCGTGAGGCGCGCGACCAGTGCGGCAAGTTCGGTGTTGGTCGTTCCCGCGCTCAGAATGCCCATGAAGGCGCGCAGGCTGACGGGATCTCTTACGCCGTCATCGACATAGAAGGCGACGCGTTCGCACAGGCTGTCGAGGCCGTCTGCAGGGTTGAGCGCTTCGCGCACACGGACGGCGTAGCTGCCGAGGATGTGGTCGGCGAGGGCGGAGACAAGCGCCGCCTTCGTCCCGAAATAGTGGGCAGGCAAGGCGCGGCTGTATCCGGCCAACTCGCCGGCTTCGTTGAGTGTCAGGGCTTCAAGCCCGCGCTCGGCGACAATGGTCTTTGCGGCGTCGAGAATGGCGCGCTCGGCCGTTTCACGGCGCTCCGCCTGGGTCTGGCGGGCCGTTTCGAGCGTGTCGATGAGACCGCCCTTCGCTGAACTTTTCCGGCCACTCATGCGCTGGCACCAGACAAATTAGTTTGGCGCCAAGCAAGTATGTTGACCCGACGGCAACTGCTGACGCAGTGTCGCAGACAGCGATAGGGAAGGTGGAGAGCCGTCTCGCCGGGCAAACTCTTGCGCACCCTGTTGACGTCCGGCTGGCTCAGCGGCACGGACATACCCGATTTTCAGCCGAGACGCGGAACCACCGCGCCGCAGTTTTCAAGGGAATCCCATGACAGCCAGCCTCACCGCCCCCGCCGCTCCGGCCGACGAGATCTCGGCCTACATCGCCAGCGCGACCAAGGCCGCGTGGGACATTGTCGGCCTGCCGGCGAGCGCGGCCATCAAGCCTATCAAGAAGGTCGGCGTTCTCGGCGCCGGCACGATGGGCGGCGGCATCTCGATGAACTTTGCCAATGTCGGCATCCCGGTGACGATCGTGGAAATCCAGCAGGCGGCTCTCGATCGTGGTCTCGGCGTGATCCGCAAGAACTACCAGGCGTCGGCCGACAAGGGCCGCTTCCCGCAGGAAGAAGTCGGCATCCGCATGGGTCTGCTGAACGGCTCGCTGAACCGGTCCGATCTGGCCGACTGCGACCTCATCATTGAAGCTGTATTCGAGGACATGGCGGTCAAGAAAGACATCTTCGCTGACCTCGACAGGATCTGCAAACCCGGTGCGATCCTCGCAAGCAACACGTCCTACCTCGACATCAACGAGATCGCCTCGGTCACCAAGCGCCCGCAGGACGTGATCGGCCTCCACTTCTTCTCGCCCGCCAACGTGATGAAGCTGCTCGAGATCGTGCGTGCGAAGCACACGAGCGACACCGTGGTCGCGACCTCGATGGATCTCGCGAGGAAGATCAACAAGGTTGCGGCGCTCGCGGGCGTCTGTCCTGGCTTCATTGGCAACCGCATGCTGTCGAAGCGCGGCCTGCCGGCCGGTTACCTGCTCAAGGCGGGCGCGATGCCGTGGGACATCGATGCGGCCTTCAACAAGTTCGGCTTCAAGATGGGCCCGTACCAGATGTCGGATCTCGCCGGCCTCGACATCGGCTGGAAGCCCGGCGCGAAAACCGCCAACCCGCTGCGTGACATGATCTGCGAGCGCACGCCGCGCCGCGGCCAGAAGTCGGGCGCTGGCTATTATGACTACGACGAGAACCGCGTCGGCCGTCCCTCGCCGGAAGTCGAAGCCATCGTGAAGGAATTCGCGGCGGCTTCGGGCGTCGCCCCGCGTAAAGTGACGCAGGAAGAGATCCTCGAAGAGTGTGTCTTCCCGATGATCAACGAGGGCGCGGCGATCCTGGAAGAGGGCATGGCCCAACGTCCGGGCGACATCGATGTCACCTGGCTCAACGGCTATGGCTGGCCGCAGGACAAGGGCGGCCCGATGTTCCTGGGCGACAAGGTCGGCCTGCAGCGCGTGCTCGACGTGGTCGAGCGCGTGTCGAAGAACGTGCCGGACATCAAGGTCTCGAACCTGTTGCGTTCGATGGCGAAGGATGGCCGCAAGTTCGCGGACCTGAAGCCGCAGAAGCTGACGGTCTGAAGCTGACGGTTTAGGCCTCGGCGAATTTCGGCGTGGGCTTGTAAAGCGCGCCGAGAATGGCGAGCCCGATGATCGCCGGGATGATCGCGAGCCACGGAAAGCCGTAGGCGCCTGCGCCGGCTGTCGCCGCCAGCGACATGCCGGTGAAGGCCTTGCCCAGTGCAGTGAGCGTTGATCCGCCTTGGCGTCTGCGCACGAAGTCGCGCCGTGATCCCGGATTGCGCCGCCACAGGCCGATCAGCGCGGCGGAAGTGGCGCCGGCCAACACGCCGCCTGCCGCCCAGGCTCCGGCCCATGCGTCTCGCACAAGCAACGCGGCGAGCGGGATCGTCATCAGCGCGATGACGGGCGCGATGGCTGAGAGCAGCTTGGCGCGGTCGATCAGGCTGGCGGGAGCGGGAGCGGACGCGACGAGGTCCGGTGCGTCCTCAGCGGAGGCGGTGATCCAGATCAGGCTGCCTGCCAGCGTGCTGGAGAGCAGCGTCAGCGCGGGGGCGAAAGCGGCCTCCGTCGTGCGGAAATCCGAACCGGGCCGGATCAGAACCAGCGCGAGCGGGAAGATGTAGACCAGCTGCAATCCGATCTGGGAAAGCAGCAGTGGATCGCGGATCAGCAGGCGCAATTCCTTGCGGATCACCGAGCGCATCACGCCGCCGCGCACCGCGGCGATCCGGCCGTCGGTAACGCGGTTCTTTCGCCCCATAGCAGAAGCTGCGGCGGCATCCGACACGAAGCTGCGGCTGAAGACATAGACGCCAACGGGGAAGAGTATGGCGGTGAGCAGGACCCAGACGACGGTAGACGGCACATCGCCTGTCATCGCCCGCGCCGGCAGGAGCCACCATGCCTGCGGGTCGATGTTCATCGTCTCGATCATGCGGAAGACTTCCGTCTGATCCTGGAAGTTGCTGTTGCGGCTGAAGGACAGGTTGAACCACTGGAACAGGATGAAGATCGCCCCGCCCGTGAGCGCGCTGACGATCTGCGCCAGTACGCGCGTGTTGCGCGGCCCGATCAGGCGGAACAAACCCGTCACGATCAGAAGGGCGAGCCCCGTTGCAACGAAGGCCAGCGTCGCCAGGAAGATGAGCGATGTCAGCCAGAACGGCGAGGAATAGAGCGTCAACCAAAGGAGCGGCGGTCCGAGGAAGCCCGCATAGACAGGCAGCGCGCCGATCGCGATGGCGCTGGCCCGCACGATCAGCACGCGCCAGGGCGACAGGGGCGAGGACAGCAGGAGATCGAGGTCGTTGCGCGTGTAGATGGCGTCGACCGCGCCGAGGATCGCGCCGGACGTCATCACTGACGCCATGAACACGATGATGATGCTCACTGCCATTAGCGCGAAACCGGCGCCTGCGCCGTCATTGTAGGGCGGTGGGGGAATGTACTCGCCGAAGCGCTGGAACACGGTCCACGTGATCAGCGACCACACGCCGAGCAGGATGGCGGCCACGATCAGGCCGCTTCTGGGCTTCATCCTGCCGCGCCGCCAGTAGAGACGAAGCTCGTGGCCCATAAGCCAGAGAATGCCGCCTGGTTTGCCTGCAAGCGTTGGCTTGGGCTGTTTCATTGTGCGGCGACCGCCTGCGGCGCTGTGAGCGAAAGGAACACGTCCTCCAGCGACTGGCCCTGCGCGCCGGCGCTGTTGCGCAGCTCGTCGAGGCGGCCCTCGATCAGCAGCTTGCCGTCCTTGATGATCCCGATGCGGTCGGCCATGCGCTCGGCCACTTCGAGGATGTGCGTGGTGAGGATGACGGCCGCGCCCTGTTCGACGCGTTCGCGAATGAGGTCCTTCACGAGGCGGCTCGCGGCGGCGTCGAGGCCGGTGAGCGGCTCGTCGAGCATCAGCAGCTTGGGATCGTGGATCAGCGCGCCGGCGAGAACCGCCTTCTGCTTCATACCACGCGAGAAGGTCTCGCAGCGGTCATTGCGATTGTCCCACAGGCCGAGAAGTTTCAGCAGGCGCTCGGCGCGTTCGCGCGCGGTGGGCGGATCGACATTCCAGAGCCCGGCGACGAATTCGAGATACTCCCACGCCGTCAGCTTGTCATAGAGCAGCGGCTCGTCCGGCAGCCAGGCGATCAGGCGTTTGGCTTCGATTGGATTGGCGCGCGCATCGACATCGAACAGGCTGATTTGGCCAGCGTCTGCGTTCAGGAGGCCAGCCACCATGCGCAGCGTCGTTGTCTTGCCCGCGCCATTGGGGCCGAGCAGGGCGTAGAGCTCGCCAGCCTTTACCTCGAAGCTGATGCCGTCCACGGCTCGCTTGCCGCCATAGCTCTTGGCGAGATCCTTGACCCGGAGTGCGGTGGTCATGGGTGGTGACAGCTCCGTTTGCAGCCCGTGCCGGGCGGCCGATGTCTAGCCGATCCCGCCTCATGCGTCAGTAAATGGCGTGCGTATAGCGTTGGTGAACCCGTTCGCTGCATTTGCGGCCAATCGGGGCCGGAAATCCCTGCGGGCAAAAGAAAACAGGCGGACCGTGGGGTCCGCCTGCTTCATTTTTCAGTCGAGAGGTCGGCTTACTGGCCGATGCTCTGCTGGGCCTGCGCCTGGGCGATGCGGCCGTTGATCTGCTGGTTGATCACGGTCATCTCCTCGTTGGACAGGAAGCCGTCATGGTTGGCGTCGACCTTGTCCCAGTTGGCGAGAAGCATCTGGGCCATGCGGCCGCGCACTTCCGACTTGGCGACCTTGTCGTCGAGGTTCGTGTCCATGATGCCCATGGCGCGCGAGGCCTCGAGTTCCTTCTGGTAGTCGTCCTTGCGGTTCGCGACCGTCTCGTCATCCCAACGGAAGCCGAGCGCCGTGTACTGCATTTCTTCCCACGACTGCTCGCCCCACTTCACAGTGATGGTCGGGTCGGGGTTCGCCGGATTGTATTTCGAGTTGTCGTACACGTAGCGGGTGATCAGCTTCGTGCCCGGCTCGATCTTGATCGGCGTGGCGAAGTCATAGCCGCGCTGCCAGTTGAAATCGTACTTCGGCAGCGAAACGATGAGCTCTTCCTTTGTCGAGCCAGGCCTGAGCAGCGACACGGCCATGCTCTCGCCTCGGTAGTGGGCGTGCGGGAACACGGTGAACAGCGTCGCCTTCTCCGGGAAGGTGATGTAGGCGACTTCCTGGTGACGCGCTTCACCCGGCGGGATCTCGATGCCCGCGTTCGCGATCACGGCCGAACGGCGCATGATCTCCGGCGGAGCATCCTTCGGGTAGAAGTAGAGACCGACACGGGTCGTTTCCGTCGTTTCCTTGCCGTAGGGCGTGTAGTGCATCTGGAAGCGGAAGGTCTGGCCCGGGGCAACCCACGTGCCGGTGCCTTTGGGATAGACCGTCGTTTCAGCGCCGACGGCATAGCCGCCCGCGCCGTTCGACAGCAGGTGGTGGACCGCGCGGCGATCGCTCGGCTTCACCGTCGCGGCGCGCAGCCAGCGGCCTTCTGTAAGCGGGTTTTTCACCGTCGGGTTCTGGTAGTCGACGACGCCGGAAGCCGGAACGGTGAAGGACGGCAGGGTGATGATCAGGTCAGGCGTGCCGAGTTCCCATTCCGGAGCGGGCTTGGCGTTGATCTTCAGCGGATCCTCACCCGCGCCCCGCGGGGCGCCGGCTTCGATCCAGTGGATCAGCGTCTGCTCGTCCTTGTTGGTCAGGTTCATGCTGCCCGCGAACGAATTGACGTGCGGATCGGCATTGTAGGGCGGCATGCGGTCGGTGCGGATCGCTTCGCGGATCATGCCCGAGAAGCCCTTGACCTTCTCATAGCTGTCCATTGCGAAGGGGCCGATGCCGCCTTCCGAGTGGCAGGCCACGCAGTTCTTGGCGAGGATCGGCGAGATATCCTTCTCGTAGGAGATCTTCGAGAACTCGGCCTTTTTGTCGCGCAGCGGGAAGGCGATGGCCGACGTGTTCAACGCAATGGTGGTCGCCGTCACCGGCTTGCCGGCGAGGAGGTTGCTGACCGTGTCTTTCGCGCTGTTGATCGGGCCGGAATACACCACCTTCCAGGACTTGGGATCGATTACCAAAGCCTGCGCCACGCGGCTGACGCCAAGGCTTTCACCGACGAGCTGCGAGTCATCGAGCAGGACCGGGATGTCCAGGCCAAGCTTCGCCATCTCCGCCGCGACGGTTTCGCGCGTGTCGTTCGGATTGGAGTTGAGCATGAACACCTGCACGTCCTTGCCCGCGAAGTCCGTTTGCAGCTGCTTGATCGCCGAAACCGCGCCCCGCACTTCCTTCGCGCCGTTCTGCTGCGAAATGAGGACGATCGCCGGAGCGTATTTGTAATAGGACAGAAGGTACGCCTTGGAGTTCTGGTCAACGAGGCGGAAGTCATCCGCGCGTTCGGCGACCTTCACCTGAGCGGCTGCGGCCACCGCGCCGGTCTGGCCGATGGCCACGACGCCTGCGCTCACGAGGGCTGCGGCGGCGACGGATGCCAGCGCGATGCCCAGAACGGTCTTCTTCATTATGGAGCCTCCCAGGAGCAACAAGCTCGTATGCGACCCACGATGCCGCGAGCCGCCATTGGAACGTTCATTACAGAAAACCAGGGTTCCCGGCAACGAAAGCCGGGCCTGGGAGGCTTCAAGAAAGCGTCAGCCTTGTTGGCCATGACGCACGCGGAAGCGCTGTCTTTACAAGGTTGATGGCTGGTTGCCCTAGCTGCAAAGGGCCTTCGTCGGCCGTTCGGGGGCGTAGGCCACGCAGGCGACCTCCATCGTCCACGGCGCCTTCGCCATATCGAGCGGTCCGAGCCAGCTGCTCAGCTTCTTGCTGCCGAGCAGGCTGATGATGATCTGCTGGGGCCGTGTCAGCCGGGCCGCGGCGCCGCCGACAACCTCGTGCACCATCTCGCCGTCGACATACCAGCGCAGCGAGTTGGGTCGCCAGTCGAATGCGTAGGTGTGGAGCCCGTCGGCAGCGTCGAAGGGCAGGCGCACCTTCTGGTGTGTCGGCTTGCCGTTCTCATGGATGGTCAGTTCGACCCGGCGCGTATCCTTGCCGACGAACTCGATGTCGATCTCGTTCGGGCGCGTGGCGCCCTTGCGGTCGGCGTATGTGAACAGGGCTGAGACGAGGCCCGGGTCGCGGGGCACGCGGGCGCGGAATTCGAAATAGCCGTACCTGAATTCGGCGAGCGTTCTGAACTCACCGGATGTCAGCGGTTTCTCCGATCCAGCAGGAGCGCGTTCCATGGTCAGCTTCGCCATGCCATCGGCGGACGTGATCTGGCTGGCGCGCCAGTCATTGTCGAACCATTCGCCGTTCGACCAGCCGTCCGACACGAACCAGCGGTCATGCAGGCGGGCGCTCTCGAACTTTTCGATGAAAGCCTCGCCTATCTGGGGAAGCTGCGAGGGACGTGAAGGCGCCGCCGGAGCAGGCGAGGCGCCGGGTGTGGCAGGTTCCGGCACAGGCGCGGCGGGTTGCTCGGGTTGCGTGAGCTCTTCTGGCGCCGGCAGGTCTTCCTGCTGGGACGGATGCTCGCGTGCGGCGTAAAGACGATCCGCCTCTTCGCGCCGTTCGAGTATTTCTGCATTCAACAGCGAGGTAAGGACGAGACCGGTAACGATTGCTAACGCCGCCAGATGTCCAGCCATTCCGGGCGGAAGCGGCTTGATGCCAGCGAACCAGTCTTGCTTCGTCCAGGAATCCCGGAAGCTGATCCAGCCACGGGCTGCGACAATCGCGCCCTCAGTCCAGAGTTTCTTCGAAACTGCCTGCGTGCGCGCCCATGCCGACTGCGAAACCGCACGCACATCAGCCCAGGTCTTGGCGAACGCCAGCTTGACGCGGGTCCAGGCCTGCCTGAGCTGCGGGGGGAGATTCGACGGCATACCGCGCGCAGCGCAACCACCATGCCAGAGCGGTCGAAAAAGCCTGACAGGCGAATAGTTTACAGCGGTCCGGCAGCCTCTGCTTGGCCCTTTAACACCCGTCTGCTAGACGCCGCCGCCTAGGAAAGAAAAATGACTCCCCGCGACAAGATCAGAAACTTCTCCATCATCGCCCACATCGACCACGGCAAGTCGACGCTGGCGGACCGCATCATCCAGATGACGGGAGGATTGGCGGAACGGGAAATGACCGAACAGGTCCTCGATACGATGGATATCGAGAAGGAACGGGGCATCACCATCAAGGCCCAGACCGTCCGCCTCGAATACAAGGCGCAGGACGGGGAAACTTACTTCCTCAACCTGATGGACACGCCCGGCCACGTCGACTTCGCCTATGAGGTCTCGCGCTGCCTGGCCGCCTGCGAGGGTTCGCTCCTGGTGGTGGATAGCTCGCAGGGCGTGGAAGCCCAGACGCTGGCCAACGTTTACAAGGCCATCGACGCGAACCACGAGATCGTGCCGGTTCTCAACAAGGTCGATCTGCCCGCCGCCGACGTGCCGCGCGTGAAGCAGCAGATCGAGGACGTGATCGGCCTCGACGCGTCCGACGCGCTTGAAATCTCCGCCAAGACGGGACTTGGCATCGACACGGTTCTCGAAGCTATCGTCACCCGCCTGCCTGCGCCGAAGACGGGCGACCGCGAGGCGCCGCTGAAGGCGCTGCTGGTCGATGCGTATTACGATCTCTATCTGGGCGTCGTCGTCATTGTGCGCATCGTCGACGGTACGCTGAAGAAGCGCCAGCAGATCCAGATGATGAAGACCGGCGCCCATTACACGCTCGATCGCGTAGGCGTGTTCTTGCCCGGCAAGCTGGTCGATGCCGATGAACTCGGGCCTGGCGAGGTCGGTTTCTTCACCGCTTCGATCAAGACCGTTGCTGACTGCTCGGTTGGCGACACCGTCACGGACGAGCGCAAGCCGACCGCCGAAGCCCTGCCTGGCTTCCGCGAAGTCCAGCCGGTCGTATTCTGCGGCATGTTCCCGGTCGACGCCGCGAAGTTCGAGGACCTGCGCGCCGCCGTAGGCAAGCTCCGCCTCAACGACGCCAGCTTCTCCTACGAAATGGAAACGTCAGCCGCGCTTGGCTTCGGCTTTCGCTGCGGCTTCCTTGGCTTGCTGCACCTCGAAATCATCCAGGAGCGCCTGAGCCGCGAGTTCGACCTCGATCTCATCGCGACGGCCCCGTCCGTGGTCTACGGCCTGCATATGCGGGATGGCTCGCTGCTCGATCTGCACAACCCGGCCGACATGCCCGACGTGATGTCGATCCTCAGCATCGAGGAGCCCTGGATCGAAGCCACCATCTTCACGCCCGACGAATATCTCGGCGGCATCCTCAAGCTCTGCCAGGACCGTCGCGGCATCCAGAAGGAGCTCAGCTATGTCGGCGCGCGCGCCATGCTGCGCTACGAGCTGCCGCTCAACGAGGTGGTGTTCGATTTCTACGATCGCCTTAAGTCGATTTCGAAGGGCTATGCCTCGTTCGACTACAACCAGATCGGCCGCCGCGAAGGCGACCTCGTGAAGCTGCAGATCCTCGTCAACGATGAACCGGTCGATGCGCTCTCGATGCTCACCCACCGCGCCCGCGCCGAACAGCGCGGCCGGGCGATGTGCGAGAAGCTCAAGGACCTGATCCCGCGCCAGATGTTCAAGATCCCGATCCAGGCTGCGATCGGCGGCAAGGTCATCGCCCGCGAGACCATCTCCGCCCTGCGGAAAGACGTGACGGCCAAATGCTATGGCGGAGACGCCAGTCGCAAGCGCAAGCTCCTCGACAAGCAGAAAGAGGGCAAGAAGCGCATGCGCCAGTTCGGCAAGGTCGAAATCCCGCAGGAAGCTTTCGTCGCGGCGCTCAAAATGGACGAAGACTAGGGCGCAGGTCTGCGCTGATGGCTTTTCTTTACGCCCGTCCTGCCTATGCTTTGCAACGGGATGGGATTTCGGCGCGCGGGGTAGTTCATGAGACTCGGGATGATCGTGCGTGGCCTTGCAATGGCGGGCGCCGTTGCGCTGGGCGCGGCGAGCCAGGCGTTTGCGGGGCCGCTGGAGATTGCTAGCGGCAAGGCGGTCCTGCCCATGTCCGGGCTGGTCATCGACCTGCCGGAGAAGGCGGGCGGCTTCTACAAGGTTTCGGGCAGTTGGTCGGTCACCGAGGCGGGTGTGTTCGATGCGCGCGACGTGGTCGATGAGGCGAACGCCAACGGGCTCACGGCCGGCAACTGGGTGCTGGCGGGCTATTTCGATGCTGGCGGTTGCAAGGAAGTGCTGGACGCCACCAGGCTCGACAACCGCTGGAAGGACACCGTCAATCTGTGGGGTCATGCCTGGGACATCAGCGGCGGCGTCTTCACCTTTGAAGGCAATCTTGGCCGCCAACCCGCCGCCCTGCTATGCCGGACCAACGCCGACGGGCTGACTTTCCTGCTCTATCGCTTCCTGCTGTCGCAGCCCGAGACCATCGGAAAGGACGAGATCATCAACGGCGTCCGCACCAGTTCGGTGCTCGAACGCGCGTCGCGTGCTTACGACGCGCAAAAGCTTGAAGCCGTGAAGACGACAAAGCGCCCAGAGGTCACCAATCGTGGGAAGCTTCCCGCTGCCCGCACGGTGTCTCTCACCGTTTCGAAGTTGAAGGTGGAGTTGCCGGACGATGGATTTGTCTGGCTTTCGCGCGCCACCGATAGCTCGGACTCCCTGGATCGGATGGCGCCATTCTTTCCTGAGATGACGCTTGAAGTCGCGCGCGTCGAGGATGCAACTTGCCAGGACGTCATCGACGCAGTGAAGGCCAGCGGCAGCCTGAAGCCCGGGAGCGAGGCCCGCAACGTGCCTGCCGGATGGATCACCGGGCCGGCGCTGGATCTCGACGACACCATCGAGTCGATGGTTTGCCACACGTTTGGCGACGATGCGCTGGCTGCTGGCTTGATGTCGAAGCAGGGAGGCGCTGACATGACGGATTTCGCGCCGCTGCTCGCCGCCCTGCTGAAGGCCGAGAAGATCGACTAGCTAGGGCGCGAAGGTCGATCTGACCGTGATGCCCCAGAAGCCGTCGCGAAGTTCGATCACGTAGAGCCCATCGTATTTCGCGTACTCCGTGCCGTCGGGATGGACGCGGGCGAAGCTGGCGATGATGTGCGCCTTCTCCTTGCCGCACTGGACGATGGTGCGTTCATCCCAGCGCGAACGGGCCCAGCCTTCCGAGGCGAGATTGCCGAAGACATCATCCTGCTGGCCGGGTCCGGTCCACACGATCAGCGGATAGCTGGCTATGCGCATGTGTGGGAAGTGGAAGGTCTTCTCGAGGCCGGGCATGTCCTTCGCATTGAAGGCGGCAAGGAAGTGATCCATCACCTCCATCGCGGGCCTTGCGGCAGGGCAGGCGGAGAAGTCCTTCGCTGCGGCTGCGTGCGCAGGCTTTGGCGCGCAATCGGCCAGCATGAGCAGCGCGAACAGTGACGTGGCAAGGATGCGTTTCATGGGCTGTGTCCTATCTCAGGGTCGACGTCCGAGGAAGGCGCTGCATGCAATCCGGCGCTCGACCGAGCCGCCAAAATCCTCACGCGCGATGCGTTCGACTTCCTCTATAAGGCGCGTGCGTGTTTCTTCCGGCGCCATCAGCACGCGTGAGAGGGTCGCGTAGAGTCCGGACAAGCGTTCAGGCGAGAACGCAATCGTCTGCGAGAACATGCGATGGCGTACGTCGGCGAAACCGGCGGATCGCATCTCGCCGGTGCGCGAGGCGACATCGAGGCCGAAGGCTGGGCGCTCGCTTGTGGCGTTGGGGGCCTGCTCAAGCCCATCGAACAAATGCGCGATCGCGCGATCGAACGCATCGGGTTGGGTAGGGTCGTGGAACACATTCCACCACATCGCGAAATGTCCGCCCGGGCGCAGGGCGGCCAGAATGCGCGCAAATGCTTTCATGCGCTGCAACCAATGGACGGACATCGCCGAGAAGCCGAAGTCGAACGCGCCGACGCCGAGATCGAACGTCTCGAAACGCTGCGGGGCAATCGACAGGCGCG
The DNA here is from genome assembly GCA_044224605.1 of Hyphomonadaceae bacterium. Classification (GTDB taxonomy): domain Bacteria; phylum Pseudomonadota; class Alphaproteobacteria; order Caulobacterales; family Hyphomonadaceae; genus UBA7672. Next base: position 18,132 of record JBGAKC010000047.1, read on the forward strand.
GATCGGTGATCTTGGCGCCAAGATGCGTGGCGAGGCCTGCATCCGGTTCAATCGCAACGATGGAGCCGACCGGGATGGCCAGCATCGGCAGGGTCGCCTGTCCCGTGCCTGGCCCGATCTCGAAGCAGAGCGTATTCGGGCCAAGGCTGCACTCGCGGCGCAACCATTCGTACAGCTCCGGCGGATAGCCGGGGCGCGCAAAGTCATAGAGCGCAGCGTTTGCGCCGAACTTGCTGCGACCGGGGGAGGTGTCGATCGACGCCATGGATCAGGGCGCGAAGCTCGAGCGCGCGGTCAGCGCCCAGCGGCTGTTCTTGAATTCGACGATGTACAGGCTGTCGAACTTCGACAGCACGGAGCCATCGGCCCTGTAGCGCACGAAGGTCGTCAGCATGTGGGCCTTCATGTCGCCGCACTGGACGACCTGCCGTTTCTCCCAGCCCGAATGGTCCCAGCCAGAGGCCGCAAGATTGCCGAACGACTGCTCGAGATCCGCTGGCGAATTGATGATCCGCACGCTGCCGCTGGCGATGCGTACGGAGGGGAAATGGAAGGTTGCTCCCCACGCGGCCGCGTCCTTCGAGTTGAAGGTCCGCATGAAGTCGTCGGTGACCTGATAGGCGGGCGCATAGGCCGGGCAGGCCGCGAATTGCCGGTCGCCGGTCTGCGACGGCATGGACGTGCAAGCAGCGCACAGCCCCGCAAGACTGATAACGCCCGCCCATGCCGGGTTTTTTCCCATGTACCGCTCCTGAACATGTGGCATTGTCTTGAGCCTCTCTCGCAACTATCGTCCACGGAAACAGTCAAGAGGCGATGATACATGTCCGCGTTCATGGTTTCGGCGGCTTTTCTTCTCGCTGCGGGCCAGCCGCCGGCGGATGGTCCTGCCCAGCAACCTGCGGCCAGCCCGTCAGAGCCCGCGAAGGCCGAGCCCAAGATGGTCTGCAAATACGAACATGCCACCGGCTCGCGCCTGCAGAAGACCAAGGTCTGCCGTCCGGAAGGCGAAACAGGTTCCGCCATGGACACGAAGCTCGAGCGCCAGCTGATGAAGAACGGCGATTTTGTTGATCCTCAGAGAGGCGGCTTCGGAAACTAGCCGCCTGTCCGGTCTGGAGGCCGGTCGGGAACAAGTTGCGGGGTGAATCATGTCACCGTTGATTGTCCCGATCGGACTGCTGATGGCTGCCGAGCAGCGGCCGACCGTTGCGCCGGCGCCGATCGCCAACGCAACTCAGCCAGCCAAGCTGAGCAGAAAAATGATCTGCGAGTACGCGTTCGCGACCGGCTCACGGGTGCAGAAACTCAAGATCTGCCTGAGAACGAGGCGGGCATGGACCAGGACGCCAAGCTTCAGCGTGATTTTGCGAAGAATGGCGACACGCAGCGGCCAGATGAATTCGGCGGCGGCGTCTCGTCGGGCTCCGGCATCGGCAATTAGATCGATTTGTAAGCGACGGGCATTGCCAAGGATGCTCGGGTGAGTAAGCTCGCGAATATCTGAAGGATCAGGCAATGTTCGATATCGCCTTGATTATCATGCTGCAAGTAGCCGCTCCGGCGGCCCCGCAGCCGGTCGCCGCCGCCCAAACGGAAGAAGCAGCGAAGCCCGAAGCTCCCAAGGTGGTCTGCACGATGGAGCCCATTACGGGGACACGGGCCAAGAAGCAGAAGGTCTGCAAGACACCGGGTTACGACAAGGGGTCCGAGCAATACCGGGACATGGTCGGCGCCATCCAGCGCGCCAGCAATGTCGGGCCAGGTGATCCGCCGCGGCAGGGCATTCGTCCAGGTGGTCCGGGGTTCTGATTTTCGGAAGGGGGCAGCCATGATTGCTGTCGTACTTGTGGCCTACCTCCAGGCGCAGGCGCCGCTGGCGGACGCCGGAAGCGCCCCGGCTGCGACGACCGAAGCCAACACCGATGAAAAGCCTGCGCTCGTCTGCACGATGGAGCCGGTGACCGGCACGCGCGCCAAGAAGCAGAAGGTCTGCAAGACGCCCGGCTACCTGAAAGGCGCCGAACGATCGAAGGAGATGTTCCGGCAGATCCAGGGCGGCAGCGGCAATGTGCAGCCGACCCTGCCGAAAGGCACTGGCGGCTAGAGCGGCTTGCACGCCTCGGCGAGCCAGGCGCGATCGTCTTCGCCCAGCAGCGGTCCGACCTCCGCCAGCACGCGCGCGTGATAGCGGTCGATCCAGAGCCATTCCTGCTCGGTGAGCAGGCCGGGGACGATCAGCTTCTTGTCAAGCGGCGCAAGTGTCAGCGTCTCGAAGCCGAGCATATCGCGCTCGCCGCCTGGGATCGGCTTCGCTTCGGTGACGACCTGCAGGTTTTCGATGCGGATTCCCCACGCGTCGGCCTTGTAATAGCCGGGCTCGTTCGAGACGATCATGCCTGGCTCGAGCGCGACCGTGTTGCCGACCTTGGAAATGCGGTGTGGTCCTTCGTGGACGCCGAGATAGCTGCCGACGCCGTGGCCGGTGCCGTGGTCGTAGTCCACACCCGCTTCCCAAAGCGACAGTCGCGCAAGCACATCGAGCTGGGAGCCCGTCGTACCTTTCGGGAAACGCACGCGGGCGAGGGCGATATGGCCCTTCAGCACGCGCGTGTTCCGCTCCTTCATCTCCTCGCTCGGCTCGCCGATCGCCATCGTGCGCGTGACGTCGGTGGTGCCGTCGAGATACTGGCCGCCCGAATCGAGCAGGAAGAGCGAGCCCTTCGCCAGCTTGCGATTGGTCTGGGTGTCGGGGCGATAGTGGTTGATCGCGCCATTGGGGCCGGCCGATGAGATCGAGTTGAACGACAGGTCCTTCAGTTCGCCGGTCGCTTCCCGGAATTCCTCGACCTTGCGGGCGCAGTCGATCTCCGTGACTTCGCCGGTCTGGCCGTTGGCTTCATACCAGCGCAGGAAGCGTGAGAGTGCGGCGCCATCACGGCGGTGCGCCTTGCGTGAACCTTCGACCTCGACGGCGTTCTTCTTGGCGCGCGGCAGCATCACCGGGTCCTGCGAACGCACGATTTCGGCGCCGGCCTTGGTCAGGGCGTTGAAGAACCAGGCCGAAGCCATCGACGGATCGACGCTCACGCGCTTGCCCTGCAGCTTGGCCATCCGCCGTTCCATCTCGGCCTTCGGGCGCAGCGTGACTTCATTGCCGAGGTGCTGGCCCAGCTCCGATCCGATCTTGGCCGGATGGAGGAAAAGTTCGGCCTGGCCATCGGAGAACAGGAAGGCGCGGCCGAGCGGCAGCGGCGTGCGCGAGACATCGCCGCCACGGATGTTGAACAGCCATGCGATGGAGGCAGGCGAGGTGATGACCGCAGCCTCGATCTTCTGGTCGGCGAGCATCTTGCCCAGACGCGCGCGCTTGGACGACGAGCTTTCACCCGAGAACGCGATGTCGTGCGGCACGACCGCGTGCGTCGGCTCGGACGGACGGTCGGTCCAGGCGGTGTCGATCGGGTTGGGGTCGGTTGCGACGAGTTCCGCGCCGGCTTTCTTCGCGGCGTCAACCAGCTTGTCGAGCGCGTCGGGCGACATCAGGCGCGGATCGTAGCCGATCTTCTGTCCGGTCAGCGTCTGCTTCGCGAGCCAGCCGAACGGTCCGGGATCGACGAGGTCGCCGACTTCGAAAATCTTCGGCGCAAGCTGCTGCTTCACCTGCAGCGTGTAGCGGCCATCGACGAATACGATCGCCATCTTCTGGAAGACGAATGCCGCGCCGGCGGAACCCGTGAACCCTGTCGCCCAGGCGAGACGTTCATAGCAGGCGGGCAGGTATTCATTCTGGTACTCGTCGTCGTGCGGGATGTAGAGCCCGTCGAGTTCCAGCGACTTCAGCGTTGCGCGCAGGAGCGGCAGGTTCGTCCGGCCGATGGTGGGGCCGCCAATGACTTCGTATGTCTGTCTCATGTGTCCACGCGCCTGCGCCTCTGGGAGGCCTGAATGTAGTCTGACCCGGGCGGGGGTGGGATAGTTTGGGGGAGAAATTTTCTCGTTCAAACTGCCCGGAAATGGCGCAAGCGCATGCTTATGACGCACCCAGGCGGGCATAGGTCAGTGTCGACCAGCCATTGAGGCGGCGGCGATGAACCAGCGTCAGGCCCTGACCGGAGTAGGCGGCTTTCACCTGCGGTTCCTGATGGGTGAGCAGGCCGGAGAGGATCACGCGACCGCCCTTCGCCACCAGCTTCGTGATCTCCGGTGCGAGGCCGACCAGCGGGCGCGCGAGGATGTTGGCGAGCACGAGATCATAAGGCGCGCCGGCGCGGATCGCATGGTGGCCGGCCCCGCGGGCGTGAAGCAGTTTCAGCTTGCGGCCGGCGCGGTTGTTCTTCGCGTTCTCCTTCGCGATGCGGATCGACTCCGCATCGAGATCGGTGCCGAGCGCGAAGCCGACGCCGTACTTGATCGCACCGAGCGCCAGCACGCCGGAGCCCGTGCCGATGTCGAGGACGCGGCTCGGCCGCTTGCGTTTCAGCTCGAGCGCGAGCGACTGGAGGCAGCCCTTGGTCGTGCCGTGATGTCCTGTTCCGAACGCTGGGCCGGCCTCGATCCAGATCGGCAGCTTGCCGCCTTCGAGATGCGCGAGCTCGTGCCAGCCCGCGACCACGAACGGACCCGCATGCACGGCGGGCAGGCCGGCGAGACTCACAGCCACCCAGTCCTTGTCTTCGAGCTTCTGGACCGAGGCGCGGGCCACGGGGATTTCGCGTTCGATGATTGTGGCGGTTTCCTTCGCCTGGTCTTCATCGATGCAGAAGGCGTCGAGGCTCCACGAGACCTTCGAGGCTTCTTCGACCGACACGGCGGAGACGGGCGATGGGTCCATGCCGGCCAGCAGGTCCGACAGGCGCTCGGCATCGGCGCGGGGGAGGAGGCAATGGACGCGGAACATGGGCAGGCCCTGAAGGAAAGCGGGCCTTATAGGCAGGCGGTGGGGCAGAGCAAGCCCGCTACCAGAGCCCCCTCAGTTGCAGGGCCAGATATTCCCCGCCTGCGCGCAATTCAAAGCCTGCGCCCTCGCCCATGTCCCAGCTGAACGAGGCGAAGGGCGCCACGCGGCCTTCCTCTGCCGTGAAATCGCCCTGAAGGATGTAGGCGAGGCCTCCGCCCATGTGGAAGCCGGGCGCCAGCTTCAGCTGGGCTTCCGCCACGGAGCGCCATTCCGTGTCGATCTCCGCGACGCAATCCTCCTCGTAGGCAAGGCTGCCACTGTCGATCTCGCGGCAATCGCGGTCGAAGCCCAGCCCGTCCCAGAAGAACCCGTTGGGAATGTCGCCGTCTATGAAGGCAAGATTCGCTGGAGAGAAACGCAGGACCAGCGTGTCGCCGATCTCTGTCTGGAATCCCGCTTCCAGCTCGAGGCCGGCTTCACCGGACCAGGCGAGGCCGCCAGAAACATAGAAAGGCGGAAGCGGATCTTCCTGACCCTGATGGATGGTTTCGGGAATTTCCTGGCTCTGCTGCGCGAAGGCGCAGGGCGCCGCGGCCAGCGTAGCGGCAATGATAACAAGGCGGCCGAACATGACGTCCCCGACTGCCCCCGCAAACGAAGGCTATCCGTTTCGTCCGTATACGCCAGTGCGCGAAGCAGTTGCGCAGACAAGAAACCCCGGGCCGCAGCCCGGGGTTTTCCATGCAATGGGCGGATCCCTAGCGCTGCTGGCCGGGCTTCTGCTGCTTGTCTTCGGGACGGCCTTGCTGCTGCGGGGTCTTACCCTGCTCGGCTTCCTGCTGACGGCGCTCGGCGTCGTTGTCGCGCTTCTTGTTGGGGTCGTTGACGTTCGCCTGCTCGCGGCGGTCGTTCGGGTTGGGGTTGTTGGGCATGGGGTGTTTCCTTCTCTTCTTGCTGTCGAAGCGCGAATGACAGATCCGTCCCCAATCGCGCATCTGACCAACGCGAGCGCCGCCACCATGTTCCGGCCGCTTAACGCATGTGAGGAAGAGGGGAACCCGGACATGCGGGTGCGATCCTTGAAACTGCAGCTTCAGAGGCAGGTTGAGCTGATTTCGGAACATGAAGTTGCCGGAGGTCCGTGCGAAGACGCGCAGCCTCCTCCGTCTCGCGCGCAAGCGCGCGCGATCCACCTTTCCCGCTTTTGGCGAGGGAGGACTTCGAGCGGGTGCGCGGTTGCGTGCGCGGTTGCCAGAATTGGAGATGTGATGTTGAGGCGGTTCTTCGCCATTTCGCGCCGCAGCCTGTTCGCCCTGCGGTGGGCGAGGCGTTCGATGTGGCCGAGGCGGGCGATGAGGCGCGCATATCGGTCGAGGATTTCAGAATAGGGGCGCGGCGTGGGAAAGCGCGGCGAACGCCAGTGGCCGCCGCGGAAGCGCTGGCCCAAGAGCTCCTGTACGCGATAGCCGACGAGGAGGTTGAGACCTTCTTCTCCGAACGCCACCGCGGCCTCGAGCTCGGCGCAATAGCGCGGATCGGCGCGCACGAAGGGATCGGCGCCGTCCTCGGCAAGCTGTGTCAGCTGCTCCAGGAACCGGCATAGAGGCGCGTGATCGGCAGAAGCGGGGGCAGCGGAAACACGACCGCCATCGGGAGAGAGAACAACTGAACCATGCGCGGCATTCTACGCCCGCAATTTCCCGGCCGGATCTGGTGAGCGCTATCCCACGGTTTTTGGGGCTAGCGGGTTGAGATCAGGCGGTATGCTTTTTCGCCATCCTACGAATTCGCCACCCTGCTATCCCACAGCAGGAGGCCAACTCTTCCTGCTTTGCAGGGGCAGAGTTGCGGTGAGCCCGCCCCGCACATTGCACCAGGATTGCAGCCAGATGAACTCTTCGCGGCGGTGAAACGGTTTGGGCGCGAGTGCTGTATATTTCAACGATGGAACAAGAAAACGGACTACCCATGGAAAGCCCGGCGCCGATCCTTCTCGGCCTGGGTGTCGTCGCCGTGCTGGTGCTCGGAAGCCTGCTTGCGACCGGCATCATCTCCGAGATCAGCGGAACCGGCGCCGTCTCCACCTCGGCGTCTCACGCAAAGGCGCCCCAGCCGGCGGCGAAGCCGGAGACGCATCCGGGCTGATCCGCTTCGCTAGTCTTCCGGCGTGTTGTCGGCTTCCGGATCATCAAGCGCCGGATCGACGTGCTGCGGCGGGCGATAACGCGGATCGTCGCGGCGGTCGGCCGTGGGCTTCGGGCGCATGTCGAAGGTGCGCTTGTCGTCACGCGGTAGGGCGGGGGCCGCGGGCTTGGGCGGGTTGGCCCTGAAGGTCTTGCGCATGGTCATGGGCGGGTCTCCATCGCGTTGCGGCTAGCGCCGCTTGTTGACGCCCACGGGGCGCTGATCGTTGTCGAGACCGGCTTCCGACTTCTCGCCGGGTTGCAGCGAGCGGCGGTCCGACGGCTGTGGCCGGTGGCCGTGCACGGCGAGCTGTTGGAGGCGGTTGGCGTCGCTGGCGCGCTGAGCGGCTGTGCGCGGACGGTCAGCACGCGGCGCCTGCGGCCGCTTGTCGTTCGGTGGATTGGACATGAAGGCTCCGGGCCACGCGGGCAGGCGGGAGTCCGTCGCGCGCGGGCGCATGCAGGCTGTGGGCGCTTAATTGCGTGGCCGCAACAAGCTTATTCCGACGGCCCGCCTTTGTTTGAGCACAGTTGGCGCGATTGCGCTCCGCCTACTCCTCGCCGGGCGGCTTCTCGGGGCGCAGCAGGGGGCGTTTCGCCCTGTGCTGGGCCAGCGTCAGCGTGACGGCCGGGCGCTCGGCCGCCGCAGCGGCGCGGTCACGCGCGGCCTTTGCCGGATCGAAGGGCTGACGCTTGTCGGGAATGCGGGCCATGGGTACGCGCCTTTCAGGTCACGCGCGACCGGCGCCCGGCCGGGCGCGTCGCAGACGAAAGACCGGGCGATTCCGGAAGTCCGTGAGGGGTCTGTAGCACGTGCCGGGGCGTTTTGGGCGAAATTCGGCGCCTGTCAGGACGCGCAGGGGGGCTTGTCGTCCTGCGCCTTGCGCTGCGAGGTCTTCATCGGCTCCTGCGTCGCCTGCCCGGGGACCATGTCCGCCGGTAGATGCGCCCCAATATCCTTCGCCACGGCCCGCCTCACCGCAGGCGACGGCTCCGCCTTGTCGATCTCGCGTCCGCTGTCGGTGTCGGTGCGTCGGGTGGGCATGAGTGGCTCCTCTGTGGAGGAACCGGTGCGGTAGCACTGAGGTGCATTTGAGCGCAGCGAAAACGCACGCCATGACCTATCATCGTGTGAAGTGCTTGAGGGGGGGCGATGCACGGCGATCTGCTTGTGACCTGCCTCATGTCCCCTTAACAAGCTCGCTGCGAATAAAACTTGGTGTGCTTGGCTCAGAAACGCAATCGGCCGCGCCGCCTCGTCTGAAGCGGCGCGGCCGGAGTGTAACTTGTAGCGATGCCTACCGACGCCGTCCGCCGCCCGGTTGGAAGTCGCCCTGGTCGCTGTCGCCGATGTGGCGGAGGGGCTGGTTCGAGTCGAGCTGGACGCCGCCGAGGCCGAGGTTGACGTTCTCGCCGATCGCGCCGCGCGGCGTGTCGTTCACGAAGCCGTCCGGGTCGTTGCCGAACACCGCTTCGTGCAGCGGGGCTTCGACGTGCTCTTCAAGGTCATCGGCGGCGGTGTGGGGCTTCTTCGGGTCGTTGGACATGGGCAGGCTCCTTGGGGTCGCTTATGGCCATCTTCCTCCCGTTTGAGGAGGTGGGGAAGGGGGTCTGGGGGTTCCAGAGGGGCGGGCTCGCTCCGGGGGCGGTTAATGTGGGTTTCAGACCCGTTTCACGAAGCTTTCGACGACTTTCTTGACCCCGGCCTTCTCGAAACTGACGGTCAGCTTGGCGCCGTCGATCTCGGTGATGCGGCCGTAGCCGAACTTGTCGTGGAAGATGCGTTGGCCGAGTTCGAGCCCGCCGGCGGCGGCGGGGTCGGAGCTGGCGAGCATGTCGCCGGGCGTGCGGCCGCGGGGGACGGGGCGGCCGTCCGAGTCCTCGGCGCGGAAGGCGCGGCCTTCGATGTCGGGCGGGCGCGTGCCGCCGCGCGAGGCCGTGGCGGCCTGGGCGCGCTTCCAGCCTGGGGTGTCGTAGCCGCCGCGAACCGGTTCATCGAGATTGGAGCCGCGCGTGGGGATGCCGCCGGTGCGGGGCTGGTCCCACTGGGATTTCACTTCAGAGCCGTAGAAGCCGCCGCCGGGGGCGACGTAGCCGGTCTCGCTGACGGCGTCGACATGGGCGGCTGGCAGCTCATCGACAAAGCGGCTGGGGAGCACGCTGGTCCAGCGGCCGTAGATCTGGCGGTTGGCGGCGAAGGAGATGTAGCAGCGTTCGCGCGCGCGCGTGATGCCGACATAGGCAAGGCGGCGTTCCTCCTCGAGGCCTTTGGCGCCGCTTTCGTCGAGCGAGCGGCGAGACGGGAAGACCTCCTCCTCCCAGCCGGGCAGGAAGACCATCGGCCATTCGAGGCCCTTGGCGGAGTGCAGCGTGAGGATCTGCACCTGGTCGTGGCTGTTCGAGCCCTCGGCATTGTCCATCACGAGTTCGACGTGCTCGAGGAAGGCGTTGAGACTGTCGAACTGGCCCATGGCGCGGACGAGTTCCTTGAGGTTGTCGAGGCGCGATTGCGACTGCGGGGATTTGTCGGCCTGCAGCATGTCGGTGTAGCCGCTCTCCTCGAGGATGATTTCGAGGAGGCGCGGGTGTTCGGTGGTTCCCGCCTGGGCGCGCCAGCGTTCCATGTCGAGGATGAAGCGGCGCACGCCCGTGCGGCCGGGGCCTTTCAATGTCTCGGAGCGGATCTCGATCTCGGCAGCGCGGGTGAGATAGGTGTTCATCGCGCGCGCGGTGACGTGGAGCTTCTGCACCGTGGTGTCGCCCACGCCTCGCTTGGGCTGGTTGACGACGCGCTCGAAGGCGAGGTCGTCGGCTTCCGAGCGGATGAGGCGGAGATAGGCGAGGGCGTCGCGGATCTCGGCCCGCTCGAAGAAGCGCGGGCCGCCGATGACGCGATAGGGCGTGCCGGTGACGATGAAGCGTTCCTCGAACGCGCGCATCTGCCATGAGGCGCGGACGAGCACGGCGCATGAATCATAGCGGCGGCCGGATTGCTTCCAGCTCGTGATATCATCAGCAATAAGGCGGGCTTCCTGCTCGCCATCCCACACGCCGCGCACTTTCACGAGATCGCCTGCGCCCGCATCCGTGCGCAGCGTCTTGCCGAGGCGCGATGTGTTCTGCGCGATGACGGCGGAGGCGGCGGCAAGAATGTGCGCGGTGGAGCGGTAGTTCTGCTCGAGCCGGATGACTTTGGCGCCGGGGAAGTCGCGCTCGAAGCGCAGGATGTTGTCCACCTCCGCTCCGCGCCAGCCATAGATCGACTGATCATCGTCGCCCACGCAGCAGATATTGCCATTGCCCTGCGCCAGCAGGCGCAGCCAGAGATACTGCGCGACGTTGGTGTCCTGATATTCGTCGACCAGCAGGTATCTGAACTTGGCGTGGCAGTCGGCGAGCACTTCGGGGTGCTCGGTGAAGATGCGGATGGTGTGAAGCAGGAGGTCGCCGAAATCGACGGCGTTCAGGGTGGCGAGCCGGTTCTGGTAGATCTGGTAGAGCTTCTGGCCTTTGCCTTCGGCGAACTGGCGGCCCTCGCCGGGCGGCAGCTTCTCCGGCCAGATGGCTCGGTTCTTCCAGCCGTCGATCAGCGAGGCGAGATAGCGCGGCGTCCATCTTTTTTGATCGATGTTCTCCGCATCGAGGATCTGGCGGATGAGGCGCAGCTGGTCGTCCGTGTCGAGCACGGTGAAGCCGGATTTCAGTTTCGCCAGTTCGGCGTGGCGGCGCAGGATCTGCGCCGAGACGGAGTGGAAGGTGCCGAACCAGCGCAGGCCCTCGCCATCCGGGCCGATGAGGGCGAGCGTGCGCTCGCGCATCTCGCGTGCGGCCTTGTTGGTGAAGGTGACCACCAGCATCTGCGACGGCCACGCCTTGCGCTGGGCCAGGATGTGGGCGACGCGCGTCGTCAGCACCCGCGTCTTGCCCGTGCCGGCGCCGGCGAGCACGAGCAGCGGGCCCTCCGTGCTCATCACCGCATCGCGCTGTTCGGGGTTGAGGCCCTTCAGGTAGTCGGCGTTGGGATCAGCCGGACGTTGCGGACGCTGGGCGGCGGCGCGCTGCGAGATCGGGCGCGTGTCCTCGACTTCGAGTTCCGGCTCGCCCCAGTGGCTGTCGGCAGGATCGTCGCCACGCTCCTCCGGCAGCGGCGGCTCCTCGTCGGGTAACTGGTAGAAACCCAAGGGCGGCGCGCCGCCTTCCGAAATGGGTTCGTCATCGTCCGACCCGGGTTCACGGGCGGCCGGTTCCTCATCCGGGAAGGGGATGTCCGAAGGATCGCGGGAGTCTGTCATTCCGCGCTGATCTGGCGGGAGTTTTTGTCTTCGGCAACCCTCCCGTTGCAACTCCCTGATTCACGGTGTGTTCTCGGGCGCCGCCTGTTGCACCAGGCAACGGTACGCCCGCCAACTGGCGAGACCAAGCCATGGGATGACGATCACGAGGGCAAGGAAGCCTGTCAGCATCGACAACAGGATCAGGGCCGCGATGATCGTAGCCCAGATCAGCATGGGCAGCGTGTTCATGGCCACGCAGCGGACGCTGGTGACGGTTGCCACGAAGATGTCGTTCTGGCGGTCGAGCAGCATGGGGGCCGAGACGACGACGAGCGAGAAGGTGATCCAGGCCAGGACCCCTCCGATCACGGTTCCTGATGCCAGCATGCCATGACCTTCAGGCGTCGTGACGGCGAAGGTCGCGAATTCCTCGATGGTTGCATAGAGGCGATAGGTGGAGAGGCCGTAGGTGACGCGCGCAAGTTCGATCCAGATGCCGAAGATCAGGAAAAGAGCAAGACCCAGCAAGACGACGTCGCCGCGCAGGGCTGAACTCACGATGGCAATCCGTGCAAGTTTCGGCTTGTTTCCGGTCTCGATAAGCCGCCCGCCCTCGTAGACGCCCATGGCGACCATTGGCGCCACGAAGACAAACCCGGCGGCAAGCGCGATCGCCCACAAGGCGAGGCCGCTCAGGAGCAGGCCGAGCGTGACGGCGCCGCTGAAAAAGGCGATCACAAAACCATAGGAAAGGAAAGTTGCCGGCGCCGACCACAAGTCTCGCCATGCGCCCGCGAGCCAGGCGAGCGGTTCAAGCGGCTCAATACGATTGATGTCAGGCAGGCTATTTCGCCGTGTCATTCGCCTATCCTCCCATGCGCCACTTTCGGACGCTTCTTCAAAAAATGCGATGGCGGGTGGAGCCCTGCTTTGCGTGAGATCAAGGATCAGGCCGGGATTGATAGCGGCAGGCGACAGACAAAAGCGTCAAAACGTCAGGAGTAGATGGCGAAGGCCAGGGGACGGAGGGACGGACCGAGCGCACATTCGCGCGCGAGTCGGACGCGACGTCGTGCGGGAGCAAAACCGGCGAACCACCAGTCCGTCCACGTCTGACTTACGCCGGATCGGCTGTCACTGCCGCGACGCGTAGATCACGGCGCCGGAGCGGATTGTGTAAGCGACCTTCGCGAAGGCCTTCACATCGGTTGCCGGATCGGCCGAAAGAATGGTGAGATCGGCGTCCGCGCCTTTTTCGACGCGACCCTTGCCGGCGAAGCCAAAGCGGCTGGCAGGCGCAGTCGTGAGGGAGGTCAGGATCTGCTGCCAGGTGAGGCCAGCTTCCGACATCAGCGTGTATTCTTCGCTTGTGTCGAAAGCATCGGTGTAGCCGACATCCGTGCCGAACAAGATCTGGCCGCCGGCGTCGGAATAGGCCTTGAGCTGCTGCTGGGCAGTCGCCATGAAGCGCTTGAGCGCCTCCTCAGGCGCCTTGCCCTTTTGGAGTTCGACGCGCCAGAGGGAAAGCGTGGGGATCAGCGCCATGTTGTGCGCCTTGATGCGCGCAACCAGTTCCGGCGACCAGGTCGCGCGACCGTCGGGCGTGGTGTGCGCGAGCACGTCAACGCCGCTTTCAATGGCGATGTTGAGGCCGTCGAGATTGCTGGGGTGCGCGAAGGCGGGTTTGCCGGCGCGATGCGCTTCCGCCACGATAGCCTTGGCGGCGTCGAGCGGCATGGGCAGCACGCCGATGCTGCCGCCGACGATGGAGCCTGCGAAGATCTTCACGCCGTCTGCGCCTGCAGCCAACTGTTTCTGCGCGCGGGCGGCGGCGGCAGCGGGCGTGCCCACCTCGAAGGACGGTTGGTCCTTCACAAGGTCGCGCACATAGATCGGCACGCCGTCATTCGGATAGAAGGGCGCATCGACCGTGAGGATGTTCGGGCCGCGGATCTCTCCAGCCGCAATGCGCTTGCGGATGTCGATCGCCTGACCGGGCAGCGAAGCGATGTCGAACACTGTGGTAAAGCCCCAGCGGGTGAGCATTGCCTCGAGTTCGGCAGAGAGTGTGGATGCGCTTGTCGCCCCCGGCGGTGCGAGCAGGTGGACGTGGCTGTTCCAGAAGCCGGCGAGGACGACGAGGCCCTTGCCATCGATGATGTCGGCCGACTTGTCAGGATGGATGTCCCTGGCCGGACCGACGGCGATGATCTTGCCGGCCCGCATGACGACGGTTGCGTCGGTGAGGGGCTGGGCGCCAGGCGATGGATAGACTTTGGCGCCGACGATCGCGACGTCGGCCGCCGCCGGCGCGACGAAACTCAAGGCAAGCGCCAGGTAAGCGGCAATCATTCGCATAAGATGTCTCCCGTGACTGAACGGTAACATCGGGCGCTGCTCCTGTCAGTCGTCCAAAGCCGGCACATTCACGGTGCAGTGATGCCTGAGCGTGTTGCTGGGGCTGGCCGGTTGGGCCAGTTTCCCGGCTGGGAACGGACGCTTCAGACGTCATCCAAGGGAGAGATATCCATGAAGAAGTTTCTGGCGCTGGCGGCGTTGGCTGCCGGACTCGGCGCGGGCGCGGCGCATGCGCAGAAGGTGGCGGACCTTGGCATGGCGGGGATGGACCCGGCGTCGGGCAAGGCGCCGAAGCAGGTTGTGATCTTCTTCCACGGCTATACGCAGCGCGGCGTGGCAATGAA